>QKHS01000071.1 GCA_003249955.1 Bacteroidales bacterium | reverse complement strand
TGTGGTGGTTCCATGACTTTAACTGCAAGCGGTGGTTCAGGCGGAACTATTTACTGGCAGGGAACTACAAGCGGTGGTACAAGTACGGCTACGGCATCTTCTTCACAAACCGTTTCTTCATCAGGAACTTATTATTTCAGATCACGTTCTGCGGCAGGTTGCTGGGGAGCAGAAGGCTCTGCAACTGTCACAATAAATGCTGTACCGGCGGCGGTTACGGTTAGCGGTGGTGGTACTCAGTGCGGTGGTTCTATGACTTTAACTGCAAGCGGTGGTTCAGGCGGGACTATTTACTGGCAGGGAACTACAAGCGGGGGAACAAGTACGGCTACAGCATCTTCTTCGCAAACCGTTTCTTCAAGCGGAACTTATTATTTCAGATCACGTTCTGCTGCAGGATGCTGGGGAGCGGAAGGTTCTGCAACCGTTACTATAAATGCTAATCCGACTGCATCTCCGGGATTTTCCTCAAACCCTATATGCAGTGGTTCAGGGACAACTTTAAATGCAAATGCATCAGCCGGATCGGGAAGTATTACGACATATTCATGGTCATCAGGGGTTGCAGGAAATAATTCCGCAGGTACTGTATTCTCCGCCGGAACATATACCGTTACAGTCACCAATTCCAATGGATGTACTGTTGCTGCAACATCTCCGGCACTCGTTGTCAATGCTAATCCTTCAGCATCTCCTGATTTCACTTCAAATCCGATATGTAACGGAATAAGTACAACATTAAACGCCAATGCAACTGCCGGATCTGGTAGTATTTCCGGTTATGCATGGTCATCCGGTATTTCAGGAAATAATGCCGGAGGAAGTATAACATCAGCCGGAGCATATACCGTCACCGTTACCAATTCAAACGGATGTACCGTAGCTGCAACATCACCTGTATTAACCCTAAACAGTCCTCCGGCAACAATGCTGACCATCGGAGATTATGTTTGGTCCGGTAACTCGGATAATAACTGGGAAACTGCGTCAAACTGGCTAATATATGACGGAACCGGTTATAGCGTGGCCTCTTCAATTCCTGACAATTCAAAAAATGTATTCCTGCGGGCTTATGCTCCTTGTGCTTCAAACGCTGCAACAACAAATGCAAGTTCTGCAGTAAGCTGTCACGATTTAAATATAGAAACAGGCTTAACCTTAGGCAACATATCCCAGATTAATGTTTCCGGGGATTGGAATAATTCCGGAACATTTAACGCAGGAACAGGAACCGTATCATTTAACGGAACAGGTTTACAAACCATTGATGCAGGTGGTAGCGATTTCAATAATGTTGTTTTCAATAATTCGTTCAGTAATAATGCTGATATTCAAGTCGCATCACCAATGGTGATAAGTGGTTCAGGAACATTTACAAACGGGATATTGTATTTTTCGGGGACAGGATCTTTATCATTTTCAGACGGAGCAACCTGTAATGGCGGGACTGCCGCATCTTTTGTTGACGGGTCTATCCTCAGAACCGGATCGGGGATATTTAATGTCCCTTGCGGGGATGTTAGCACAAGGGACATCGGAAATGGCAACACAACCTATTCTGTTTGGGGACCTATGGTTATTAATCCTGTGAGCAGTACTACAACATCAGTGGAATACTTCTTTACAAATTCAGGAATGCCTGACTGGTGGGAACACGGAGGTAATATGGATGCAACATTAAATCATGTTTCAGACAGAGAGTACTGGTTGGTTAGCTCTACAGAAAATTTTGCCAATGCTACTTTGTTCTGGAATAGCAACGGACATGCTAATGGAGATGTTTGTGTACATAGCCTGTGTGACGGCGACAATGTTTACTCTTCTTCTGACTTAGCCGTTGCTTACTGGAGCGGAACTCTATGGAGAAATGCAGGTGGCTCGCCAGCCGGAAATCATGATAACGGAAGCATTACCAGCACACTTCAGATACCTTTTGGTGCTAAATCGCAAACTTTCATTTCATTCGGATCGAAAGCAGATATTAATCCTTTGCCTGTTGAACTGACATATTTCACAGCAAAATGTAACAACTCTGCCTCTCTCCTAACCTGGCAAACAGCATCAGAAACAAATAATGATTTTTATATTGTTGAAAAGTCAGATAATATGACCGACTTCTTTGAAATAGGAAGAGTTGATGGTGCCGGTAATTCAAATCAGGTTCTGAATTATAATTATACGGATAAAGAACTTTTCTCAGGAGACAATTACTATCGTCTGAAACAGGTTGATTTTGACGGTAAAATTACAACATATGATGTAGTATCTGTAAATTGTGACCGTGAAATATCTTCAGAACCGACAATGATTGCATACCCAAATCCGTTTACCGACGAATTAAATGTTGTTATTGAAAATTTACAGGACAAGGACTTTGTTCTTGAAATATTTGATGATTTGGGAAAACTTGTTTACTCTCAGGAATTCAGTTCCGGCGAGACAACTTTCCGGACCATTTTAAAGATTCAGGATTTACAACCTGCTGTTTACACCTTAAGAAGTAAATCTGAAAGCAATGTAATAAATCTGAAAGTTGTGAAAAAATAATCTAAATTACAAAGCTATCATACGCATGGTATTATTGAATTTTATTTCAAGATACCATGCGTTTTTTATATATCTTCAAGAGAATATTTCGTTGCAAAGCTTGTTTTGTAAAAAACTTTATTTATTTTTACAAAAGGAGAAAAGTTGTAAATTCATAAAACGGAATGAAATTAAAATTAACTACAAAAACAAATTTAGTTTTATATAGTATTCTATTGATTGTAACGCCTTTTTTAATGTTGCAGAACTATCTTCAGGATGCAATAGGAAAACTTTCACGATTATCGTTCCCTATAGGTGAATTTAATTGCCCGTTTATCCTCTCTGTTGCTACCCTGGCAGCTATTCCCGGAATCTTTTATTTAATTAAAAACTATTCTCATAAAAGAATATCAGGGATTGCCATAGTATTAATATTACTGATAATAGCCTATAATACCAGCGATTATTATTTTAATCACCACTTTTACGACATTCAGCATAACTGGCATTATGTAGCATACGGTTTGTTTTCATGGCTTGCCTGGCGACATTTCTCTGCCAAACAACTAAATACAGGAAAAGTAATATTAAGAATTTTCTTAATGGCGCTTACAATGTCGTTATCTGACGAGCTAATCCAGGTTTTTATTTCTGACAGGGTTTTCGATTTATCTGATGTTGCAAAGGATTTATGGGGATGCCTGACCGGCCTTGCTTTTATTAATTTTGTTGCTTTTGAATTCAAATACATTAATTTTAAAAATTTCTGGCCACAAGGGAAAAATCACTTTAGTAACTACCCTGCATGGATCCTGTCTCTGGAATTTATATTTGCAATTATATTTTTAAATGTATCATCTGTTTTATCTGATGCCGTTTATGTAAAACAGGTTATATTTCTCACTCTGGTATTTTTCGCGTTTTTTTTCCTGATATTTAAATTATTATCAGGAAAAACAGGCAGAAAAATAGTAATCGGAGCAGCATCGTTAATAGTTATATTATTAACTCTTACACTGACGTTATCAGAATCAAAAGTAAAATCGGGAAGTGAAAATTTATTTTATTATAAAAAAATTCCTATAGCCTATTTTGATGTAATGATCTATCCGAACGGTATGATCAGGGCAGTAGATAAAAAAACTCATTTTAATACCAGAGATCAGCAGAAAATAAATTCAATTGGTCCCGATATTCTGATACTTGCCACAGGATCAAAAAACCAAGGAGGGAAAGGATATCACGATCAAAAAAAAGTCGAAATCAGGTATAACCCAATTCAAAACAAAGTATATCAGATAATAAAACTTCCGAATAAAGAAGCTTTTAAACTTTATAACCGGCTGATTGAAGAAAATAAAAAAATACTAATGATAGTACACAACTCATGAAAACAGACAAGTTCATTTCATATATTATATTATCTTTTTATCTGATTCTCATAATCTTTGGGATCACAACCCTGTTTAGCCCGGATTGGTTAAAGGAAATCTCGGAACCAGGACGAAAGACAGAAGCCAGCACCTCTTTTGAATATGCCAACAGATTAATGTATGAAGGAAATTTTGAATTAGCTATTTCTTATTATAATGATGCACTTAAAATTGACAAGGACAACAGAAACATTTACGGAAATCTTTCAATAGCATATACAAAAACCGGAAATTTTGAAATGGCGGAAAGCTGCATTAAAGAAGTGGAAAGACTTAACAAAGGTCTTGACAGTACAGCTTTATTTATTTATTACATTTCACGTGCAGACCTGGAAACAGCTAAAGCAAAAAAACTAAAAGTACAGGGACTAAATGAAGTTGAAAATCTTAAAAATGCTCAGGACTACTATTTTAAAGCTATCAACCTTATGCCGTTTGACTTGAGTATCCGCTACAAATATTGTTCTCTGACAATGCAATTAAACGATGACAGTACTGCAATTGCAGGTTACAAAGAAGCACTGGCAAAAGACCGTAGAAGTGAAACATTTTATTTTTCGTCATTGTATGATGAATATCTTACCTTTATTGCTAACGGGGATTATGATAAATCTGAATCATTATCTGCAATAATTAATTCAAATGAAAAAGTGGAATGGAGCAGGTATGATACCATAAGCTTTAAATTAAATGAAAAAAGTCAGAAAGAAACAGCAAATGCATATCTGAATCTGGGAGAATTGTTATATAGAAATATGGACTTTGAGCAAGCAGATATCGCATTCGACAATTGTACTAAAATTAACCCTGAATTAATCAACAATATTATTGCAATAAAAGAAAAATATATCTTTTAACAAATTCACATTTCAGCAATTTAATATTTTTATGCTCTTAGTATTCTGCTTTTAAACTTAAAAGCTTAAATTTTATCTTAAAATCTAAATTATTATTTTAACAGTTTCACACAAAACAAAAACAATTAAAAAGATTTTATATTATTAAATTGCATAATATTCTCTTATTTTATTTATTTACTATAATATTTAGTAAAATATAAACATTCTAAATTTCATACAGACAAAAAATAATCTGTTTTTTTTGTGATAATTTCAAAACAAATAGTAAATTTGTATTGAATTAGAGGAAATATTGCTATTCGTTTCATGGAAATAATGCATTGAGGTAATTTTATTCGGTAGATAATTTTATATGATGAAAGCACTCTGTACTGGTGTCATTCTGAAAAATTTTTTATTTACAAAAAGTATTTTTTGGCAGAACCTCATAACCATGCCATCAGGCGTAATAGTTTCCCTGAGAAAAACTATAATTATAAAATGATTAATATTAAAAACTTTTATATGAAAGCTATCTCAATAATAAAAAGCAATCCAAAGAATTTCAGAATACTTCTGTTTTCGGTTGCAGTAATAATTTCCCTTACTGCAAATTTATCTCTTTGGAGTCAGCCATCATGCGGCAATACCAATATGGGAACAATAAGCCCGTCATGCGGAAACTGGAATACTGCCTCTTACTCGGCAGGTACAATGCCATACTGGTCATTCACGGCTACAGCAGGATATTCATATCAATTCAGTCTTTGCCCTCATTCAGGCGGAACAGAAGACAGCTATCTACACTTGTATGATGCGAGCTATAATCAGGTCTGGACAGCAGACGACAACGGAATTTTCTCATATTGTTCGTCAGTTGAAGCATCAGGCACATGGACTTGTACCACATCAGGAACCTATTATATTTCAGCGAGTCATTACAGTTGTTCAAATATAAATTACGCAGGAAGCTTACGTTATATGTACTTTCAGGGTCCTCTGAACAGTCTGGGGACAATAACGCCTACCACCTCATGGCAAAACGCAAATTATTCAGCAAGCGAAATATCTTATTGGACATTCAGTGCAACCAGCGGAACAATTTATGACTTTAGCTTTTGTGCCAATTCCGAAGACAGCTATTTGCGGATATACGATGCCTCATGGACACAGGTAGCTTCCGCAGACGACTACGGGGTTCATTGTTCGGGTAGTGTTGCTGCTTCTATAAGTTGGACCGCACCATCTACAGGAACATTTTATATTGTTGGTAACCATTATTCATGCTCAGGCTGGCAAAATGCAAGCTATTTGCAATATAAATATCAAAGTAGTTGCATAACACCAGGAACACCAACAAGTCTTTCAGGGTCAGGAACGGGAACAACTACAGCAAGTCTTTTATGGGCAGCCGGAAGTCCCGTAGGTTCCGCGACAGTTACATACTACTGGAATTTATACACTTCTGGAGGGACATCTGTCACGTCCGGAAATACTACAGGAACTTCGGCTACGGTAAGCGGACTTACCTGCGGCTCGTCATATTACTTTACAGTTTATGCATATACAAGCTGTAACAGCACTTCTTCTTCCACGGCCACAAGCGGAACTTTCAGCACAAGTGCATGTCCTGTCCCCGGATGCGGGAATACAAACATGGGAACCATTTCTTTCTCTTCATGCTCGCCTCAGGATGTTTCATATACTTCAGGAACAATTCCGTACTGGAGTTTTACGGCAAGTGCCGGAACGACATATAATTTTACATTGGGAGGACAAAATTCCGAAGACAGCTATCTGCATTTGTATGATTCCGGGTTAACCGAGGTTGATTCAAACGATGACTACGGGCCTTTCTATGCCGGGACTCCTTCTTCGCTAAGCTACACATGTCCCGTAAGCGGCACATATTATATTAGTGCATGTCACTATACCTGTACGGCATTTTCAAACTCCAGTTATATGACTTATTGGAGCACTTCAGCTTCTTACGGGAGCTCTTCTCTGACTACAATTACTCCGGCAACATCCTGGCAAAATGAAGCATACTCAAGCGGCAGCATGTATTTATATCAATTTGCAGCGACATCGGGTACTGTTTACGACTTTAGTCTGTGCGATAACTCCGACTCCGAAGACTCATATTTAAGAATCTACAATTCTACTTACGACCTGCAATTTTCAAATGACGACTCCGGCCCGTGGTGTACGGGATTGCCATCATCAGCAAGCTGGACGGCTCCATCATCAGCAAATTATATTATTGAAATAAGCCACCTAGGGTGTTCCGGCTTTACAAATTCAGGAAATCTTGCTTATAAATATGTTGACCCGTGCACCACGTCAGGCACACCGACAAGTCTTTCAGGGTCAGGAACGGGGACAACTACAGCAAGTATTTCATGGGCAGCCGGAAGTCCTGCAGGTTCTGCAACAATTACATATTACTGGAATTTCTACACTTCGGGAGGAACATCTGTCACGTCCGGGAATACTACAGGGACTTCGGCCACGGTAAGCGGACTTACCTGCGGATCATCATATTATTTTACGGTTTACGCATATACAAGCTGCAACGGCACTTCTTCTTCCACGGCCACAAGCGGAACTTTCAGTACAAGTGCATGTCCTGTCCCCGGATGCGGGAATACAAACATGGGAACCATTTCTTTCTCTTCCTGTTCGCCTCAGGATGTTTCATATACTTCAGGGACAATTCCGTACTGGAGTTTTACGGCAAGTGCAGGAACAACATATAATTTTACATTGGGAGGACAAAGTTCAGAAGACAGCTATCTGCATTTATATGATTCCGGGTTAACCGAAGTTGCTTCAAATGACGACTACGGACCTTTCTATTCCGGAACTCCTTCTTCACTAAGCTACACATGTTCTGTAAGCGGCACGTATTACATTACTGCATGTCACTTTACATGCACAGCATTTTCAAATTCAAGCTACATGACTTATTGGAGTACTTCTGCTTCTTACGGGAGCTCTTCTCTGACTACAATTACTCCGACAACATCCTGGCAAAATGAAGCATACTCAAGCGGCAGCATGTACTTATATCAATTTGCGGCAACAGCAGGCACAGTTTACGACTTTAGCCTTTGCGACAACCTCCGAAGACTCATATTTAAGAATCTACAATTCTACTTACGACCTGCAATTTTCAAATGACGACTCCGGCCCGTGGTGTACGGGATTGCCATCATCAGCAAGCTGGACGGCTCCATCATCAGCAAATTATATTATTGAAATAAGTCATCTTGGATGTTCAGGTTTCACAAATTCAGGAAATCTTGCTTACAAATATGTAAATCCGTGTACTAACCCCGAAGCCTTAGGCCAATGGACAGGTTGTACTTCCAATGACTGGAATACTGCTACAAACTGGGGACAGAATACAGTCCCGGCCTCAGGAACAGATGTAGTCATTCCCTCCGGCCCCGGCAATCAGCCTGTTATAAGTGCTGCATCTGTGTGTAACAATATAACGATTAATTCCGGTGCAACCCTTACAGTCTCCGGCACCAACACACTGACTGTTAACGGGGACTGGACAAATAACGGAACATTTGTCCCCGGAAGCGGAACAGTTACATATAGTGGTGCAAATCAGACAATATACGGGAATACAAATTTCTGGTTTGTAAGGTTCAGCGGAACAGGAACAAAAACTCTCTCAACAGGGACCTTTCAGACAAACAGCAGTTCAGATGCCACATTCGGGTCTCCTGATATGATAATTTCAAGCGGTGCAACACTTTCTGTTCCGACAGGAGTAACATGGAGTACAATGGCTCCTTATGGTGTTCAGGTTTCAGGAACGCTGGACATTAGTGGCGGAACATTTAACTGTAGTGCCACTAATGGTTATGGAGTTTCTCCTGATAATGATTCATGGTTAGCCGGTAGTATTCTAAATATAAGTGCCGGATTATTCCACGGAAGTATTGATGCAAATTTTAACGATGCTACTATAAATCTTTCCGGCGGAGCAATTGAAATAGACGATGATATCTGGGGATCAGGAACACTGAATCAGTCCGGAGGAACGTACAGAAACACAACATCCGGAGGGCAGTTCAGTCTTAACGGAGGATCTTTTACCGGAGGGACAATTACCGCCTACAGCAATGGTTCAGACAGAGGACTTGGCATATACGGAACAACAACTGCAACATCATCGCACACAACAATACTTGACGGAAGTTCCGCAACAAATATTCCGCGAATAAACGCAGATGTTGAACTTGGAAATGTTCAGATAAACAATACTTCCAATCTTTATATTTCGTCCGGAAGCCTGAGAGTTGCCGGAAACCTGACAATAAATGCTTCAAAGATACTTAATGCACAAAGCTACAACTTTGCCATTGCCGGAAACTGGACAAACAACGGGACATATACTCCGGGAACAAATACTGTTACATTTGATGGTACAAGCGGCTCATCAACAATTACAGCAGGCGGCACAGGAGTCGGGAAACAATTCTATAATATAACTGTTAACTCTTCAAACATTGTTGATCTGTATGGAGACGTTCAGATTAATAATGATTTTACAATAAACAATGCCAATCAATTTAACTGTCAATCGTATATAATGTCTGTAGGAGGAAACTGGACACGTACAGGCGGACAGTTTAACCGCGGAACAGGAACGGTAAATCTTACCGGTACAGGAAAAAACATCGCCGGTATTGAAACAATTTTCAGAAATCTTAACATTTCAGGCACCTACACACATACAGCAACAGTGTTTACATGCATGAGAACCAGCGGAGCAGGAGGAGATTTAAATATTACCGGCGGGGCTTCATTAACAGCACAGGCTAATCAAATTAAAATTGAAGGGAACTGGACAAATGCAGGATCATTCAATCCGGCTACGAGTACAGTTACTTTTAACGGGACTCTTCTTCAGGGAATTGCATCAGGAGGCAGTAGCTTTTATAATGTTATATTCAATAATTCTGCAACCGGAACTAATGACATAAATGTCAGTTCTCCAATGCTTATAAATGCTAACGCAGCATTTAACAATGGAATTGTTTATTACTCAGGAACCGGATCATTAACATTTGGAAATTCTGCTTCAGCCACAGTATCAAATAATAATAGCTTTGTAAACGGTCTGGTTACCAAAACAGGTGCGTCTGCATTTGTTTTTCCTACAGGAGATGTCACCACCAGAGATCTTGGAAATGGCAGCACTACCTATAATGTTCTGGGTGCTTTGGGTATAAATCCCGATCCGTCAGCGACAATAGTCACTGCTGAATATTTCTACTCAAACGAAGATGGCATGCCCGATTGGTGGGAACATGGCGGAAATATGGACGCTACCCTTCATCATGTAAGCGATCGCGAACACTGGTTGCTGAATTCAGACAAGGATATTTCAAATACCACTCTTTACTGGTATGACAACACTCATTTGAGCGGAATATGTATTCATGGTTTTGATGATGGAGTACCTGCAGATTTTGACCCTCAGGATTTAGCTGTCGCATATTGGTCAGGAACCTTATGGCGTAATGCGGGAGGAAATGCTTCCGGACAAGCTCACGATCAGGGATTTATAACTTCAGACCTTACCATTCCTTTCGGTGCAAAAGCCCAGACATTTGTTACTTTCGGATCTAAAAATGACATTGACCCTCTTCCTGTTGAACTGACATCATTCTCAGCAAAATGTGATAATCAGACCTCACTCCTCACCTGGCAGACAGCGTCAGAAACCAATAATGATTTTTATATTGTTGAGAAATCAAATGATATGATTAATTTCTTTGAAATAGGAAAAGTTGATGGTGCCGGTAACTCAAGCCGGACCCTGAATTATAGTTATACAGATAAGGAACTTCTGTCAGGAGACAATTATTATCGTCTGAAACAGGTTGATTTTGACGGTAAAATTACAACATACAATGCCATTGCTGTAAATTGCGACTCTGAAGCTATGTCAGAACCAACAATGATTGCATATCCAAACCCGTTTACAGATGAACTGAACGTTATTATTGAAAATTTACAGGACAAAGACTTTGTTCTGGAAATATTTGACGATCTGGGGAAACTTGTCTATTCCGAAGAATTCAGTTCAGGAGAAGCTGATTTCCACACTATTCTGGAAATTAAAAATTTACGTCCTGCTGTTTACAACTTGCGAAGCAGATCAGACAGTAATGTAATGAATATGAAAATTGTAAAAAAATAAGGTAATTATTTATTTTTCGACAACAGGTAAATTATGCATAAAATGATTACGCCAAATAACCATTGATAAGACTGTGATTTTAACATAATCCTGATCCCGGATTAATTTTCAGGCTTAATCTGAAAACCAGGCATAGAAATGAAAAACAGATATATTTATGATATCTGTTTTTTTTACGGTAAAAAGTCAATAAAAAATTTCTTTCTGTTATTTTTTTATTATTTTTGATAGTTGAAAACAGAGGAGATTTTATTATTGTTATTGGCATCTCAAAAAAAGATTATTGGCTGTAAAGTGAAGAATATACTGCTATTACTTTATTTTTGATTTACAATAACGGCAATATCAATTTTAATTATAATTTAACCTATCAGATATGAAAAAGATTTTTCTTAGCTTATTGTGTTTTGTGACACTCTTTAATTTGTATTCTCAGGAGGTGGAATGGGTTACACAACTTGACCAAACCAGTGCAGAATCGGGTCAGGTAAAAGTTAATGCAATTGCCACAGATAAAGACGGAAACATTTTTATTACAGGTAATTTTGAAGGAGTTGTTGATTTTAACCCGAGTGCTGCAGGAGGAGATTTAACATCTTACTATGGTTCATGGTACAGCGAAGATCCTTATGTTGCAAAATATGATGCAAACGGGAACTTTCTTTGGGCGCAGCATATAGTTTCCGCTCAGGGATTAGGTGCCGGAAATGCATTAGCCGTTGATGCTGCCGGCAATGTTTATGTTTCAGGAGAACAGTATGCAGGAGAACTGGCATGCTTTCTTGCCAGATATACTGCTGCCGGTGTTCAGACATATTATTATACTATGAAGGGATATGAATCAACAACACAGGAAGGCTCTATTGCACTGGATGAAAGTGGAAATTTATATTTTTTCAACAGGTTTACAGGAACCAATGTTGACCTTGACCCGACTGCAGGGTCAACACTAAAAACTGCTGTTGGCGGCTATGATGCATACATTGCAAAATTTACTGCTTCAACAGGAGCTTTTCAATGGGTAAAAACATTTGGCGGAACCGGTTATGAAGAATGTTACGACATAGAAACTGACGGAACATATCTCTATGTTACCGGAGGTTTTTACAATACTGTAGATTTTAATCCCGACGCAGGAGTAAACAATCTCACTTCTGTCGGAAATACAGATATTTTTCTTGCAAGTTATCTGTGTAGTACAGGTGCATACAATTATGCCTATTCATTTGGCGGAGCTCAATACGAACGTGGCTACAATATTGAACTTGACGGAACATACATGTACTTTGCAACTCAATACACCGGAACTATAGACTTTCAGCAGGGATCGGGAACTTACTATCTTACTTCAGCTTCATCCGGCACCTCATCTTCTGTAGCTCTTTTACGACTGAAAAACAGCGATCTTACTGTTTCATGGGGTTACAATCTTCCTTTTAATGTTCAAAGGCCATCAATGTCATTATCCAACACCCAGATACTGATTGCAAGTACTGTCCCAACCGGAACACAGGACTTCGATCCGGGATCAGGAACTACAAACATTACAAGTAACGGATGGACAGGTGCAGTACTAAGCTTAAATTCAGATCAAAGCTTTAATTGGGCTGTAAGAGCCTGCGAACCGGCATCTGCATCTTATTATAAATCTGTTGAAGCTGACATCACAAACGGGTTTTTCTTTGGCACTGATTTCAGCATTTCTGTAAACGTTGACCCCGACGGTAATTCAACTCCGCTTACCGAAGGAAGTTATGGTGACGATGGTTTCATTTCTCATTGGATAACCTGTATTCCTGTTGCAATTACAACTCAACCAACTCCGGCATCTTCAACAATTTGTCAGGGAAACTCTGTTACATATTCTGTTACCGCAACAGGAACCGGACCAATCAGTTATCAATGGTACAACGGAGCCGGAGCAATATCAGGACAAACCGGATCATCATACACAGCATCTGCCAGCGGAAGCTATTATTGCATAGTAACAAACGCATGCGGAACAGAAACCAGTAATACCGTTAATCTTACAGTAACTCCGTATCCTTCAAATGATAACTGTGCAAACGCCATAAACATCTCTTCTTTACCTTATAACAGCGGAGT
This sequence comes from Bacteroidales bacterium, assembly GCA_003249955.1. Classification (GTDB taxonomy): domain Bacteria; phylum Bacteroidota; class Bacteroidia; order Bacteroidales; family ML635J-15; genus Bact-19. Next base: position 52,743 of record QKHS01000071.1, on the reverse strand, counting down.
AATGTCAAATAATTGTGCAAGCAATGATATTCCGGCCGGTTCCGGCTGCTCAGGTTATGGGGCAAATGTCTGGTTTAAGTTTACAGGTACCGGCAACAGGATGCTTATTTCAACCGACAATGCAGGGACTAATTTTGATACTGAATTGCATATTTATACCGGATCATGTGGCGCCATGACTGAAGTAGAATGTGATGATGATGATGGCAGCGGAACTACTTCACTGATTTATTTATGCTCTGCAGCTTCAACAACATATTATGTTTCCGTAGGATATTACAACTCCTCATTAATTTACGGAAACTATCAACTGACAGTTATTGACTATCCTGTGGGAACTCCAACTGCCATAAGTGCAAGTCCTTCTGCAATATGTAACGGCAGCAGTTCTACATTATCTGCAACTCCGGGTACAAACGGAGAGCAGGTGCACTGGTACACAGGTTCGTGTGGAGGCACATATGTAAATACAGGAAATTCAATTTCTGTTTCTCCAACGTCAAATACAACTTATTACGCAAGAACTTACGATACTGATTGTTCTATGTACAGTACTTCCTGTGCAACTGTAAGTGTCAGTGTTAAAACAGATGTCGGCATTACTTCTGCCACAGCAGCAGCAAGCCCTATATGTCCGTCGTCAACCACAACTATCACAGCAAATGGCGTTACAGGTACAAATGCAGTATTAACATGGTGGACAGGAGCCGGCGGAACAGGCTCTAACTTAGGCTCATCAAATCCGCTGACCGTTGGTCCGGGAACATACTATGCAAGAGTTACCGGTGATTGCGGAGGACCTGTTGAGGCATCCGTAACTGTTGCTTCCAAAACAATTTCTGTTGACCCCACATCGGCAACTGCAAGTCCGTCTTCAGTTTGTTCCGGCGTTGCAACCAATATTACCTTAACAGCATCAGGCGGAACTGTAGGAACCGGAGCCGTCGTTCAATGGTATAAATCAAGCTGCGGCGGGACTCTGGTAGGAACAGGAAATCCGCTGGTAGTTTCTCAGACTCTGTCCTCAACTACTACTTATTATGCCCGTTACTCAGGAGATTGCAACACTACCGGTTGTATAAGCACATCTGTAAATATAAAAACCAATGTGGGCATAACTTCTGCAACTGCAACTGCAAGCCCGATATGCTCTTCTTCTACAACTACCGTAACAGCAAACGGAGTTACAGGAACAAACGCAGTATTAACATGGTGGACAGGTAGCGGAGGAACAGGGACAAATCTTGGTTCTTCAAATCCTTTGACTGTAGGCCCCGGAACTTATTATGCAAGAGTTACAGGAGACTGCGGAAGTGCTGTTGAAGCATCTGTTACCGTAGCTGCTAAAACAAATTCCGTTGCACCGGTTTCTGCAACAGCAAGTCCGGCATCTGTATGCTCAGGTGTGCCGACAAATATTACTCTTACAGCTTCCGGCGGTACTTTAGGAACCGGAGCTGTTGTTCAGTGGTACACTTCAAGCTGTGGCGGAACCTTAGTCGGAACAGGAAATCCGCTTGTAGTTTCTCAAACATTGGCATCTGCTACAACATATTATGCAAGATATTCCGGTGACTGTAATACAACAACCTGCACAAGTACAACAGTAAGTGTTAACACAAATGCAGGAATTACTTCTGCCACTGCTGCTGCAAGTCCTATATGTTCATCTTCAACTACTACAATTACAGCAAATGGCATTACAGGAACAAACGCAACATTAACATGGTGGACAGGAAGTGGTGGTACAGGAACAAACCTTGGTTCTTCCAATCCTTTAACTGTTGGCCCCGGAACTTATTATGCAAGAGTTACAGGAGACTGCGGAGGTGCTGTGGAAGCTTCTGTAAGTGTAGCCGCTAAAATTAATTCTGTTGCACCTTCTTCTGCAACAGCAAGCCCGGCATCTGTATGCTCAGGTGTGCCGACAAATATTACTCTTACAGCTTCCGGCGGTACTTTAGGAACCGGAGCTGTTGTTCAATGGTACACTTCAAGCTGTGGCGGGACATTAGTCGGAACAGGAAATCCGCTGGTAGTTTCTCAAACATTGGCATCTGCTACAACATATTATGCAAGATATTCCGGTGATTGTAACACGACAACATGCACAAGTACTACTGTTAATATAAGCACAGGTTCAGGTATTACATCTGCAACTGCTTCCGTTAGCCCTATCTGCTCATCATCTTCGACAACGGTTACAGCAAACGGAATCAGCGGAACAAACGCTGTTTTGACATGGTGGACAGGAACAGGCGGAACAGGAACCAATCTTGGCCCGGCAAATCCTTTAACTGTAGGCCCCGGAACTTATTACGCAAGAGTTACCAGCGATTGCGGAAGCCCTGCAGAGGCATCTGTAACTGTTTCTTCAAAAACCAACTCTGTTGCTCCAACCCTTGCTACTGCAAATCCTTCAACTGTTTGCTCGGGTGTAACAACAAACATTACGCTCACAGCATCAGGCGGAACTGCAGGTACCGGCGCAGTCGTTCAATGGTACACGACCAGTTGCGGAGGAACACTTATCGGAACAGGAAACCCTCTGGTAGTATCTCAGACTTTAACTTCAAACACAACTTATTATGCAAGATATTCAGGAGACTGCAATACAACTACCTGTACAGGTGTAACAGTTTCGGTTGATGCATTGCCAACAGCTACAGCAGGAGGTTCTCAAACAATTTGCCCCGATGCTTCAGCAATAGTAAGTGGTGCAACATATGCAAACGGGACAATTTCATGGACAGAAAACGGTGCCGGATCAATTACAGCAGGAAGCACTTCGTTAACTCCTGAATACACTGCCGGAGCTGCTGATGCAGGAACTGCGGTAACACTGACACTGACAGTAACCAGTAATAACACCTGCGCTCCTCAGACAGCAACTGCTACCTACACTGTAAATGTAAGCCCCTTGCCGGCAACACCTTCTTTTGCATCATCAGACAGGAACAACTTCTGCAACGACGATGCCGGAACCATAAATCTGACTGTAGCAGGCGGAAGCGGAGACAATCCTGTATGGTTTACAACTGCTTGCGGAGGCACCAACATAGGCACCGGCAATCCGCTAAATATCGAATCTCCTTCCGGAACTACAACCTATTATGTAAGATGGGAAAATTCATGCGGTGTTTCAGCATGTACAAATACTGTTGTAACAGTTGTTGACCCACCTGTTGAACCTACGTCTGCCACGTCGGACATCAATAACTTTTGTGCAGACGATGCAGGAAACATATCTCTTTCTGTTGCCGGTGGCTCAGGATCTTTAGTTCAGTGGTTTACAGGCTCATGCGGAGGTTCGTCAGCAGGCACAGGCAATCCTTTGGTTATTCCATCGCCTGAAACTACAACAACATATTATGCAAGATGGGAAAATACCTGCGGAAACACAACATGTGTAAGTTATACTGTTACGGTAAATCCACTTCCTGTTGCGCCAATCAGTGCACTCTCAGACAGAAATGATTTCTGCGCTGACGATGCCGGGAATATTGAATTATCTGCAACAGGCGGGAGTGGCGAAGAACTTCATTGGTACACCGGTTCTTGCGGAGATACACCTGTCGGTACCGGCAATCCGCTTACAATAGAATCTCCCGAAGAAAATACAATTTATTATGCAAGATGGGAAAACTCATGTGGTGTAAGCTCCTGTGCTTTTGTAATTGTAAATGTTATTACACAACCTGTAGCTCCGACATTTGTAACTTCTGACGGGAATAATTTATGTGTTGACGATGCTGGAACAATAAATCTTTCTGCTGTCGGCGGAAGCGGAACTACAATACGATGGTTTACAGATGCATGCGAAGGAACAGAAATCGGAACAACAAATCCTTTAAATATTGAATCACCTGCTGTAACAACAGAGTATTTTGCAAGATGGGAAAACTCATGCGGTGTATCTGCATGTGAATCTGTGACAATAAATATAATAGACTCTCCTTCTGACCCGGTATCGGCAGAAGTTGACCAAAGTTCAGTTTGCTCAGATGACACCGGAAATATATCTCTTTCATTAATCGGGGGAACAGGACCTCAGGTTTTCTGGTATTCAGGTTCATGCGGAGTTGGTCTTGTCGGAACAGGAAATCCTTTGGTCATCCCCTCTCCTACAGTCAACACAACCTACTACGGAAGATATGAAAGCAGTTGCGGGAACTCAGAATGCGCTTCAGTTAGTGTAAGTGTTTCTGAATTACCACAACCACCTGTTTCTGCTCAGACAGACATAAACAACTTCTGCTCAAGCGATTCCGGAAATATAAATCTTTCTGTAACAGGCGGAAGCGGTGAAAACGTATATTGGTTTACAGAATCATGTGGAGGCACTCCTGTGGGGTCCGGGAATCCTTTAACAATCGAATCTCCTGAAGTAACGACGACTTATTACGGCCGATGGGAAAATACATGTGGAGTCACTGTTTGTCAGAACGTTACCGTTACGGTACTTCCGTCAGCAGATGCTACAATAAATCCGGTCGAGCCATTATGTGTTGCAGATGATCCTTTGGTAATAACCGCCGCCCAGGTTGGAGGAACATGGTCAGGAGACGCAATAAACCCTTCAACAGGATTTTTCGATCCTGAAATTGCCGGGGCCGGTGACCACACTATAACTTATACTATTTCCGGCACATGCGGAGATACCGATGAAATAACGGTAAATGTTGCAGAATTATTTGACGCAACTATCAATCCTGTAGCACCTATGTGTTCAAATGCAGCACCAATAACACTAACAGCAGCTACTGCCGGAGGAACATGGGCCGGTAACGGAATCACAGATGCGGATGCCGGAATTTTTAACCCTGGTATTGCCGGAGCAGGAAATCATACTATAATCTATTCATATTCAGGACTTTGCGGAAGCTCAGATAACATTACTATTTCTGTTGTTCAGAAAGCAGATGCAACAATAAATGCAGCAGGACCTTTCTGTGTTACCGGCGGTCCGGTTGTAATTACAGCTTTACAAAGCGGAGGAACATGGAGCGGAGATGCAATTAATCCTGCTACCGGGCTATTTGATCCTGAAACAGCAGGTGTCGGCGATCACACAATTACTTATGTAATTCCGGGAGATTGTGGCGACATCAAAGATATTGTTATTACAGTATTACCTCCATTTGATGCCACAATTACTCAGGTTCCTCCAATGTGTTCCGGTGACGATGAGATTATTCTGACTGCTGCAACAACCGGTGGAACATGGACCGGAAACGGCATTACAAACTCTGAAACCGGCACATTTGATCCGGGAGAGGCAGGAGCCGGAAATCATGTAATTAATTATTCATATTCCGGGACATGCGGAAGTTCTGACGATATTACAATTGTCGTTTCTCCTTCTGCAGATGCTACTATTACACCTGCCGGACCATTTTGCAGAACTGACGACCCTGTAGTTCTTTCGGCAGCCCAGATAGGCGGAACATGGTCAGGAACAGCAGTAAATCCTGCAAACGGTTTCTTTGATCCCGAAACTGCAGGTACAGGCAATCACACAATTACTTATACCATAACCGGAACATGCGGTGATAGTGATGAAATCATTTTAAGTGTTCTTGATTTATTTGATGCCACAATTACTTCCAAAACAGTGTTCTGCAACTATGAAGATAGCATTATACTAACCGCAAATACCGAAGGCGGAACATGGACCGGAACCGGTGTCAATGAACTTACCGGAGCTCTTTTCATCCCTGATGCAGGCACCGGAGTTCATCAGGTAATTTATTCGTACAATGGCCTGTGCGGAGATTCAGATACAGTATATCTTACAATTAACTCTGTGTCTGATGCAACAATTACGCCGGTTGATTCTCTTTACGAAGATGATGAACCTGTTATTATTCATACAGCAAACTCCGGAGGTATATGGTCAGGTACAGGCATTGATGCATCCGGAATTTTTGATCCCGAAATATCCGGCGTGGGTGAATTTGAAATAATTTATACAATTGACGGTTTGTGCGGAGATTCTGACACTTCAAAAATCATTGTCCTGAAAACTCCGATTGCTGATTTACTGGTTCCTACAGTTATTACTCCTGATGCGGACGGATATAATGACAGATGGAAAATTCAGGGAATTGAAGCATATGACAATGTAAGTATCAGAATATTCACAAGATGGGGTGACGAAGTATTTGTTTTCGATGGTACAGGAATAGAATATGCCGATCCTGTAAACCAATGGGACGGAAAACGAAAAGATAAAGAACTGCCGTCAGGATCATATGTATTCATTCTTATTGTAAATAATGATGATACACATAAAGGAACAATAAGTTTAATCCGTTAATAATTTACAGATATGAAAAAGATAATAATTATAATATTCGCATTAGGAATTTACGGAGCAATTAACGCACAACAACTTCCTTTATACAGTCAGTACATGTTTAACAGAATGCTTATTAACCCCGGCGTAACAGGTAGTGAAAAAGATTTGCCTGTACAACTTGCAGTACGGGAGCAATGGGTTGGTTTCGACAATGCCCCTTCTACCCAGACATTAAGTGCTCATTATTGTTTTGAAAATTACAACATGGGTGTAGGAGGAGTTTTGTTTGTTGACAGATTCGGTCACGAACGGAAACTCGGTATCCAGCTTAACTATTCCTACATACTGCCTGTGTTCACCGACGCAAAACTTGCATTCGGATTATCATTTCAGGCATTCCAGTATCAGCTTGATTATACGGAACTTATTGCTCTTGATGATTCAGACCCTAACCTTTACGGAACACGTGAGTCAAAGTTTGTTCCTGAATCAGACTTTGGTATTTATCTATACCACGAGAATTATTTTGCAGGTATTTCTGCAAATCAAATGATAGGACTGCCTGTTAAAATCGGCAATCAGGAAATTCTCATGACAAGACTGGTCAGACACTACAATCTCATGGGTGGATACAAATTTGAACTTAATCCTGAATTTGAACTGGAACCATCTGCTTTAATTAAAACTACATTTAAGGCCCCTTCTCAGTTCGATCTAAATGTAAGAGCAATTTACCAAAAGAACTACTGGCTTGGTATTTCTTACAGAACTGCCGGAGATATTGTTACTCTCTTAGGACTAAGATATAAGGAATTTGATTTCGGGTTTGCTGTAGATTTTGCTACATCAGACATTGCAGCCTATCAAAGCGGTTCATACGAGCTCATGCTTAAATACAGAATTCCTGTAAAAGCAAAAAGTTCCGGAAAAAGCAAATATTAATACTTACTCAAAACAACAAGAAATCCTCCCTGTTTTTCAGGGGGGATTTTTTGTAAAAAACGCATTCCATTACCGAATTCTTGAAATTTCGACCGAATTCTGACTTAAAACGACCGAATTCTGATTCTCCTGAAGCTGTATTAATAACAATAGATATTTTTACATCATTAAAATATTAAAAACCTCAAATCCTTATTTATGAAAAACATTCAGTATTCAAAGATTAAAAAAGTTCTTGTTTCAACAGCAATCTTTGTGTTTATTTTCTCTGCAATTTCAACAGATTTAAAAAGTCAGACATCTTTTTCGGATCAATTTGAAACGGTAAAAACAGATTCTCCCGACAATTCTCAATTGATTAAAAGTGCAAACGTGGAAACTAAGGCATCTGTAATTGTCTATCCCAACATTTTTACCAACGAAATCAATATGGTATTTGAAGATCTGGGAAACACTACAGTAATTGTTGAAGCGTATGACATATCAGGAAACAAAGTTATATCCAAAGAATTAAATATGACAGAGAGCTACGGTCACTCTCAAATAAAGACAGATGAATTACTTCCCGGTGTTTACAACTTAAAAATTAAGTCAGGGAATCAAATTATTGATAAAACTATTACTAAAAAAGGATAACATCCGATTCCTTTATTATTAAATAATTACATATCACAAGTAACAAGCTTTACACCTTCTGATTAACAAATACCTGCAAATCTGCATACTTAATAATTAAAGCATTAATATTCTTCTTTTATAAATTTATAAATTCTGTCGTTTTTTCCCATCACTACAAAAATCTGACGTTTTTACCTATTTTTAAGTTAATTACCAATGTATGTTTTTATCCGGATTGACTCATAGGGTAATACTACATATCCTTTCTATTAATTATATAAAATCCTCCAAAGCCTGTTATCAAATCAACTTTCTGATTATTTTAAATTCAACAAGCAAAACCATGTTACGGATACGCCAATAAACTTAGTATTATCTCACTTACGCAAAGCGTGGTATAAATTAAAACGTTTCATGTAAAAACCGGCAAATGAGGGCTTATATTTATTTAACATTCGCCAGGTAAAATAAAAAGAGAGAGAGGATATGAAAAATTCTACTGAAATAACCGTTTCTTTAGCCCATACTCATAAATTGTTTTTGAGCTTCTGCAGCAATACTGTTTTAGCAAAATATAACCAAAAATCTGACTCATTATTATTGCAAAACCTGACAATGCAATTATTAATTCTCAACCAAACATAACTGCCATATGAAAACACATTTACCCAGCCAATCGAGAAATGCAGATAATCCATATGGAATTATCAAAATGGCATTTTGTATTTTCACAGAACATGTTTCTGTTTTCAAAATACTCATTATTTTAATAACCGCAGTTATTCCGTCCCAAATTATGGCTCAGGCATCAGCAAGTGCGAACTATTCCGTACAGACCGGAAGTCTTGGTACCGGTTATAGTTGGATTGACTGTTCCGGTGGTACAAGTATTGTAACAGGCGATGATAAAAAAGCTGCTGTTTCATGGCCTTTCAATTTTAGTTTTTACAATAATAGCTATACCACTGCAAACAGTCTGAGCGTTGCAACAAATGGATTTATTCGTTTGGATGGTATTGCTGCCGCAAATAATTATTCTGCATCAGCTTCGTACAATCTCACATCCACAGCGACTGAATTTGGCCAGATAATATGCATGGCAATGTATGACTGCTATGTAGGAAGAGTCGGTTCTTCGTGGGTAAAATACCTTGTAACAGGAACAGCCCCTTACAGAGTACTAACAATAGAATATAACGATTTGTCAATTCCGTACTATGCGTATGTATATGCCAATGTTCAGGTAAGTTTTTACGAAACTTCCAATAAAATAGTCCTTAAATTAGGAGATGACAACATAACCACCAGCGGTGTTGATATGGGAATACACAGCGGCGTGGAAGGATACTACAATAAATGGCAGGAAGTTTATAGCGGGACAAACAACACCTGGATTGAATATTCACTACCGGTTAAAGTAACTGCAAGTTCAGGAACTTACGAAGCATATTATTCTACTCTAAAAGATGCTTTCGACAAAATAAACAGTGGTGTACATCAGGGAGTAATAACAGTTTACATTCAGGAAAACACCATTGAGTCTTCTGCTGCCACGCTAAACGCAAGTGGAAACGGAAGTGCAAACTACACATCTGTAAATATCTACCCAACAAAAACAGGCTTGTCTGTTGCCGGCAATCTGGACTCCCCTCTTATAGATTTAAACGGGGCTGATAATGTAACTATCGACGGAAGAGTTAATGCCACCGGCAGCACGGCAGACCTGCAGATTATAAATTCAGGCACCTCTCCTGTTGCCGGAATTTCTACCATACGTTTTATAAATGATGCCACAAACAACACGATAAAATACTGCACAATAAAAGGCTCCGAAACCGTAGCTGACGGCGGAATAATTTATTTTTCAACAACAACAGCTTCAACCGGAAATGACGGGAATACAATCAGCAACAATAATATAACATCTGAAAGTGATGCATACAGGCCTGTAAATGCAATTTTTTCACTTGGAACTTCAGGTAAGAATAACAACGGAAATATCATACAAAATAATAATATTTATGATTTCCTTAATCATTCAACAGCTTCTAACGGTATCTTCTTATCATCATTCAACACGGCGTGGACAATAAGTGGCAATAGTTTTTATGAAACTACAACTTTTATTTCCACGAATGCTCTTACTTATAATGCTATAAAAATATATAACATCAGTGGTGACAGCTTTAATATATCCGGGAATTATATAGGTGGAAGTTCTCCTCAATGCGGCGGGACAGCCTGGACCAAATCAAATGCTGCCAATGATGCGTTTAACGCCATCTATTTTCTTGCAGGAACCGGCAATGTAAGCAGCATTCAAAACAATACAATACAAAACTTCAGTTGGAACAATCCTGCAAATGCATCATGGACCGGGATAAATATTGCCGGCGGAAACGTTAATATCGGAACAACATCCGGAAATACAATAGGTTCTTCATCAGGAACAGGTTCTATAACCGTTACGGGAGCGACAAACGGACAAAACATTTACGGGATTAATATTTCCGGATCAGGAACAGTCGATTGTCAGAATAACCTCATCGGCTCCATTACTTCGGGCAATTTATCTACTTTGTCAAGTAATATATTTGGTATTAATAAAACTGCAACTGCCGGAACAACCACAATCAGTAACAACATTATCGGCAGCACTTCCACAAGCAACAGTATCAACGCCGGCTCTACCAGCACATCAAATCCTCAGACTGTAAACGGAATATGTAGTAGCGGGACAGGAACTACAATAATATATGGCAATACCATTGCTAATTTAAACAACTCTGCAACGGCATTATCAACCTCGCCCACCTTCGGAATAATAACATCTTCCGGATCCAATTCCATCCGTAACAATACTATATACAATATTTCCACATCCAGCAGACAGCCCGGTACAGCAGCAAGTGCGTCGGCAATCGGGATAGTACAGAAAAGTAACACTGCCGGGACATCTCAGTCGGTAAACAGCAATACAATTTACAATATTTCCAATAGTACTCCTACTTCCAGAGTAGATGTTTATGGACTATATTATGCAGGTCCGTCAAGCGGAACAAATACAATTACCGGAAATTTTATTCACAGTTTATCCGTTTCTTCCACAAATACAGCCTGTGATATTGAGGGGATTGTTTTGTATGACGGACTAACAACCAGTTCTGATAATATAATAAGTTTAGGCACCGGCATTACCACCGGGTATAAAATAAACGGAATCCTTGATAACAGCGGATCCACCAACAGTAACAATATTTATTTCAATACCGTTTACATAGGAGGTTCTGTTACAGGCACCACCTCATCAACAAGTGCCTTATGGAATGCCGGCAACACTTCTGCTGCAGATTACCGGAATAATATTCTGATGAATGCCCGTTCCGGCGGTACTACAGGGAGTCATTATTCAGTTTATCTTTCCGGCACTACAAGTCTGACAATTGATTATAACGATTATTATGTATCCGGCACCGGAGGAGTGTTGGCATATCTTGGTTCTGACCAGACAAGTCTGGCCAGCTTACAAACTGCTACAGGCCAGGATGCCAATAGTGTTTCAACAGATCCTGTTTTTACAAATGCAGGAGGATTGCAGGTTTCTGATTATTATCCTTCCGCAACATTAACAGGAGTTGACGGAAGCGGAGTTACAACAGACTTTTACGACATCACCAGAAGCACTCCTCCTAAAATGGGAGCTCTTGAGTCAAACAATTATATCTGGCATGGAAGCACAAGTACAGATTTTGCTACATCATCGAATTGGGCAAACGGTTCTGTGCCGCCAAACGGAGCAGATATTGTTTTTGCTGCTGATCCTGACAACAGTTGCGTTTTAGATCAGAACAGGACAATAAAAAGCATTACAAATGCTCAAAGTACTGATCAACTTGTGCTAAACGGACATCAGCTTACTATAACAGGAAATCTGAATTTAAGTAACGGGGCACAAATAGATGCAGGTTCTGTTTCATCTGCTGTTATTTTTGCAGGAACATCAGCACAATCAATACCAGACGGAGCTATAGTCAGCAACACGATTAATTCTTTAACATTAAACAATAGTTCCGGACTTACTATAAACGGAGATATTATTTTAACAACAGCTCTGACTCTCAGCAACGGCTCTTTAAATATCGGAGCAAACACTCTGACTATAAACGGATCAATTACCACAACTTCGGGTTCATTGTCAGGAGGAAGTTCATCAAATATTACCATCGGCGGCAGCGGAGCAGGAACATATCTTCCGGCAGTTACATTAAACAATCTTACACTTAATCGCAGTAACGGAATCAGTTTAAGCGGGAATGCCTCCATTTACGGAGCATTAACATTAACTGCCGGCACATTAACTATCGGGGCAAATGAATTAACAATAAACGGAAGCTCAATAATCAGTACCAGTGGAGATATTGATGCAGGTAATGCCGGAGCAACCATAATATTTAACAACTCCTCTGCGATAACATTCCCATACAGTTTGTTTACCGGGAATATAAATAACATGACAATCAGCGGTGCCGGAGGTATCACATCTCCTGACGATCTTACAATTAACGGAACACTAAATTTACCCGCAGCAAACCCGGCATCAGACAAGGGAATACTCGACATGTCGGACGGCAGTACAATTAAAACCCTTAATATGGGTGCAACATCTTCAACACTGGGGCTGGGTGATGTCACCGGAATTATCAGGAGAACAACAATAATTGCAGGAGTTATGTACACTTTCGGGAATGAGCACACATCGGCCTATTTTACCAATGACGGAACACTCCCTACTGAAATAAGTGCAAAAATAACAATAGGCAGCACTCCTTCATGGCGGTCAGGAGCAATTAATCGTGAAATTGAAATTATCCAGACAGGAGGAAGTTCTACAAAAGCTATGTTTACCTGTCACTATCTCGACTCCGAACTAAACGGTAACGATGAAACACGATTGTGCTTCTGGACAAAATATAACGATCTGGAGTACGGCAGATCCGGTCAGAATACAGTTGAAAACTGGGTAAGTCTTTCCAATGTTAATGTAGCATTTTTTCCTTCTTCATTTGATGATATTAAAAACCTTACTTTGGACGAATTCAGTAATGTTACAACAATCACATGGAACGGATCGGTTTCCGATTCCTGGACCAGTGTAGAAAACTGGACACCAAACTCAGGTCCTTCAGCAGAAAAAAATATCATTATTCCTGATGCTTCTGTAACACCTAATTCTCCGACAATACCGTTACTTACAGAAATAAAATCTTTAACAATTGAGGCAAACGGAGTCATCAATTCTGTTGAAAATGCCCAGCTTACAATTAACGGCGGTAACGGAGCCTGGATAAATAACGGAGGAACTTTTAATCCTAACACCAGTAATGTCACATTCACAGATGCATCTCCGACAATTTCCGGGACCAACGATTTTTATGATGTAACCATTAATAGCGGTACAACATTGATGCTGCTTAACGAAAGTACAATGAGAATTGCCGGAGCTGTAACAAATAACGGTGTGTGGAGAACTGTAATCGGAGGTAACAGCACAGTAGAGTATAACGGAGGAGATCAGACTGTCATAATACCGAACACATCAACAAACAGATATTACAATCTTATATTAAGCGGAACAGGTGTAAAAACGCTTCCGGCTACCGCCATGAATATTGCCGGGAACTTCTCTGTAACAGACGGAGCAACAACAACAGCCGCAGCAGACTTAACCATCGACGGTGATTTACATATAGGTACAGGGTCTTCTTTCGCAACCGGAAATTTTGACCACAGTACGGGAGGAAATTTCGACAATAACGGAACTTTTACAGCATCAGCAGGCCATTCAATAACTTTTAACGGGACAGGTACTCAGTCAATAATGGGAAGTTCACAAAGCAATTTCGAAAATCTTATAATTAATAATTCATCCGGGGTCAGCCTGCACCAAAATGTAGTTATAAATAATTCGCTAACACTCACATCAGGAAATCTTAACGTAGGATCTGCAACATTAACAATAAACGGAGACATTGTACAAACTGCCGGGTATATTAATGTTGACTCTCTATCCTCGCTTATATTCGGTGGGACAACATCTTTGAATGCAACTAATCTTTTTGCGACCAGCCCTGTTTTAAACAACTTAACTGTAAACCGAACAGGAGGGCTCATCTTTGACGATGATCTTTCTGTTCTGGGAACTCTATACCTGCAAAGTTCCAATCCTTCCTCAACTCTTGGAAGCTTAGATATGGGAAACAGTATTCTGACTATGGGGGAAGGAGCTACCAACTCCGGAATCGGAGATGTCACAGGGAAAATTAAACGTACGAATTTTTCACCCAATATTGAATATACTTTTGGGAACCCATACACAAGTGTTACTTTTCCAAACGTAGGAACCTTACCAACAGAAATAACCGTAGAAATAAGTATTGGAACAGCTCCTTCATGGAAAACAGACGGAATTCAAAGAATTATTGATATTAGTCAAACCGGAGGAAGTGAGACAAGAGCAATTATAAAATCACATTATCTGGAAAGTGAATTAAACGGGAACTCTGAAAACAGTATCAGCTTCTTCAGTTATGTTTTTCCGACAACAACTTTGCTGGATCGCGGTCTGTCCGAGTTAAACACAACCGAGAACTGGATTACATTGAATAATGCAAATTTCACCAATCTACCGTCTGCTTTCGGAGTTATAGAACATACTTTCGGAGTTTCGACATCAGATGTAATAACATGGGACGGTTCTGAGAGCAGTGACTGGTTTGACCAATACAACTGGACTCCTGATTTTGTTCCTGACTTAACAAAGAAAGTAATAATCCCCGATGCCGGGACAACGCCAAACGATCCTACAATTACCAGCAGCTCTTCAAGCACAATCCTGACTCTTTCGATACAGAACGGAGGAATACTCAATGCCGGTACAAATTCCACACTCACAGTTGTAGGAACCGGCGGTGTATGGTCAAATTACGGGACATTCAATGCAAGTACAGGAAAAGTAATTTTCTCTCACGGAGTTGTATCCGAAATTGCTACGATATCGGGAGAAACTAATTTTTATGACATTGAAGTAGGTGCAAACACAACATTCCAACCTGTTGCCGGAAGTATTTTGAGAATTGCAGGAACAGGGAGCTCCGATGCAACAAGTTTAGTTGATTTCTCATCAATAAGCAGTACCGTTGAGTGGAACGGATCCGGTCAAACCATTGAAAATCCTGTTGGAATCGGAGGAAGCAGCGGCTATTACAATCTTATTATAAGCGGTAGCGGAGTAAAGACCATGCCCGACACAGAAATGAATATTAATGGAGATTTCAGCACTTCCGGGACAATTACAGCCACCGCAGCCGAGTCAATAATCGTGGCCGGAGATGTGAATATAGGCAGCGGCACAAGCTTTGAAACCGGGAATTACAGTCATTTTGTCGGCGGCAATTTCAGCAACGATGGGACATTTACTGCTGCATCAGGCACAACTGTTAGTCTCAACGGTACTTCTGTCCAAACTGTCAGTGGTTCTTCAACTACAAATTTCGACATTTTAGAAATTGACAACACTACCGGAGTAAGCATTTCTTCACAAATAAATGTGGACAATGAACTTATACTTACACATGGAAACCTTACTGTAGGCAACACTACTTTAGGAATAAACGGAACTATTACCCAGACTGCCGGGTATCTGGACGTAACTTCTGTTTCATCACTTAATTTCGGAGGTACAAGTGCCATCACTCTTAATAACTATTTGTTCAGTGACACGCCAACAATCAACAACTTAACAATTAACCGGTCAGGAGGTGTTACACTAGGGAATCAGGGTATTATTATCAACGGGACTTTGAATCTTACTTCAGGGACTTTAACTTTAGCTCAGAATTCATTAACAATTGCCGGCAATTCTCCGGTAAGAACAGGCGGTTACATTGATGCCGGCAATGCATCTGCAACTTTGTTATTTTCAAACACATCAGCAATAACACTTCCTGCTTCAGTATTTAGCGGGAATGTAAATAATTTAACCATTAACGGAACCGGTGGTGTAACTGCAGGAAGCAATATCACTGTTAACGGAATCCTTAATTTACAAAGTGCAAATCCTTCATCTGTAAAAGGCTGTCTTGACATGAACACGGACACTCTTGATATGGGAGTAAATTCTTCCACAACAGGAACCGGAGACGTATCAGGAGTTATCAGAAGACAACATACTTTTAGCGATGATATAGAATATAGTTTCGGAAACAGGTTTACAACAATTAAATTTTTAGGAGTATCCGGAAGTGTAAAACCCGGATGGATCAGTTGTAAAACAGAGCTTGGAGCAAGTCCTGACTGGAGGTCGGAAGCTGTAATGAGAATTTACAGCTTTGCCCAGGACGGAGCCGGAACTGACAGAGTTTACACAAAATTGCACTATCTTGATTCTGAACTGAACGGAGCAGAAACTGACGAATCTCTGCTTACATTCTGGGATGATTACGATGGTTTAGCTACAGGCGACAATACATATGTGACCGGGAAATCAAACAACGACTCAACAAACAACTGGATTGAATTATTAGGGATGGCAACAAATTTTATTGCCCCTTCAACGACATTTGAAAAACAATATAGTTTAGCTTACTCCAATGTAACTACAATTACATGGACAGGACTGGGATCGTCATCATATCCGGGAGACTGGAGTTTACCTAGTCACTGGTCAGGAGGAGTTCCTACAGCAGACGACGATGTTTTAATTCCGGCATCTCTACCAGGCGGGAGTTGCGGCTATCCTGATCAGGATTTATTAATTGCCTATAAAGATGCTGTTGCAAAAACTATTGAAATAGAATCAGGCGCAACCCTTGATGCAAGCGGATTTAATATTACAATATATGGAGATACCAGCGCATGGGTAAATAACGGCACTTTTATTCCGGGAGACAAAACAGTGTTCTTCTCAAACGGAGATATTACCAAAACTATTGAAATCTCTGGAACTACTCAGTTTAACAACCTTGCAGTTACGGATAAAACGAATCTTGTTCCGGCAACAGGATGCGACATTTCTGTAAGAGGAAACCTGTTATGTGACGGGAATTATCTGTCAACAAATTCAAACACAGTTACATTCAACAGTTCAACAGCAAATCAGACTATCAGCGGAACAGGTCAGATAAGTCTTTATAACATGACCATGAATAACACTTTTTCTGGCGGCAAACTAAGTCTTTCTGCTCCGGTATCTGTTTCAAATACACTTACTTTAACGAATAACAATATTGTAACAGACGCTGTAAATTACATCACAATAGAATCAACAGCTACAGTATCTCCGGAAAGCGGAAGTGCCGGCAGTTATGTAGAAGGCCCGGTGGTAAAAGACGGAAACACTGCATTTACTTTCCCGATAGGATCAGCAAGTGTCTGGGCTCCGGTCGGAATAGAAGCCCCGGCAAGTTCTTCAATAATATCGGCAACCTATAATTCCGGTGGTGGCCCGTACAACTGGTCCGGAGCCTACATGTGTGCCGAAAGCGGATTGTCTCATACCAGTGGAGTTGAACACTGGTTACTCACAACCACAGATGCCACTCCCGGTGTAACTTTGTACTGGAAGAGCGCTGCAAGTGACATAGTCAATCCTGCAGAAATAGTAGTATCTCATTACAACGGGACATGCTGGGATAATATGGGTGGTACCGTATCCGGTGATGTCTCATCAGGATATGTCAGTTCCACAGTGCCTTTTTCTTCTTACAGCCCTGTTACATTCGGGACAAAAACAAACGAAAACACTTTGCCCGTTTCTCTTCTGTACTTTGATGTAACCTGTGATGGTAAAACTGCAGAACTTAACTGGGCCACAGCAAGCGAAACAAATAACAGACAGTTTGAAATTGAAAAAAGTCACGGAGATGACAAATGGAGTAATATCGGAACAGTCACCGGATCGGGTAACAGTAATTCTATAATAAAATATGATTTTAAAGACATTAATCAGGAATATGTTCAAACATACTACCGGCTAAAACAAACTGATTATGACGGCAAACAAAAAGTTCTGGCTATAGGAATGGCAGGTTGTTTTTCCTCAGCAAATACATACATAAACATAATGCCTAATCCTGCAGAGAATGTCATAAGCATAGTATCGGGATATGAGCTGAATAATGAACCGTTTTTAATCAGAAATGCTATGGGACAAACCATTATTACAGGTTTGGCAAACGGCACAGAAACACTTGTAAATGTTGAAAATTTAAAACCCGGCGTTTATTATGTAACTGTCGGTAAAAATCCTGAGTGTATAAAACTTATAAAATTGTAAAATAAACCTGCTCAATTACAAAATCACAAAACTATCCCTGTCCATATGGGCGGGGAAGTTTTTTTTATAATCTTTAAGTAATGACATATCCAATTCTGCCTTTATTAAATCGGGTTCATTATCTTTAGCGGCAACAATAGTTTCTCCTTTATAATCGACAATGCACGACCCACCTGAGTATAAAAGGCCTTTGCCGTCCTCTCCCACTCTGTTGCAGGCAATTACATAACTTAAATTTTCAATCGCTCTGGCTTTAACAAGTATATCATGGATATTTCGTCGTGATGACGGCCAGTTTGCAACATAAACCGCAAAGTCATAATCGTCATTATTCCTGCTCCAAACCGGAAAACGCAAATCATAACATACCAGCAAAAGAATACGCCATCCCATATACTCAACAATTACCCTCTCTTCTCCTTTGCTGAACATTTCGGCCTCACCTCCGTATTTAAAAAGATGACGCTTGTTGTAAGCTGTTATTTTACCGTCAGGCCTTACAAAAACAAACGAATTATAACATTTCTCGTCATCACGTAAAATCAGCGAGCCGCATATTGCAGAACCGCTTATTCTGGAAAGTTCTTTAATTTTTCCGATAGTGTTTCCGTCTGTTGTCTCGGCAAAGTCCCGGGTGTTGTTTGTAAATCCTGTATTAAACATTTCCGGCAATACAAACAAATCCGTACCAGGTTCGGACAAAACCAACCTGCTGATATTTTTTAAATTTGCTTCGGGATCTTCCCAAACAATATCGGTCTGAATAACGCTTACATTTATTTTACTCATAGCCTGTCTCAAATTTATCTTTATAAACTCCCGTCTTGCCTATATAGCTGCGTTTCATCCTTTCCATAATTTCCTCATCTGTTCCGCTCATATCAAGAAGCCCGATTACCCCCATACTTCTTGTTTTGCAATCAAGAAATCCAAGCACTACAGGAACATTTGCAGCTTTTGCAATCCTGAGAAATCCTTTTTTCCAGTTCTTCGTTTTTTTGCGTGTTCCTTCAGGAGTTATAACAAGATAAAACCTGTCTGTTGCTTTTTCGAATGATTCAATTGCTTTCTCAGCCAAACCTGTGCGTCTGCCTCTATCAACCGGAATTCCGCCCATTTTTTTAAGAAAATATCCTACCGGCCAGAAAAACGCTTCCTTCTTAATTAAAATAGTAGCTTGTCTTCCCTGAGCGGAAAAATATATTTTCCCCAGAACAAAATCCCACATACTTGTATGAGGAGCCATTAAAACTACTGCTTTATCAACATCGGGAAAATCATTGTATTTCCATTTAAATGTCCTGAGATATAATTTAGAGAATCTTTTACCCATTGTATTTTTCTGTTTTTACCTTATGATTCTGACTTATTGCTTTCAAAATTTCTTCCTCCAAAGATAATCTTATCGCGAAAATTATTCTGCATGTTTCTGTAAAATCCTGTACTTTTATTAGTGCATCATAATCTTTAAGACACTTCATAACAAAACTCATCTCATCATAACCAAAACTTACGACAAATTCTGTTTTTACAGTTTCTTCTATAATTTCGGCATTATCCAAAGCATCTTTTGCTGCTGTTCTGTATGCATTTATCAGCCCCGGCACACCAAGTTTCGTACCTCCGAAATATCTTACCACAACAATCAGAACATTTGTAAGCCCAAAAGATCTGATTTGCCCCAAGACAGGCATTCCAGAACTGTTTGAAGGTTCTCCGTCGTCACTTGCACGATAAAAATCCTGTTCGTGTCCGATAATAAATGCATATACATGGTGACGGGCATCGTGATGTTTCTTTTTAAGAAACTGAATATTCTCCTTAACTTCTTCTTCGGATGTTACGGGAAAAGCATACGATATAAATTTACTGCCTTTATCCGAGAAAAAGCCCTGGGATTCGTTCTTTATTGTATTGAATAAATCTTTAATCATTACAAACCGGCAAATATTAATAATACAATTGTTGTAATTGACAGGGCTACTCCTGCAATATTAAGTTTTGTAAGTTTTTCTTTAAAGAACATTGTTCCGGTCAAAACTGAAAGGAACACAATTCCGATATCCACAATACCAAATGCAACAGAATTTGCAAATACTCCTGAATTTAAAGTTCTTAACATAAAATAAATTGATCCGAAATTTGCAATCCCCAAAACAGAGCCCAGAAACCATGTTTTAACGTTGAAAAAGCCTCTGAATACTGATGGTTTAGCCAATGTTATTATAATTCCTGAAATAAGTGCAAAACTGAATATTGTTGCAGAAAATAATGAAGACATTGATGCATCTATATAATTTTCTTTTGAAAAAATCAGTAACGAATTGTCAAGGCCCATACCGACAAACAATACTATTGGCAGAATAACAGCCAACGCGTTAAGTTTTGTTTTTTTCTGTGGTTTTTTATAAACGCTTATAGATACTGCTATGACTGCCAGAATGATTGAAATTATTTTTAAGGGATTAGTATTTTCATTATAAGCAATTATTGAAAAAATCATGGGAATTACAACGGCCATCTTGCTTACAACCGTAGTAATGGAAATTCCTATAACTTTAGAAGATAGCCCTACCACGAAAAACATAACTATTAACAATACTCCCACCATCATTCCGAAATATATCCACCCGGAATTTATTATTTCTTTAACCGGGAAACTCCCTGTAAGCAAAAATCCGAAAACTGTTGCAATCAGATAGTTTATCACAATAGTATTAATCAGCGGAGTTCTGGTTTTATCGATAAACTTAAAAGTTACAAAAATTCCGGTTGCCGAAATAATGCTTAGTATTAACCAGATCATAATATTAAAAAATAAGGGGCTTTTAAGCCCCGGTATAAATTACATTTTAAGTCTCTTTTCTATTTCGTCAAGATCAACCTTAAAACGTTTATCTGTTTCGATAAGATTATTAACGGTTTTACATGCATGAAGCACAGTTGCATGATCTTTTCCGCCTATTGACGACCCTATGGATGCCAATGAAGCTTTGGTCATGTTCTTTGCAAAATACATTGCAATCTGGCGAGCCTGAACAATCTCTCTTTTTCTTGTTTTTGAACCGAGCAGATCAACCGGCATTGAGAAGTAATTACAAACGACTTTCTGAATATAATCAATTGAAATCTCACGTCTTGTGCTCTTAACCAGCTTGTCAATCATATCTTTGGCAAGCTCCATAGTAATTTCTTTTTTGTTCAGTGTTGACTGGGCAAGTAAAGAAACCAATGCGCCTTCAAGTTCACGTACGTTATTGGTAATATGAGATGCTATATATTCCAGAATTTCTTCTTTGATTACTATTCCGTCTTTGTAAGTTTTCTTTTTAAGAACCTTTATTCTGGTTTCAAAATCGGGTTCCTGCAAATCTGCAGACAATCCCCATTTGAATCTTGATAAAAGTCGTTGTTCCATTCCGTTAAGCTCAACCGGTGGTTTGTCTGATGTAAGTACCAATTGTTTGCCATGCTGATGCAAATGGTTAAAGATATGGAAGAAAACTTCCTGAGTTCCTTCTTTTTTTGCAAAGTACTGAACATCATCAACGATAAGAACATCAATCATCTGGTAAAAATGAATGAAATCGTTACGGTTGTTATTTCTTGTTGCTTCCATATATTGAGTCAGAAACTTGTTTGCATCAACATAAAGAACGACTTTTTCGGGCATAAGTCTTTTAACTTCTATTCCGATAGCCTGGGACAAATGTGTTTTCCCCAGACCTGAACCTCCGTAAACAAACAAAGGATTAAAAGCAGTACCTCCAGGGTTTTGAGCGACAGCATAACCTGCAGATCTTGCCAAACGGTTACATTCTCCTTCTACAAAATTATCAAAAGTATATTCAGGATTTAAATGCGGGTCAACATGAACCTTTTTAATACCCGGAATAACGAAAGGATTTACAATTGTATTGGCTTCCAGATCGAGAGGCATCTGAACAGGACGATTGACCAGAGGAGTTTTGTCTCTTGCCGGAATTTTGAGAGTATAGGGTTTTTCGGAATTGGAATTATTTTCCATTACGACATGGTATTCCAGTTTAGCATCAGGTCCGATTACCTTATGCAGAGTCTTTTTCAATAAATCAAGGAACTGTTCTTCAATGAATTCATAGAAAAAAGTACTGGGCACCTGAATAGTCAGAACATTTTCAGTAATATCCAATGGAATAATAGGCTCGAACCACGTACGATAACTGTTTTTTGGAACATTATCCTTAATGATTTGCAAGCATTTACCCCATATTTCTTCACACCTTTTTACCATTTATAATATCTTTATAATTCTACAATGTATGTCTCTTTTCAAAAAGCGTGGCAAGTTTTCATTTTTTTTCCACAGAAAAAAATGTTTTTCCTATTGTTTTTTTAAAAAATTTAGCTTACCAATTCAACTTTTTCATTTAAAAACAAGATTTCTCCTCAACATAACTTTCTGAAATTCAGTTATTTACCTGACAGTAAAATCATGTTTCTACATCCGTCTCTTTGCCACACTTAACATTTCATAAAAATAGTAATAATTATTCTCTCTCAAAACATTTTTTGATTTTTTTTTGATTTTTTTTAGTTGGTGGTCATAATTACTACATTATCAGACAATAATAGACGTTATTTCTATTTTTAGTTTTGATTTTACATCATATCTTTTTAAATATCAGGATGTTATAAACCATTGCTATTTCAACGGTTAACGCATATCCTGCATTTCAGGCATTTTTAATGATTTTACAGAATAATTTACAACTGAAATAAACACCTTATGTTTATAAATACTTATGACACATTTTAAAAAGAATTGAAGAAAAAAATACTTTTACATAAAGTTAAAAATATGAGGAAAACGATTTGTGTTTTTTGCAGTTCCAGCGAGGATCTGGATAAAAAATTTCATAAAATTGCCGTGGAACTGGGCTCCCGGCTTGGTGCTGAGAATTATAACCTTGTACACGGTGCCGGGACAATCGGATTAATGGGGATTCTTATGAAATCGGCGGTTTCTTCGGGATGTAAAGTTACCGGAGTTGTACCCGAAAGACTTAACCGGGAAAATATTGTATCTGACGAGCATCAGACCCTTGTTGTTACCGCTGACATGAAAGACAGAAAAGAGTATATGCGCAATAACTCCGATATTTTCATGGCTCTTCCGGGAGGATTCGGCACACTGGAAGAACTGATGGAAGTTATCACTTTAAAACAACTTAAGTATCATAACAAACCTGTCGTTATAATAAATCCGTTCGGGTTTTACGACAATCTGCTAAAACAATTTGAGGTATTTTATCAGGAAAAATTTACAATAAAATCTTATCGTGATTTATATTTCGTAACAGATAATTTAAATGACGCTTTTGATTATATAGATTCTTACAAACCAGGAAATATTTATGATAAATATCTGAAAGAATAATGACATTTTTTTCTGACTTTAACAAAAGCGAAGTTAAATAATTAAGTTTCACCTTTCGGCAATCCCGGAGTTAAGAAAATAAAATTAAGATATGAAAAATCCGTTTCCAACAGAAATATATTTAAAGCGGGATATATATCGTGAACCTGATGTTCGCGGGGATTATTTCCGTGACCAGACTGCAATAATTCATTCCACCGCTTTCCGTCGTTTAAAAAATAAAACCCAGGTATTTTTCGCTCCCGAAAACGATCACATATGCACAAGAATTGAACACGTTCTTCATGTTGCAACAATTGCTGCGACAATTTGCAAAGGACTTAACCGCTATGGATGGGATCTTGACATAGACATGGCGTACGCCATAGGAATGGGACATGATCTGGGGCACACTCCTTTTGGCCATGCCGGAGAAAAAGCTCTTAACAAAATTCTGGGTGGTGGCAGTGCATTTACACATGAGGTTAATTCTTACCGCCAGGTAGAATATCTTGCAAACAAAGGCAGAGGTCTTAATCTTTGCTACGGCGTTAAAGACGGAATAATATGCCACAACGGTGAAAAAGACGAACAATTTCTGAAGCCCTCTGTAACACTTAACGTGCTGGATGAGATAAAAAACAGAAAAGTAGTGTCCACAAGTTATGAAGGATGCATAATGAGATTTTCCGACAAAATCGCGTATTTGGGAAGAGATATAGAAGATGCTTTTGTTGCAGGATTTATTTCCGAAAAAGATATCCCTACCGATGTGAGGCAACTTCTGGGAGACAGAAACGGGAGAATTATAAACACCTTGATTATTGACCTTATTGAGAACTCAAAAAATTCTGAATATATAGGCTTTTCTGATGAAAAATTTGAATCCGTAACCAAACTGAAACACTTCAATTACAAAAATATTTACCAGCACCCGGATCTGCAGAGATATGACAGATTTTGCGACAATATTATTTCATCACTCTTCGACCATCTTGCGAATCTGATTGCAAAATACAGGTTTGATTTTAACAAATACAACGAAAGCGGTATTGATCTGGATAAAAATTTCGGTGAATACCTGCACGGGATGTATGACTTCTATAACAGAAGGAACGAAAGTGAAAGGCAAATTGTAACGGACTACATCTCTGGTATGACAGACAGTTTTGCTCTCGAATCAATAAAACAGATAACTATTCCTAAGCCTATTCATTTTAACTGATGAACAGCGGGAATGAAATATTGCTGAGTATTACCCCGGAAACGAATGAAGATTATGAAAATTTTCGCTTTCTGACGGAATCTGCATTTGAAGGATTCCCTATTAATTTAAGAAAGAAGCTTTTATTCTGTATTACGGAACTTATCCAGAACAACTATATTCATAACCGCGGGAATAAATCCGAAATCATGGTTTACCGCACAAACAAACAGGTAATAATTGAGTCTAAACAGGAAGTAAGCAAAGACAATTACTTAAAAATTGAAAAGCAGGTACAACAAATAAACAATATGGATATTTCTGCTCTGGAAGAATTAAAAATAAATAATATAAAAGAATCATCCGAAAAAAAACAGGTTTCTCCCGGAAACGGATTATTAACATGCAGAATAAAATCCGGTAATTTGATCAGTATTAATATTAATAGTAACACAAATCCTGAAAAAACCGGAATAAGTATTTTTGTCAAAACAGATATATAATGGAAAAAATCATTAAAGCCGGGACAAAAACTCCTGAAGTGGTTGCCGACATTGAAACAGGAAATATTTTAATAAAAGGGGTAATTATTCCTGAAAATCCTGTTATATTTTTCAGTGAACTTGAAGCTTTATTATCGGAATGCAACAAATCCTCAGGTTCTCTCAGGTTAAATATTGATCTTGAGTATTTCAACACCGGAGCGGCAAGATACCTTTACGAAATGTTTAAAAATCTCCATAATTATCAGGAGGCTGCCGTAAACTGGTTTTACGAACCGGATGACGAAGATATTTATGAAAGCGGAGTTGAATTCAGAGATTTGTCAGGAATTGATTTTAACATAATAGCCAAAAACTGACAACAAAGCAATAACGTAACAGTAAAACTACTGTTTAAAAATAATATGCAATTTTATGAATTGCTGTTGGGAGTGCAAACAAAACAACTTTGTCATTCGGTTTTATCTGAGTATCTCCCATTGCAATAAAGCTTTTGTTTCCGCGCACAATACCTCCTATAATAACACCTTCCGGGAAATCAATATCCCTAAGTTTGTTTTTGGTTACAATTGCATCTTTTGACGTTACAAATTCAAGCACTTCGGCATCGGTACCTGTAAGGCACTTAATTGATGCAACTTCGGCTTTCATAGTAAAGGTATAAATTGTACTTGCGGCACTCAGTTTTTTATTTATAATGGTATCTATTCCCATTTTTGAAGCAATTTCGATATAGTCAAGATTTTCAATCTCGGCAACAGTTTTCTTCACACCATATCGTTTTGCCAGAAGACAGGTAAGAATATTTGTTTCCGAATCGCCTGTAACTGCCACAAACGCGTCACATTTTTCCAGTCCGCTTTCCAGCAGCAGGTCAATATTACGTCCGTCTCCATTAATTATCATTGTTTTCGGCAACTGATCCACAAGCTTAAAACTCTTTTCCTGCTCTATTTCAAGCATCTTTACGTTTAACTGTCCTTCGAGAAATTTTGCCGATTTTGTACCTATACGGCTACCTCCCAAAAACATTACATTATTAATTTCGAGTTTCTCTTTTCCGGCAGTTTTCAGTAATTCTGAGATTCCGTCAGGATTCGTAATTATGTAAACTATATCGTTTGCTTCAAGAATGTCATCCCCTTTGGGAATTATTGTATCATCATTACGTGTAATTGCAACGACTCTGTAGTTTTTATTATTAGATTGCCTTGCTGCATCTTTTAAACTCAGATTAACGATAGGAGATGTTTCGTCAAGTTTAATAACAAACAATGTTAATTTGCCGCCCGAAAATTCAAACACTTCGGTTGTTCCTGTCTGCTTAATAACTCCTACAATTTCTTTTGCTGCTATATATTCAGGATAAATAAGCCTGTCTATCCCCATATTTATAAACGTAAGCTTATTGAGCGGATTAAGATATTCCATATCGTCAACCCTGGCAATAGTTTTCTTTGCTCCCAGTTTTTTAGCAAATACACATGATAAAATATTTGTATCCTGAGAACTTGTAACGGCAATGTATAAATCACAGTTATGGACTTTTGCCTCTTTTAGAGTAGAAAAGGTTGTGCACGATCCGTTAACCGTCATCAGGTCATTGGTATTATCCACATCCTTTATTAATTCTGTATCTGAATCAACAATAACTATATCGTGATTTTCCTTGATAAGCATTTTGGCCAGATACTTGCCAACATCTCCGGCGCCAGATATTACAACTTTCATAAATATTGTAAATAAAAATAAAAAAACTATCCGAAAAAATTATAAAATCCCGTCAACATTTTTACCGGATTTTCCAAGAAGCAAATTACTCACTTTTTTTGAATACCTCAGACAAAAATCTTTTGTTTTTTTCTGCTTCAGGGCTAATATTCTCAAACTAAACATAAATGCAAGATAGTCAACATATGATTTGGTCTTAACATCAACCAGATTAGTTTCAATTTTGTTGTCAGCGAGGTACTTTTCAACAATTTGCTGATTTATTAATGTCCCTTCGTCGTAAGGATGAAAGTAAAACACTATTCCGTTGCTGCTATCATTAAATACAGTGTCTGCAAGTTCTTCGTCCAAATATCCCAACAAAAATATTCCGGGAATATCAAGAGGATAAACAGGGACATCTGTTTGTTGAGCTATCATGCAGTAAATCAGAGAAATTGTAGGTGCAACATATTTTTTATAGCTAAGTGCTCCTGTAATACTGAGGTATTCCGGGTTAAACTCGCCGACAGGATGCTTTTTAAATTTTAGTTCCTCGAACAAAACTTTATTTATAACCTTTACTTTTTCTATTCCTGTCAATTGCGGATTCAGTTCAATCCAGACACTTCTGAGAATATCGTCAAAGTATGCCTCGATTTGAGCAATGTCAACATCTCTGTTAAAAAAAGTTTCAAGTAAAAAAACACCCTCTGCAAGTTGCGGATCAGGTTTGGATAGAAATTTTTTTAACTTGTTTTCAAATTTTTCATAAAAAATTTCATCAAGAAGTTCTTCTGATCTGTCGATACCAAGAGTATTTGAAGAAAAAGAGTGATAATTCTCAAGATATATTTTAAAGAAATCTCCGTTCTCGAGAATCTTATCCCTGACAATTTCATAAACTTTATAGTCAGGGTCTTCGAGCAGGCGGAGTAATGATACTATTTCATTTTTATTCATTGTCACTATCTTCAGTTCTTATTACTTTATTTACCCCTTTAATTCTGATAATTCTGGATATCAGATCGTCCAAATCCTGCGCATCGTGAACAAACAACTTAATTTCTCCGTAAAAGACTCCGTCTTTGGTTTCAAAACTAAGGTTTTTCATATTTACATCGGCTTCCTGAGAAATAGCTTTTGTTATATTATAAAGAATCCCTACTTTGTCAACTCCTTCTATTCTGATCCCTACTAAAAATGACAATAACTTATAACTTGACCATTTAACTGTCATAATTTTATCTCCCTGTTTAGCTGCAAGGCTGTTAAGATTATGACATGTCTTTTTATGAATAATTACAGAATTATTCGGATTTATAAAACCTGCAACCTCATCTCCGGGTATAGGATTACAACATGTTGCCAGTGTAAATTTTTTATTGTCAAGATCATCTATAACATAGGTATTTTTCTGGTCAAGACCTTTTTGATTTTTGGGTTTTGAAAACGAAAGTTTCCAATATTTTGCAAAAATGCTTTTCTTGTTTATTAATTGCTTTTCAAGATCATCTATCTGAATGACACCAATCCCTATTTTACGATAAAATTCTTCTTTATTCGGAGCATCATACATTTGCCGCAGTTCCTTGAAAAGCTTATGGCTCATATTCAGTTTCAGATCCCGTGCTTTTTTAATAAACAAAGCCTGGCCTTTTTCAATATTATGAAGTCTCTCCTCTTTTAATGAGCTTTTTATTTTTGATTTCGCTTTTGTTGACACAGCAAAATTAAGCCATTCTCTAAGCGGAGACTGTTTATCCGATGTAAGAATTTCAACCTGATCGCCACTATGCAACACATGCGACAATGGCTGAAGTTTATGATTTACCTTTGCTGCTATTGCTTTGTTCCCAACTTCGGTATGGATTTCATATGCCAGATCTATAACTGTAGAACCCTTGGGAAGTTTCTTTATTTCTCCTTTAGGAGTAAAAACGTATATCTCGGTAGTAAATATATTTAATTTAAAATCGTCCAAAAAAGACAATGAATCGACCTCGCTGTTTGACAAGCTTTGTTTCAATGTTTCAATAAGCACATCAAGACTTCCCGAAGATCCTTTTTCATTTGTTTTATATTTCCAGTGTGATGCAAGCCCCTTCTCGGCGATATCATCCATCTTTCTGCTACGGATCTGCACTTCTACCCATTTGCCTCTCGGGCCCATAACAGTTACGTGTAAAGCTTCATATCCGTTAGCCTTAGGGTTTTTCACCCAATCCCTGATTCTTTGTTCATGGTGAGGATAAATATCTGTAATTAATGACATTATATGATAGCAGCGGGCTCTGGCTTTACTGTCCGGAAAGTCATCATCATGATCAAAAACTATTCTGATTGCAAACAAATCATATATCTCTTCAAACGGGATATTTTTTGTCTGCATTTTATTCCAGATGGAAAAAATAGATTTAAGCCTGCCTTTAATGGAGCATGAAATATTCTCTTTGGCAAGAACATTTGAAAGCGGGCCTATGATTTCCTGAATATAAGCGTTACGTTCCTCTTCCGTTTCTTTAAATTTTCTGCTTATTTCTCTGTAGATAAGAGGGTGCTCATATTTAAGAGCCAGATCTTCGAGTTCGGTTTTAATTGAATATAAACCAAGACGATGGGCTAACGGAGCATACAGATATACTGTTTCACTGGCAATTTTCACCTGTTTATACTCCGGCATGGAATCCAGAGTTCTCATATTGTGAAGGCGGTCTGCAAGCTTAATAAAAATCACACGGATATCCTGAGACATTGTCATCAGCATTTTGCGAAAATTCTCTACCTGCAAAGAAGCGTCTTTATCAAGGACATTGGAAATTTTTGTAAGCCCGTCAACCATTCCGGCAATTGTCGGACCGAATAAGCGATCAATATCTGTGAGACTATAATCCGTATCTTCCACGACATCATGAAGCAGGGCACTGGCAATTGATTTAGGCCCCAGCCCTATCTCCTGGGCGACAATCATAGCAACAGAAATAGGATGTGTAAAATACGGCTCTCCTGACTTCCTCCGCATATTGGAATGAGCTTCATTTGCCATATCAAATGCTCTCCTGACCAGATCTCTGTCTTCGTCAGTTTTTACACGTTTACTAACCTTTAACAGTTCCGTGTACTGTTCTTCAATCCATATTTTTTCCTGTTGAGTAAGGCCCATAATCATAATAATTCAGTAATCTTTTTGTTCCGATTACTAACTTGCAAAGATAATAATTTATATTAAAATTATTACTCAACCATCATAAAGAAAGTTCCGGTTTTTATGTATTCCTTATTCTTGTGGTCATAATATCTTACAAAGTATGTGTAAGTTTGCGAAGGTGCAATAGAGTAATTAAGACTTCCGTCCCACCCTTCATAAGTTTCTTCTGTTCTGAAAATTTCAAGGCCCCATTTATCATAAATAACAAACTCATAGGGTTCTTCCTGAGCAAAAGATATAACCGGTTTAAAAATGCGGTTTTCTGCCTCATATGAGGTAATATTTATAGCATCCGGAACCCAGAATACAGGCTCCAGATAAACACATGCTACATTTGAGCGGCTTACTCCCTGATTTGTACTGAATACATGTCCGGGATTTTCATATGCTTCTACATAATAACAAAACTTGTTTGTCATATAAACTTTTTTGTCATGGCAATAATCCACATACCAGGCAATATCATAATTATAGGTAAGATTTCCTGTGGTATTAACTGCTATTTCTGCAGGAACATCATCAAAATACCTGTAAATCCGGTAATTAAATACTCCGTTTTCCCATTGTTCGTATTGAGTCCATTCCAGATTATGATCCAGTATCTCTGTTGTTTCTACCGTAAGAAGAATATTTGCAGCATAATTTGAATATGAATTCACAACCCCGCAAGGATCGACTGAGGCAATTCTGTAATAATAGACATTCTCATCAACCAATACATCTGAATCTGTAAACAAAATTTCGGGTTGTCCGGCATTTGCAATGCTTTTTATTGTGGAGTAGTCTCCATCTGCAGACAATGCTCTCTGAACTCTGTATTCAAGTACCTCTGCAGAGTTATCCACTACAAATTTAAGGATAATATCATCACCGGAAACTGATGCCGACTCTGCATACAGAAATCCTGGCAAAACATATGATTCTGTGTGTATCTGAACAGAATTTGACGTTGCTTTATATCCTTGGGTGCTAACAGCCTCAATGTAATAATAATATGTCTCATTCATAGCAATTTCATCATCAGTATATGATAATGTATTAGCCGTTAAAGTCGAAATAATCTGGTAACTTCCACCATCACTGCGACGGTAAACATTGTATTTGTTTACGCCATCGGGCCACCCAATATAGGCAGACCATGTAAGATCAACTTTATTACTGCATTTATCATAATCAGAAGCAAGGGACATTGTTGTATGAGGGTCGGTAATACTGCTTTTAAAAAACAGATTGTCAAATGCCGCTATACGGAAAGTTCCTGCATTCACTCCTGATAATGCTTCGTAATACGAATATTCAGACGTTAATCTTCCCCAAACAGTATCAACTGATTCTGTAATACCATTGTTGACTTTATACATGATGTAGCCTGCAACATCAACAGAATCGCTGGGGTTCCATCTTAAAACCACTTCAACAGGAAATGACTCAGGCAAAACTGATGCGGATATAAATTCCGGTTCATCAGGGACATCAATCTGAGTAAATGCAATTGTTCCTGACAATAAAAAACAAAATAATAAAATATACCTATACATTTTCATAAATCAACTTTCAATAAATAAACGCAGAATTACCATAAAAAGTGGCTTTTCAATCAAGATTTTTTACAAAAAACAACTGATTATCAAAATAAGTCTGTTCAAAACCCATTTTACGAAGGAAACGACTGTGTCCTTTATGAAAAGATTTCGCTATCAACTTATTAACCCCCAACTTTTTAAAATATCCTGGATTCTGCTTGTAAATATAACTTCCGATCTCTGTATCACGGTACATTGGTTTGGTGTAGTCAACTTCAATAGTCATAATATCTCCGTTAATGCTTGTTATTAATATGCCTGCAAGGTTCATATCCCGCATCAGCAAAAAGCATTTATGAGATTTATGTGGTTCGTAAAAGGGGAAGTAATTATATATATCCCGCTTATAATTTTTAATAAATTCAACAATATAGTTATTGTCAAACTCAACTTCCAAAAGTTTTATTGATGATTTGCTCTTAGATGCCTTATAAATACCATAAAAATAGTATCCCAAAACAATAAACATTAATACTGCAACAGGATATATTGGTCTTATAATACTATAGACAATAAAACCAAGAATTGCAACCAAAAACAAAATCCGGCGCTGAATTTTCCCAAAAGCAAAAAAACCCGTCAGTCCGACCAATACTGCCGCAAATCCTAAAATATCCCAATATTCCATATTATAAAAAAAGCATCCCAAAAGTATTATTAAATTTTTCAATTACCAAGCTAAAAACACTAATAATTGAATAATAATACTTTCGAGATGCTTTAATCTATATTATACTATTAAAACTTTACAATTTTTACAGTAACCACTTTTTCGTTGTTGTATAGTCTTATAATGAAATTTCCATCAGATAAATCATTAAGATTAAGCCCCTCAACAGATTCTTTAATCCCGCCAACAGATAATAATCTGCCGGTAACATCAAGAATTTCGTATGTAGCTCCCTGGCAATTGCTTACCTGAATAAAGCCTTTTGTCGGATTTGGATAAACTCCGATAATACCGTATCCAAAATCTTCAATACCCGCAGGTGTTACCTCAATAAGGAAATCCTGTGTATCAGAGTTATGTCCGTCGCTTACGGTTAACACAACCTGATCGCCGGGAGAACTTATATCGGAAGGAGTTCCTGTAAGAGTTGCCGTTCCGTCACCGTTGTCTGTTAAATTAAGCCATGCAGGTAATGTTGTTGCAGAAATTACCAGAACTTCGCCTTCAGCATCTGTAGCTGTTACATTGTAAGTATAAACAGTATTCTGGACATGAGTAGTCACAGGTGTTGAAGTAAACTCAGGAGCTGAGTTTGCAGAAACTTTTACTCTGAAATCCTGAACATCCTCAAACATTCCGTCTGAAACTCTCAATACAATCTGGAATCCGATTGAGCTTGTAGTAAGTGGAATTCCTGTAACAGTAGCTGTTCCGTCACCGTTATCAACAAAACTTGCCCATGAAGGAAGTGTAGTTGCGGTAATGGTAAGGTCATCTCCTTCTGCATCTGTTGTTGTCACATTATATGTAAAAGGTATATACTGAACATGTGTCAGAATCGGTTCAGATGTAAACTCAGGAGCAGTATTTGAAGTTAATACAACAATGGTAAATGTCTGATCAGCATCATATGTTCCGTTTGAAACGTTAAGTATAACCTGATACCCTTCTGACTGTCCTGGAATTTCGGGTGCAGTACCTGAAAGTGTTGCTGTTCCGTCACCGTTATCTGTTAAAGTAAGCCATGCCGGTTTTTCAGTAGCAGTAATTGTTAACGAAAGTGAATTAGGATCTTCAGTACTAACATTATATGTATAAGTATCAAACTCAACAACTTGCAGAGAAGGAGATGATAAAAAGTAAGGAGCATCTGTAGGTGCCAAACCAACCCATTTATATATACCACCATTGTTGGCATCCATATTGAATCCGCCTGCCCATCCGCAGTCTTCGTTAAACATAACTACATTCGTATATTGAACGGAATCATCTATCTGAGTCCATGATGTTCCGGAATCGAGTGAGTAAGCAGAGAAATTTTCTCCTAATGTCTGAGATATCTTAGTTCCGACATACATTCCGGGTCTTCCGGGAACTGCCGACACATCAGAAAGATATTGATCTGTAACTGCAATCTGAGTCCATGTTTGTCCGCCATCTTCGGTTTTTACCATTTTCCAGCTTTCAATAACTCCGGTAGTTGAGTTAGCTACCTGACATATTGCAACTCCGTTTAAAGCATCTGCAAAAGAAATTCTACTAACATTAGCTTCTCCTGTTTCATACACATTCCATGTTAACCCACGGTCTGTTGTTTTGTAAATACGGCCTTTATTGGTTCCGAACCAGGCAACATCTCCTACAGCATCGGCAACGCCTGTCCAGCCCATTTCTCCGCTTTCCGGAGCCGGAATATTTGCGCCATCAAGTAATATCCAGTTTTCGCCACCATCAGTAGTAGTGTAAATTTCAAATTCACTGTTTATCGGGTCTCCCATGCAGTAACCGTTATTTGCATCAAACATGTGAATAACATTTGTAAAACTTGCAGCATTTGAAAACGCTGCTGTAGTCTGTTGTGTCCAGTTAGCCCCACCATCGGATGTTCTGTAGATTCCGCCTCCGCCGTTTGCGTCATAAACAGCAACCCATGCATTAAGGCCATCAACTGCTGAGATATCCCCGGGAGCATAATTTGTTGCTATTTCAATTGTATCAGGAATCCATGTTGCACCTGCATCAGTTGTACGTGCAAAATCGCGTGTTATACTGCCTCCTCCTGATCCGTCATAAGTTAAAACCCATGCTGTGTTTTCATCAACTACATTAGTTGTTATCACACCGCGGTAAGGACTTGTAAAATGAGTATTCTGCTCTATCCATCCGCTTTCTGCAACACTACCGCTTTGTCCTACAAGAATAAAATATGTCTTAACTTCCGTATCTGTATCTATACCGTCACCAGCAGTAAGTGTCACACTATAAACGCCTGCAGTTGAATATGTTATACCTGAAGGATTTTGGTCTGTACTTGTAGCAGGCATTCCGCCTTCAAATTCCCACGACCATGATGTTGGTGTTCCTGTAGTTAAATCTGTAAAATCTACTGATCCTCCTTCATCAATTACAACGGTACTTGCTTCAAAATCAGCGACAAGAGATGCATTAGCTGCCATAGCAGCAGTAACTGCTGCAAACGCGTTAATACGTCCTGAACCTATGCTGTCAATAAAATCAGCATTTTCACTATCTACATTATCGCATGTTGACTTTAGAATTGCTGTCAATTCTTCAGGAGTAAGATCAGGGTTTGCAGAAAGAATCAAACCGCATAGACCTGAAGTTACGGGACATGCCATTGAAGTTCCCTGCATACAGTCATAATTTCCTGAAATGCCAAAAGAAGCGGCTCCGCCTCCGCTACCATCCATCATACTTGAAACATCTCCTGCCTCAGATGCTGTTGTACTTAAAACTGAAAAAAACATATTTCCCAATAATCCTCCTTCAGCAGCATAACCTCCGGGCGCCAAAACATCAATCCATGTTCCGTAATTTGAAAAATCTGATTTATTATCTCCTACATCGCATGAACCAACAGCAATAACATGCTCCAAAGCTGCCGGATATCCGACATAGTTAACAGGAATATCAGGGTTTGCCTGGGTTTCAGCACCATTACCGTTATTTCCGGCAGCACCAACCAGTACACAACCCTTATTATATGCATAATTTACAATATTTTGCATAGTCTGGAAAAATTGCGGACTTCCCCATGACATGCTGATAACATCGGCACCATGATCTGCAGCCCAGACAATTCCTTCAAAGCCTGCAGCCATTGACTGTCCGTCAGATGCATCATCTCCTAGTTTTATAGCCATAAGGCTAATTCCGTTGCCAATTGAAGAAACTCCTATTCCATTGTTTGTTTCTGCTGCAATAAGACCGGCAGAATGTGTTCCATGTGACCATATGTAAGTTGCAGGTGTAGGAGGATTAGGGTCGTCGTCACCATTCCCAAGATCCACTGATAATACAACTTTATTCATCAAATCAGGGTGATTAATCCATATCGCATTATCCAATACTGCTACTACAATATTGGGATTTCCTGTAGTTACATCCCATGCCTGAGATGCATTAATCAGATTTAAATGCCATGATGAATTTGCAGACCCAAAAAGAAAGCCTCCGTCAAGGTCAGAATTATAATATGTATCATTGGGAGTCAGTGATATAAAAAATAAAGGTGCCGGCTCTGCATATTCTATAGCAGGATTTGAATTTAACTCGCTCAATAATTCTTTAATATCATTTTTTTCAGAGAAATCCATTTTAAATGTGCGTTGTAAAATATCACTTGATGCTGATTTAAATGGCATAACCAATTCTGTTATTCCGTATTTTTCAATCAAGCCATCCAGGAAATAAACATCTTTAGGATTTACCTTTCCGTCGTCATCAGCAACATTTAAAACTGCATTATCTGCAATTTTAAAATAAACCCTTCCGTCAACCCAGAGCGAGTTGACCGTTTGACCGAAAGTACTCAAGGCAGGCAAAGCCATAAGCATTACAATCAAAAATAATCTTGTAAATTTTCTCATAATTTGTGTAAAGTTTAATGGTTAATAAAAATAATCCTTCAAAAATATTAAATAAAATTGAATACTAAATGCATAATATTAAAATTTGGTTGCACGCAAAACATGTCTTTTTCCTGGAGGTCCGGGAAACCGCTTTACAATAAATCCGGAATTGCGAAGATTTTCCTTTACAAGCCCCTTGCTGCAATATGTAACGAGTATTCCGCCTGTTAATAACAATGTTGATAATTTTTTAAATGTTTCAACAGACCACATTTCCGGCTGAACCTCCGGTGAAAATGCATCAAAATAAATAACATCATATTTTCGCTCAGTTGTAAACAACTGTAAATCAACAACTTGCTTTAACAACACAAATTTATCATTCAAATTTACTTCCAGATTCCAGTTATCATAAAACAAAGAAAAGTCTGTTTTCTTATCTGAAAGGAATTTTTCAAATTCCATTTGCATAAAAACTTCTTTACTAACCGGATTAACATCTATTCCATGGTAAAAGATCTTTTTTCCCTGAATGATATTTTCTTCGTATGTTAATATAGCATTTAAACCCGTCCCGAACCCGACTTCCAATACAGAAATTTCATCTTTATCAATGGATTTCAGCCCCAAATCAATAAAAATGTGCCGGGATTCTGTACATGCCCCATGAATACTGTGATAATGCTGCTTATATTCGTCTGAATATAAAGTAAATGAATTATCTTCAGTTTTTACACGATCAAAATTCATTTTAAATTATTTTAGTTATGATATCATACAAAGATATAATTTTAAAATTAACAGATTTTATAATTATCAGGCTTGTTTTAATTTAATAGAATGGGATACCACCGGAGTAATAATACCTTATTATAAAACAATTAACATATTTTTTACATTATTCGGAAGGCAACTTAAAAAATGCAACCAAAAATTTATTATTTTTGTCTTTTCAACATAAATTAACATGAAAACGAACCAAATAAATTGAAAACATGAAGAAATTCTACACCAGCTTACTTTTATTTATCGTATTTATTCTATCAGCATTTTTTACCACCGGGCAGGTAAATACAGGAATAATGCCTGACAGTTTTAAAGACAAATTGCCTGAAACCAGCATTGATCATGTTATAATTGCGCCTCCGTCTATGAGTCTTATTGAAAGCGAAGATATTCAGGATGAAAAGAACGGAGTAATGTATAAAGTAGCACGCCTGCTTCCTGTTAATGTTAATATGAGTAATTCGGGAACATGGGATATTACTACTGACGGAACAGACATATGGAGGTTAAAAATATCAAGCGACGGAGCAAAAGCGTGCGTAATTCACTTTAATGAATTTGCCCTTCCTGCCGGATCTAAACTCTTTGTTTATAATTCCGACCGCAGTATAATTTTAGGACCATATACAAGTGAAGACAATTTTGACGGAGCTAACTATGCTATTGGGATTTTATCAGGATCCGAAGCTATTATAGAATATTCTGCTCCACGTTCAAAATCTGTTGACGGAGTTAAAGATATACAATTACCAAAACTGGAAATAAGCAAATATTCTTACATCTACCGCGGGGAATATTATTACGTAAACAATGAAA
Organism: Bacteroidales bacterium; assembly: GCA_003249955.1. GTDB lineage: Bacteria > Bacteroidota > Bacteroidia > Bacteroidales > ML635J-15 > Bact-19. The sequence continues at coordinate 14,799 of QKHS01000071.1, read as the reverse complement.
AATCTACAGGTTTCGGAAATTCTGGAAGTTGTCAGGTAAATGCAAACTGCAGCGAAGGGAATAACTGGAGAGTTCAACAGGAAGGGGTTGCCAGAATATTCGTTGTTGACGGATGGTCAGCCGGATATTGCACAGGAACGCTTGTTAACAACACGTCTAACGATCAGACCCCTTATTTTCTTACTGCAGACCATTGTGGCGGCGATGTCTCTTCCAGCGATTTCGGAGAATGGATTTTTAGATTCAATTATGAAAGTTCCGGCTGCACAGCTACCAGTGAACCTTCCGGAAATAATATTACCGGCTGTACTAAAAAAGCAAGAGCTCCGCTTAATGGCGGATCAGACTTTTTGCTTTTGCAATTAACAACCACATCTACAAATTTAAAAAATATCGGGGCTATATACAACGGATGGAGAAACACTACCAGTGCAAGTCCAAGCGGAATTTGTTTCCACCACCCTTCAGGAGACATTAAGAAAATTTCGACATACACCTCAGCTCTGTCATCTGCGACTTATAACGGAGGTACAGGAAGTATAGGTGCAACCAATGCACACTGGAGAGTTTACTGGGCACAAACTACCAACGGACATGGCGTTACAGAAGGTGGATCTTCAGGATCTCCTCTTTTTGATAACAACGGATATGTAGTAGGAACCCTTTCTGGCGGTTCTTCTTATTGTGATGCAACAAGCAGTCCTGACCTGTACGGAAAAATGTCATATCACTGGACATCAAACGGGACAACAAGTGATATCCAGTTGAAACCATGGCTCGACCCGGGAAATACAGGAGCTACAACATGCGAATATCTTGATCCGAACAATGTAGGTGTAGCTGCCGATTTCAGCGGTAGTCCTACAAGTGTTAATGTTGGCGGGAGTGTTACTTTTACAGATTTATCTACAGGCGGAACAATAACGAGCCGTTCATGGACATTTAGCGGTGGTACTCCATCAACTTCGACAGCAGCGTCTCCGGTAATTACCTATAACACTGCCGGAACCTATAATGTATCTCTGACAGTAAGCACAGGGTCTTCAAGCGATTCTGAAACAAAAACAGGTTATATTACAGTTACAAATGCAGGCAGTGGCTTCACATATGATTTTGAAGCATGTACAGATTTTGCTGTTGACCAGTTCAGCCCGTGCACAACATATGACGGAGATAATCAGACTACTTACGGCTCAGACAATATGAATTTCAATAACGAAAGTTATACCGGTTCTTTTATAGCATTTAATCCTGCAACTACGACTCCGGCAGCAGGGTCAAGCTGGGCTGCACACGGAGGAACAAAATACGGAGCATGTTTTGCTGCTACAACCCCGGCAAACAACGACTGGTTTATAACCCCGCAAATAAGCCTTTTATCAAATTCTGAATTCTCATTCTGGGCAAAATCAGTAACAGCCCAATACGGACTGGAGAGGTTTAATGTATATGTATCAACGACTAACAACAGTATCGGTAGTTTTTCAAAAATCTCCACCGGTTCTTATATTGAAGCTCCTACCACATGGACTCAATATGTTTACGATCTTTCGGCTTATAATAATCAAAATGTTTATTTTGCAATACAGTGTGTATCAAATGATGCGTTTGCATTTATGATTGATGATATTGTTGTGTTTACCGAAGCCGGAGTAAACGCTCCTGTTGCTAATTTCTCAGGAACTCCGACATCCGGCTGTAACCCGCTTACAGTTAGTTATACAAATCTTTCGACAAACAATCCTACCAGCTATTCATGGTCTTTCCCGGGCGGGACACCGGCAACAAGCACACAACAAAACCCGGTAATAACATACAATACGCCAGGCACATACAATGTAAGCCTTACTGTTGCAAATGCCGGAGGGAACAACACTTTCACCCGTACAGGATACATTAATGTTGACTGTTCTGATGTACAGGAAGAGTTAAGTTCAAAAATCAACATTTATCCTAACCCAACTGATGGAATTATAAACATAAACATACCTGAAAACAAAGCAACTGTTAAAATTAATAATATAATAGGGAAAGAAGTAAAATCGCTCAGACTTACATCAAACGAAAACACTGTTGACCTCAGTTCTTTAACTCCGGGAATGTACTTTATGGAAGTTCAGCTCTCAAACCGCAAAATTACAAGTAAAATTACCGTAAAATAATAATAAAACTACTTTAGAAAAGACGGAATTAAATTCCGTCTTTTTTTTGCTATTTTTGCAAGCTAAATACAAACTATCAGGTCAAAAATGGTAAAAATAAAAAATGCTTTTGCTTTAAGAAACAGTGACTACTGTTGTTTCGGATGTGCCCCGGATAATGTTGCCGGATTACATATGGAATTTTTCAGAGACGGTGAGGAATTCTGGTCGGAATGGAGCCCGAAAGAGCAGTTTGACGGATGGAAAGGTGTTGTCCACGGCGGAATTCAGGTAACATTAATGGATGAAATTTCAGGATGGTTTATATTCTCCAAATACGGAAGATCTGCTGTTACAATGGAAATTTGCTCAAAATTCATTAAACCCTTAAGTTCTGTTGACGGTAAAATTATTATTCGCGCAAAGGAAATAAGTTTTAACCGGAATATTGCAGAAATAAAAGCACAGATTTATAACAACAGTAACCAGCTTTGTACTGAATCTACCGGTAAATTTTATGTTTTTTCTGAAAAAGAATCAAAGGAAAAGTTTGACTTCCCCGATTTAAGCGAGTTTTAATCAGAACTTTGCAATTAGCTTAAGGTTTATCCGTCTTCCCGTAAGATAATTTGGAACTCCGTAATCGGTACCCCTTATATCTGTCACATAAGTGTAAGAAATCTCATTATTAATATCCAGCAGGTTAAATGCTTCAAGACTTATCCAGATGCTTTTAAAATATCTGAAAGGATTACCTTCTTTTAATATTTTATCTTCTGCTTTAAGCTGTTTTGATATTCCAAGATCGACACGTCTGTATGCATTAAAACGGGGAGTACTATCTGCTTTTTCGACAGGTAGTCCGGTACCGAATAATATATTAACATAAGCCTGCCATGTTTCATGATTAGGAATATAATCCTGAAAGAAAATACCAAAATTCACACGTTGATCTGTAGGCCTTGGAATCAAACCTAAATAAACAGTATCGACATTTCCTTCGCTATCTTTATTGGTATAGAAATCTCCTTCAATATCTTCCATAGTTTGCATAATAGCAAGGCTAAACCACGATTCTGTTCCGGGAACGAACTCTCCGTTAACTTTAGCCTCTATTCCGGCACTGTAACCTGTTGCCATATTCTCCCCGTAATATCTTATTCTTACATTATCAATAGTGTACGGGATAAGATTATACATGTATTTGTAATATATTTCGGTTACAAGTTTAAAAGGCCTGTTCCATGCTTTAAAAAGATAATCGGAGCCCATTACAATCTGGTAAGACGATTGTGCTTTAATGTCATGATTTATACTGCCGTCAAGTCTGCGGACTTCCTTAAAAAACGGTTGCTGATGATAAAGTCCTGTCGAAAACCGGAAAACCATATCATGCTCCCAGTCAGGTTTATAACCAATATTAAGACGAGGACTTGCAAGAAACTCATTATTAAAATCCCAGTAATTAAACCTTAACCCTCCGCCAATTGAAAACTCTGAATTATCCAGATCAATAACATATGAGTCCTGAATATAGGCGCTAAGGCGATTGCTTGAAATATCAAGCTGATCAATATCTGTGGAATATAACGGAACAATGCTCCTGTCTGCCGGGATAAGTGCCTGATCAGAATAGCCGTAACTACCTATGGAATAACCGGCAGAATCAATCATATTCCATTCATGAACGCTGTAATCAAATGTCTCGACATTGCACTGAGCTCCCCACAAAATATTGTGATTTCCTGTTTTATAATCGCCGGTATGTTTAAGTGACACTATGTAACCATCAAGATAATTTCTGGCATGATTCAGATAAGATCCGATTCCGATGTTAGCAACACTGTCTCCAAGGTTATCTGAGCCAAGTTGCTTATCCAGCTCATTAAGATAATATTGTCCAAGAATGTCAAATGATTCCTGCTCACTTGTGTAATATGCAGAAGCAATAAACTTAAGCTTAAGGTCTTTGGAAACTTTATAATCCCCTGTAAAAGCTCCTGTAATATTTCTGAATCTGTCCAGTTCCTGCCCTTCAAAATACATCATTATCTTAAGAGCTTCGTTAAGAGTTCCCCATGAGGTTTCTCTGTCGGTAGGCACATAGCTATATGTGTTGCTACTTATATTTCCGAGGAAACTAAGTTCAAACTTATCGCTGAAATCATATGTAAGATAGGTCTGAAAATCCAGATATGTAGGATCATATTTACCCTGCATATCCATTGAACTAAGAACATAACGGGTTGTTTTATACCTGAGACCTGTATTATATCGAAACAGGTGATTTTTACTGGTTCCTTCCAGATGGACATTGGTTCCAAGCAGGCTGGCTGATACAGAGCCACCGAATTCAGTAGGTTTACGGTATTTTATGTCCAGAACCGAAGACATTTTATCTCCGTATTTGGCTTCAAAGCCACCTGCAGAGAAAACAATGGCCGAAACCATATCGGAATTAATAAAACTTAATCCCTCCTGTTGTCCTGAACGGACGAGCAATGGTCTGAAAATTTCGACATCGTTTACAAAAACAAGATTTTCATCAAAATTTCCGCCTCTTACATTGTATTGAGAGCTAAGTTCATTATTTGACGAAACTGACGGTAATGATTTCAGAATATCTTCAAAACCTCCGATTGTAGGAATTTTCATTGAGATTTCAGGATTTAGCCTCACCACTCCCCCATGTCTGTCTGACTCAGCAATAACATTTGTTGTTGGTAAAATATTTAAAGCTTCTGATAAAACTACTTTAAGTTCAAAAACTTCTCCGGGTTTAAGATTGACTTTTGCATTATACGTCTCGTAACTAATGTATGAGACTTCAATTGTTAAATCCTGATCTGAAGGAACTTTTAATTCGAAATATCCGTTACGGTCACTTGCAGTACCTATGCTTTTATCAACTACACTTATATTTGCAAAATGAAAAGGTTTGTTTTGTGTATCATAAATATAGCCTTTAATAACCGCATCCTGAGAATATAAATTAACAGTTAATGCTGCAAAAAGAAATAACAATACAACCCTAATCCACTTCATAAATAAAACTTATCGTACTTAACATTGTTCTTAATAACATTAAGCTTGCAAATATATTGTTTTTTATCAAGACTTTTTATTAATTTCCGGGTAAACGACACGGGCGTGGTAAATATTCTGAATTTTAACTGAAAATATTTTCTTCGCAGTATTTAGTTGCTTCATTGTAATGTCAACATCAGAATATTGCCCGTCGTTAAGCTGGTCATCAATAATCCGGGAAACGACTTTTTCTATTGATCCTGGAGTATATTCGGAGAGTGTCCGGCAAGCCGCTTCAACAGCATCAGCCATCATCATAACGACGGTTTCTATTGTCTGAGGTTTTGGGCCCGGATATTTAAAGTTACTGATTACAGGTAAGCTGTCAGGATTGGCATTTACCCATGAATTATAAAAATACTTCGTCAGGCTGGTTCCATGATGCATGGTTATAAAATCGGCAACCTGAGAAGGAATCTTGTATTTTTTTGCCAGTTCTTCTCCCGCTTTTACATGAGAGATTATTTTCTGGGCACTTTCTTCAAAATCAAAATTATCGTGAACATTATTTCCGCTTTGGTTTTCGATAAAGTATTCAGGATGTTGCGATTTTCCTATATCATGATACAGAGCTCCTGTTCTGGCCAGCATATAATTCCCTCCCATTTCGCGGACAACAGACTCTACAAGATTTGCTACCTGTACAGAATGTTGGAAAGTTCCGGGGGACTTTTCTGCCAGTAAACGCAATGCAGGGTTGTTGGTATCACTAAGTTCCATCAACGTAAAGTCTGAAACATAACCAAAAGTTTTTTCAAAAATGTAAACAAAAGGCAGATATAACAAGATAAGGAATGAACTTACTCCGTATGAATAAAATTCTTTTATAAAATCGCTGTTAAACATCCCTTGCTTCATCAGAATAAAACCTGTTCCTATAACCAGATAGCCTAAAAATACAACTCCCATTGTTACAAAAATCTGTCGTCTCTTATGTTTGTTTTTCAGACTGAACATTGCTACAACGCCAACAATTGTCTGAATAAAGATAAATTCAAAGCTATTCGGCGCAAAAAATCCTGCAATAAGTAACGAAACAAAATAAATAATAAAAGATATCTGAAAATCATAAAATGTAAGTATCAGCAAAGGAAAAAGCGCAAACGGGATTACATTAATACTGAATTCTGTATGTGCAAAAACAAAATAGACTGAAAAAATCAGTAATAATATCTGTAATATCAGGAACGTGCTGTCTCTGAGACTATACAAGATATGGGAATTATAGTTAAACAGATAAAAGAAAATTACAATAAACAAGGCAATAAAAAGCAAAGCAGAGCCTGACGAAACCAAAAAACTGTTAACCCCGTCATTTTGGGATTCAAAATGTTTTTTAAGAGACATCAGAATTTTATTTTCGGCATAACCTACAATGTTCCCTTTTCTGATAATCATCTCTCCCTGCTTTACCATACCTGACACCGGTGAGACCGAAGATATTTTATTATCCAGAATTTTCTTATTCAGCACCGCATCGTAAACAATATTTGCAGGAGCATTGAATTTATTTATAATATTTTTTATCCCGTAACCGCATAGGGAATCCAATGATTTTATTTCCGAATCTGAATAAAAATCTTCAATATCTGCAGATAGTTGATCTGTGGTATAATATTCATTTCCGTAAGACAATTCCGATACTCCTCCTTCACCATACAAATAAAACCTGAAAGCCGACTGGTTTCTTGCAGAATCAGGAATCAGTATGACTCCTTTATCATAATAAGACATGATAAACTTATCGAACGATTCCCTGAATAAATTAAACTGTCTCCTGTATTTTTCAATTTCAAATATTCCGGCATCATTATCTGCTGACAAGCCTCCCAGTTTTTCATTTTCGATGGTATTCATATCGCGGTTAAACTGGGTAGTGAAGTTTTTGTAAACATTGGTATCGACAACATAATACGGAATAAAAAACCTCAGAATACTATCCTTCTCAGACTTAAGCTCCTGATCTGTTTTATAAACCGGGAAGTCAGAGTCTGCAATAAGATCATCGTGCAACCACGGACTGCCTACACTAAAAGTATATTCAAATTGTTTATCTCTCGGGAAAATCAAAAATACCGCTACTGCACTTGATAAAAAAAGCAACACGGAATAAATCAAAACAGTTTTTCTCTTAAAACTCATCGCACAAAAATATTCTGTAAAGATAAAAACTTGTTTTGAAAAAAAACAGTAATTATTTAGCTTGTTTGATTTAAATGAGCCTAAGACTGAAGAAATATTAAGATCTAAGTCTGTCTCCAATTGCATATGCTGTTTGAATATCAGAATCTATAATTTTACGACCGCAGTTTTGAACCAAGGCTCCCGTTAACGTGAATCGGGCTGTTTAAATTTTCTGTCTGAAAACAATTACAAGAAAATTATATGTTTAATAAAAGAAATCCCGGGACAAAGCCCAAATCGCAACACCCCTGCTCCATACGATTTAAGCTCTTCACACTATCCTGATTTTATTAAGAATTCCATGTTAAAAAAATAATCTCATTGTAAAGAAATTTATGTATATTTTTGATCCGAAATAATTTTATCAGAATGAAAACCGGAATCTGTGAATTAGCATACGTTCCCATGCGTGCGGGACTGTCTCATAAAGCCGAAATGATAAGCCAGTTATTGTTTGGGGAAGTTTTTGAGATATTAATAAGCCGTAATGATTGGTTAAAAATCAGATTACTTCATGACAATTATGAAGGCTGGGTTGAAGAATCTGTTGTTACTGTTTTGGGCGAAGATGAAAGTTCTTTACCTGCTTTTGCAGATTGTCATGTTTGCTGTGAACCTCTTGTATTATCGCTTTTAAACGAAAAAGATACAATTACAGTTCCTTCCGGGGCAAAAATACCGGTCTCGGCATTTCAATCAGGAGATTTCTTTGTAAATAACACAAAATATTCCTTACCTGAAAATTCTAAACAACTTATTGATACAGACCACAGACAAACCATTATAAAAGCTGCTCAGTCAATGTTGAATACTCCTTATCTCTGGGGAGGACGCACATCATGGGGTATTGACTGCTCCGGATTTTCACAGTTTTTATACAGCCTTACAGGGTTAAAACTTCCGCGCGACGCTTCTCAACAGGTAAACTTCGGCAAAACGTTAAACTTTGTTTCCGAAGCTCAACCCGGAGACCTTGCTTTTTTTGACAACGAAGAAGGAATTATCAGCCATGTAGGAATAATCTTCGAACCAGGCAAAATAATTCATGCTTCAGGTAAAGTAAAAATTGACACTATAGATCATCAGGGCATTTACAACAAAACGCTAAAAAGATACACTCATAATCTAAGGGTGATAAAAGCGATATTGTAGTAGTATCTGTTTGTTGCGACAGTCTCATAAGTAGCCTGCCAGATTACGGTTTATAATCATAGTACATAACAGACGGATTTAAAGTTCGCATTTTTTTCATGTTTAGTCCTTTCCTGACTAATTCCGTTTCAGACATAACGTAACAAGAGTCATAAGCCTGTAACATTTTTGCTACGGAGTTTAGTCAACATGAAATGCCTGAACTTATAGTATGATTCCTGTGGTGTGTTCTTTTAAATTGACACATCTTACAAAAATCCTTAATCTTCTGCGTCTATCAGCTTTAAAACCTCATTTATTTCGAGGTTCTTTTTAAAGTCTGTTTCAGCCTCTATCATCATGTCGAACAACCCGGTTTTTTCTTCCTGAAGTTTCAGTATTTTTTCTTCTATACTTTTACGGGAAATAAATTTATAAATAAACACTTTATTTTTTTGTCCGATTCTGTGTGCACGGTCAAATGCCTGTGCTTCTGCTGCAGGATTCCACCACGGGTCAAGCAGGAACACGTAACTTGCTGCGGTAAGATTAAGCCCGGTTCCTCCGGCTTTCAGTGACAATAAAAACACCTGATATTCAGGATTGTTCTGAAAGTTTGCAACCTGCTCCTGACGGTCTTTTGTGCTGCCATCCAGATAGCAATATTTTATATTTTTTTCATCCAGATATTGTCTGTATAATTTAAGATGTTCCACAAACGAACTGAATATCAACACCTTACTTCCCTGAGTTATAACATCTTCCAGTTTCCGGCAAACAGAATCGAATTTCCCGGAGCTTCCGGCATAAGTATTATCTGTTATTACAGGATGATTGGCAGACTGGCGTAACCTCATCAGTCCTTCGAGCAAAACCATTGCATTTACTCAATAAATTTATCACGGAACCTGTTCCTTATTTCCTTGTAGAAAGTATATTGCTCCTCTCCCATTTCACAATATTGTATAATGGTCGATTTCTCGGGCAAATCACTAAGGACATCTGACTTTTTACGCCTTAGCAAAAATGGTCTTATCAAATTGCGGTAAAGCTCCATTTTTTCCGGCTTTTTCACAGACTTATTGAATTGCATAAGCGAGCCTAGCATATTGCGGTTAAAAAAGTGAACCTGTGACCATAAATCAGAGAGAGAGTTTTCCAGAGGCGTTCCGGTTAAAGTAAGAAAATGTTTCGCCGTGATTGACAAACATACTTTTGTAATGTCAGACTGAGGATTTTTTATTGACTGTGATTCATCCAGAATAAAATAATCGAAATTTATGTCTGTAAACATTTCTTTGTCGCGACGAAGGATTGCATAACTGGTAAGCAAGATATCAGGATTCCCAAACAAGCCGGCATCTTTAGCTCTTTCTGGCCCGACATGTACATACAAATCAATCTCAGGGCAGAACTTTGCAATTTCCTGTTGCCAGTTAAATATAAGGCTTGTCGGCACTACAAGCAGATTTGTACGGCGGTTCTGTTCTTTAAGCCACTGCAACAAGCATAAAGTCTGAATTGTTTTACCAAGTCCCATATCGTCTGCCAGACATGCTCCCAGATTAACTTCATCAAGCAGACGAAGCCAGTTATATCCCTCCTGCTGATAATGACGCAGATTACCTGTAAAATTTTCCGGTAATTCGTAATTCTTTTCAAGATTGCTGTTTAGTAAATTGCGGAAATTTTCTTTCAGTCTAAGGCTTAGTTTTTGATTTTGTTCAAGCTCCCCGGCAATAACAGCGTAATGTTTTGACACCACTGCCTGATCTTTTTCCAATTTTACATACTCAAATAAAGTACGGTATTCGTCAAACCATAGTTGCGGTATCTGTGCCAGTTCACCGTTAGGCAACATAAACTGATTTTTATTTTTCTTAATAAGATTCAGTATTTGCAAAAACGGGATTTCAAACTCTCCGAAGAAAACAGTTGCTTTTATATCGAACCAGTCACGCTGCTCTTCCAGTTCTATAGACAGCTTTCTGTCTCCCAGAAAAACCCGTGATATTGCTTTTTGCTTATTCTCAAAGCGTATTTCCACTCCGGCAGATTCTATCTGGCTTCGTGTTGCAGCGAGCAGATCCAGACCCTCTGTCATAGACATTTTACATGTCTTTGCTTCCAGGTCAAAACCAATTTTCAGTAATTTATCAGTATAAGCTTTTTCGGATTTCTCATCTCTTATAACCTGGCGGATACAAAAACTGCTTTCGTCGTTTTCCAGCTTTAGAGTTCGTCCTGTTCTGCCGGCTGAAAAGTAAAAATCTTCGTATTCAAATATAAGTTCCATAAGTACAGATGCCTGTCCGGACTCTGCCGGTTCGAACAAACTAAACTGTTTATCAGAACTTATCTCTTTAACTTTTAATATAACATTGGTAATATCGTTAATAACCTGAATGTCGAAACCAAAAGGAACCACACGGTTTGTAAGCACCAAAGGCATTATTACCTTTTCGGTGTAAACCTGCATGTTCTGAGGGGGGACAATAACCGTATCCTTGTTAAAAAACGGAACCAGTTTTGCGCCATCCACGTCTGTGTCGAATTCATAAATTTTATTCTGAATCAGGATTCTGGCTCTGTTACGTGAGATTAATACTGCATTTTTCAGGTTAAGTTCCTTGTCCCGACACCTGACATCCAGCGAATACTGCAATTGATCTGTCTGATTATCAAAACAATACAATACTTCGGGCATTTCTTCTTCAATACTTACAGGGGTCCACATAAACGGGAACTTTCCAACCTGAATATATAGTTTTTTACCGGAGAAGTTGTCAAAAAATGTATTAAGATTATTATTTACATATTCAAGAATATAGTCCCTGGTTGCCAGAACTTTAACCGGTTTATTCTGCGAGCCAAAATATTTGGCAATCAGAGCATCCCAGTTTTTTGCTTCAGGATCTGCAATTTTTTTTACAATACTGTTTTTTTCGAGCTGCAAACAGCATTTAACTAATTTTTTATCCTTTTCATCAAAGACAGAATCAAATCTTGCAGTATTCATACTGCTGATTTTAATAAATCCGACTCCAAGTTTACCTGAACTTTCCGAATCAACCACCACACATTCGGGAGCACATCCCAAATTGCCATTACTATTAAGAATGTAAACAACTTCTTTGTCCATCAACAGAAATCAATAAATTTTCCCCAACTTCGGAGAACCTGCAAAAATAACAAAGATTGCCGGTTAAAACTAATGTTATTATTCCGGGTTATTCATAATTTACAGAAATATTTCCGTAATGCACATTTTAGTTGCCACCTCGCTATTGTGCTTTGTATTTTTTATAAAGTTCTATTGCCAGACCGTCAACGAGACCGATCTGTGGTGCAATAAGATATTCGAGGTTTCCCCACTTCATAATATTATTAAAAATACGTGCTGCAGGAATAATAACATCGGCACGGTCGGGGCGCAAGGTAAACCTCTCTATACGCTCTTCATAAGAATGTTTTTCAAGTTCCCCGACTGCATTTTTTACCTGCAATCTGGAAATTGTATTGTCTTTATTTCCGAACAAACTTGTCAGTTTGCTTATATTGCCGCCTGAGCAAATACAATTAACTTTTTCTTCCGGATCTTTAACATTCTGAAGCCAGTTTTGCATACTGTCCCAGTCGGAACAGGTAACATGATCGAAAAGGTATTTTATTGTTCCTATCTGAAAAGAATTTGATGCCACAAACTTATCTTTTTTAAAGAAAGACATCTCTGTACTTCCTCCTCCCACATCAATATAAAGCGTATTATCATACTTTTTATTAATGTAAATATTGTTTGCATGAGATACTATTTCAGCTTCTTCAAGTCCGTCAATTATTCTTAAAGCAACGCCTGTTTCGTCTTTTATGGTTTTAAGAACGGCCTCCCTGTTGGTGGCTTCTCTCAAAGCGGCAGTAGCACATGCCGTAAAGTCAACGGGTTTATAAATATCCTTTATCAGTTCGTATGCTTTAAACGTTTTGACAAGCATTTCTATTTTCTCGTCCGAAATATATCCTTTTTCAAACACATCCATTCCCAATCGCAGAGGTACACGTACCAAGGCAATTTTACCGGCATACATCTGATTGTTTTTTTCAAACACATGTGAAATTAACAATCTTCCGGCATTAGATCCTATGTCAACTGCTGCAAATAACATTATCTCTGTGAATTTAGTTTTAATAAATATTTATATGTTTCATTCTGAATTCTGAATTTGCGCCTTCCTTTGGCAACAATTTTATTTTCTTCTTTACTTGCCCAGTCTCTTGCCTTAACGTTTCCTTTAAACTGAAAATCTAAAATCTGGCGCAATTCTTTCTGAACATCCTCATCATAAATCGGGGTCGTAACTTCTATACGGGTGTCGAGGTTTCTGATCATAATATCGGAAGAACCGATAAAATATAGATTATCTCCGCCGTTACAAAAAATAAAAATACGCGAATGTTCCAGAAAGCGGTCAACAATACCTACGGTTTCGATATTTTTGTTGTTTACCGGTATTATACTGCACGATGCTCTGGCACTGATTCGCACCTTAACTCCGGCTTCAGCGGCCTCTTTTAATTTTTCAACAAAAACCGAATCGGTAAGGCTGTTAAGTTTAAGATCTATCCAGGCCTTTTTGCCTTCGCGTGCATTAACTGTTTCGTTTTCAATCAACTCCATCAAACGGGTTCTGGTGTAGAGCGGAGATACTATTAAATGGTCAAAGCTTATTATCTGGTATGCCGATTCTATAAGATAGAAAACCTTACCGACCTCAATTCCTATTCTCTGGTCTGCTGTAAGCAGAGAGACATCGCTATATATTTTTGCAGTTCTCTCATTGAAATTTCCGGTACTTATGTTTGAATAATATATGTTTTCGCCACCTTCTTTGGCTCTTATTAAAATAAGTTTTGAATGTACTTTAATCCCCGGAATTGTTTTGATTATCTTTACTCCTGCTTCTTCAAGCTGATTTGTCCAGAATATATTATGTTCCTCGTCAAACCTTGCTTTAAGTTCGAGAAAAGCTGTGACTGATTTCCCGTTATTGGCAGCATTTATTAATGCCGAAATTATCTTTGAATCGTAGGCAAGACGGTATAATGTAATTTTGATTGAGCGTACTTTGGGGTCCAGTGATGCCTCTCTCAACATATTGATTATATAGTTGAAGGAGTTGTATGGATAATGAAGTAAAATATCTCTCTTTCGTATAGACGAGAGAATTGTTGTTTTTTTGTCAATGTGACGGTGCGGTATAGGGACAAGCGGTTTATAGACATAACGGGTTCCCAGCAGATTAGGAAAATCCATAAAATCTTTCGAATTATGATAGCGCTCTCCTTTAACCAGATTCTCCTTATTTTTAATCCTGAAGCAATGCATAAGGGTTTCGATCAATTCGGAAGGCATTTTTTTGTCATATATAAATCTGACCGGAGCCCCTGTTTTTCTCTTCTTAATGCTGTCTGCAACAATGTCTATAAAGCTTTTTGACACGTTTCCGTACAAATCTATTTCTGCATCTCTTGTAATTTTTATCGTGTATGCATCGTATCGTGTGTAACCAAATGCCCCGAAAATATCGTTAAGGCATAACCTGATTATATCGTCCAGACGAATAATTATTTTTTTATTTCCTTCATCAGGCAATACAAAAAAACGATGATGACGGTTGGTAGGAATCTGTATTAATGCAAAATCTTTCTTAACTCCCTCTGCCTTACTAAGGATAACGGCAAGATAAATAGAACCGTCGCTGAGACTTCCGGGATTTGTATTTCCGTTCAGTCTGAGGGTAAGAAGTCCAGGAAGAACATTCTCATTAAAATATCTCCTTACATATAATTGTTGCTGTTCGCTTAATTGTGTCTCGTCAACAATAAAAAGGTTTTGTTTTTCCAGTTCTGCAAAAATTACATCTTTAATACCGGTAAATTCAGACTGGCGATTATTTATATAGCTTAAAATTTCGGCAAGCAGTTTTTCAGAAGACTTTACTTTTTCGGGATAGTTCTTACGGTTAAATTCCACAAGTCTTTTAATAGAAGCAACCCTAACCCTGTAAAATTCATCAAGGTTATTTGAATATATACCAAGAAATTTAAGCCTCTCCATCAGAGGAACATCGGGGTTTGCGGCTTCCTGCAACAAACGGCTGTTAAAATGTAACCAGCTTATTTCTCTGTTAATAATTTCCATGTAGTGCCAAATTGATTAAACAAAGATACGTTAAGAATTGTAATTAAAATAATTTTA
>QKHS01000094.1 GCA_003249955.1 Bacteroidales bacterium | reverse complement strand
ATTCATTTTTATTTTAATTAATAAAAGACAAATTTTTTAGTTTTAATTTTGTCAGCACATGCTAACCAATTATTGTACCAGAATAAAATAAATCTGTTTGTTGATGTATTTACCTGTTGCTTAATAATGCAGCATTGTCATATTTGGATTTTAGAAATAAATAAGATCCGGGACGGATAAAGTACTTTCCGGAATCCTGTTATTTAACAGTGAAAATATTCCGGAAATGCTATATTTTTACAGCATGCAAATAATCTTTGAGCAAATATTGATTTTATCCCTGATCTGCGTAATGGGAATAATTGCTTTCAGGCTTAAAGCTATATCTAAAGATAACAGCAACGGGCTGGTAAAAGTAATTTTGAAGATTACTCTTCCACTTTTAATTTTCACCACATTTGCCGGGACAAAGTTGAATAAAGAAATAATTTCAAATTTCCCAGTCGTTTTTGCTTCTGCAGTTTTTAGCGTAAGTATCCTGTTTCTGTTAAGCCGGCTTAGTGCAAAGCTACTCAGACTGGACACTGAAAACACCGCTCTTCATACAGCGCATACTATGTTTGGAAATGTCGTTTTTCTGGGGTTTCCGCTTTTGGATGCACTGTTTCCGGGAGGAGAGGGATTAATTTATGCTACAATTTTTCAGTTGGGGCACGATGCTCTTATGTGGACATGGGGAATTTTTGTATTAAGTAAAGGAGCCAAACAACAAGCGGTGCACAATTGGAAGCATTTGATAAATCCTGCAACAATGGCATTTCTTATAGGTTTGTTTTTTATGATTTTTAAAATCAAATTGCCGGATGTTGTACTTAAACCGTTGTTTGGGCTAGGGCATACAACTATTTATTTGTCAATGATTTATGTAGGAGCAGTTTTGGCACAGGTTAAACTTAAACCTCTGGTTCAGAATCTTCGTTCATACATTTTGAGTTTTAATAAACTTATTCTGGCTCCTGTAATTTTAATGTTTGTTTTATTTTTACTGAAAAAAGCAGGTCTGAATATTTCTGACAAAGCGGCCATAAGTGCTGTTTTACAGGCAGCAATGCCATGTATGATAATTGTTTCTGTACTGGCCGAAGAGCTTGGACTTAATGCCAGACAGGCTGTGGAAAATATTTTGGTAAGTTCGGTTTTGTCTGTGATTACATTGCCTGGGGTGTATTGGCTGGCAGGAGTGTTGTTTTGAAAAATTACGGGACAACAAAAAAGTAACCCTTTCCTTTTAATGTTATTATCTCAATTGATTTATCTTCGGAAAAATATTCACGAAATTTCCGGATATACACATCCAGATTTCTGGAATTAAAAAAGGAATCATCTCCCCAAACTGTCAAAAGCAATTCTTTTCTATCAATATTACGATTTTGCGAGCACATGAAAACTTCTAATATTTCCATATCTCTTTGAGATAACCTGATTATTTTTGACGGAGTATGTAATTCGTAACGTGAAGCAATGAATTTATAATTACCTATTTTAACAACGTCATCATAAGTGTGTAGTATAGCTTTAACAGATGCTTTTATTTGATGGTTAATTCTTACAATAAGTTCCTCCATACTGAATGGCTTGCGAATATAATCGTTGCCACCAGCATTGAATCCTTTAACCAAATCTTCGGTTTCTACTTTTGCTGTTAAAAATATTATTGGCAATGCTGTGTTGGTTCTTCTTATTTGTTGGCATAAATCATATCCATCAATATTGGGTAACATAATGTCCAAAATACAAATATCGGGATTAAAAACACTAAAACTTTCCATAACTTTGCCGCCATCTGATATATGCAAAACATTAAATCCCTGATTTTCAAGAGTTTCTTTTACAATTTTACCAAGAAACGGTTCGTCTTCTATATATAACAATTTCGTCATAATTATTGCCCCGGAAAACGGATAATAAAGCTGCAACCTCCTGTTGCGATGTTTTTTACCGTGATATCAGCTTTATGTAAATCGATTACTTGTTTTGCATAACTTAAACCTAATCCGTATCCTTTAACATTATGCATATTTCCTGTCGGAACACGAAAGAATTTTTCGAATATTTTATTTTGAAACTCTTCCGGAATTCCAATTCCATTGTCAGTAATATTTAGGATTATATTTGATTTATCATGCTTTAAAACTATTTTGATTTCAGGATCTTTATTGGTGTATTTTAAACTGTTGTCAAGAAGGTTTATTATTACTCCGTTAATCAGAAGCTTGTCAAAGTTAAAAATGTATTTATCGTCATCTGCAATGAAATCGACTTTGGCAATTCTTTGCTGAAAGCGGAGCTCCATAGTTTTCAATACATGGGATATGAGTTGTTTCAGATCTTCTTTCTGAGGGTTAAAAGGATGTTTCCCTTCATCCATCAGGGAAGTACTCATTACCTGACTTACCAATAAATCGAGGCGGTTCATTTCATGACCGGCCATTTCCAGATATTCACGGGTTTTTTCCGGGTCAAGGCTCATGTCATATTTTTGCAAGGCCTCTAATGCGACTTTTACTGTTGCTACCGGAGACTTTAATTCGTGAGAAATATTACTGATAAAACCTTTGCGTATAACATTAAGTGTTATCTGATCCTTAAGTTTTTTGAAGGTAAATAAAAATGCTAAGCCGGTAATAAGTAAAAGAACTAATCCAAATAGCATTTGCGGAATAATCTCTTTATAAAGATATAAACGATAATTTTCGATTGTGACACCAAACGAACTGTCCAGAAACGAAGAGTTAAAAGAAATTGCAGTGCTGTCGTTTACTTGCCCGATAGTCCAGGCAGTTTTAAAATTCCAGTTCAAATCCAGGAGTTTTTTATCAAAAGTCTCTTTTAGTAATGAAGTGTCTGCAAGTGTAAGAATTGTATTTGTGGTTCCACTGGTATCGTTAGTCATTTGTATCAAAAGGTTAACTCCCTGAACAAATAAATCTTCATCTGAGAACTCCGGAGTTGATGTTTCTGAAATAACATGTATTTGCTTGTGTTTATACGACGTGGTTGAACTAAAAAAAGACGTTTTCAGGCTGTCTATGCTAATTTCTTTTTCAATTTTAAGATTATTTCTACAGGTCGTGCTTGTGCCGGTAATTATTGTGTCATCTCCGAAATCCAATTGAATATGGTAAAAAGAAGAATCGGTATCATTACCCATCAACGGGTCAAAAATATTTAATATTATTGTGTCTATTGCTTCTTGTTGTGAAATGTAAAACAGATTTGAAAGCTCTTTTTTCAGCGTTTCTTTTTCGTCATTATATTGCGAATATATCCATTGTGCAACAAAGGCAGTTAGCAATAGCTGACTAAATATCATTATTGCTCTTGTCCAATTAATATGTCCTGATTTATTAATTTTCTGCATCATTTATTACAAGTTCAAATATAAGTTAAAAAAGAATACCAGTATAAGCCATTAACCTTAATTAACCTTAATTGGGCCGATATTAACCTATAGTCATTTTATCGTAAGGTATCTTTGTACATGTGAAAGGAACAATTCATTATTAACCAATTAACGGCACAATCAGTTTTTTTCGGGTCGTTGCAAAATTTGAAAATTATGAAAATTTTATTTATTCCGTTTTTATTGTTGGGAATTGCTTTAAATAGTAATTCGGTTAAAGAATCTGATGAAAACATATCGGGAACTATTGTCTATGAAGAGGTAATGAAGTTAAATATCGAACTGAATGATGAAAGTGCTGCATTTATTAGTATGATGCCTAATGAAAGTAAGAATGAAAAAGTTCTATACTTCAATAGTGAGTCATCATTATATAAAAATGTTGAAAAAGTGCAGGAAGAAAGTGGTGTCATTGAGCAGGAAACAGAAGGAGTGATAGTTATGGTAGAGATGTCGGGCCCGGAAGACGAGGTTTATTGTGATTTGAAAAACAAGGAAAATATTGAGCAAACAGAATTTATGTCCCGTCAGTTTCTTATTGTTGACAAAGCTGTAGAGTTTCCGTGGAAGCTTACAGGAAATCAAAAACAAATACTTGATTATCAATGTCAGGAGGCTATATATGAGAACGAATCGGGTGAAATTACCACAGCATGGTTTACTCCACAAATTCCTGTTTCTGTCGGGCCGTCAATATATTCGGGTCTGCCGGGAGCAATTTTATCCATTAGCAGAGATAGTGGAGATTATAAGATTGTAGCGAAATCAATAAATATCGGCAATATTGACGAAAGTGTTTTGGTTAAACCCAAAAAAGGGAAAAAACTAAGCCGGAAAGAATTTGATATAATGGTTGATGAAAAGACAGAGGAAATGCAGGAACAGTATGGCACTGGTGGAGAGGGAAATGTTTTTATCCAAATAGAAATGAGATAATCATATGTTTATGAAAAAGCTGTTGTTCTATTTATTGTTATTTTCATCAATTACTTCGTTTGCACAAACATCAAATTTAAGCGGAACTGTTCTGGGGGATAATAAAGAAGCTTTAGGATATGCTACTATTGCATTACTTAATCCTATTGATTCAACTCTTTTGGCTTTTGGGATAACTAACGATCAGGGGCAGTTTAAAGTCAGACAAATAGTAAACGGAAGCTATATTATGCAGATTGCTTACCTCGGGCATAAAACTTATTACAGGAAACTGGATGTTCCGGTAAGCAATAATGGAGAAATGGGAGTAATAATTATGGAGGCAGCAGCAATTAATCTTCCTTCGGTTGAGGTAGAAGCTGAATATATTCCGATAAAAATCAATAAAGACACTATTGAATACAATGCTCTGGCATTTAAAACAAAGCCGGATGCATCTACCGAAGATTTACTTAGGAAACTGCCGGGAATAGAGGTTGATCGTGCCGGAAATATTAAAGCTGTAGGCGAAGACGTGGATAAAGTACTGGTAGAGGGGAAAGAATTTTTCAGCAGTGACTCAAAAGTTGCAACAAAGAATTTACCTGCAGATGCAATTAAAAAAGTTCAGGTCTTTGATAAGGGTTCTGACGAATCGGAATTAAGCGGAATAGATGACGGAAGTAAAGATAAAACGATAAATCTGATATTGAAAGATGATAAGAAAAAGGCATGGTTTGGAGATGTGAAAGCCGGCTATGGTACAGATAATCATTATATGGCAAATGCAAATGTTTATCGTTTTTCATCTACACATCAGTTTGCAAGTCTGGCAATGATTAACAATACCAATAAATTTGGTTTTTCATTTCAGGATTATATTGATTTTAATGGTGGAATTCAAACAATGTTTAGTGGGGGGACAATTACTTTGACAAATGATAATTCTGTCCCGGTTGATTATGGACAAACTGTTACAGGATTGGTTACATCCGGAGGTGGTGGAATCAACTATTCTTTTGAGAAAAAAAAGGATAACCGTTTTTATGTAAGTTATTTGGGAAACGGGTATGAAAAATTTCTGACAGAAGATAGTGATTCAAAGAATTTTACGCCGCAAGGCTCATTTTTTCAAACAGAGCATCTTAACCAGAATGAGTTTATCCACACACATCCTGTTAATTTCGGGTGGAAAAACAAATCTGATTCTGTTCAGCATTTTATTCTAACGGGAGGTGCAACTTTATCACAAAGTAATATTTCAGGTTTGCAAACGAGGAGCAATCTAAGTAATGATACGATTATTAATATGCTTGAAGATCGCAGAAAGGATAAAAGTCAGAAGCTTAACTCAAATATTTATTCATCGTGGTTAAGGAAAGGTAAGGGTAAAATGAAACTTTTAAAAATGTCTGTAAATGCTTCAGGTGCCAATAGTATTAATAAAAAAGATATCAGGAATTTTACAGAATATTTTACACCTTCTTCTGTTATTTACACCAGTCTGTTTCAGGACAATCTATCAGATGTGTATAACGTAAAGATAAACGCTTCGTCATTATTGCAAATAGGGAGAAAGTTTTACTTGGAACCTGAGATTGCATCCGGTCTTACATGGGAAAACTTAACCAGAATTCAAGGAGAATCGGGTGATGCGGAAATAGTTACAGATTCATTAAGTCCTCAGTTATTACGATCATACAATTATCTTAGACCCGGGATTTACCTGAAAAGGAATAATGATAAAATAAACCTGATTCTGGGTTCCGGAATAGAAATTGGCAAATTAAAAAACAGTATTCAGGAATCAGAAATTAGTGAAAATATTTTTTACTTATTACCGGAATTCTCATTTGAGTATAAATACAAAACCGGTAATCGTTTCAGCCTGTTTTATAATTCAAATGTTGTGACTCCTGTAGCATCTCAGTTATTGCCGATAGTTAGTAATTTAAACCCTCTCACTTTATATTATGGTAACAGGAATCTGAAACCGGAATATCATCACAATACAGCATTGCAATGGTTTATGTTTGACCAATTTTCTGGGATTTCTGTGTTTGCGGGAGTCAATGCAGAATACACCAAATACAAAATTTCATGGTCGAGAGAAATTGACGAAAATCTGAATCAGGTTTTTAGATTGACAAACGTTCCGTATGATTATTATTTACAATCTATGGCAGATTTCTCCACACCTATCCGTAAGTTAAAAATTAAAATCGCTCTTGGATTAAGAGAGTCCCTTAATCAAAGTATAAGCTATATAAATGGAATTGAAAATGTGAATGTCGGGATAAGGCATAAAATAAAACTGAGTGTGGAAAATTTCAAAAAAGATAAATGGGATATAATGACAGGAGCTTCGTTTGAAATTAATGAAACACGCTATTCAATTAACCAAACCATGGATTATCGTTACAATAATTTTTCATATTTTGGTGAAATTCGTTACTCTCCTTCGGATAGATGGCATTTTCTTGTTTCTGCTGATGTTATAAATTACGATGCCAGAAATTTTAATAGTGCTATAAGCGTACCTTTATTAAATGCAGAAGTAAACTTTAACTTCCTTAAAAACAACAGAGGAATGTTATCAATAGAATGTTATGATATTTTGAATAAAAATATTGGCATAACCAGAACTGCATCTGAAAATTACTTAATGGAAACCAGAACGAACATTATCGGCAGATATTTTTTGCTATCGTTCAAATACAGGTTGAGTAAGTTTAAAAGGGATAGTGGGATTAGTATTAGCATATAGTGAACAGGCATAGTTTAATTAAGCAATATGTCCGATCCTTAAATTTGTAAATTTTTTAGTTTTTCCGGGTGAAATATCTACTTTTTCAACCTCAATCCATCCAAATCCTGCAGTTTGCCGTTAAAAACGTTTACGTCAACATCTCCGTCTATACCTTTAAGCCTGCCTTTATCTGTAAATTGCCAGAATACCCAGTCTTTTTTAATATTGTCAGGATTTCCGTTAATATTGTACCAGGCTATCCAGACGGGGTATTTGCTAAAGCGCTTGTCGCCGGACAGAGTACTTGAGTAAAAATTATAATAAGTGTATAGTATAGGAGTTATTCCGTAATGCTCTTCTACAATTTTCAGCCAGTTTAACAATCCGTTTTTCAGGCTGGTAAGACTTTGTACCCGGCTGTATTTTTCTATATCAAGAACAGGAGGCAAATCGCCTTCTTCAAGTTTTACATTTTTTATAAAGAACTTTGCCTGATCGGTACTGTTCTCGTCCGGGCGGTAATAGTGATATGCCCCGCGTATGACCTTATTCTCTTTTGCCGATTCCCAGTTCGTTCTGAACTTTGTGTCAACTTTGTCTTTTCCTGCAACTGCCCGGATAATAACGAAGTCTATTTTTTCTTTCCTGGTTAACTTTTCCCAGTCAATATCTGTCTGATATTGTGAAACATCTATCCCGAACACAGTATAATTACTAAGTGCCTGCTTAAAATCAGAATAGTCTTCACTTTTCCTGCTTTTTATTTCAAAAAGTCCGGCAATATCAGAATAGAAGAAACAAACAGCGGTGGCGGCAAGAATTACAAAAGCAATCCAGACAATTTTTTTTTGAGATTTTTTACGTCTTCTCCTTCTTGCCATTTAAATAAAATTATCCGATATATATTCTGCTATCTGAACTGCATTTGTTGCCGCACCTTTTCGCAGATTGTCAGCAACTATCCATAAATTTATTGCATTTTCGACCGATTCATCCAATCTTACTCTGCCGACAAAAGTTTCGTTTCTGTTTTCAGAATTCATTGGCATAGGATATTCAAAGTCTTCCGGATTGTCCTGAACAATAATCCCTGCTGAAGAAGCCAGAATATTTTTTATTTCGCTCAGATTAATGTTTTTGTTAAACTCAATATTTACGCTTTCACTGTGTCCGCCGGTAACAGGCACACGAACAACAGTTGATGTGAGTTTAAGATCCTGAATCCCGAGAATCTTTCTGCTTTCATGTACAAGTTTCATTTCTTCCTCGGTATAGCCGTTTTCGAGAAATGCCCCGCCGTGAGGTATGCAATTAAGATCTATTTTATGCGGATATGCAGGATTTGCTGCAATTGTTCCGTTACGTTCTTCCATAAGTTGTGTAAAACCTTTAAATCCGGAACCGGTAACAGATTGGTATGTAGAAACCACGACACGTTTTAACCCGTACTTTTTGTGCAAAGGCCATAAAACAACAACTAACTGAATTGTGCTGCAGTTTGGATTTGCTATGATTTTGTCCGTTTCTTCCAGTAAAGCGATGTTGACTTCGGGAACAACCAGTTTAACCGTATTATCCATGCGCCATGCCGACGAATTATCAATAACAAAAGTGCCGGATTTGGCAAATTTTGGTGCCCATTCCAACGAAACGGTTTTTCCTGCAGAAAATATGGCAATATCCGGTTTCATACCCAAACCTTCTTCCAGGCTGACAACAGAATATTCTTTTTTATTACAGATAATCTTTTTCCCGACTGATGAGGCCGATGCTACAGGGATTAATTCATCAAACTCAAATTTTTTTTCTTCAAGTACTTTCAGTATAGCACTGCCTACCATTCCGGTAACTCCAACAACAGCCAGTTTCATAAAAAATCTTTAATATTTTTTGTAAAATTATAATTTTTCAACCAATCTTTTAATCAAAAAGTTATTTTTAAAATAAAATAAGGTATTTTTACCATGTGAAGTGCCTGAAGTTTGAAATGTTACAAAGTTGAGAACAGCGATTAAATCAACTTTAGCATGTTTTAGACATGCGGGTATTCCGAATGCTATAAAATTTAAATAAAATGAGATCAATTTTTTTAATTCTGTTAGCTCTGCCTGTTTTAGGATTTGCTCAGTTTAATGATGATTTTTCCGATGGTGATTTTACAACAAATCCTGTATGGTCGGGGAATACAAATAAATTTGTTATAAGCGGAGATCAGAAACTTCAGTTATTTGAAGATCCGGCTGCTGCAGGAACCTCTTACTTGTCAACACTGTCGGGAGCAATTTATGATGCAAGTTGGGAATTCTCTGTAAATATGCAGTTTAATCCATCATCCACAAACTATTGTGATGTGTATCTGGTTTCAAATTCATCGGATATAACAGCAGCGACTAACGGATATTTTGTTAAAATCGGTAATACCGCAGATGAAGTAAGTCTTTACCGTAAAGATGTTTCCGGGTCTGTAATGCTGATTGACGGAACTGACGGAAGGTTAAACACTACAGCCGTAACTCTGCGTGTAAAAGTTACCCGCGACTTTGACGGCAACTGGACTTTATTGTCAGATACTCTGGGCGGTACAGATTACTTTACAGAGGGAACAATTTTCGATGACACCTATATCAGTTCGGCTTACTTTGGGCTGAAATGTGTTTATACATCAACCCGGTCTCAGAATTTTTTCTTCGACGACTTTATTGTTACCGGAGATCCTTTTGTTGATGATGTGCCCCCGCAAATATTGTCTTATCAGGTAATTGATGCACAACATTTTTTAATTGTTTTTAATGAAGAACTTGATGCAACAACCGCACTTGATGTTGACAATTACACTGTTAACGGCGGAATAGGAAACCCTTTAGATGTTTCATTCTATAATGCAAATCCATCTTCGGTATTGCTTGAATTTGCTTCTTCTTTTTATTCTCCTGCAGATTACATTCTTCAATATCAGAACATTTCAGATTTAAGCCTGAACGCGGTGGAACCGGGAAGTATTAATTTCAGTTATCTGGAATTTGAACCCGGAATGGTAGTTGTAAATGAAATAATGGCTGATCCTGATCCACCGGTAGCATTACCGAATGCAGAATATGTTGAACTTTACAACACTTCTGCTTACGCAATTGATTTAAAAGATTGGGAGTACAAAATAGGAACCAGCACAAAAATTCTACCGTCATATCAGCTTGGTGCAGGAGAATATCTTATCTTATGTAATGAAACTGTTGCTTCAGAATTTGAAAGTTTCGGAAATACTTTGGGAATAGCATCATTTCCCTCAATAACCAACGGCGGGCAGACGATAATTCTTAATGATAAAAACGGACAGGAAATTGACAAAGTTATTTATTCCTCTTCCTGGTATCACGATTCAAACAAAGATGACGGAGGTTGGTCTCTGGAAAAAATAGATCCTACAAATACCTGTTCGGCACAAACAAACTGGATTGCTTCAAACAGCTCAACAGGAGGGACTCCCGGAGAAATAAATTCTGTATATGCGGTAAACAATGATACTCAGGCACCATCGGTGTTAAGTGTTACAGTAACTTCAGGAAATGAACTTACCGTTGTTTTTTCGGAACCTGTTGACACTTTAACAAGTCTGGTTTTAACAAATTATAATCTTAGTCCTTCTTTCGGAAATCCTTTTTATGCATATTCAGATCCTGCAAATACAGCACAGGTATTAATTCAGTTCCCGGCGTCATTCAGTGAAAATGTAAATTATACTTTAAGTGTTCAAAATATAAGCGATTGGTGTGGTAATACATTGTCATCCCAGAATTTGGATTTTATTATTTATAATCCGGCAGATTATGATGTAATTATTTGTGAAATCATGGCAGATCCTGATCCTGTTGTTATTTTACCGGAAGCGGAATATATAGAATTATACAATCGCACAGAATACGATCTTAATCTTAGCGACTGGACAATAAGTGCCGGAAGCACTGTAAGGACATTGCCATATTGCATGATTCCTTCCGGTGGCTACCTCGTTTTATGCCATGTTGACAAAGCTGAATTATTTACGGGAATTGATAATGTAGTGGGAGTATCAGGTTTTCCGTCTTTGACAAACAGCGGAACTACTCTGACATTAAAATCAAAAGAAGGAGTAGTGGTGCATACGATAAAATACAGTGACACATGGTACAAAGATAACTTTAAGCTAAACGGCGGTTATTCCCTTGAAATGATAGATCTGAATAATCCTTGTGAAGGAATTGAAAACTGGACTGCGTCTAATGATATATCAGGCGGGACTCCGGGCAGAGTAAATTCTGTTAACGGAATAAATCCCGACGAAACTTCTCCATATCCGGTTGCTGCTGAGGCAATTGCGCCGGATACTTTAACTATTTATTTCAGTGAAACACTTAAGCAGGAATTTGCGAATAATATTCTGAACTTCAGTGTTGAAGAATTTGGCAATCCAATATGGATAAGTGCTGCAGAACCTGATTTTTCTGTTGTGACCATGACGTTTAACGGCTCTTTTGAAACAGGGGAAGTTTATTATGTAAATATTACAGACAGTATTGAAGATTGTTTCGGGAATAAAGTTTCGGTAAATACCTCAATAAGATTTGCTATTGCCGATTCTGTTACAGGTGGAGATATTGTGATTAATGAATTATTATTCAATCCGCTTTCGGGGGGTAGTGATTTTGTGGAGTTATATAATAATTCAGAGAAGGTTTTTGATCTCAAACATTTATGGCTGTTAAACAAAGATGAAGCAGGAGAAACTGATGATGCTTTTGTAATTGCAGATATAAGCAGGCTGTTATTACCCGGTGAATATTGTGCGGTATCAGAAGATGTCGCGTTTTTGTCAGATAATTACTATGTGCCCTACCCTCAAAATCTGTATGAATGTGACAATCTTCCGTCTATGCCGGATGATATTGGGAATATCGTATTGACTGACAGATTTTTAAATGTTATTGATGAGGTTAGTTACAGCGATGACCAGCAATATAAACTTTTGGCTTCTGATGACGGAGTTTCTCTGGAGCGAATAAACTTTGATATGGCCTCTGATGATTTGTCAAACTGGCATTCGGCTTCGCAAACAGCAGGTTTTGCAACTCCCGGATATCAGAATTCGCAATATGCATCAGAAATTGTTACAGAAACAACTATTACTTTAACTCCGGAGGTGTTTTCTCCTGATAATGATGGTGTTGACGACAGATTAACAATATCATATAAACTCGATGAACCTGGTTATACGGCAACTATGGCAATTTATAATGCCGACGGGAAATTCATAACTTATATCCTTAATAACGAAATGCTTGGAATGGAAGGAAATTTGTTTTGGGATGGTTTTGATAACGGAAATAATCTTTGCCCTATAGGAATTTACATTGTATATGTTGAGATGTTTAACCTGACAGGTGCAAAAGTTGTTGAAAAACATGCTGCCGTTTTGAGTAAAAAATCTTATTAAGATTTACAGTCAGATCTGACCTGACAGTAAGATTACAGATCTTGCTTTCTAACAGAACACAGGTTTTATGTTCTACTCTGAGCTAAGTTTCTTTTCCAGTTGCTCCAATCGTTTAACAATGTCGTCAAGATTTTTGAAATGCACATATGACTTGTGGTATGCTCTTAAATCGTATGCCGGAGCTCCCATTAAAATACTGTTTTCTTTAAGTACATTGTTAGAGATTCCCGATTGGGCAGATATCTTAACTCCGTTTGCAATTGTAACATGAGGACTTATTCCAACCTGTCCGCCAAACATGCAGTTCTCTCCTATTTTTGCAGTCCCGGCGACTCCTGATTGTGCTGCAATAACAGTGTTTTGACCGATATCAACATTGTGGGCTATGTGATTATGATTATCAAGTTTAACGCCTTTTCTGATAAATGTCGAGCCCATAGTTGCACGGTCTATAGTTACAAGAGCTCCCAGTTCAACATCATCTTCAATTACCACATTCCCGATTTGTGCAATTTTGAGAAAAGTTTCTCCTCCGTTAGGAGCAAAGCCAAATCCGTCGGCACCGATAATTGTTCCGGCATGAATTGTACAATTGTTGCCTATAACTGTGTTATAATATATTTTTACTCCGGGATAAATAATGCAGTTGTTACCTATCTTTACATTATTGCCAATGTAGCAACCCGGATAAATCTGGACATCATTGCCGATTTTTGCATCTTTGCCGATATAACTAAACGCTCCGACATATATATTTTTTCCAAGAAACGCTTTTTTATGAACAAAAGATTGTTTCTCTATGCCGGAAGGCTTTTCCGTCATTTTATTGTACAAATTGAGCAGGATAGCAATTGATTTGTAGGCATCTTCAACACGGACTAAAGTAGCTTTTATTTCTTTCTGAGCTTCAAAACTATCATTCACCAGTACAACAGATGCTTCGGTCTCGTAAATGTAATGAGTATATTTCGGATTTGCAAGAAATGAAAGTGATCCCGGAGTTCCTTCTTCAATTTTTGAAAAGCTGTTTACAATAGCATTTTCATCTCCCTCTGTAGTGCCGTTAAGTAATTCAGCAATCTGTTTTGCAGTAAATTCCATCATAATCTACTTTTGATTAATAATTTTTTTTGGAGCACAAACATAATATTTTTTTACGACTTTGCTAAGTACAGATAAATTTAACATATCAGAGGCTTCTGCAATATCAATAAGTTTATCCCCGTAAAGAATATTTATCTGTTCGTCAATATTGCTGTATGCATTATTTGATATTTCGCCGGTATAAACAAAGTACTGTAAATCTTCGTCGTTTAGCTGGTATTCTTTTTTTGTTTTTTTCTTAATTTCTAAAATCAGGTTTTCGTCAGGTTTTTCTTTATTAATGATGATCTTTGGGAATTTGCGGTTTAAAATCGAACCTGCTAATTTTGAGAGAATTATGTCTTGTGAGTTAATGTTTTGCTTGAGTAGATAAATAATATCATAATCATCCAGCATATTAAAGTTTCTGATGATCTCAGTCGTGTTATTTAATTGATTATCAGCCAGAAAATAGTCGAGATTCGGATTGTTGGTAACAAAAATATTGTTTTGGTGCAGATATTTCATTCTTTCCAAAGCTTTTACCAAAAGCAATTCGGCGACCACAACGGTTTTATGTAAATAAACCTGCCAGTACATAAGTCTTCGGGCAACAAGAAATTTTTCCACGCTGTAAATCCCTTTTGCTTCAACTACCAGGTTGTCATCAACAACCTGTAACATTTTTATTATTCTTTCGGAACCAACAACTCCTTCTGTAACTCCGGTAAAAAAGCTGTCACGTCTAAGATAATCCAGTCTGTCCATATCCAGTTGACCGGAAATAAGCTGATGCAGAAATTTTTTATGGTATTGATTTTTAAAAATTTTAATTGCCAGATCAAGCTTTCCGTTAAATTCGCTGTTTAATTGTTGCATGAACATTAAACTTAGCTGCTCGTGGGGCAAACTGGGAATTATGCAACTTTCCAGTGCATGTGAAAACGGTCCGTGTCCAATGTCGTGAAGCAGAATTGCAATCTGTGCAGCTTCCGCTTCCTCTTCGGTTATTTCGTGTCCTTTACCGCGGATAACTTCAATTGCCATGTTAATAAGATGCATTGCACCTATTGTATGCTGAAATCTCGAATGAACAGCTCCCGGGTAAACGAGATAAGTCATCCCTAATTGCTTTATCCGCCTTAATCTCTGAAAATAAGGATGTTCAATAAGGTCAAAAATCAACCCGCCGGGAATATTTATAAACCCATAAACAGGATCGTTTATAATTTTCTTTTTATTTATCAAGTTAAATTTCTTTTTACAAAAATAAATTTTTATTTACCAAAATCAAAACACAGGGATAACAATTGAAGACCCCGGATAAACAACAGATACAAGCAGTTTTATTAAACATCTTTAACCCTGTGTTTATCATCTTCGTCCAGAAAAATATTCAGGTACGACTTGTATCTTGAATAAGCAATATTGCCTTCTTCAACAGCTTTTTTTACAGCACATTCCGGCTCGTTAATATGAGTACAGTTTTGATATTTGCAATTATGCGACATTGCAAAAATTTCGGGGAAATAATGATAAATTTCTTCCTTTTTCAGTTGCACCAGTCCGAAACCTCTGATACCGGGAGTGTCAATTATATATCCTCCAAACGGGAGTTTAAACATTTGAGCAAAAGTTGTCGTGTGTTTCCCAGACTGATGTGATTCTGAAATTATTGCGGTTTTAAGTTTTAATCCCGGAGAAAGGGCATTTATAAGTGAAGTTTTTCCTACCCCGCTATGTCCGGATATTACACTCGTTTTACCTTTAAGAACTTCTGATATTGCATCAATATTTTTGTTTTTTTCTACCGAAGAAAGAATTATTTTATAGCCAATCTCATCATAAGTTGCCATTATTTCTGCCAATGCATCAAATTCTTCAGGTCTGTAAATATCGGTTTTGTTAAATACAATTATTGCAGGAATACTGTACGATTCTGCTGCTGCAAGAAACCTGTCAAGAAAAACTGTTGTGGTTTCGGGATTCCTTAAAGTAAAAAGAATGACCGCCTGGTCAATATTGGAAGCAATAATATGTGTTTCTTTAGAAAGATTGGTAGATTTACGGATGATACAGTTTTTACGTTCGTGTATTTTTACAATTACTCCTGTTTCCCCGTCTTCGGCTTCAAAATCAACAATGTCTCCAACTGCAAGAGGATTGGTGCTTTTGTATCCCTTTAAACGTAATTTCCCTTTAATCGTACAGGAATAAACATCTCCGTCAAATTCAATTAGATGATTTGCACCTGTCGTCTGTATTACTTTTCCTGTTTTCATAATTAATGTGCAAAGATAAAGTAAAATTCTGAACGCAAATCTTTAAGCTTAACTATTCACAATTTGATTTATTATAATTAATATTCCCTGCGGTTAATGGAAAATAAAGAGATCATAAAAAAACAGGCTCCGGATGTTAAGATTCATCCGGAGCCTGTTATATTGGGTTTTACTGTTATTTACATCCCGTGGCCGCTTATAAGTTCCTGTTTCTGAAAACTCATTGCTTCGTTTATATTAATAAGGTTGTCTCCGATTGTTTCACAAATGGTAACCAGATCCATATAAATAACGCTTGATTGGTAGGTGTACGCATTCTCTTCAAGGTTTTTGGCATTGAGCTTTTTAAGATTGTCTCTCAATTCATTAATCTTAGCTTCATTTTCTTTAATTGCTGTTAAGTCCGGTTTCTCATTGTCAAAATTTTCCATTGTGTACATGGTTATTTCGAAACTCTTTTCAACAAGTTTAAACATTTCCAGAATGTCATTTCTCTGATCAGGAGTAAACCATATTTTCTTCTTTGTTTTGCGGGACATAGACTGAGACAGATTATAGCTGCCGTCTGCCAGACTTTCTATGTTATCACTTATCTTTAATAATGTGCGTACTCTTCTGGCGCCCGTAATACTTAATTCTCCTTCCGAGACTTTTGTCAGGTAGTTTGCAATATCAGCCTCGAACTGATCCATTGCAATTTCGTTTTTAGATATTTTTTCAGCAATTTTTTTACATTTTTTCTCATCAGTCTCAGCAAACTGTTTTTTTGCCTGATTAAACATTTTATAAGACTTTCTGGCATATTCGGTAATTTCTTTTTTTGCCTGAAGAATTGATAACTCGGATGTTGAAAGCATACCTGTATTGATAAACTTAAGTCCGAATTCTTCTTCTTCGTCTTTCTTCTTCCTCACGATGAAAGTAACGGCTTTTTCTATAAACTTAACAAACCAAACCTGTATTAAAACATTTGCAACATTAAACGTGGTGTGGAATAATGAAAGCGCAACAGGAATTGCAGCAGCATCTGTAAGAGGAGATATGCCTTCCATACCTTCAGCAATTCCGGCAACAAGTTTTATAACCGGTTTATAAAGTATAAGAACCCAAATAACCCCAAAGACA
This sequence comes from Bacteroidales bacterium, assembly GCA_003249955.1. Lineage (GTDB taxonomy): Bacteria > Bacteroidota > Bacteroidia > Bacteroidales > ML635J-15 > Bact-19. The sequence continues at coordinate 77,852 of QKHS01000094.1, read as the reverse complement.
TTAAATAATGTATGAGCCATCGCCGCTCGCTTAGCTGTGGTATTGGCAATAAGCGCTGCAATATTTGCCGTAATTGTGGTTCCTATATTTTCTCCCAAAACCATTGCAACTGCCATTTCATAACTTATCCATCCGTTAAAACACATTACAAGGGTTAAAGCCATAGTAGCACTGGAAGATTGAATTACAACCGTAAGTAATGTCCCTATACCCAGGAAAATAAGAACGCTCCAGAATCCATGACCTGTATATGATTTAAGAAAGGTTAAAATTTCGGGATTACTGTTGATGTCCGGAACAGCATTTTTCAGTAAATCTAATCCCATAAACAAAAGAGCAAATCCCATCAGCACTTCGCCCCAAGACTTGCGCGTACTTTTGCCTGAAAAGATTAAAGGAAAACCTACCCCGATTAAAGGTAAAGCCAATGCACTGATTTTTACTTTAAACCCGATTAGCGAAATTATCCAGGCAGTAACTGTAGTTCCTATATTTGCCCCCATTATAACTCCTATTGACTCACTTAAAGTTAATAGTCCGGCATTTACAAAACTTACCACCATTACAGTAGTTGCTGATGAAGATTGGATTATCCCGGTAATAAGCAAACCTGTGAATACTCCAAAAAATCTGTTAGATGTCATTGCAGAAAGAATTTTTCGCAGGTTGTTCCCGGCAACTTTCTGTAAAGCTTCACTCATGAGTTTCATTCCGTAGAGGAACAATACAAGCGACCCGATAAGGGTCAGAAAATCCATAAATCCGTATTCCATTTTTAAAATTTTTAGAGTGCAATATTAACACTATAAAAAATAATCATAAAGGTTTTCAATGTTAAGGAATTGTAAAGTTATCTTAAAGTTTTTATTTTTCAGTAAAATTTACGTCCGGCATACATCAAATGCAGTGATTTAATAGTCTGTTTTGTCTCTCAGAAGCAAATATTTGCCATACCATTATTATGTAAAGACTGCTTAATATAATTTGATGGATAAAAATATTGTATTGTCAAAGCATTATTTTAATTTTGCGTTCTCAAATATTATAAAAATGTGGCATAAAATAGCTGGAATAATATTACGCAACAGGATAAGCCTATTAATTGCATTAGGAGTAATTACCATTTTCATGGGTTATCAGGCTACACTGATTCAAATGGATTATCATTATGCAAATATGTTGTCGAAAGATGATCCTGTGTATCTTGATAACGTCAGGTTTAAACAGATTTTTGGTGATGAAGCCAACGGAATTGTAATAGGATTTGCTGACGAAAACTTTTTTGAGCTGAATAAGTTTAATGATTTGCAAAAACTATGCAATGACCTTAAAAAGATAAAAAATGTTTCAGGAGTTTTAACTGTTTCATCGGCAATTAACATACGTCAGATAACCGTAAAGGATGAAAACGGAGTTAATAAAAGACAGTTTGAAACATATAATCTTTTTCCGGATAAAATTAATTCGCAGGAAGAACTCGACAGTTTAAAAGATGTTTTTTATTCTTTGCCGTTTTACAAAGGATTGCTCTATAATGCATCTACTCATGTTTATCTGATGAGTGTTTCGATTGATAAGAAGATACTTAACAGTAAAGAGAGAATTCCGACTGTTAACGAAATTGAAAGAGTTGTAAGAGAATATGCAAGCAAACATAATACAGAAATACATATCTCAGGCCATCCTTATATAAGAACACAAATGATGGACCTTATCAAGTCTGAGCTGAAACTTTTTGTGATTCTTGCCATTATAATCTGTATTCTGATCCTTTACCTGTTCTTCAGATCGTTTAAAGTTATAGGTGTGGCAATGATTGTAGTGGGAGTAAGCGTAATCTGGACTGTAGGATTAATGGGTTTGTTCCATTACAAGATTACCATTCTTACCGGGATGATTCCGCCTTTACTTATAATAATAGGAATTCCAAACACAATCTTTCTTCTTAATAAATATCATTCCGAAACCAAAGCACACGGAAATAAAATACTTGCTCTGCAGCGTGTTATTTCAAAAATAGGCAACGCGGTATTTTTGAGTAATGCAACAACCGCAGCAGGTTTTGCAACCTTTATTATTACAAACAGTTCTATTCTGGTTGAATTCGGGGTTATTGCTTCGCTTGGAATTTTATTTGTATTTATTTCTGCTCTTATTATTATTCCTTCTATTTTCAGTTTCTTACAACCACCTTCGGACAAATACACCAAGCATCTTGGAAATAAATATATTAACAAAGTGGTTGATGTGCTCACAAATATTGTACATAATCACAGGCCTAAAGTTTATATTACTGTTTGCGTTGTCCTTGCTGCCGCAGCATTCGGAGTTACTCAGATAAAAAAAGCAGGATATCTTCTTGATGATGTGCCCGAGGACGACCCTATATATGTGGATCTGAAATTTCTGGAAAGAAACTTTAACGGAGTAAGTCCTCTTGAGATAGCTGTAGAGTCTAAAGATTCATTGCAGGGAACCGATCTTATTTACCAGATACAAAAGATAGACTCATTGCAACAAAGACTTGCCAAATATCCTGAATTGTCGCGTTCAATGTCTGTTGCTGATGCTGTAAAATTTTTGTATCAGGCATATTCAAAAGGGAAAAGCGAAAATTATATTCTGCCTCCGGACCCGAAAACTTACGAAACTATTTTTAAACGCCTTCCGGGCGGGTTGGATCAGAAACTTGCCAAAGCATTTATTGACAGTACAAATACAATAACCAGGATAAGTCTTAATATTGCAGATATAGGCACAAACAAAATGGAAATTTTGTTTCCTAAAATTCAGAAAGAAGTACACGAAATATTCCCCGATGAAAAATACAGGACTTTAGTCACCGGGTCAACGGTTTTATATTTTACAGGAACAACTTATCTTATAAACAATTTGTTTTTAAGTTTATGTCTGGCTGTTCTGATTATTGCTCTTTTAATGTTTGGTTTGCAAAGATCTCCAAAAATGGTTGTAATTGCTCTTATTCCAAACCTTATTCCAATGATTGTTACTGCGGCTCTTATGGGATATTGCGGGATACCGATAAAGCCATCCACTATTCTCGTATTCGGAATTGCGCTTGGTATTTCTGTTGACGGAACAATTCATTATCTCACAAAATACAGACAGGAACTTTCAGTTAATAACTGGGATATAAGTATGTCCGTACGAAAAGCACTGAGAGAGACAGGTACCAGTATGATGTACACATCTGTAATTTTATTTTTCGGGTTTTTAATATTTACTGCCTCAGGATTTGGAGGTACCGTTGCTTTGGGATTCCTTATTTCGATGACTTTGCTGGTTGCGATGATATGTAACCTTATATTATTGCCATCAATGTTGCTGAGCCTTGAGAAGTATATTAAGAAAAAAGAATTCCCTGAGCCGATTTTGGAAATTTGTGACGAAGCAGATGATTTCGACGAAGATGATGATGAAGAAACCAATCAGGAGAATTAGAAAATATGAAAACATTAACCTCAAGACACTCATTTAAAAGAAAAATTCTTGTAACCGGCGGTGCCGGATTTATTGCAAGTTCTTTAGCAGAAAAAATTGCTCAGGACCCGGATAATCTGGTTATTATTTTAGACAATCTCTCAACCGGTGATGCCGGGAAGTTGCCGAAGTTGTCAGATAACCTGAGGTTCGTTAAAGGAGATGTTAATGATTACAAGGAAATAATGGAAGTAATGCTTTCATTTCAGTTTCATTACGTGTTCCATTATGCTGCAATGGTTGGTGTTTTGAGAACTCAGGAAAATCCTGTAAGTGTCCTTAGGGATATAAGAGGAATTGAAAACATTTGCAGGATAAGTAAAAACACCGGTGTAAGAAGAGTTTTTTATGCTTCTTCGTCAGAGGTTTACGGGGAACCTGTTGAATTCCCTCAAAATGCACACACAACTCCGTTAAATTCCAGATTACCATATGCAATTGTTAAAAATCTCGGCGAAGCATATCTGAGATCATACCATAAAGAATACGGGATAGATTTTACTATTTTCCGTTTTTTTAACACTTACGGGCCAAAACAAAGCAAAGACTTTGTCATCAGTAAGTTTTTACTTGCGGCTCTCAGAGATGAAGATATTACAATATACGGAGATGGGTCGCAAACCAGAACATTTTGTTTTATTGACGATAATGTTGACGCCTGCATACAGATTGCATATCAGGACTTATTTATTAATGACGTGGTAAACATAGGAAATTCAATTGAAACACCAATTCTTGAATTAGCCGAAACAATTATTAAGATTACCGGATCAAAATCGGTAATAAAACATGTCCCGCCGCTACCGGAAGGAGATATGACACGCAGGTGCCCCGATAATTCAGAAATGCTCAAAGTAATTCAACGACCGTTGATTAGTCTGGAACAAGGCATTAGAAAGATGATTGATGACGGTTTTTTTGACTACCTAAATCAAAAGTAAACAATGCATAACGACAAAGAATTTCTGGAAATTGTTAACTCAGGATTTGACAAACTGAATTTTGGCAAAGAGCCGAACAGACTATATGACCCTGTCTATTATTCATTAAGCGTAGGTGGCAAAAGAATAAGGCCGGTTCTCTGTCTTATGGCCGCAGAACTCTTTGGTGGAGACTACAAAGAAGCTTTGAATGCCGCTTATGGAGTAGAAATATTTCATAATTTTACTCTTCTTCACGATGATATGATGGACAAAGCTGAAGTGAGAAGAGGAAAACCTGTCGTACATCTTAAATGGAATGAAAATGTCGCCTTACTTTCGGGTGATGCAATGTCTGTAATAGCATACAAATATATATCAGAGTCAAAAAATCTTAAAGAAACACTGGACGTTTTTTCAGACACTGCACTTAAAATATGCGAAGGCCAACAGTACGACATGGATTTTGAAGATAATCAGGATGTGTCGGTTGACGACTATCTGAAAATGATTAACCTTAAAACAGCCGTTTTGCTTGCTGCAAGCCTTAAAATAGGAGCAATATCTGCTGATGCTTCCGATTCCGATAAAGATAATCTGTATGAATTCGGAAGGAATCTTGGTATGGCATTTCAGTTACAGGACGATTTTCTCGATACTTTTGGAGATGTGGAAAAATTCGGAAAAAAAATCGGGGGGGATATTGTTGCGAATAAAAAAACATATCTGCTGATAAAAGCAATAGAAATTGCTACAGGAGAACTTAAAGAAGAGTTAATCAATTGGATTAATTTAAAAGAATTTGACCCACAGGAAAAGATTGATGCCGTAAAGTCAATATATAACAAACTTAACATTGCCAAATACTCTGAAGACCTTATAGAATCATATTTTCATGAAGCTGCAAAATGTTTCGGAGCTGTTAATATTCCGGACAGCAAAAAGCAATTTCTGAGGTCTTTTACAGACTCCCTTAAGTACCGGGTTTATTAAATAAAAAAAACATCATATTTTTTTTACTAAAATGCTTAAAGTTATTTTGATTTGTAAATAAAGTTTATAATTTTGTTTGCAATTAAATTAATACTTTTCAGTAATGAGTCAGATAATCGGTGAAATCGTTCAGGTAATTGGTCCTGTAATTGACGTAAGTTTTGAAAAATCAGGTAATGAACTCCCAAAAATTTATGATGCTCTCGAGATTAAACGTGAAGACGGGACGTCCTTGGTTATTGAATGTCAGCAACATATCGGAGAACATACTGTTCGTACCATTTCTATGGCTTCAACAGACGGATTGTGCCGCGGGATGAAAGTTTACGGTACTGGAAGTCCTATCGTTATGCCAATAGGAGATCAGGTTAAAGGGAGGTTGATGAACGTTGTGGGGAATACAATTGACGGGTTGTCAGAGGTTTCCAAAGTTGATGGTTATGCAATCCACAGACATCCGCCAAAATTTGAGGATTTAAGTACCGATGTTGAGGTTCTTTACACCGGAATAAAGGTAATAGATCTTATCGAGCCTTATTCAAAAGGAGGTAAAATTGGTTTGTTCGGCGGTGCTGGTGTTGGTAAAACTGTATTAATTCAGGAATTGATTAATAATATCGCAGTAGGATACGACGGTCTTTCTGTTTTTGCCGGTGTTGGAGAACGTACACGTGAGGGAAATGACCTTTTACGTGAAATGATTGAAGCCAATATTGTAAACTATGGCAAAGAGTTTAAAGAGTCAATGGAAAAAGGGTCCTGGGACTTAAAAGAAGTTAATGTAAAAGACCTTGAACAATCCAAACTTGCAATGACTTTCGGTCAGATGAACGAACCTCCGGGAGCACGTGCCCGTGTTGCTTTATCAGGTTTGACAATAGCAGAAAGTTTCCGTGACGGTGGTAGCAAAACCAGTGGACGAGATATTCTTTTCTTTGTTGATAACGTATTCCGTTTTACTCAGGCAGGTTCTGAAGTTTCGGCACTTCTTGGCCGTATGCCTTCAGCAGTAGGATATCAACCTACACTTGCGACTGAAATGGGTGAAATGCAGGAACGTATCACCTCAACAAAAACCGGATCTATCACTTCTGTTCAGGCAGTTTATGTGCCTGCTGATGACTTAACAGACCCTGCTCCGGCAACAACTTTCTCTCACCTTGATGCAACAACAGTATTAAGCAGAAAAATTTCGGGACTTGGTATTTATCCTGCTGTGGACCCGTTAGATTCTTCTTCGAGAATTTTGTCGGCAGAGATAGTAGGTAACGATCACTACGATACTGCTCAAAGAGTAATAAATATTCTTCAAAGATATACTGAACTTCAGGACATTATTGCAATACTTGGTATGGATGAGCTGTCTGATGATGATAAACTTATCGTACATCGTGCACGCCGTGTTCAAAGATTCCTGTCACAGCCGTTCCACGTTGCCGAAGCTTTTACAGGCCTTAAAGGAGAATTTGTAAAAATAGAAGACACAATCAAGGGATTTAATATGATTATGGACGGAGAAGTGGATAAGTATCCTGAAGCAGCATTTAACCTTGTTGGTACAATTGAGCAGGCTATTGCAAAAGGCGAAAAAATGCTCGCAGAATCTAACTGATTATGATAGTCGAAATAATTACCCCAGAAAAGAAACTGTTTGCCGGCGAAACCACTATGGTAAGAGTACCCGGCAGCAAGGGTTCTTTCCAGATGTTAAACAATCATGCGCCAATAGTTTCTACTCTTGAAAAAGGTATGATTACTGTTCGCAAACCAGAAGGAGAAGAACTCTCTTTTGAAATTAAAAGCGGATTGGTTGAATGCAAAAAAAATAAGATAGTTATTCTTGTAGAATAATCATTTTTATCATTAAACCTTTTTATCTCTTTCCGGTCTATACATCTTTAATTTAAAAATTATTTATGAAATACTTTGTTCTGCTTTGTTGTGCACTTATGTCTTTTAACATCTTTGCGCAAACACCTCAGGCAGGTGGTGGAAAAGGCGGCGAAATGCCGTCTGATGGTGTCCTCTCAGGATTTGTTTATGAAAAAGAATCAGGTCAGCCTGTTGAATATGCAAATGTGGTTATTTACAGTAAACGTGATTCCACTATTGTCAGCGGAGGCATAACCGACAAATCAGGATATTTCAGAATTGATAAAATCCGATATGGTAAATTTTTTGTTGAAGTTAATTTTATAGGGTATGGCAAACATATAATCCCCGAATTAATAATTAAACCTGATAAAAAAGAAGTTAATCTGGGTAAGGTCTTTCTTGAAATAAATGCAGAGATGCTTTCAGAAGTAAGTGTCGAAGCAAATGTAAATCAGGTGGATTACCGTTTGGACAGAAAAGTGGTAAATGTAAATCAGGATATAGTTTCTGCCGGAGCAACCGCTGTAGAAGTGTTGGAAAATGTCCCCTCTGTCACTACAGATATAGACGGGAATGTCGCATTGAGAGGTTCGGAAAGCTTTCTGGTTCTTGTTGACGGCAGACCAAGTCCTGTTCAGGGAAGCGAAGCCTTGCAGCAAATACCTGCAAATTCTATAGAAAGTATCGAAATTATAACAAACCCATCAGCAAAATATGATCCCGACGGAGTAGGCGGAATTATAAATGTAGTACTTAAAAAAGAAAAAAGAAAAGGATATAATGGCCAGGTTTCAGCAAATTATGGCACATTTAATTCCTTTGGAGGAGATGCACTTTTTAATTTCAGAACAGAAAAAATCAACTTTTTTGTCGGTGGAAATTATGGAGACAGAGTATTCCGCGGAGAAGGAGAAACTCACAGAAAAACTTTCCTCACAGAAGATACAACTTACATACTTAACAGTTATTCTACAAATTACAGAGACCGCAAATCGGGAAGTTTCAGAGCCGGGATAGATTATTACCTGAATGATAATGAAATTATTACTGTTTCCGGCAGATATGGACTGAGCGGCTACGGAATGGGCTCCGAGGCATGGGCCGGTAGCTATTATGACTATTCCGGCATTTATAAAAACTTTTACTATTATCTTACCGAAAATGATATGGAGTCAAACAGCAGCTATTTTTCGGGAGATTTAAATTATATGAAGAAATTTAAAAAAGCCGGACATGAACTTCAGTTATATGCCAGTTACTCAGGTGATTATGACAACGAATTAAATACTTATTCTGAACTGGAAACAAATCATATGAGGATTCCGACAGGGAGCACAATATCTGAATACAGGACTCTGGAAAAAGGATCGGGCAACACATTAACTGCCAAGGCTGATTACGTTTTACCCGTCTTTGAAGAAGGAAAATTTGAGGCAGGGTATCAGCTAAAATATACTCTCACGGATAATGACCTTAAGTATCAGACATTTGTTTCTGATTATTGGGCGGATGATACATCCAGATTGAATCCTTATGTGTTTTCAACAAACATTCAATCAGGTTATGCGTTATTTTCCAATTTCTGGAAAAAACTAGGATATCAGTTTGGATTACGCACAGAATATACCGACAGATTATTTCACCAAACAGCCACAGATCAAAAGTGGGCATATAACAAATTTGATTTCTTCCCTTCGGTGCATGTTTCATATAAACTGCCGGCGGATATGCAATTGCTTGCAAGTTACAGCCGCCGTCTCGACAGGCCGCGCGGATGGTATCTTGATCCTTTTATCGAATATATCGATCCGAATAATCTGAGACAGGGAAATCCTGACTTGTTGCCCGAATATACAAATTCTTTTGACCTGAGCGTCCAGAAAAAATTCGGGTCAAATTTTGTCTCTCTTGAAGCTTACGCCAGACAAACATACAACAAAATTGACAGGATTACAGTGGTTTATCCTGAGGATCAAAGTATGTTTCTGATGACTTTCGATAATATAGGAGAAGATCTGGCAATTGGCAGCGAACTGATGGGAAATTTTAATCCTTTGAAATGGTATAATCTTAATATCAGCGGTTCGGCATATTACTACGAACTTATTTCCGAAAACTATAATTCAGGGAGTACATTTTCGTGGAGGACAAGAATAAACAATACTTTCCGGATAAAGAAAACCGGTACAAGCATTCAGATAGGCGCTCACTACTCTGGTCCCGAAATTGAAGCTCAGGGAAAAGAATTTGCAAGCTGGATGGCTAATATCGGGATAAGACAGGACTTACTTGACAGAAAACTATCTTTAAGTGTTAATGTCCGTAATGTGTTTGTATCAATGAAACACGAAAGTATCAGTGAAACGGATGCATTTTACTTATACACCCTTCGTCAGCCGAAAACTCCGATTATCAATTTCTCTGTTACATATAAAATTAATGATTTTAAAAGCAGAAAAGAAAAAGGTGTTGAACAGGAAGTTGAGGGCGGTGATGATGGCATGTAGTAAAACTTTTTGTGACTTTAAACAGTAGTTTTTATGCAGGATACAGGAGTAAAAGACCGGATAATGGAGAATGTTAAAAAATAATTACTTTTTATTTTGCAATTTAAATATACATGATTATCTTTGCAGCCCGAATGTAGAAAAAGTTTTTAAAAAATTATTGAAATGAAAAAAGGCATACATCCTGAAAAATATCGTTTAGTGGCTTTCAAAGACATGTCAAACGAAAACGTGTTTATCACAAAATCTGCAGCAAACACAAAAGAAACCATCGAAATTGACGGTGTTGAATATCCATTATACAAGTTAGAGATCTCAAACACATCTCATCCGTTCTATACAGGAAAAATGAAACTTGTTGATACTGCAGGTCGTGTTGATAAATTCCGTAACCGTTATCAAAAACACCTCGATCAGAGAAACCAACCCAAAAACTAATAACACAAATTATATTTTAATTAAAGCTCCGTATTTTCGGGGCTTTTTTTATCTTTACCAAAATCAAATTCTTATCACATGAATTATATTATTTCGGATTTTAATTCTCACGATAATTTTCTACCGCTGAGTTTTACCAGGGCTATTGCCGGATTCAGGGTCGGGATTTTAACAATAAAAGAAAAATGGGAAAAGCAATTGTCATCCGAGTTATCTGTAAAGACAGAAGATTATCTGCAGGATAAATACAGACTGAATGTTGAATCTGAAAACATTTTGATTAATGCAGTATTAATTCCCGACGATAAAATAGTTAAGTCTGTAAAAGGACTCAGGAATGCAAAACTTGTTAAAGACGGGATATTGCTTGCTTATCATGTAGGTTCATCAGAAATTGACACTATCCCCGGCAACACTGTAGAATATTCTGGCGACTTACTTTATTTAAAGAATAATACAGATATTTTCTCTTTAAACGGTATTTGTATAGAGCGTGATTTTAAAATTATAACCCAAGGTCGTAAGTCTGCGACTTTAAGTGAAACAAACAGAATATTCGGGAAACACCCGGTCTTTGTTGAAAACGGCTGTTCCGCAGAATGCGTTACAATAAATACTACTGACGGTCCGGTTTATTTAGGCGAAAACACTAAAATTATGGAAGGGGCTAACATAAGAGGGCCTTTCGCATTATGTGAAAACTCCGAAATAAAAATGGGTGCAAAAATTTATGGCCCCACTACTATTGGTCCAGGTTGCAAAGTAGGCGGGGAAATAAACAATTCTGTCTTTTTTGCTTATTCAAATAAAGCTCATGACGGATTTTTGGGAAATGCTGTAATAGGAGAATGGTGTAATCTCGGTGCAGACACAAACAATTCAAATCTTAAAAATAATTATGCCATAGTTAAACTGTGGAATTACGAAAAAGAAAAATTTGTAAGTACCGGACTTCAATTCTGCGGATTGATTATGGGAGACCACTCCAAATGCGGTATAAATACAATGTTTAACACAGGAACTGTTGTGGGCGTTTCTGCCAATATATTCGGAGCCGGCTTTCCACGCAATTTTATCCCTTCTTTTTCATGGGGAGGACATGCAGGTTTGTCAGAATATAAAACCGATACCGCATTTGATGTTATGACAAAAGTAATGGAAAGAAGAAATATTGCTTTGTCTGAAACGGATAAAAAAATAATGTCTCATATATTTGAAATCACTGCAAAGTATCGTAATTTTTAAACAAATTTTGCTTTTGAGTGTTTATGATGGCATAAGGATTGCCAATAGGTAAAACTATAATTATTAATTTGTTTAAATGACATTTTGACAGAAATATGACTAAAAATACAGATCTTAATTTTTTAAAGATGATAATGGGTAGCGGAGAAGGTGATTCAGAAATTATTCCTATTGTAGCAGATTCATTCGAAGATAACAATACAAAAGTTTATCCTGAAACATTACCGGTTTTGCCATTACGCAACACAGTACTTTTTCCGGGTGTTGTTATCCCGCTTACAATCGGCAGAAGCAAATCTTTCAAGCTTATAAAAGATATACAAAACTCTACCAGATATTTCGGAGCTGTTTCCCAAAAGGCGGCAGACGTTGAGGACCCTAAACCGGAAGATATGTTCCAGATAGGTACCGTTGCCGAAATTCTCAAGGTTATTGAAATGCCGGACGATACAATCTCTGTTGTAATTCAGGGAAAGAGAAGATTTCATATAAACCAGATTCTTACCGATGAACCATACTATATTGCTCAGGTCGATTATATTCCGGAAGCAAAAGCAGATAATAAAGACAGAAACTTTCAGGCTATAGTTTCTTCATTAAAAGATTTATCTCTTAAAATTGTTAAACTTAGTGCTACCATACCTCACGAGGTATCTTTTGCAATTAAAAATATTGACAATTCTTCGTTTTTGATAAACTTTATCTGTTCAAACAGTGATATCCCGCCAGAGGAAAAACAGTCATTGCTCGAAGTGGATGACATTTATAAAAGAGCTGAAAAATTACTTGGAACTCTTTCTAACCAGGTTCAGATGCTCGAATTAAAGAATGAAATTCAGATTAAAGTAAAAAAAGAACTGGATAAGCAACAAAAAGAATATTTGTTGCATCAGCAGATGAAAACCATTCAACAGGAATTGGGCGGAGGACCTGCCGAACAGGAATTAAAAGATCTGGAAGCCAAAGCAGCAGAGAAAAAATGGACAAAAGAAACTGCAAATCATTTTGACAAAGAACTTAAGAAATTGCAACATCTTAATCCGGCATCAGCAGAATTTTCGGTTCAGCTTAACTATTTGCATACAATTTTAGATTTGCCGTGGGGAGAATATACAAAAGATAATTTTGACCTGAAACGTGCTCAGAAAATACTTGATGAAGACCATTACGGACTTGAAATAGTAAAAGAAAGGATTATTGAGCATTTGGCTGTTTTAAAACTTAAAGGAGACCTAAAAGCGCCTATTTTATGCCTTTACGGACCTCCCGGAGTCGGTAAGACATCTTTGGGAAAAAGTATTGCCCGTGCATTAGGCAGAAAGTATGTCAGAATGTCATTGGGAGGAGTTCATGATGAGTCTGAAATTCGTGGACACCGGAAAACATATATCGGAGCAATGCCAGGAAGAATCCTGCAAAATATCAAAAAATCAAAATCTTCCAATCCTGTTTTTGTTTTGGACGAAATTGACAAAGTCGGTAATGACTTCAGAGGAGATCCGTCTTCTGCATTGCTTGAAGTCCTTGATCCGGAACAGAATACCGAATTCCACGACAACTTTCTTGAGATAGAATACGATTTGTCAAAGGTAATGTTTATTGCAACTGCCAATAATATTTCTACCATAAGTCCGGCCTTGCGGGATCGTATGGAAATGATTGATATCAGCGGTTATATCGTTGAGGAAAAAATGCATATTGCAAAAAAACACCTTATCCCTAAACAGTTTGAAAATCACGGACTTACAGGATTAAAACTCAAAGTTGACGATAAGGCAATTATTAAAATTATTGAAGGATATACAAGGGAGTCCGGAGTACGCGGACTGGATAAAAACATTGCAAAGCTGGTCAGACAAATTGCCCGTAAAGTTGGAATGGAAGAACCCATACCGGCAGTAATTAAATCTGAAAACATTGCGGAATATCTTGGCCCTGAAAAGTTCTCACGAGAAGAATATCATGATGATGAAGTAGCCGGGGTTGTTACAGGACTTGCATGGACTGCTGTAGGTGGGGATATTTTGTACATAGAAACCAGTTTGTCGCGTGGGAAAGGGAATCTTACCATTACCGGAAATCTTGGTGATGTAATGAAAGAATCTGCTGCTATTGCTTTGGAATATGTAAAATCGCATGCAGACACTTTAGGTATTGCTCCTTCTGTTTTTGAAAACTGGAATATTCATCTTCATGTGCCCGAAGGTGCAATCCCAAAAGACGGACCATCTGCCGGTATAACAATGGCAACTGCTATGGCTTCTGCGTTTACTCAGCGCAGAGTGAAAAAAGAAATAGCCATGACAGGAGAAATAACTCTTCGTGGTAAAGTTCTTCCGGTTGGTGGAATCAAAGAAAAAATACTTGCTGCAAAACGTGCAGGAATTAAAGAAATAATATTGTCAAAAGAAAATCAAAAAGACATATCCGAGATAAAAGAGATTTATATCAAAGGCGTAAAATTCCATTATGTTTCTACAATTCTGGATGTGTTAGAGATTGCTTTGCTTGACAAAAAGGTTAAAAACGCCAGAGTTCTGGATTGAGCATAATGCTTAGTTGGAAAACCACCTGAAAATATTAGTTTTGCAAAATAATTATCAGGCATTATGCAAAGAAAAAACATAGACTTAATGGCGCCTGTAGGTTCATACGAATCTCTTATGGCAGCTATACAGGCCGGGGCAAATTCTGTTTACTTCGGAATCGAAAAGCTTAATATGCGGGCCCGCTCATCAAATAATTTTACTTTTGAGGATTTAAAGAACATCGTTAAAATTTGTGATGAAGCAGGGGTTAAAACATACCTTACCGTAAACACAATCATTTACGACGATGAAATATCAAAAATGCATCAGGTTATTGATGCTGCTGCAGAATCGAATGTTACCGCAGTGATTGCATCAGATATTTCTGTAATGCAGTACGCCCGCAAAAAAAATGTGGAAGTACACGCTTCAACACAATTGAATATCTCAAATATTGAGGCCGTTGAATTTTATTCAAATTTTTGTGATGTTATGGTAACTGCAAGGGAACTTACTTTGGATCAGGTTGCCGACATCACATATCAGATAAAAACAAGAAATATAAAAGGGCCTTCGGGAAATCCGGTGCAGATTGAAATCTTTTGCCACGGGGCATTATGCATGGCTGTTTCAGGTAAATGCCACCTGAGCCTGCACGAATATTATCACTCTGCGAACCGTGGTTCATGTTTGCAAAACTGTCGCAGGCCTTATTTGCTGACAGACAAGGAAACCGGAGCTGAGATAGAAGTTGATAACGAGTATCTTATGTCTCCCAAAGATCTGGCAACCATAAGTTTTATTGATAAAATTATTGAAGCCGGTGTAAGTGTCCTTAAAATCGAAGGCCGTGCACGCTCGGGAGAATACGTAAAAACTGTGGTTGAGTGCTATAACGAAGCTATTAATTCATGTCTGGACGGATCATATTCGCAAGAAAAGATTGACAACTGGATAAAACGTCTCACTACCGTCTTTAACCGTGGTTTCTGGGGTGGGTACTATCTTGGAAAGCGTATGGGAGAATGGTCAGAGGTTTATGGCTCGCGGGCTACCCAAACAAAAATTTATCTGGGGAAAGTTCTTAACTACTACTCTAACGTTGAAGTTGCCGAAGTCAAAATAGAAACAGGAGAAGATCTGGCTGTAGGTGACGAGATATTATTCTTGGGCCCGACAACAGGAGTATTGCAGCAATTTGTTAAAGAAATACGAAAAGACCTGGTTCCAACTGAAAAAGTAGAACAGGGCGACTTGTTTTCAATTCCGACAGAAAGCCTCGTTCGCCGCGGGGACAAACTTTATAAGTTAATGGATACCGAAGAGTTTAAGAAAAGGAAAAGAAAACAGAATTTTCAATAATAAGAAGAATAGCTCAGGATCATAAATTATTTTGTATTGCATTTCGTTAATAAGGGCTATTTTTGCAAAATAACTTTATTTTTTTAGTAAGCATGGCTTTACCCGAATCCCGCATAACAGAATTTTTTAAGGAACATCATGTTCTTACATTGGCAACAAGTAATAATTCAGAGTCATGGTGTGCAAATTGTTTTTATGTTTATTTGGAAGATGAAGCAGCACTGTTGTTTACATCCGACAGCGATACAAAGCATATTTTAACCGGAATGCAAAATCCTCTGGTTTCTGGTTCTGTTGTTCTTGAAACAAAAATTATCGGTAAAATCAGAGGCGTTCAGTTTACCGGAGAACTTATAAAAGTTGAGAATACAGAACACTCGAAATACAGACTTAAATATCTTAAAAAATTCCCGTTTGCAGTTGTTATAAATACTGATTTGTGGATAGTAAAACTCAATCATATCAAAATGACCGATAACCGGTTGGGATTCGGGAAAAAATTATATTGGAATAAATAAAAGTATGAAAGTAAATCTTAACGAATTCTGGCCGGAATACGAACTTATTGATTGTGGAAATTCCTGTAAACTCGAAAGGTTTGGCAGTATTGTTCTTATAAGACCTGAAGTCACTGCCGGGTTTGAGCCGGTTCTGCCTTACGAAGAATGGCGAAGCATTGCACATGCAGAATTTGTTGAAACTTCAAAAAATGCCGGAGTCTGGAATATTTACAAACCTGTTCCCGAAATGTGGACAATAAACTTTTCTTCGGGGGAATTTAAAATAAAAGCGGAGCTTTCACTTACAAGGTCAAAACATATAGGAGTATTCCCGGAACAGGTGCTTAACTGGAAATTTATTGAAAAAATAAGTCCGGAATTTGAAAAAATGCAATTCCTGAATTTATTTGGATATACCGGATTGTCAAGTCTTGCAGCAGCAGCATTTTCTGAGCGGGTTACTCATATTGATTCTATTAAGAAAGTTGTTGACTGGACTAAAAGAAACGCACAGAACTCCGGTTTGCAAAACATAAGATGCATTGCTGAAGATGCCCCTAAGTTTGTTTCGCGGGAAATTAAACGGGGAAGTAAATACGATGGAATTATTCTCGACCCGCCTGCAATCGGAGTCGGAACAAATAACGAAAAGTGGGTTCTCGAAGAAATGATTGACGAACTTCTTGCTGATATCGCTCAGATTATGAACGGGAAATCTTTTGTTATTATGAACCTGTACTCACATTCGATGAATGAAAAATTCATACATAGGCTACTGCTTACCTATTTCCCGCAACATAAATTTGAATTTTGCGAAAAAGTTTATGGACAATCCACATCCGGAAATTTTATTGATCACGGTTATTTTGTGAGATTGGTTAAAGGGCAGTAATAAAACACTTTCAATGATCACGGCAGTAATACCGTTGTAAAATGCAGATATCAGGTCTGTGAGTTAAACCCGACAGTTTTACCTTTGTGTCCGAAGCCGGCATTTTCGTGGTTTATCTCTTTTTCAAAAACGATGAACGTATGGTGGTTTATCAGATTCCTGACAGATGTGTTTATTTTAAGTTGTTCACGATAAACAGATTTTTTATATTCTGCAGAGATTCCGGGATTCTTTTTTAGGTTTCGGTGATAACGCAGATATGAACTTATAAGTATCAGAGGATAAAATAACAGGAACAGGAATAATGAGCCTTTGCTTAAGCGAACATATTTTATTTCCTGAATTTTAAAGCCGGCAAGTTTTGCCAGTATTCTTAGTTTTTGAAGTCCGATAAGGAATATATGACCGTGATAGATTTCTTCGGAGACCGATTTGTCCTCCATCCAGATATCGTCAATTTCATTTGGCGGCATTCGTTTAGTGGTTTCACTTTCGAAAAGCATATAACTAAAGCGTGACGACAGGTTTGAATATGACGGAGTTGTTATAAGCAGTTTACCACCGGATTTTAAAACCCTGTTGAATTCCTTAAAAGCCTTAAGCTGATCGCTGAAATGTTCTATTCCTTCCTGGCATATTGCAATATCGGCAAATTCGTTTTCGAGCGGAATGCCGGACATTATATCGGCTCTGTGACATTTAATTTCTTCAAGTTTAAAATATTCCGGGAATAAATCAAATGCAAATACCGAGGCCCCGTAATTATGAAGTATCTTAGAAGTTACCCCATTCCCGGCCGGCATGTCAATTACTCTCTTTCTGGCAAGATCAGAGGCACAGCCATCGAGCCATCGTTTAACATAATATTTCGGAGACTTTGGATTATTTATGTGAGAATCTGTCATTTTTTCATTTTTGTTTTTATGCCACTATGCCACTAAGACACCAAGACACTAAAGGTTAATTCCATTTTTTGTGTTTTCGTGCTTTTGTGGCTAATTAATTTTATTTCTATGCTACTAAGTTTTTTCTTTCTTTTTGCCTGCCACTAAGACACCAAGACACTAAAAGGGCTTTCCATTTTTTGTGCTTTCGTGGCCACTTAATTTTATTTCTACGCCACTAAGTTTTTTCTTTCTCTTTGCTTGCCACCAAAACACTAAAACACTAAAGTCTAATCCCTTTTTTCGTGCTTTCGTGGCTAATTAATTTTATTTCTATTACAACCAATAAATCAGGAAAATGACGACTCCGGGAACAGCGTACTAAATGAAAACATTTATAGAATCCGGAATTAAACTTATTTCATAAGGAGTACTGCCTATAATCTCTCCATCGGTTTCTGCAAATATTGTTTGTTGCGATTCTATTCTGAAACTCCTGGTACGAAATGATTTCACCCCTTTTATGCTAAGAATCTTCCCATTATATAATTTTTTAATATTTGTAACGATTTTATGCTTTGGCATATTCTCGTAAATTGTAACATCCAGAAAACCGTCATTTATTATGGCTTCGGGAGTTTGCATCATTCCACTACCGGAAAATTTTCCGTTTCCGATACTTATTGACAGAAACTTCCCTTCCAGAACCTCGTCATTAATAGAGATTTTTAAAGTCCATGGTTTATATTTTATCAGGCTGCGTAACAAACTTACAATGTATGCCGACTTTGTTCTGCGGCCTCTTTCTTTCATAAGGTTTGTCGCTTTTACCACCACAGAGTCAAAGCACAGTCCGGCAATATTTATAAAATATGCAGATTTTTTATGTTCAGCAGCCAGATAATCAATTTTACCCACATCCTGCCTTATGCTGTTACCTGTTTTTAGTCTTTGGATAGCACTTTCATAATCAGAATTAAACCCGTAATACCTTGCCCAATCATTACCGGTTCCCATTTGCATTAAACCTATATAAATTTCAGTAGAGGGTACGGCAGATTGTTTAAAAACTCCGTTTATAGTTTCATTGAGAGTCCCGTCACCGCCAACTACTACAATTTTACGATACCCTTCCAAGATTTTCTCTGTTATAATTTCTTCGGCATGACTAACAGCTTCGGTAAAAGCAAAGTCATATTGCAATTCATGCTTCTTCAGAAGATCTGAAATTATAGGCCATTCCCGTTCTCCTCCTTCGTTTCCGGCATTGGGATTTATAAGAAAGAAGAATTTATTTTCGTAGTTATGATTCAAATTCCTTAAATTTTTTACAATTTTACAATTTTTTAACCGTATTGTGAAACATATTGAATAAAATTATAATAATTATAAAATGGAAAAGAAAATCAGGATAATAAAAACTTTTGTAAAAGATTCAAATGAATCAGACAATGAGTACCTGTCTATGATACGGGAGTTTGATATTAATGGTAATCACATTTTTACCAAAGAATATGACGAAGAAAATGAAACTGTTTTTGAAAGCAAAGCAGAATTTGACAGTGAAAGCAGAATTTTATCAGAAGAAATTTTAGACGGAGAAAAAAAATTCTATACTTATGATGATAACGGAAAACTTGTGTCGGAGAAAATAATTTACGATGGAGGCTGGTTTTCGGTTAAAAAGTATGAAAGAGATTCTGAAAAAAAACTGGTTAAAACAGTTTGCTGTGACGAAGATGATGAAGTAGAAGAATATACCGAAACCGAATATAATGACAAAGGAGATATTCTGTGTTTTAAAGAATATGACGAATTTGAGAAAATAAAAAGTATGATTGTAAACACATACCGTGAAGATGGTCTGCTTATTCTTAAAGAAGAATATACAACTTCTAAAAAGCCGGATAAGCTGCATCATTACTATTATAATGAGATCGGAAGAATAAATGCTGTACAGACATTAAATTCAAGCGGACGACAACTGGATTGGGTTAAGATTGCTTATGATGAAAAAGGAAAGCCTGTGGAACAACTTACAATGTCAGGAAGTAGAATCAGTGTTGAATATAACGAAGAATCAAAGACTTCAACTGAGATACATTATGACGGCGGAGGCGAAATGACATCTAAAGTTATAACTACCCGTGATGACGAAAACAATATTATAAGCGAAGAATCTGCCGGGAGAGTCAGCAGGTTTGTGTATGAGTATTTTTAATATGAGATATTAAATAAAAAAGGAGCTGTTTGAGTATGCTCAGACAGCTCCTTTTATTTATCGGTAATTCTGTGTTAATCTTCCAGTAATAACTCCAATATTTGTACTGCTGCTCTTGAAACCGAAGTTCCCGGGCCAAATATGGCTGCAACGCCGGCATCATAAAGGAACTGATAATCCTGTGAAGGAATAACACCGCCGGCAATAACCAGAATGTCTTCTCTGCCCAGTTTTTTCAGCTCGGAGATTACTGCAGGAACCAAAGTTTTATGCCCTGCTGCCAGAGACGAAACGCCAAGAACATGAACATCGTTTTCTACTGCCTGTTTTGCTGCTTCTTCAGGAGTCTGGAACAGCGGTCCCATGTCAACATCGAAACCAACATCGGCATAACCTGTCGATACTACTTTGGCACCACGGTCGTGTCCGTCCTGACCCATTTTGGCGATCATAATACGGGGTTGACGCCCCTCTTTTTCTGCAAATTTGCTGCATAGTTCCCTGGCCTGTTCGAAGTCGGGATCATTTTTCGATTCAGAGGAGTAAACTCCTGATATTGTTCTTATCACGGCTTTGTACCTTCCTGCTACTTTTTCGCAAGCGTCTGAAATTTCGCCCAGACTTGCTCTTTTCATAGCTGCATCAACTGCAAGCTCAAGCAAGTTGCCCTGTCCGGTTTCGGCGCATTTTGTAATTGCTGCCAAAGCTGCCTGACATTCGGCTTCGTTTCTTTCTGCTCTGAGTTTTTGTAATCTTATTATTTGAGATTCTCTTACTGCGGTGTTATCAACATCCAGAATGTCGATAGGATCCTGTTTGTCGAGACGGTATTTGTTTGTCCCTACAATAATCTGCTGACCGCTGTCTATTCTTGCCTGTGTGCGGGCAGCAGCTTCTTCAATTCTCATCTTCGGAATTCCTGATTCAACAGCCTTTGCCATTCCGCCCAATGCTTCAACCTCTTCAATAAGTTTCCATGCTTTATGGGCAATTTCGTGGGTAAGAGCTTCTACATAATATGAACCTGCCCACGGGTCAACCTGTTTGCAGATATTGGTTTCTTCCTGTATATAAATCTGGGTGTTACGGGCAATACGTGCAGAAAAATCCGTAGGTAATGCAATTGCTTCATCAAGAGCGTTTGTGTGCAAAGACTGGGTGTGTCCCAATGCTGCTCCCATAGCTTCGATACATGTTCTGGCAACATTGTTGAAAGGATCCTGCTCGGTAAGTGACCAGCCCGAAGTTTGCGTATGTGTTCTTAATGCAAGCGATTTAGGATTTTTAGGGTTAAATTGTTTTACCATTTTTGCCCATAATAATCTTGCAGCACGCATTTTTGCAATTTCCATAAAGTGGTTCATTCCCAATGCCCAGAAGAACGATAAACGAGGCGCAAATGCGTCAATATCCAGACCGGCTTTAATACCTGTTCTCAAATATTCAAGGCCGTCGGCTAATGTGTAAGCCAGCTCAATATCATTGGTTGCCCCGGCTTCCTGCATGTGATACCCGGAAATAGAAATAGAATTGAATTTCGGCATTTTCTGCGAAGTGTATTCGAATATGTCGCCGATAATCTTCATTGAAAACTCCGGAGGATAAATGTAAGTGTTTCTTACCATGAACTCTTTCAGAATATCATTCTGAATTGTTCCTGCCAATTCTTCGAGTTTTGCTCCCTGTTCCAGTGCTGTAACAATATAAAAGGCCATAACCGGTAAAACAGCTCCGTTCATGGTCATCGAAACAGACATTTTGTTAAGCGGTATCTGGTCGAAAAGAATTTTCATATCCAGAACAGAGTCTATAGCAACACCGGCTTTACCTACATCGCCAACAACCCTCGGGTGATCCGAATCGTATCCGCGGTGAGTAGCAAGGTCGAAAGCTACAGATAACCCTTTTTGTCCGGCAGCAAGATTACGACGGTAAAAAGCATTTGACTCTTCTGCAGTTGAAAACCCTGCATATTGACGGATTGTCCATGGTTGCATCACATACATTGTGGAATATGGCCCGCGAAGATATGGCGGCAAGCCTGCTGCAAAATTAAGATGTTCCATATTTTGCAAATCTTCTTCGCTATATACTTTTTTAACAGGAATCTGCTCGGCAGTAATCCAGTTTTTCTCCTGTAACTCCTTAGACAGGCTTCCGGTTACAGATTTTGATTTAATATCTATATTTTTATAATTCGGTTTCATTACAGATGCATTTTTAATTAATACCCAAAACTTGCTGATAATTCTTCAGATCTGTAAGCACGTTAGATCTTACATGAATGAAGTTTTTAATTCCTTTGGCTTCAAGTTCTGATTTGCAGGCAGGACTACCGGCAATAACCAGAATTTTTCCGGCAATTTTTTCAGATGCTTCAGGAGCCAGAGTTTCGTATTCTTCATCAGAGCTGCAAAGAACTATAATATCTGCATTTTTGCTTTTTGCTTCTGCAAGACCGGCATCAATGCTGTCAAAACCATTATTGTCAATTACTTCAAAACCGGCACAGGCAAAAAAGTTTGAACTAAACTGTGCTCTTGCCTTTCTGAAGTTGAGATTACCTATAGTAAGCATAAATACAACCGGACGTTTTCCGCTCTTATCTGTGGCCAGACGGAGTTTTTCAAACTCTTCAGATCCGCGATACAACTTCATAACCGGGTAATCTGTTGCTTTTGCATCTTCTGTTCCGGCAAGATTTATTTCAGCCTTAATTTCGTTAAAATTCGGATATTGGTTAGTTCCCAGAATTATCTCACGACGGCTTGCAATGTTTGAATTTCTTGTTTTTGCAGTTTCAGAAATAACATTCTGGATAAACCCTGCTTTAACGGCAGCTTCATATCCTCCTTTTTCTTCAACTTCGAGGAATAAAGCCCATGCTTTTTCAATAATAGCATCAGTAAGATTTTCGATGTAATATGAACCTGCTGCAGGATCAATTACTTTATCAAAATGAGCCTCTTCTTTAATAATTAATTGTACGTTTCTGGCAATACGCATAGAAAATTCTGATGGCTCAGCAAAAGGAGCATCAAAAGGAAGAACACTCAGAGAATCTGCTCCGCCCAGAACTGCCGACATTGATTCTGTGGTAACACGTAACATGTTTACGTAAGGATCATACACAGTTTTGTTCCATTGAGAAGTTTCACAATGAATATTAATTTTTGCCGATCCTGCATTTTTTGCTTCGTTTGCTTCTATAATTTTTGCCCAAAGTAATTTTGCTGCTCTGAGTTTTGCAATTTCCATAAAATAATTGGACCCAACAGCAAAGTTAAATCTGATTTTTGGTGCAATTTCATCAACTGAAATATTCTGTTCAGCAAATTTTCTCAAATATCCGGCACCGATTGCAAGCCCAAAACCTAATTCATGAACAGCAGAGCCACCGGCATTGTGAAAATTCTTTGCGTTTACACTGATAAGCCTGAAATTTGGCAATTTGTTACCATATTCTTTAACCATGTCCTCGGCACAATGACATGAATCATTCCCGCAGAAAGACTTTCCTTCCAGAATCATGTAGCTTAATGAGTCATATTCATTAGATCCGTGTATTTTGGCCGGATCATAAGAATTCTCAGTTGCAAAACCGGCAAGCATTTCAACATATCTACCGGTAAATCCGCCGGAAACGAAATTTATTTCAACTGCACAAGGGTCAATGTCTTTCATCAACTTTCCGAACTCAGACTTGTCAAGGTCTTTTTTCATTATAAACCCAAGCGAAGTAACGCCGGCATTCATAAGTTTATGAGCCAGAATATTGGCTTCTGCAGCATCGTTTACAAAGATGTCTTGTCTGATAACCTTGTTAACTGTAACATCTACTCCTCTTACATAAGGAAATTCGCCGGGATTTGTTTTTAGATAATCCAGTTTTTGAAGATCCTCTCCACGATAATACGGTCTGACAGGAAAGCCTTCAAGAGTCTTCCAAATCAACTTTTTGTCATAATCGCCGCCTTTTAAGTCTTTTTGAATAATTTCCTCCCAGGATTGTGTGGGTATCGGGGGAAATTCCTGAAATAATTTTTCGTCCATCTCTTAAGATTAGTTTAAATTATGCCGCGAAATTAATATGAAAAATTAACATAATAAGGTTTTATCACAAAAAAGATGTTTTTATCAACAAATCCTTTAATTGTTGCATTAAAAAAACGGTTGAGATAAGATGCAGACCTGAAATTTTTAAAATTATTTTGTTAATAATAAAAAAAATACTACTTTTGCATCGCTTTTTGGGTTAATACTGGCAGGGGATCGCAAAAGTCCCCTGTTTTATTAGAATATAATGATAAACAAAGAAGACATAGAGAACATCTGCAAAACCGCGTTGAAAGACAGTCAGTTTATTGTTGAGGTTAAAGTAAGCCGCAACAATGATATTATTGTAAGCATAGACGATTTTGATGGATTATCTATTGAAGAATGTAAAAGAATAAGTCGTTTTGTGGAATCTCATTTTGACAGAGATGTGGAAGATTACTCTCTTGAATTAGGTTCTCCCGGTTTGGCAAACCCTTTTAAGGTAAGACAACAATATGTCAAAAACCTCGGTAAAGAAGTAGAATGTGTTACAATTGACGGGGAAAAAGCAAGCGGGACATTATTGTCTGTTGAAGATGAATACATTGTAGTTGGCCGTACTTTTACAAAAAAGATTGAAAACAGAAGGCAAACAGTAAACGAAGAAACAAAAATTAATTTTAGTGATATCAAATCAACAAGAAGTGTTATTTCTTTTAAGTAGAATTTTTAATTAACGAGATTATGGAGCTGCATAATAACCTGATAGACACCTTTGCGGAATTTAAAGAACTGAAAAGTATAGACCGTCCGACAATGATCGGCGTGCTGAAAGATGTGTTTACTTCAACTCTTACCAAACTTTTCGGGGAAGACAGTAAATTTGACGTAATTGTTAATGATACAAAGGGTGATGTCGAAATCTGGCGTTCCAGAGTAGTTGTTGAAGATAGCGAATTTACAGATCAATACACACAGATCCCTCTTTCGGAAGCACGAAAAATAGACGAAGATTTTGAGCCGGGAGAAGAATATTCTGACGAGATCAGACTTGAAGACTTTGGCAGACGTGCAATTCTGGCATTAAAACAAAACCTTCAGGCAAAAATTCTTGAGAGAGAAAAAGACAATATTTATCTTAAATATAAAGACAGAGTCGGCGAAATTATTACCGGTGAGATTTATCAGATATGGAAACGTGAACTTTTGGTTCTGGATGACGAAGGAACTGAGCTTATTTTGCCCAAAAGCGAACAAATTCCCAATGACCGTTACAGAAAAGGGGATACACTCAGAGCGGTAGTTTTAAGTGTGGAACTCAGAAACGGAACTCCTGCCATTAAATTGTCAAGAACATCTCCATTGTTCCTCGAAAGATTATTCGAACTCGAAATTCCTGAAATTCTTGATGGTTTGATTACTATTAAGAAAATTGTAAGGGTTCCGGGCGAAAGAGCAAAAGTTGCCGTTGAATCTTACGACGAAAGAGTTGATCCGGTAGGTGCTTGTGTCGGTATGAAAGGTAGCCGTATTCACGGTATTGTTCGTGAATTGCATAACGAAAACATCGATATCATTAATTTCACAAACAATTTGCAACTCTTTATTCAACGTGCATTGAGTCCTGCAAAAATTACATCTATAAAAATAAAAGCTGACGAAAAACGTGCTGATGTTTACCTTAATCCGGATCAGGTTTCTTTAGCTATCGGTAAAGGCGGTTTAAACATAAAACTTGCAAGTCAGCTTGTAGGAATGACAATTGATGTATATCGCGAAATGGACGAAGGAGAAGACGATGTTGCTCTTGACGAATTTACCGATGAAATAGAATCCTGGGTAATTGAAGAATTAAAAGCTATTGGTTGTGATACAGCCCGCAGCGTACTTGAATTAAGTGCTGAAGAACTTGTAAAGAGAACCGATCTTGAAGAAGAAACAATTCTTGATGTTTTAAGTATCTTAAAATCAGAATTTGAGTAAGAAGAATTTTATTGAATAATTTATATAATTTATGACTTCAGAGAGTAAACCAATAAGACTAAGTACTGTAGCCAGAGAACTGAATGTTGGAACTGCCACCATAATTGAGTTTCTGGCCAAAAAAGGTTACACGGTTGAGAACAATCCGAACGCAAAAGTTCCGTTTGAGTGTATGGATATTCTCGATGAAGAATTTAAAGAATCAAAGTCTTTAAAAGAAAAAGCCATTAAGAACACGGAAAAGGCCAGAGAAAACAAGGAAATTAATATTTCCATAGAAAAACATGCAAAAGCTGTTGATGTTGCTCCGGTCATTCCTGTAGTTGAGGAGCCTGTTATTCCGGCTGAACCGGAAATTGTTGTTGCTGCAGAGGAACCGGAAGCAGAACCTGAGGTTGTTGTTGAACAACCGGAAGTAAAGGCAGAGCCGGTAAAAGCAAAACACGAGATTATCCCTATTGTAAAAGAAGAAGGTGATAACGAAAGCGAAGACGGGCCAAAAGTTTTGGGAACGATAAATCTGGATCAGATAAACCAGAAAACCAGACCAAAACGCAAGTCAAAAGCGGAAAAAGAGGCAGAACGCAAAATTAAAGACGAAGAGATAAAGTCTGCTAAAGAGGAGCAACGCAAAATGCGTGAGACCGAAAAAGCAGCAAAAAATATTAAGCCTGTGCAAAAATCCGAAGAAGAGGTATCTGCACCAAAAGAGCTTAAAAAAGTTGAAAAAACAGAGCCGGTTCAGGCTTCAGACCCAAAGGTTTTTGAGGCTATTGATAATACAGACACTGAAAGGGTGTCCGAATTTATAGAAACTAAAGTTGTAAAACTTTCAGGTCCTAACGTAGTAGGTAAAATTGATATTGACAATTACCTTAAAAAACAGGAAGAGTCTGAGAAAAAGAAAATTATTGCGAAAGAAGAGCGTCAGAAAATAAGAGAAAAAGAAAAAGAAGAACGCAAATCCAAACGTAAAAGAATACATAAAGTAAAAGTAAACATTGAAAATCCTGCTAAAGTTCCGGATACCAAAAAGAAAAAGCTTACCAAGAAGCCATTAAAGGTTAAAAAGACTGAAGTTGCGGAAGAAGATGTACAAAAACAAATAAAGGAAACATTAGCAAGGCTTACAACTCCTAAACAAAAATCAAAAACTTCAAAACACAGGCGTGATAAACGTGAACTTAGTTCCCTCAAACGCCAGGAAGAATTTGAAAAACTGGAATCAGAAAGAAACATTATTAAGGTTACAGAATTTGTATCTGTAAGTGAATTGTCTGCAATGATGGACGTTCCTGTAACTACTCTGATTGCCACTTGTATGAGCTTAGGTTTGTTCGTTTCCATAAACCAGCGTCTTGATGCAGAAACAATGGCACTTGTCGCGGACGAATACGGGTATAAAGTTGAATTTGTAAGTGCGGAAGTTTTAAATGAAATAGAAGAGTATGAAGATGCTCCTGAAGATTTGGTTCCACGTCCTCCTATTGTAACAGTAATGGGACACGTTGACCACGGGAAAACAAAACTTCTTGACCAGATCAGAAACACTAATGTTGTGGACGGAGAAGCAGGAGGTATTACCCAGCATATCGGGGCATACTCGGTTACTCTTGACGACGGACGACAGATTACATTTCTGGATACTCCGGGTCACGAAGCTTTTACCGCTATGCGTGCCAGAGGAGCTCAGGTTACCGACGTTGCAATTATAATTATTGCTGCTGATGATAATATTATGCCTCAGACAATAGAAGCAATTAATCATGCGAGTGCGGCAGGCGTTCCTATGGTTTTTGCAATCAATAAAATTGATAAACCTACTGCCAATCCCGAAAAGATAAAAGAATCCCTTGCCGGAATGAATTATCTTGTAGAAGATTGGGGCGGGAAATATCAGTCTCAGGAAATATCAGCAAAAGCAAATATCAACATAGAAGAATTACTCGAAAAAGTACTTCTCGAGGCAGAAATACTTGAGCTTAAAGCAAATCCAAATAAAAATGCCGTTGGGACAGTAATAGAATCTACACTTGATAAAGGTCGTGGTTATGTTGCAACACTTATAGTTCAGAGCGGTACTCTAAGAGTCGGGGATATATTACTCGCAGGTTGTCAAACCGGTAGGGTAAAAGCAATGTACAACGAAAGAGGTCAGAAACTTACGGCTGCCGGTCCATCTACTCCTGTTGTGGTTCTCGGTCTTAACGGAGCTCCACAGGCAGGTGATAAATTTAATGTAATGGACACTGACCACGAAGCCCGTAACCTTGCCGGAAAAAGATTGCAATTACAACGTGAACAGGGACTCAGAACCCAGAAACATATTACACTTGATGAAATCGGACGTCGTCTGGCATTGGGTAACTTTAACGAAATCAATATTATTGTTAAGGGTGACGTTGACGGTTCAATTGAAGCTCTTTCTGATTCGTTAATAAAATTGTCAACTGAAAACTTCGCTGTTAATATTATCCATAAAGCAGTCGGACAAATTTCAGAATCTGATGTAATGCTCGCTGCTGCATCAAATGCTATTATCGTCGGATTCCAGGTAAGACCTTCCAGCTATGCCCGTAAACTGGCAGAAAAAGAAGAAATCGAAATCAGACTCTATTCTATCATTTATGACGCTATTAACGAAATAAAAGATGCTATGGAAGGTATGCTTTCTCCGACACTTAAAGAAACAATTACCGGATCATGCGAAATACGTGAAGTCTTCAAAATTACCAAGGTTGGTACTATTGCAGGATGTCTGGTCACTGACGGAAAGATATACAAGAAATCCAAAGTCAGGGTTATTCGTGACGGTATCGTTATTTATACCGGCGAATTGGGCAGCCTGAAACGCTTTAAAGATGAAGTCAAAGAAGTTGGCTCAGGTCTTGAATGTGGTCTTAATATCGATAAATTTAATGATATTAAAGTAGGCGACATTGTAGAAGCATTTGACGAAACAGAAGTTAAACAAACACTGTAATTTATTTCTGACTGATGTTAAAGATCGGGAAGACTGAATTTTGTGATAAACCCGTTTTTCTTGCTCCGATGGAGGATATTACCGATCCTTCGTTCCGGTACATGTGTAAAAAATTCGGTGCAGACCTTATGTTTACCGAATTTATATCTTCCGATGGATTAATACGTGATGCACGCAAATCTGTTCAAAAATTAGATATATATGACTATGAACGCCCGGTGGGTATTCAGATTTACGGTCATATTCCGGATGCTATGGAACAGGCTGCAATACTTGTTAACGAAGCCAATCCCGACTTACTTGATATAAATTATGGTTGTCCGGTAAAAAAAATTGCAACACGCGGAGCCGGTTCAGGTATGATGAGAAATCTTCCGCTTATGAAGGAAATCACAGAAAGAGTTGTTAAAGCATCCAGATTTCCTGTTACGGCAAAAACACGCCTTGGCTGGGACAGCGAATCATTAAACGTGGAAGAAGTTGCATTTTTATTGCAGGACTGCGGAATACAGGCACTTACAATTCACGGCAGGACAAGGGCTCAAATGTATAAAGGCTCAGCCGACTGGACTCTGATAGGAAAAGTGAAAAATAATCCGGCAATAAAAATACCGGTTATTGGTAACGGGGATATTACCAACGGCAAAACAGCAGCAGAAAATTTTGACAGATACGGAGTCGATGCAATAATGGTAGGCAGAGCTGCAGTAGGGAAACCATGGATTTTTAAAGAGATAAAACATTATCTGGCAACAGGAACCGAAATGCCGCGCCCGGGAGTTATCGAGAGGGTAAGTTTTGCAAGAGAACATCTGCAAAAATCCGTTGAATATAAAGAAGATAAACGCGGTATTTACGAAATGCGAAGACATTTTGCTTTATATTTTAAAGCCATTCCCGATTTTAAGGAAACAAGGCTTAAATTGCTTACTGCCCAGACAGTTGAGGAAATTCAGGCTATTCTCGATTATATCGAATCACGTTTTGGATATATAGGACCTGATGACTTCCTGCCCGAAAACAATAATTAAGCACTGATAATTGTTTTGCTGTTTTTATTTCTTTTTATGTAAGTTTGTATCGTGTAACTTAAAAAAATAAAATTATGTTTTCAGGTATTGTAGAAGAAACCGCTAAGATCGTAAAAATTGAACAAGACAGAACCAATTTCCATTTTTTCCTGCATTGTTCTTTTGCTGATCAGTTGAAAATTGATCAGAGTGTTGCGCATAACGGAGTTTGTTTAACTGTTGTTGACATAAATCCGACAGAGAAAATCTATAAGGTTACTGCTGTTCAGGAAACACTTGATAAGTCAAATATGGGTCACCTTAAAGCCGGGGACAAGGTAAATGTAGAACGTAGCATGACTATGGACAAACTTCTCGATGGCCATATGGTTCAGGGTCATGTTGATCAGACTGCTGTTTGTACAGAAGTAAAAGAATCGGACGGTAGCTGGTATTTTACTTTCCAATATGACAAGTCCAAAGGAAATATTACGGTAGAAAAAGGTTCGGTGTCTGTTAACGGAGTAAGCCTGACAGTCGTAAATTCAAGAGACGATAAATTTTCTGTTGCAATAATCCCGTTTACTTACGAAGTTACAAATTTTCATACTTTTGAAGTAGGAACTGTTGTTAATCTTGAATTTGACATAATCGGCAAGTACATTCAGAAAATAATGGCCGGTTATCTTGAAAACAAAGCATAAACAATTAAGATAATCATATCGGATTGCAAAAGAGAACCTCTTTAGTGTTTTGGTGGCCAATAAAATAGTGTGTAAACTTAGTGGCAGGAGAGATAAAACTAACTAGTCACAAAAGCACGAAATCACAAAAAGAGGTAATGAGCCTTTAGTGTTTTAGTGTCTTAGTGGCGATAAAGAATTTAGAAAAAAAATAATTGCCACGAAAGCACGAAAGCACAAAAAAAGAAAAATCCTTTAGTGTTTTGGTGTTTTAGTGGCAATAAAAAATAATAAATTAAAACTATTAATTGAACTTAAGAAAACATATAACCAACGTCAGAGCTTTACAGTTTTTTCAGATTGTACGTTTTGGAATTCTGCTTTTGATAAGTATTGTTTTTACAAAAAGCAAGCTTGGGATTGGCGAAATAGGTGTATATGAGACTTTTCTGCTGATAGCAGGAAGTGTAAGTTTCTTTTGGATAGGAGCGATGCTGCAATCCCTTTTGGCGGTATTCCGTAACAGTGAATCATATGGGACAAAAGAGAAAAACCCGATATTATTTAATATTTTTCTGCTTTTTACTCTTCTAAGCCTTCTTTCAGCTTTACTGGTATATTTCTCACAGGGTTTTATTTCTTCTTTATTCAGTATAAGCGGGAATCAGATTCCATACATGAAAATTTTGTTTATGTACATTGTGGTTTCGGGTCCTGTTAATCTCGTAGAGTATCTGTATTTGCTCAAAAACAAACCTCTGCATCTGATAGTATATGGTTTAATTACTTTCACTCTTCAGCTTTTATGCGTGACATTACCTGTTGTGCTTGGCTACGACTTGGGTTACGGGCTGTACGGACTTGTATTTATAAATTCACTCAGGTTTTTATGGCTGGCTGTTCTGGTTCTTAAATACTCCGAGATAAAAATCTCTTTTACTTTTATCAGGGAATTCTTAAGGCTTTCTTTCCCGTTGATATTGAGCCTGCTTCTTAGTGGCTCTGCTCAATACATTGACGGATTTTTAGTTTCATACAAATTTGATGAGGCTACTCTTGCAGTTTTTCGTTATGGAGCCAGGGAACTGCCTTTTTTTGTTTTGCTGCTCGATGCTTTCGGGAATGCTGTGACTCCTATGTTTGCCAATCCTGACAACAGACAAAATGCTTTGGGAGAACTTAAACGCGGAACGGCAAGACTTATGCACTGGATGTTTCCGGCAGCGATTGTGATTGTATTTGCAAGTAAGTTCTTATTTCCGATAGTTTTTAACAGCTATTTCGAAGAGAGCGCTATTATTTTCAATATCTATGTTCTGATAATGATAACCAGATTCCTTTTTACCAGGATAATACTTATCGGGATGAAAGATACGAAACCTATTTTTTTCTCATCGCTTATCGAAATAATTATCAATGTGGCTCTTAGCATAATTCTTATTATTGCATGGGGTATTCCTGGAGTTGCAGTTGCCACTGTTATTTCATATGTTATTGAAAAGCTGTATCTGGTAATACATCTGAGGAAGCGGCATAGTATTTTGCCTAAAGATTATTTAAATATCAGGGTATTCTCTTTATACTCTGTCGCTTTGATTTCTGCATTTTTACTAAGTTTGTTATTTTAATTTGCTAAACAATGTTTGAATTTATCCTTAAAGGAAACCCGGCATATTCATGGACAAAAGAAGATAGCTTTTGTTTCATCGGGTTTATTTATGCAGATGACGGACAAACACTGAGAGGCGCTGAAGCTGCCGGGTTCTTAAATGATCTTTTAACACATAATGAAAATTCTGAAGAAGCAACATCCGCGCTTAATGGCATATATAGTTTTATCCGCATTTATAAGGATCGTGTAATTATTTCAACCGATATAGTAAATTTTTTGCCTCTGTTTTATTTAAAATCCGGTTCAAAGTGGATTATAAGTGATGACTGGAACGAACTGGTCAGGTATAAAAACGGATTAAATCCCGATTTTGATGCTGTTCCCGGATTTTTATCTGCAGGATTTGTATGCGGGAATAAGACTCTTGATAGTGATATTTCAAAAACCCGGGCCGGAAGTATTTTAACTCTTTATGATAACGGAACTACCGGGGCAGAAACAGACTTTAATTTTTTGCCTGTAAATTTTACCGGGCACAGTTATAATGACCTTGTTGATGAGGCTGAAGATTGTTTTCTGGAAGCCGGAAAAAGAATGATTTCTTTTTTAAACGGCAGGACAGCCGTTCTGCCTCTGAGCGGGGGATTCGATTCCCGGTTAATTGCCTGCACTCTTAAAAGGCTTGGTTATGATAACGTAATATGTTTTACTTACGGTAAAAGAACCGCCGAAGTCGGGATGAGCCGTCAGGTTGCCGAAACCCTTGGTTATAAATGGCACTATGTTAATTATTCCGAAATTGAATTTAAGGGATACACTAAAGATGCTGATTTCGTAGAATATGTTTTAAAATATTCTGAAGGATATACAATGTTCTATCTGCAGGAATATTTTGCCATGAAAGAGTTGCTTAAGAATAATCTTATTCCTGACGATTCGGTTTTTCTACCAGGACACTCCGGCGATTATCTGGGGGGTAGTTATGTGGAAAAGACAGCAGCTACCGGAATTTCCAACCACAATCTGGCAGGACATTTACTTAACAAATATTTTATATTTAAAAAACCGGTCGGAAAGTCAAAAGAAATCCTTCGTCAGCAGATTTCCGGTACATTAAAAGACTATCCGGCAGAAAACAAGTTTTCCGAAAAATACAATCCCTATGTTGAAGATTGGGATATAAAAGAAAAACTATCCAAATTTATTTTCCGCTCATCATATGTTTTTACCCATTTCGGATTCGAACATATATATCCGCTGTGGGATCGTAAACTGATCAATTTTTTCCGTTCACTTCCTTTTGAGTTAAGATCAGGCAAACAGTTTTACAATCAGGTGGCAATAGAAAAGTTTTTTAAACCGCTTAACGTTTATTTTAGTACAAATGAAGTTATCTACAGCCGCTTTTTTATCTTTTACCAGAAAATAAAGGACAAAACAAGAAATATGTTTCCGTGGAGTCTGGTTTTACAAAGAATGATAAAAAACGACTGGCTAAACTACTACGGGTTTACGCGCGAAATGGAATCAGGCCTGCAGTTGAAAAACTATAAACCGCTTAAAAAGTATAAGATGTTTACCGCAATTATTTGTCGCTGGTATCTTGACTTTATAGGAGTTCCGCATGAATAAAACCCCCGCTACCTGAAAATATTTACTTCAGACAATCAGCCTTTCATCGGATTCCATCCCTGTGCTTTTAATTCCAGTTCTGCTCCGTTTCTCGGGACAAATAGTTTTGTGTTTTTGTCCTCGTGTATATATCCTATAATGCTTATGTCGTTGAGCTTTTCTATAATATCTTTTTTGTCCAGCGGAACGGTAAACAGTAATTCGTAATCCTCTCCACCATTCATGGCAGCTATCGACGGATCAATCCCGAACATTACGGAAGCAGCTTCTGTTTGTGGGTGTACAGGGATTTTATCTTCAAATATCATGCAGCCACAACCCGAGTTTTTACATAAATGCAACATCTCTGATGATAATCCGTCCGAAATATCAATCATTGAAGTTGGTTTAATTCCGGCTTCTTTTAGCTTTTGAATTATATCCCGGCGTGGTTCAGGTTTTAACTGTCTTTCCACAATGTACTCAAACCCGTCGAGTTTAGGCTGAATTGCCGGGTCGCCGATAAATACTTCTTTTTCTCTTTCCAGTAACTGCAGCCCGCAATAAGATCCGCCAAGGTCACCGCTAACGCAAACAAGATCGTTCTTTTTTGCCCCGCTACGGAAAACAATATCTTCTTTTTTTGCTTCTCCAATTGCAGTTATGTTTATAAAAAGTCCTGATAACGAGCTTGTTGTATCTCCTCCGGCGAGTTCAACCCCGAAACGGTCGCAGGCAATTTTTATTCCTTCATAAAGCTGTTCCAATGCCGGTACAGAGAATTTCCTGCTTACGGCAATTGAAACTGTAATGTATTTTGGAGTAGCATTCATTGCGTACAGGTCACTGAGATTGACAACCACAGCTTTGTATCCGAGATGCTTAAGCGGAGTATATATAAGATTAAAATGAATTCCTTCAACCAATAAATCAGTAGTAACAAGTGTGCATATATCCCCGGTTTCGAAAACTGCAGCATCATCGCCTATTCCTTTAATAAGTTTTTTATCTGTTATGGTAAAATCTTTGGTTAAATGGTCAATAAGCCCGAACTCTCCAAGGTCCGAAATTGTAAGCGCCTTCTCTGTTTTACTCATTAGTGTTAATTTTTAATTGGCAAAATATTTGTTTATTTTTGTTGCAAAAGTATTAAAACTATATTTGTTTTCGTTATATTTGTTATAATTAATATGCCCGATATGAAATTAAAATATTTACTAAAGCTATGCGTAATAAGCATTGTAGCTATTTTTACGGCGAATAATGCCGGGGCTCAGTATATCTCATTTTTAAGCGATTACCTCAATAATGTTCAGGTTTTCAGTGACGGGAAATTAAAACAAACCGAGCATTTGCCTTTAAAATCTTATATAGTCAGCAACAATATGCTTGCATATGAAGATAATGCGGGAAACTTTAAGATTTTTTATAATCACTATCTGCATCAGGTAAGTAGTTTTGCAAGTTCATATAAAGTCAGCGATAATCTTGCCGCATTAAGCATGAATACACAACTGAAAGTTTTTGATGACGGCACTGTTAAGAATCTTACAATTAATCTTTCCGACTATTATCTGGGAGATGATGTTGTTGTATGGTATGACGATTACGATAAAATGTTAAAGGCATATTACAACAAGGAAGTATATGACCTTGATGATGCATTGGCTTCTGATACTATGGGAGCTGTTACTGTAGGTGAAAATATAGTTGCTTTTGTTGACAGTCAGGGATATATGAATGTTTTTTATAACGGCGAAACCGAAAGTCTTTGTTTCGGAGAGAGAGTGAAGTCTTTGTCGGCAGGAAGAGACATTGTTGCTTTTGTGGAAGAACCGGTAAATAATTTTCAGATTTATTATTTCGGCGACTTGTCTGAACTCGAAAACTTTGAGCCGGTATCATACAAAACCGGAGACTGTTTTGTAGCTTATGTCGATGCAAATAATTACTTAAAAGTGTTTTACAATTTCAAAAAAGAAACAGTGTCGTTTGATGAGCCAGATTTTTATGAAACCACTGATGAATTGATGGTCTTCGGAGTTCAGAATTATTTCAAAGTATGGGTAAACGGACAGGTCTATACTCTTGAAATATACTCTTGAAAGTTATATACCGGATGATTATAAAATGAACAATAATGTTGTTGCATGGATCGACCAGTTGGGAAATCTCAAATTTTTTGACGGAGAAAAGACAGAAACAATTTCTTACGAAAAAGTTACAGGATTTGAAGTTCACGGAAGCATTGTAAAATATACTTTTGGAGTAAACTCAGAACATATTTATTCAAAAGGTAAAACATATAAAAACGATTAAAAGTGAGGCTTGATGCCGCTTATGTAAAACACCTGGCTGCCGTTGCCGGATTCAGCTCATGCGGAATAAGTAAAGCCGGAGTAAGCAGTTCACATGTAGAATTCCTCAATAATTGGTTGAAATCAGGATTTAACGCCGGCATGAGGTATATGCAGGAGAATGTTTCTTTGCGTGAAAACCCTGCTTTACTGTTGGAAAATGCAAAATCTGTTATTTCTGTAGTATTAAATTATTTTCCGGCAGAGCAGCCAACGGATAAAAATTTTGTAATTTCCAAATATGCCCTTGGACAAGATTACCATGATCTGATGAAGTCTAAGTTACAAAATATGCTGGATGAAATTATTAAAAAATATCCGGAAATTCGTGCGCGTGTTTTTACAGATACGGCACCTGTTCTGGAAAGATATTTTGCAATGTCTTCAGGACTCGGATATATCGGCAAAAACACTTGTCTTATAACTCCACATTCAGGCTCATGGGTATTTATAGGCGAAATTATATGTGATGCAGAATCAGATTATGATTCCCCTGTTTTGATAAATTGCGGAAACTGCACACGCTGTGTAGATGCCTGTCCTGTCGGAGCATTGTCTGAAAAAGGTTTGAATGCAAATAAATGTATTTCGTACCACACAATTGAAAGCAAAGAAAAAACACCATCCGGGATTGCAGAGAAAGTTACAAATCAACTTTTTGGTTGTGACATTTGTCAGGATGTATGCCCACATAATAAAAATACAAAATATTCGACGTGCGACGAATTGCAATTACACAATGCTGTTCAAAACATTGTCCCCGAAGACCTTACCGAAATCAGCAACAGGGAATTTAACCGTCGTTTTAAAGGGACATCTCTTTTGAGAGCAGGCCGAAAAAAGATTATTGAGAATTTTCAGAATCTTAAGACGGAGAACAGGTAAAACCTATTCTATTCTTATGATGTTTTTATTTTCAAATTCAAATACATACTCTGTATCTTCGGACTCGGGTACAATAAATATTTTCCCGGAGGCAAAAAAGGTTGAAGATTCTGATATTATGATATTTAAAATAAGTTCCAGCATTGAAGAGCTTGCCGTTTTAAGAACCTCAAATTGCAGGGAGAAATCTCCTTTACCGTCAAACTTTTGATTTATGTCTTTAATAACGTAAATTTCTTTTTCGTCTCCGCCAATGAATTTCCGTATGTTGATTTTACTGTTATGTGAAACAACAAGTTCTGTTTTTGTAACTCTGAAAGGCTTGTCTGTAAATACTCTTATCGGTATATACCACTTGGTACTGTTGTTGTTTAATGCAGAGCTTTTGAATCTTACAGGTTCGTTAACAGTTAACCTTACCTGATTTTTCCCTGCAGGTATTTCCCATTTCCCGGAGATGTCGCCGTTTTCATAACTTTGTTTTACTGTAAAAAGCGGGCTTTCTTCCGAATAACAAAAGTCGGCATCGTAGTTTATTTCCATTGAGAACCCGTCGTCGGTAAGCTTGTAATCCTGTAAAACAGCACAGTCGGAGTTAAAAGTCAGGTCGTTGGACATTTTAAAATACCTGTCTGACGACAAGAGTTTTATTACAAGTTGTCCTCTTTCGTGTTTCTGTACTTCGAATTTAAGGTTGCCAAGTAATTGATTAATCTCTGCTTCCAGAATCGAGATTCTTGTTTTTCGGGTACCGGTAAAAATATTTTTAAGCTCCTGTGTCTTTTTTTGAAGCATAATAAGTTCTGAAACCCCTGATGATTTGTCAATCTTCTCTTCCAGGGCATCAAGTTCGGCTGTAAATCCTTTATCGGTTTTTTCCCATTCGATTATTAATTCATCGAGTTCGCGCTGAGAAAAAGGATATTTAATGTGATAGTGAACCATTTTTTGTTTACCGGGATATAGCTGTTTTTCCCAATAAAAAGCCTGAGCTTTGTTTAAGCTTATTCCCTTGAGAGTATTGAAAAAATCGGTTGATATATTTGTAATCAGCTCTGTACTTTCGCTGTATCTCGACATATTATCGATAATACTTTCATTTACAACCATGTTTGTCTCAGAACTTATATTCACGGCAACCGAAGAAACAATTCTTTCTTTTATTTTTTTGAGAGCATTATCCTGAGCCTGATCCCATGTAACTCCTACACCTTCGGCAATAATATAATCCTTGCTTATCCCGTAAACCCATTCAGGTCGGGTTTTTTCCGATTTTTCTATAACTCTTGGTAATTTGCAACTGAAAACGAGCAAAGGCAGGATCAGGAAAATTAGTATTTTATGTTGGTTTACAGTAGGGTAGAAACTTTTCATAAGTCTTATATTTTGCTGTTTTGCATCATAAATTATGCCTAAAAATGTTAAACTCTATATAAAAGAAATCCCGTTTTTAATCAGCATATCATTTTGAATTGCAAAATAATACATTTTCTGATTCAAATCTGTAGTATTGTGCTAAGTATTTCATATTTTTGTTGTGTGAATCTTAACATAAACATATTAAGAAGAATTACTCCGCGCTGGGTTGTTTTCAGCATAGACATCTGCATAAGCTTTTTGTCTTTGGTTCTGGCATATTATCTTAGATTTAATTTTTCTATACCGGCTAAAGAAACCGATGCTCTTCCGTTTGTAATTCTGGTCGTTCTGTCAATAAGAGCCATTTCGTTTTTTATCGGTAAGACTTATGCCGGAATGGTTCGTTTTACCGGGACAAAAGACATTATCAGAATTTTAAGCGTATTGTTTGCAGGGAGTGTGGTTTTATTGCTGATGAACTTCCTGAATCTTAAAATTAACAATAAATATCTGATACCTATTTCTGTTTTAATAATAGACTTTTTTATTACAACATTTGTTTTGTCATTTTCACGTCTTCTGCTTAAGAATATTTTCATGGAGTTTAATAATCCTAAACGTGAAAGTGATAATGTTCTTATTTACGGATCGGGAGAGCTTGCAGTAATTACAAAAAAAGCATTTGACAGAAGCAGTAAAACAAAATTCCGCGTTGTAGGGTTCATTGACCATCACGTAAAATTAAAAGGAAGTAAAATAGACGGAGTTAAGGTATATCACCTTAACAGTCTTAAGAAAATTCTGGAAGAGAAGAAAATTTCGGTTATGATTATATCCGATAAAGGAGTTTCTGTTACCAGAAAGAATTATGTTATCGAAACCTGTCTTAGCAGAGATGTAGAGATTAAAACCATTCCAAATGTTTCGGCATGGATAAACGGGGAATTTAATCTTAATCAGCTTAAAAATGTGAGAATAGAGGACTTGCTTGAGCGTGCCGAAATTAAAATGGATAAAGAAGGCATACGCAAAACTCTGATAAGCAAGACAATTCTGGTTACAGGAGCTGCCGGTTCAATCGGGAGCGAAATTGTAAGACAGCTTACTTATTTTATGCCTAAAAAGATTATTTTGTTCGATATTGCTGAATCTCCGCTTTATGATATTGAACTCGAAATTCACGAGAAATGTAATTTCAACGATATCGAAATAATAATCGGCGACATCAGAAACGAGGAATTGGTAGAAAGAGTATTTTCGGAATATAAACCGGATTATGTTTATCATGCCGCAGCATATAAGCATGTCCCTATGATGGAAAACCATCCGGCAGAGGCGATAAGCACCAACGTTAAGGGTACCAAGATTATGGCCGACGCTTCGCTCAGGCATGAAGTCAAAAAGTTTGTAATGGTAAGTACAGACAAGGCCGTTAACCCGACAAATGTTATGGGTGCAAGCAAGCGTATAGCTGAAATATATATTCAGTCTTTGTGTAACAATTCGCACACGAAATTTATTACTACAAGATTTGGGAATGTATTAGGATCTAACGGTTCTGTAATACCGCGTTTCAGAAAGCAAATAGAAGCTGGCGGGCCGGTAACTGTAACGCATCCCGATGTTACCAGATTCTTCATGACTATCCCCGAAGCTTGTCAGTTGGTTCTTGAGGCCGGAAATATGGGCAACGGAGGCGAAATATTTATTTTTGATATGGGCGAGTCTGTAAAAATTATTCACCTTGCTCAAAAAATGATTTCTCTTTCAGGATTAAAACCAGGTAAAGACATTCAGATTAAAGTTACAGGCTTAAGACCCGGCGAAAAACTTTACGAAGAACTGCTGGCGAACAAAGAAAATACAGTTCCTACTTATCACTCGCAGATTATGATTGCTCAGGTAAGACAGTATGAAGCTGCTGTTGTAAAAAGAGAAGTAGAGAATTTAATTGCTACAGGCAAAGAAGGTGATAAGTTTGATATTGTAAGAAAAATGAAAGAAATTGTGCCTGAATTTATAAGTAAAAACTCTGTTTTCGAAGTTCTTGATAATAAGGAATAACATTACCTGCTTATAAGATTAGGTAAATTTATTATTCGGAAGTCATTTTCAATAAATTATTTATTCCGTTGAACAGTTAAGGTAAGGACTATACATCAATATCGCGTGATTTTCTACAAGCAGTTCTTCAGTTTCGTTATTGTTTTCGTCGGTAGTAATTTTAAATATCCGGTTGTGTCTGCTGTAACCGCCCCAATCTTGCTGCGAAAACAAGTGATTTCTTTCTTCTATTCTGAACTTTTCTTTGATTTCAAACTCAGACAACAATTCCCCGTTAAGAAAAATATCGTCCA
Source organism: Bacteroidales bacterium (assembly GCA_003249955.1). Classification (GTDB taxonomy): domain Bacteria; phylum Bacteroidota; class Bacteroidia; order Bacteroidales; family ML635J-15; genus Bact-19. Next base: position 37,108 of record QKHS01000094.1, on the reverse strand, counting down.
TCCACAAATTTATACGGAAACTGTTTGTAGTATTATTTTTAACCTGCAGGTCGATATAGTTGTAAGAAAGAGTTGCTCCGGCACCGAAAGGTACAGATCTGTTAACATCAGGAAAAACATCAAAACTATGCCTGTGTCTTTCGGTAATTGTGAGAGGGCTGTGGGCAAAAATCCAGAAAAGCAAATTCCCCAACTGACATAATCCTCCGCCTGTGCCTTTTTCTATTTTACCCTGATTAAGAATCAATCCTTCAAGATAGCCTTTCCTTTTGGTTGGTCTGCCTGTTAGTCTCCAGAAAGAAAAGGTCTCGCCGGGTTTAATAAGAACAGAATTAAGCTTTTTTACAGCCATACTCAGATTTGTTCTTTTGTTCTCCTGCAGATACATTTCTACATCTTTCAAAGGACGAAGAATAACAGATTTATGGGAAAATACCGGAAATTTTGTTGGATTTGCTGTATTTGTTCCGGCCCAGGAAGTGGCTCCGAAATACCATTTAAGTTTTCGCTTCATGATATAGAATTCTTTTCCGGCCAGACGGCGGAAGCGATTGTAGGTTAACGGTTTTTCGATATTCTTTCTCATTTTATAAATGAATAATCTCAGGCATAATTTATTTCCAGAATTGCAGTCCCTTTTTTTCTGTTTTCGCTATAGCAAATCATGCAAAGGACCCCATTAAATATTTTTGTTCCACAGAAACTATAAATGTTTTTGTTAGCTTCTTTTAAATTGAAATCAGGACAGTTTGTTTTCGTAAGTTTCTTTAGCTCTTCTGTTTCAGATTCCGTATTGGCCAGGATAAATACATTTTCAATGATTGAATCTTTAAGTTCAAATCCGTAAGTACAATCTTTTATCCCGGCAACAATAACTTTGTTAAATTTCCAGATTCCTGTTGCTTTATAGTCTGTTACCTCTTCTGCAATTTCATCTTTTATTATTAATTTATGTCCCGGAGTATGGATTTTTTCAAAAACAACCGGTCCTGAGAAATCAATAATAACCGTATCTGTTATTTGTGCATTGATAAATAACGGCAGAAATATTATTGATAATATAGTCAGTCCTTTCATTTGCAGAAAATAATATTGTAAAGCTAATATGTTCAATCGGATTTTGAAATAAAAACACATAAAATTGAGATGTTGCTATTGCACTTGCTATACGGCCATTTTTTTGTTATGCTGCGAGGAAATCAAGGTCCCGGGTTTATTTATTTTTTGCCTCTAAAACTAAAGTTTTTTTATGCCACCAAAACACTAAAGGGGTTTTCTTTTTTTGTGATTTCGTGTTTTCGTGGCTAATTAATTTTAATTGTTGCCTTCGGCTACGCTCGGTCAACGGATAGTCAGGTGACCGAGCGTAGTTGAAGGCACTGTAATCCATTATTTGTTTTTTCTTTTTCTTCGTGTCTTGGGGCCCTTGTGGCTACTTAATTTTATTGCTGTTAAAACGGTCAGAGGACTAATGGTGTTTTTTGTGTCTTAATAGCATTATCTTTTTTTATCTTTGCATAACAAAACAATAACACATAAAAATGAAAATGTATCCTGATAAATACTGCATTGACATTCATAATTGTGAGAGAATTCCAACCAGAGAGGTTAAAATCGGGGATATTTCACTTGGAGCTTTGAATCCTGTCAGACTACAGAGTATGACCAATGTCCCGGCAATGGATACAGAAAAATCTGTTATTCAGTGTAAAGCAATTTTTGATGCAGGTGCTGATTTTGTGCGGATTGCTACTCCCAGAATCATGGATGTTGAAAGTCTGAAGGATATAAAAAAACAACTACATCTTCAGGGGTACAAAAAACCTTTAATTGCCGATGTCCACTTTAATCCGGTTATCGCCGAAGAAGCGGCAAGGGTAGTGGAAAAGGTAAGGATAAATCCGGGTAACTATATAGATAAACGTGCTACTTTTCAAAAAGTAGAATTATCAGATGCGGAATATCAGCTTGAGATCGAGAAGATACATGAAAGAATTCTTCCGCTTATTAAAATATGCAAAGAATATGGTACTGCCATAAGGGTAGGATCAAACCACGGTTCTTTATCAGACAGAATTCTAACCAGATACGGCAATACTGTTGAAGGTATGGTCGAAGCTGCAATGGAATTTATCGATATTTTCACAGCAGAAAGTTTTTATAATCTGGTAATTTCGATGAAAGCCAGTGATGCAAAAGTAATGACCCAGGCCTGCAGATTGCTAAATGCCAGAATGCTTGATAATGCCATGCTTTTCCCGCAACATCTGGGGGTAACAGAAGCTGGTGCGGACGTTGACGGCAGACTAAAATCGGCAGTAGGAATAGGGGCATTACTAAGTGATGGAATCGGAGACACTATAAGAGTTTCGCTTACCGAAAGCCCCGAAAATGAAATTTACTTTGCAAAAAAAATTGTAAGAAACTTTAGCGACAGAATCTTTAAGTTTCAGGTTGTGAGTCAGGCTAAAAATACTTACGATCCTTATCACAGCAGTGAGAAATACAATCATATTCCGTTTGTAAAAAACAAGTTTGCTGTTATCTCGGAAAAGCTTAATGATGAGGCGGATATTATTTTTAGTCCGGACCTTAAGGATGTTGAGGGGCTTAATGCCGGGAAACCATTTTTAACCGATTACAAAAAGTGGAAAAGCTTGTCAAAACCTGAAAATGTTTACCCGTATTTTGAGTTTAATGCAAACGATATCCCGCGTATAGACCCGGAGTATTATTATTTTATGGGCATAAGCACTTTTGATATTCATAAGAAACAGGCTGTGAGTTTGCTCGAAAAACCTAATTTTTGCGCGGTGTTGAATTTTTGTACAGAAAATCCGCTTGGAGAATTGAGGTTTATTTACAAAGAATTGAAGAAGATAAATCCTGATATGCCTCTTATTGTAAGATATGTTGCACAATCTGTTGATTTTGACGAACTTACTGCTGAACTGGGTGTCTTCCCGGGAAGCGGGCTTGTTGATAACCTGGCATCCGGACTATGGTTAGCATTGCCAAACAAAGAGCATAATGATGTTGACGTTCAGCTTGATTTATTGCAGGCTATCGGAATAAGATATTCAAAGGCTGAATTTGTGTCATGCCCGGGTTGCGGAAGAACTGATTATAATCTGGAAAAACTTACCCGTGAAGTTAAAGCTGCTTTCTCTCATTTAAAAGGTTTGAAAATTGCTGTTATGGGATGCATTGTTAATGGTCCCGGCGAAATGGCTGATGCTGATTACGGATGTGTAGGTGCTGCCAAAGGTAAAGTCCATATCTATAAAGGTAAAGTCGCCGTTGTTAAAAATGTTGACGAAAAAAATGCTGTTAAAGAATTGAAAAGGGTAATTGAAGGGCTTGTCTGACCTGATAATCCGGAAGTCTTTAGCAATTGAGAGATACTGTTATACCGTTTCCGGGAAAAATAACCGGAACCCCGCAGTTTACTGTATTTCTATTTTATAGCTCTGTTTTTCGGTTCCGTCTGTTACTTGCATAAAGTAAACACCCTGAACAAAATCCTTTACGTTTATTGTTAGTTTTGTGTAACCTTCTTTGTCGCTTAGGATATTTTTATAAACTACTTCTCCGATGTTGTTTACCAATGTTATAGTAATATCCTGATTCTGAGCAACGATAAATTCACATGTTAGTTGTTCTGTTGCCGGATTAGGATAAGGCTGCATAACTTTTAAGTTTTCCACATCTGTGTTGCATACTATGTTGTTGCTGAGGTCAGAGTCTGTATTTCCCTCATAAGCCGGAGCAACAGCCTCAACACAAACAACGTCGGGCAGGTTTCCTCCCGGGATATATGCTTCTAATGTAAACCGGTAATCTATTACCTGAGATGGAGCCAGATATTCTATAACTTCACGGTAAATTTTTTCGTTGCCGAGATTTAGAACCATTTCCAGATTGTTAACCGGTAAAGTTCCGTTATTTATTACGTAAACCTGTGTCTGTAAATAATTACCGTTCATAACCGTACGCAGATTATAAAGAATTACATCCATAACAGGAATAATTGATTTTATTTTCATTTCGGCACTGTCACGGCAACCAAAAGCAGAAGTGCTTATTAATCTGACGTTGTAAGTTCCGGAATCGGCAAAAATATGATATGGATTTTCTTCTGTACTTATTTCGTCATCCCCAAAGTCCCAGAAATAGGTTTCGGCATTTTCACCCGTATTTGTAAAGTCTATCCATAATGGTACCGAGCCCCATGTTCTGGAAGCAGAAAATTCTGCAAGCGGACTTTCATGTATATTTACGGTATTGGTTTGAGTTGTTCGGCAACCAAAATCGGTTAACACGCTTAAACTCATATTGTAAGAACCTGTATCGGCAATAATAAATCCGGGGTTTTGCAGAACAGATGTCAGAGGTGTTTCGGTTTCTATATTCCATGAATAAGAAATTATATTGCCGGATAAAGTGGAAACATCCGATTCCGGACTGAAAACAACACCTTCGCATGCATCAACCTGGTAAAGTGTTGCTTCGGGATTGAAATAAACTTCTACTGGCAGGCTTGTGCTTACAATGCATTTGTTGGAATACTGAATGTTAAGCACGGTATTGAAGGTTCCTGCACCAGAGTAAGCGTGTTGCGGATTTGACAGAGAGGAAGAGCCTCCGTCACCAAAATCCCAGCTCCAGCTTTCACCCGGATTTACCGGATTATACGGAGTAGTATTAATAAAATAAACGTCTTCCCCGAGACAAGTATTGCCGGCGGTATAAACAGGTTGTTCAGCGGGTCTGACAAAAACTTCTCTTGTTAATGAATCGGTACACGACATTTCGCTGGAAGAAATAAGTTTTATGTTGTGATATCCTTCATTTGTAAAGCTATAATTTACAGGAGTTCCTGAAATGGCATAAGAATCAAAATTCCATAGGTTGTAAATAACAGAGCTTTCGCTAACAGTCGAAGTCGAAATGAACTCTGTCTCAGCATTTTGACAGAAATATTCAGGTTCAAAAGAAACGATCGGTAAGGGATAAATAATTACAGGAATAGTAACAAAATCACCGCAGTCATTATCTGTAACTATCGAAAGATTTACATTGTATGTTCCCGGTTCGGTAAAAGTATATTCCGGATTTTGCTGGGTAGAAACAATATTTCCGTTTATCCGCCATGTCCAGTTGTTAATAATTCCGTCCGGGGTGGTAGATTCGTCTGTAAATGAAACAGCATTCCGGGCACAATGTCCCAGACTGCTGAAAGCAGGGAAAGGAACCTGGCCTGTTATTGTAACATTGATATTATCGGTAGCTTCGCAACCACGCCAGTTATTTACAGTAACATAATAAGTCCCGCTTTCAGTTAATACAATTTCGGGATTTGTGCTACCGATACTCCAATTGTATGAAACAGTTTCTCCGGCGTTTGTAATGAGCATAAGCCTGTTGCCGGAGCAAAGAGCAGTATCTGCTGGTCCGACAGAAGCAGTAAATTCATAATTGTCAAAGCTGAAACTTATTGTGTCGCTATAATATTTGCAGCCCAGAGTATCTGTTAAAATTGCAGCATAATGTCCTTCATCTGTAATTGTAATTGCTCGCGTCAATTCGCTACTGCCATACCATTCATAACCGTAATCTCCTTCAAGCTCTGTATCCCATACCACAGATGCTCCGTAGCAGACAATTGTGTCGGAAAAATCGTTTACTTCGGGATAAAATACTCTTATATCGTCACTACTGGTAAATCCAAAAATATCTGTAACAGTAACAGTGTAAATTCCCGGGCGGTTAACATGAATTACAGAATCTGTCTCTCCGGTACTCCACTCATATTCTGTAAACCATGGTTTATATGCCGTGGTAATTGCCGTGTCGCAGAAGCCGTAAGGCACGCGGATGTCGTAGCTGAGGTTAACGCTTTGAGAATATTTGTCCCTTAAATAATTACAAATTAAATTGTAATCAGAATCTGTTACCAACGAATCAATAAATATTAATTCTGCAATAGAGCCATTTAAATAGCCATAAGTAGAACCTGAAAGAGGAGGAACCCCTCCTGAAGAGTTGTTATATGCTCCGATTAAAAAATTATATTCACTTGACATATTATATGCTCCATTTATGGTAGCTGCCCCTAGAAGGGAGTTATTCAGAAAATATAAATTTTTGTTATCGGTTCTTTGGTTAACAATTTTGTAGAAGTTGTAGCTTGCATTGCTAAAAGAGATATCGTTGTACACATAAGATCTTAATAGATTGTCATGATAAAGATTTTCCATTCTGTTTAAGTTCAACAATAAAGCATATCTGTTAGGATCTCCGGAGGCTCTTGATTTGGCAAAAATAGTTTTTTGCCCGTTAGCAATAAACAGTATAGTATGACTTTTTGTACCTAAATTCAGAATATTGCCGCCGTCCAGATAATCATCTATGCCATCAAAACTTATTACAGGTTTATTGTTTATTACATTTTCTGTTTGGAGAGGCTTGAAATTATCAGATGTCTGAAGCAATGGGTACGTATTGGGACTTAGGTCGTACCATTGGGATACTTTATTATCAACAGCCTCAACAGAATCTGCCGATAACCAGAGTGCAACATTTGCAACTTTTGAGTAATCAAATGATAGTATTTTTCTGATATCAGATGATGTTACTGTTCCACATGGATTAATAGCTTGAACTTTCCAATAAATTGTGTCATATGAATAATGAAGTGGAAGTGTGATTTCCGCTTCATTTAAATCTTGTTCCTGTAAAAAAATGTTTTCATTAAAATCCTGATCTGTAGAAAATATAAATATGTATGATGTTGCATCTGCTGAATTATTCCATTGGAATTTTAACTCTTCCTGGCCATAATAATAATTGTCCAGGGGAGATATAAGAGTAAAGTCTCCGGCAAGAGGATATGAATCTAAAACTGATATACTGTCTGAGTAACTATCAGCACATCCATTGGATATATAGACTTCAAACTCTAAACCGAACAATCCCGTGTTGCCGAAAGAGTAATCCAGATTCTCCATATTCCCAACAACAGATCCGTTTAAAATCCAATTACTTGAAACAACCGTATTTTCTTCCGGAATAAGAATTTCTGATTGGAAATGCATTGGAGTCCCAACACAAACAGAAGAATAAGAAAAGGAAACGTCCGGCACGTCAAATATTTCAGTTTGAAAATCTATACTGCTGCTGCAACCAGACATAGATTCAACAAACAACTTAATTTCCTGAGTGCCTGGTGATAAAAATTGCCAACCTGCATTTTGAGTATATATTGTATCATTTATATTAATAATCCATTTCCACGAAGAAATATCTGCTGAAGGAGTTGAATTGTCAATAAATAAAGTAGTGTCTCCAAAGCAAATATTTTCAACTGTGTAATCCGGTGTTGGAGCAGACCCAACAACAGTAACATATATAGAATCAATCGCATTGCAATTATTATTGTTGGTGGTTTCCAGTTTTTGCCATCCATTTTCGGTTACAATTTGATTTGGTCCGGTATTTCCTCCCGGAGTCCAATAAAAAGTTGTGCATAATTGTTCTCCTTCTATTAGGCGTATACTATTCCCGGAGCAGAGAGAAGTGTCATTGCCGAGCCATATTTTGGAGGGAAAGCTATCTATAGTAATATCGAAGTGTTTTTTATATGAACATCCAACACTATCTGTTGCTTCCAGCCAATAGGACCCCGGGTCTTTTACCCATACCGAACTTTCTGTTGATAAATCCGACCAGAGATAATTATAATCGTTTCCTAAATTTGATTCGCATAATAAAGAATCAAATAAACAAACAAATGAGTCAGCAACGGAAAGTTCCGGAAATTGAACATTTACTGTATCATAACAAAATCTCCCGAACAGATTATCTTTTGCCATTACAGTGTAAACACCTGTTTGGTTGACCTGAATACTATTTGTTGTTTCGCCGGTTGACCATAAATAATCGTAAAAACCGCCTTCAACGGATAGTGTTGTGTCGCAAAATCCATAATCAATCTGAAGATTTTCCTGTAATGAAAAACATGGAGAATATTTATCAAATAAATAGTTTTCTATCTCAGTCTTAAGTTGACTGCTTACAGTGTCTATAATAATTATTTCAGCAATGCTGCCATTTAAATAGCCATAAGTAGCATTTGTCAGAGGAGGAACTCCACCTGTGGAATTATTGTAAGCCCCGATTAAAAAATTGTATGATGAAGTAAAGTTTTGTGAACCTAATATTGTGCTTTGTCCTATTGAATCTGAATTAATATAATACTTGTTTCTGTTTAAAGCTCTGTTATTTGCAATTGTAAACAGGTTGTATTTCTGATTGTTAAAAGATGCATTTGTATATGAGAAATTTCGCAGGATGTTGTCTTGATAAATAGTCTGAAAATTATTAGTGCCTAAAATGAAAGAATACCTGTTTGCAGCATCTGCAGCTTTTGATTTTGACAGAACTGCTCGTGAACCTTTTGCAATAAAAAATATCATATTGCTATTTGTTGAAAGATTTAAAATATCTCCACCGTCCAGATATGTTGTAGTTCCGTTAAATGAAATAACAGGCTCGTTATTAAGAGAATTGTCGATTTTGGATGGTCTGTTAACATCTGTGCCTTGTGAAATTACATACGAATTGGGACTTAAATCGTACCATCTGGCAACTTTGCCACTAACAATTTCAACACTATCCGCACTTAACCAGAGTTGAAGATGTTCAACAGGAATCTGGGAATATGCAAAAAAGTTAAATAACAATAAGATAAAATATGTGCAGAGTATCCTTTTCATCATTAATTGTTTTAGCAAATATACTTGATTTTTAGTCAAGTATGAAATGTTTTTTGACAATAGAGAATTTTTAACGGGAATGAAAAACGGAAATTCATGAAAACAAAAGAAACTATTTTTCTTTAGAGCTGGGGTTAATAATTTGCACAACTAATTTATAGGCAATAGCCCCGTAAATACGTGGTTTTTAAAGTTGTAAAAACAGGATTAAAAACAGTAACCCAAGAAAATAAAAGTAATGATTATTTAAGAATCTAAAGTTTAGGGTCAATACGGTAGTAAAATAGAGAGTTGAAGGTAAAAAAAAAATGCTAAATTTGTATTTTAGAAAGGTTCTGCTTTGACTTATTCTAAGTAATGATGCTCAATTCTGGGTAATAGAATATAATATGGAAGAAGTGACGGTCTTTTCTTTTACAGAGTTTAAAAAGTAATAATAGCCGATAATTTTGAAATGGAAATTTTTGAAAAACATATAAAGCCCAAAAGTGGATTGTTTGAACTAAACCTAACTGAGTTGTGGGAGTACCGGGATTTGATTTACATGTATGTAAAACGAGACTTTGTTACTTTTTATAAACAGACTATTTTAGGACCATTATGGTTTGTTATACAACCAATACTAACGACAATAATGTTCATGTTTGTATTTGGAAATCTCGCAGGTCTTTCAACAGATGGAATTCCACAGCCGTTGTTTTATTTCTCTGGAATAATATTATGGAATTATTTTTCTGACTGTTTAACCCGAAACTCAAAAATATTTATTGAAAATCAGGCTGTTTTTGGCAAAGTTTATTTTCCGAGGCTGGTTGTTCCAATTTCAATAACCATCTCAAATTTAGTTAGGTTTTTAATACAATTTATAATTTTTACAATTGTCTACTTTTATTATTTTTTTTCTTCAGGTAGTCTTATTTGTCCTAATATTTATGCAACACTTCTGCCTTTGCTAGTCATATTAACTGCGGGTCTCAGTTTGGGCTTCGGGATTATATTTTCCTCATTGACAACAAAATACCGGGATCTTAATTTTTTACTACAATTTGGGATACAACTTTGGATGTATGTTACTCCGATTATATACCCGTTAAACTCGATTCCTGCAAATAAACAATGGATGATTGCTCTTAACCCGATGACTTCAGTAGTAGAAACGTTTAAATATGCTGTAATCGGGCAGGGAGTTTTCTCATGGATTTATTTGTTATATAGTTTCGTATTTATGATTATATTATTGTTAACCGGAATTGTTATTTTTAATAAAGTTGAAAAAGGGTTTATGGATACAGTCTAATCAGAAGTTTTAACATAAAAAAAATAGAATGACCAATGTTGCAATAAAAATAGAAAATGTAAGTAAACAATACAGACTAGGGGTAGTTAGTACTGGAACTTTGTCTCACGATTTAAAAAGATGGTGGGCTACGAGTGTTATGGGAAAAGAAGATCCTTATCTTAAGATAGGAGAAGCAAATGACAGGGCTACTAAAGGTACTTCAGAATATGTTTGGGCATTGAAAGATATAAATTTAGAAATTGAAAAAGGAGATATTGTTGGAATTATCGGAAAGAATGGTGCCGGAAAGTCCACATTATTAAAGCTTCTTTCCAGAGTTACCAAACCAACTACCGGTAGCATAAAATACAATGGAAGAATAGCTTCTCTATTAGAGGTTGGTACTGGTTTTCACCCGGAAATGACCGGAAGGGAGAACATATTCATGAATGGAGCAATTATGGGAATGAGCAGAGCTGAAATATCCGACAAGCTTGATATGATAATTGATTTTGCAGGCATTGAAAGATATATTGATACCCCGGTTAAACGTTATTCAAGTGGTATGACCGTTAGGCTTGGATTTTCAATAGCAGCTCATTTGGAGCCGGACATTTTAGTGGTTGATGAAGTTCTGGCTGTTGGAGATGCGGAGTTTCAGAAAAAGGCTATTGGCAAAATGCAGGATGTTAGTAAAGGAGGAGGACGTACAGTTTTATTTGTGAGTCATAATATGGCTGCCGTAAAGAGTTTGTGTAAAACAGGAATTCTTTTGGCAAACGGATCTGTTGACAAAATTGATAATGTTGAAAACATAATAAGCTTGTATTACGGTAAAAGTAAAGCAATAAGCAGTAATCTAAATGACAGATCTGACAGAACCGGGGCTGGTAATTTCAGGTACACCTCAATATTTATGTATGATAAATATGACAAATCAATTGTTGAGATTATTTCAGGTGAATATGTTAAATTTGTTATTGATTACAGGAATAAAATAGAAGATATTGATCCGGCAAAGTTCATCTGGGGCATATTAATTAAAGATTTTTATGAGCATGTCATTATCGGGTATTCTTCAATTGATACCGGATTGAAGTTGTTGCAGATCTCAGATGAGGGCCAAATAATCATTGAGATTCCAAAAATGCTTTTACGTGGGGGGAAATATTATGTCAGACTTTTTGCCAGTTACAAAGACAGTACCCCTGAAAATTTTGAAGATGTTATCGATAATGCATTCACGTTTGACGTTCTCCAGGGTGATTATTGGAATACAGGAGTTATTAACAGGGCGGCTAACGAAGCTATTGTTGAATTTAATATTTATTCAAAATGAATCACATTATTGGGAAATATGGCGAATTAACCGGGAATGAATTGTTTCTTAATTTTGATTCAGACAAAGAATTAAGTTTTAGACTTAATGAGCATGATATTCGGGATAACCATTTAGTGTCAGGAAAAGATGAAAATGTTGTTTCCATAAACAATAAAGAATATTGCCTGTTCATTAATGGTTATATTTTAAACGACCATAATTTATTTGAAAAGTATAATACTAAAGATTGGTGCGAAATAATAACTACAATCAGGTTTCAGAGGCCTAATGACTGGGTTACAGAGCTTGAAGGTAATTTTTCATTGTTTTTTTTAGATAAAGCCGACTACAAATTAGAACTTTATACAAATATTACAACTTCAAAACCGGTATTTTATTTTTTTAAAAACAATACTATTTATTTTGCAACAAATTTTATAGACCTTAAAAACCTGATAAAACTAGAAAAATTAGAAACGGGGGAGTTAAACCATAATGCCATTTATTATTTTCTCATATTCGGTTATTACCCATCTAAATATACATGTTTTGAAAATATTTTTAAACTTTGTGGCGGAGAGTTCCTTACTTTTAAGAGGAATACCGTGACTGTAAAATCTTATTGGAATTTGACTTCAGAGCCATATGTTGATTTAAAATATGACGAGTTACTTTACGAGTTAAATGCCCGTTTTGATAATGCTGTAAAATCCGGATTTGAAAAAAACATAAGAAATAAGAAAAGCACATATGTGACATTAAGTGGTGGGTTGGACTCAAGAATGGTTGCCTTATCTGCAAATAAACAAGGATATGATTTTGAAACTTACACTTTCTCAATTGATAATAGTTGGGATAAGATAATTGCACAAGAAATATCAAAAAAAATATCAAAGAAAAATACTTTCATTGATCTGGGTAAAGGAGAGTATTTGGATGATTATAATGAATTAATCTATCAATCCGGCGGTACCGTCGGTTTTCAGGCAGCTGCACATTCTCTTTATGCGTTAAAAGAGTTGGATCTGAAAAATTCAGGTTTGGTAATGACCGGACAAGTTGGGGACGCAATAGTTGGAGATACATTAAATTATTTTTCAAATCATAGTAAGTACAATTCAGATACAATTGAAATGCAGTATAAGCTTCGAGATAACAAGTTGTTTGATAAAATTAAACCATTTGTGGATGAATTAGCAGGTAACTATATCAATTCCGAAATATACAATTATTACAATTGGGTTTTTAATAATACAATGAGTGGAGATTATATTGCAGGTTCTTTGACGGAATATTATTCTCCATTTTTAAATTCTGATTTTTTAGGATTTTTAAACAGGGTCAATCCTCAAGTTAAAAAAGATCACAAGCTGTATTTTGATTGGATAAAAAGATACTATCCAAAAACAAAAAATTATTTTTATCAAAAAACTGAACGCCAGACAATTTGGGAAAATTCAATACATCAAAAACTACAACGCATCATAAAGTATCAATATTATGTCAGATGCAGAAGTCTATACAATAAAATAATGTTGCCAAATGAAAGTTGGGCTAACATTAACAGAGAAATGATGGAAAATTTTATTAAAGATAGCATAAATATATTACCAAATGAATTATACTTAACTTTATTATCTGTTATAAAAGAAAAATCATCATCAAAAATGATGAATTTATTTACGTTAGTAAAGGTGATTGCAAATTAATATGTTTTGCCAGCCTTTTAATAAGTTATATTAATGGAAGACAAAAAGCCAAATTATCGAAATATGGACACCTTTTTCCCTCGGGAAGTTAGGGAAAGAGTGATGCTCCGTTGGAATCAATTGTTTTTTTATGGAAAAGTATTGGATGTTGGTTGCGGGCATATGCCATATAAGAAAATGATACTTGAAAACGATAAAGTTATAGGATACACAGGTATAGACATTAAAAGTGAATCATATCAAACCGAGATTAAACCAGACTATTTTTGGGATGGAAACATTCTGCCTTTTCAAGATGCCGAATTTGATATTGTTTTATTAACAGAAGTTTTAGAACATATTCCGGATCCATCAAATATATTAAAGGAAATCAGACGTGTTTTAAAGTCAGAAGGGTTGTTATTTATCACAGTCCCGTTTTTTTGGGGATTGCACGACATTCCTTTTGATGAATACCGTTATACTCCTTTTGCTCTTGAAAGGATTTTAAATGAAAGACAATTTAAGATTGTTGAAATGAAACCGGCAGGAAGATGGAATGCCTGTCTTGCTTCAATGCTTGCCCAATATGGAAGGAGATATCTTTGTGGCAGAAAAGGAAAAGTATTTTCAATATGTGTTTTTCCATTAGTAAAGTTTTTTTATAAAAAGGATTTAAAAGATATTAGAATTGAATATAGACATGGAGATATGATAACGGGATTACACTGTGTAGCAGGAAAAGATGATAACCTCAAATCAAAATTACATGGAGAATAAAAATATTTATGTTACCAAACCATTTTTACCACCTTTGGAAGAGTTTAATCAATATCTTGAGCAGATTTGGGCAAATGGACAGCTTACAAACAATGGTCCGTTTCACCAAAAGTTAGAAAAAGAGCTTTGTGAACATCTGGGAATAGAATATATTTCCTTGTTTTCCAATGGTACTTTAGCTTTAATTACGGCGTTACAGGCATTAAAAATTTCAGGTGAGGTTATTACAACACCATTTTCATTTGTTGCAACCACTCATTCATTATGGTGGAACAACATAAAACCGATATTTATTGATATTGACCCTGTTACATTAAATTTAGATCCTGATAAGATTGAAAAGGCAATTACTCCTGCAACTACAGCAATTATGCCTGTACATGTCTATGGAACTCCATGCGATACAGATAAGATTAAGAGAATATCGGACAAATATAATCTCAAAGTTATTTATGATGCCGCTCATGCTTTTGGAGTAACTAAAAACGGAATACCTGTTCTAAATCAGGGAGATTTGTCCATTTTGAGTTTTCATGCAACAAAGGTGTTTAATACGTTTGAAGGTGGTGCTATTGTTTGTAAAGATAAGCAAATGAAACAACATATTGATGACCTTAAAAATTTCGGATTTAGGGATGAAACTACTGTTGTTGAACCGGGAATAAATGCAAAAATGAATGAACTTCAGGCAGCTATGGGTTTATTGCAATTAAAATATGTTGATGGTAATATTATAAAAAGAAAAGCTATTGCAGATAAATACCGGTCTGGGTTGGGAGACATTCCGGGAATAAGCTTTCTTGATGAAATTGAGGGTGTTAAACACAATTATTCATATTTCCCGGTTTTTATTGATGAAAACAGTTATGGTAGAAGCAGAGATGAATTATATGAAGAATTAAAGAGAAATAATATTTTTGGGAGAAGATATTTTTATCCTTTGATAAGCATGTTTTCTCCATATAATAAACTGTCAAGTGCAGCTCCCGAATTATTACCATGTGCTGTAAAAGCATCAAATGAAGTAATATGCTTACCAATATATCCGGATTTGGCAAATGAAGATGTTCTGAAAATAATAAAAACATTTAAGCAATGAGAGTTTTAGTCATAAGTGATAACGTTATACAGTATAATAAAGTTAAGGGTATTATTAACAGAATAAATCCGCAGGGAGTATGTTTTGATTTTAAGCATAGCCCTGATTCCAGCCCTTTGGCAAATCACGAAGATTTTATTGGCAGGCCAGCCACTGTTGATGTTAACAAAGAAGTCGGGATGTTAATCAAATCCTATGATTTAATAATCTCATTGCATTGTTTTCAGTTTTTCCCCGAAGCTTTGGTCGAAAACGTGAGATGCGTAAATATTCATCCCGGATATAACCCCGTTAACAGAGGTTGGTATCCTCAGGTTTTTGCAATACTTTATAATTTAGATATCGGAGCTACTATTCATGAAATGGATGCAAAATTGGATAATGGTCCGATAATAGCGCGTGAAAAAGTTGAAAAATATAGTTTTGACACATCACTAAGTTTATATGACAGAGTATTGGAAAAGGAAATTGAATTGTTTGAGAAGCATTTCTCCGACATAATAAATAACTCATATTCAACATTTCCCCCTGAAAAAAACGGTAATTTTTTTAGCAAAAAGGACTTTAATAATTTATGTGAAGTTGATTTAACCAGAACAGGGACTTTTTCTGAATTTTATGATTATTTAAGAGCCATGAGCCATGGAACATATCAAAATCTTTTCTTTATCGATGAGAAAACAGGAGTGAAAGTGAAGTTGAAATTAGAGGTGTCTTATGAATAAATTTTAGAAAAATATAGGATATACCAATGAATGTACATTTGTCATATGATGATAAATTCCTTGATTATTTTATTGCTAATGAAAGGAAATATACTGAGACTGTAAATAAATACATTGTTTTCAGTGATGCTGAAATCAGATTTACCAGAAGCGACAATGTAATTGTTTTAAATACTAAAGAAGACGGGCTCACTGAAGCTAAAAAAATACTGAGCGGAGCGGAGCGGGTTTTCTTTCATTCAATGTCGTTTTTATTTGCAAATCTGATAGTTGAAAATAAACTTTATGAAAAATCAAAATTAATATGGATTTTCTTTGGAGCAGAAGTATTTACATTGAGTTTTTATATTGAAAAATTTTTGCTGAAAGAATCATACCGTTTTTATATTAATAATACCGATTTTAAGTTTCACTTTACATTAAATCCGGTTAAATTAAGAAGGAACTTAATAAATTATAGATTCTACTCTGATAAAAAGAATAGGGAGGAGACCAGAATCATTGAGGCAATGGGCAAAATAGATTACTTTGCTCATTATATTGAGCAAGACTATGAAGATTTTATAATGCCGTTGTTCCCTAAAATGAAATTTACAGACTGGAACTATATCGGACTGGATCAGATGAATCTGACAAGTACAGAAGTTCGTAAACAAGCCGGGAATAAAATATTGTGCGGGAATTCAGCATCTTTATTTAATAATCATCTTGATGCTTTAAAGTTTTTATATTCTCGGTCTGAAAAGGATGCCGGTCATAAAACTTTAATAATGCCATTATCTTATGGTGGCTCTGATAAGTACGTATCAGAAGTTAAAACTCTGGGTGGTAGATTATTTGGGAAGGATATTGTTTGTTTGGAAGGATTTCTGAGCAAGGATGATTACTTTAATCTTCTGGCGGAGTGCGAGGCCGCTTTATTTTTTAATATCAGGTCTCAGGCAGCAGGAAATATTATCTGGTTTTTAAAGAATGATATTCCAGTATTTATGCTTCCTGAAAGTAATCTATATAAATTCTTAACATCAAATAATGTTAAAGTTTACAGTATGGCTGATATGGATGAAACATTTAAAATTGTTGAAAACAGTGCTGAACATAAGCAATTAAATATGGAAAATCTTGAAAAATTATTCGGAGAAATTGAAATGGCAAAAAAATACAGGAATCTCCTTACGATATAAATAATTGATGACTGATTTTTTGGTTTCAATATTAATCCCCGCCTATAACCGTGCTTCCTTAATAAGGGAGACACTGACAAGTGTCATTAATCAATCATACGAAAACTTTGAATGTATTATTATAGATGATGGTTCTACAGATGATACAAAGGCAATAATTAAGGAGTTTTCAGCAAAAGATAGACGGTTTAAAATATACGAAAGAGACAGAGAGCCTAAAGGTGCATGTTCCTGCAGAAATATAGGTGTCGAAAATTCATGCGGGGAATATATTATGTTTTTGGACTCAGACGATTTGATTACTTCTGCTTGTCTTGAGGAAAGGCTCAAAGTAGCTAGAGATAAACCTGAATATGATGCATGGGTATTTCCTGGGTTACACTTTGCCAGAAAACCCGGCGATTCGAGACTGTTGTGGAACATAACTAAAAAAGATGTTAGCCAGATTAAAAGATTCTTGACTTCTGATATCCCATGGTCAACTACAGGCCCATTATGGAATGCAGAGTCATTAAAAAAGTTCAATATTAAATGGGACGAAAGTTTAGCTGATTGGCAGGATGCAGACATTCACTTGTGTGCTCTGATTAAGGGATTGCAGTTTTATGAAGCAGATTGTTTGCCGGATTATTTTATTCGCCATATATATGAGAATGAAAATGAAAGAATAAGTGCATCTGATTTAAAAGAGGATAGAATTTTAAGTAAAATGAGACTTTTTGATAAGTGGCATGCTTTAATCAACAACTCAGATTTAAGTATCACCGGGAAAAATGACTGCAATAAACATCTATCATCTTACTGTTTTTTATTTGCAGAGAGAATTGTAAAGAAAAAGATTAAGTTTGACCATAGTATTCTTATTAAGAAAATGAGGGATATTTACAGGCATAATAAAATTTTATTAATTTTTATAAAAATATATCTCTGGAATTTAAAGCATCTTGAGAATGTTTTTGTCCTGCGTTCAATCAATTATCGAATCATAAGAAAATGCTTACCTGGGTTTTTATTTCATACAGAATCGGATTTTAGGAAAACAGATCTTGATCATGAACTGGTGATAAAGGCATCAGGCTTAATTATGTAAATATGGTTGTTGGAGATGGCTTTATTGCTGAGCATATTAAGACGTACGACAGGAATAACGTAATTGTTTTTGCAGAGGAGGTCCTGGATTCAAAGGCTACGGATTTTAAGGATTTTCAGTTTGAAGAGAAAATCTTAAGGAATCTGATTAAGTTAAATGCAGATAAAAAGATAGTTTATTTAAGCACCTATAGCATTAATGATTCTTCATTGTCTGACCAGATTTATGTGCAGCATAAGACTGCGATGGAAAAGATTGTTAAAAACATTTCGCATAACTACTTAATAATAAGAAAAAGTAATTTATTTGGAGCATTAGCTCCGGAAAAATCAATTTTACCATATCTTTGTAATTCAATAATAAGAGGAGATAAAATTGAAGTATGGGCTAATGCATTCCGAAACATACTGGATATTGACCATTTTATGTTAATGTATAATAAGGTTTTGAATGAGAATATTATAAATGATACAATATTTTTGGTTAACCCGCAGGAATTTAGCATTCGGGAAATTATTCGTTGTTGCGAAAAAGTGATTGGCAAAATTGCAAACGTTGAACTTATTAGTAAAGGAGCAAAATTTTATTATGATACTAAATTGTCAGGAGATCTGTTTGACGATCTTGCAATAAGTAAAGAATTTTATCTGGAAAATTTGTTGAGAAAATATTTAAAATTATGACAACTCTGGTATCCGTAGCAGTAATAACATACAATCAGGAAAAGCACTTGCCAAAAACTTTAGATAGTATTTTGATGCAGGAATGTAATTTTGACTATAATATTATAATTGGAGAAGATTGTAGTACGGACTCTACAATGTCAATCTGCGAACAATATGAAAAACAGTATCCCGGTAAAATAATAGTTTTAAAACATGAGAAAAATCTTGGCTTAATAAAGAATTATGCGGCAACTTTTGCAAAATGTACCGGTAAATATATAGCACAATGTGATGGCGATGATTATTGGACAGATACTCATAAATTACAAAAGCAAGTCGATTTTTTGGAAAACAATCCACAGTATTCACTATGCTTTCATAATATTGAGCAGGTTTTTGAAGGCGAGAATACCGAAAAGAGCTATTTAGAAACGTACAGATCCGGGGACTATACACCTTCAAATGTTTGGGAGGATTGGGTTATAGCAACTTCCACCGTAATGTTTTACAGATCATTGGTTGAAGATCCGTATTATCTTAAGTATGCAACACATAAACATATGTTGCAACAAGACGTTTTTATAATTGCAACGGCATTTGAAAAAGGAAAAATTTTCGGGTTAGATGATACTATGTCAGTATATAGGAAACACGAAGGCTCCGTTACCGCTGACGGGAGCTCTCCTAAAACAGAACGTATGCAAAAAATGCTCAACTATATTGCACTTATTAGCAACGTTTATAACGGGAAGTACAGAAAGATAAGCAAAAGGTATTATTCGTTTAAAGCATTCCGTTATGCATATGTTTGCAAAGAAAGAGGACTTAGAAATAAAGCAGTGGGATTCTTTTTTAAATCTTTTTTAAAATCTCCGTATAAATTCTTTTCTTTACTAAATAAAGAATTAAAATATAAAATTAAGAAATAAATGAAAATACTTGTAACAGGAGCGGATGGTTTTATAGGTTCTCATTTAACAGAAATGTTACTTGATCATAACCATGAAGTCAGAGCGTTATCATATTATAATTCGTTCAACAACTGGGGTTGGCTCGAAGGTATTAAACATGAAAATCTTGAGGTTGTAAGCGGAGATATCCGGGATGCTAACTTTTGCAGGCAGATTGTTAAGGATATTGATGTAATTTATCACCTGGCAGCATTAATTGCAATACCGTATTCTTACGTTGCCCCTGACTCTTATGTTGACACAAATATAAGGGGAACACTTAATATCTGTCAGGCGGCGAAAGACAGCAATGTTAAAAGAATATTGGCAACATCTACCAGTGAAGTTTATGGAACAGCTCAGTACGTCCCTATTAACGAGAAACACCCTAAACAACCGCAATCGCCATATTCTGCATCAAAAATCGGGGCTGATGCAATGGCAATGAGTTTTTACAATGCTTTTGAGTTGCCCGTAACAATTGTTCGTCCGTTTAATACTTATGGCCCAAGACAATCTGCAAGAGCTATAATTCCCACAATTATCAGTCAGATAGCATCCGGAATAAAAGAAATAAAACTGGGCGATTTAACACCAACCAGAGATTTTACCTTTGTAAAAGACACATGTAAAGGCTTTATAGAAATTGCTGATTGTAAAAATGCTATTGGAGAAGAAATCAATATTGCCAGCAATTACGAAATTTCAATGAGGGATACTCTGGAACTGATTGCAAAAATAATGAAATCTGATGTAAAATTTGTTGAAGATACAAATCGCATAAGACCAAAAAACTCTGAAGTATTTAGACTTTGGGGTGATAATTCAAAGATCAGAGCCTTAACCGGTTTTAAAACAGGGTATTCAATTGAAAATGGCTTGACGGAAACAATAAATTGGTTTTTAGACAAAGAAAATTTAAAAAGATATAAAGCAAATATTTATAATATTTAAAATGAATTATCAAATACCGTTATTTAAGTTAAATTTTGATAACACAGAGGAAGAAGCTGTGTTAGAAACCTTGCGTTCAAAATGGATTTCCACGGGGCCTAAATGTGAAATTTTTGAAAGAAAATTTTCAGAAATGCTTGACGTTAGATATGCCGTTAGTTTGTCAAACTGTACAGACTCCTTACATTTGGCATTGAAAGTGCTCGACATTAAAGAAGGTGATGAGGTTATTTGCCCGTCTTTAACATTTGTAGCTTCTGTAAATAGTATAAGATATGTGGGCGCAACTCCGGTATTCTGTGATATAAAGAGTTTGAGCCATATAAATATTTGTGCCGAAAATATAGAGCCGTTAATTACCGGAAAAACCAAAGCAATACTTGTTGTTCATATGGCCGGCTTTTCGGCAGAAATGGATGAAATACTTCTGCTTGCAAAAAAATATAATTTAAAAATTATTGAAGATGCCTGTCACGGTCCATTATCTGAGTATAAAGGGAAGAAACTTGGAACAATAGGAGATGTCGGGTGTTTTAGTTTTTTTTCAAATAAAAACATAAGTACCGGAGAGGGCGGCATGTTGGTTACTGATTCTGAGACACTTGGTGCAAGGGCAAGGCTGTTACGTTCGCATGGAATGACAACTATGTCTTATCAACGGGCATCAGGGCATGCAACAGTATATGATGTCGTGGAACTAGGATATAATTTCAGATTGGATGATATCCGGGCTTCAATTGGCATTGTTCAGCTTGATAAATTGTTGCCGGATTTGCATAAAAGACAGATTGTAAGAGCAATGTATCAGAAATATCTGAGTGATTATGATCCTGTAATATTGCCTTTTGCAGAGAACAATGAATTTGTATCAAACTATGTTATGCCGGTTGTTTTAAAAAATTCAGATTCTGAATTTCGGGATAGAGTAAGAAATCAAATGCACGAAAATGGTATTCAGACATCTGTTCATTATCCGGCAATACATAAGTTTTCGATTTACAAAGAATTTACTTCAAATCTTCCGCTTTCAGAATATGTTGCGGATAATGAAATTACTCTTCCTATGTACTCATCACTTACAGAAGAAGAAGTAAGGTACATATGCGAAACATTAAAAAGTATTATTAGTAATTTGAGAAAATGATGGAAAATTCAAGTGTGAAAATATTGATTTTTGGGGGAGGAAACGATCAGTTGACTTTGATAAAGCTTTGTAAGTCAGCAGGGTTGTTCACAGTTGTAATTGATCCTAACCCGGCGGCAACAGGGCAAAATTATTGTGATGCATTTGAGGTGGTAGATGGACAGGATTATGAAGGAACCTGTAATGTAATTGAGAAACACGGAATTACACATATCATTACTGTTGCTACCGACAAACCATTGGTAATGATGGCAAGGGTTGCGGCTAAATATGGCATAGGTTGTATTAGCGAAGACTCTGCCAGAAACTGCACGGACAAGTTAAAGATGAAAGAGGTTTTTGTCAAAAACGGAATTCCATGTGCAAAATATAAGTTAATCAGCGAATTATCTGATGATATGAATTACCCTTTGGTATTAAAGCCCAGAGATAATTCAGGCAGTAGAGGTGTTACTATTTGCTACAACAGACAGGATGCAGAAATCGCATTCGTTGATGCGAAAAGATTTACCAAAGGAGATACTATATTATGCGAAGAGGTTATTTATGGCAAAGAATATAGTCTGGAGTCATTGCACTATAATGGCAAAACAAAACTGTTACAGATAACAGATAAAGTTATGACAGAACTGCCTTATCGTTGTGAAATGGAATTAACACATCCATCACTTTTTAGCGAGGAAAAATTTAAGGAAATTGAGAGACTTGTTCATAAAATGTCAGTAGCATTTGGTTTTGAAAATTGTGCTTCGCATTGCGAAATATTAGTTAACGGCGATGAAATAAAGGTTCTGGAAGCGAGTGGCAGAATGGCTGGTGATTATATTTGCTCGCATCTGGTTCCGTTATCTACAGGGATCAATATGGAGCAAGCTGCTTTGGATATTACTTTAGGAAAAGAACCGAACTTAAGCTCATCCGGAAAAATGGCCTCTGGAATATATTATTTTGAATTCCCGGAGGGAACAGTAAAGGAAATTTCTGATTATGAACATTTGAAATCTCTTCCCGGTGTTATAGAATTTAAGTTCTTTCTGGAAAAAGGCAGTCGTGTTCCTAAAATAAAATTCGGACCGGACAGGTATGGATATGTGATTTTACAAAAAGAAAACAGAGAAGAGTTGTTTAAACTGAAAGATTATATCTTTTCTTTCATGAAGCTAATTATAGAATAAAAATGAAAAAACGGATTGCATTTATCGGATCGGGTGAGATGGCAAGGCATATTGCCCATTATATGGTTGAAGACGGTCAGTTTGAAATTGCAGGTTATTTTGATGATTTTACTGACACTGGTGTTATATTAAATCATTATCCGGTACTTGGCAGACTTGATGATATTGAGGAATGCTTTAAAAATAAGATTTTTGATGAATTGATAAATGCTGTTGGGTTTACGAGAATGGAATATAGAAAAGCTGTTTTTGAAAGATTCGAAAATACAATTCCGTTTGCAACATTTATTCATTCAACATGTTTGGTTGACTCAACTGCAAAAATAGGAAAAGGAGTCGTGGTTTTTCCGTTTTGCATACTATATCTTGATTCTGTGATTGAAGACGATGTCTTTATTCAGATCAGGAGTTATGTTACCGACTCACGGGTAAAGAAGCACACTATGATATCCGGTACAGTTTCAATTGCAGGCCGTTCCGAAATCGGAGAATGTTGTAACATCGGGATATCGACTACTGTTAATGATGATGTTAAAATTTGTGACTTTGTGCGTACCGGAAGCGGTGCTGTCGTCACAAAAGATATTTCGGAACCAGGAACTTATGTAGGAGTCCCGGCTCGTAGAATTAAAAAATAAAAAGCGATGGATAAAAAGGATATTATTTCTTCCAGAATAACCGTAATAGCGGCATTAAAGCTAATGGACGAAATCCGGCGTAAACTTCTTTTTGTTGTAACAGAAGATAGAAAATTTATCGGGGTTTTAAGTCTTGGAGATATTCAACGGGCAATTATAAACAAAAAATCTCTAGATTCTCCGGTTGCGGATATTATGAGGGAAATAATAACAGTTGCAAACTCAACCGATTCTTATGAAGAGATTAAGAAACGGATGATTGAGTTACGTACAGAAGCGATGCCGGTTATCGATAAAGACGGATTTCTTGAAAAGATTATATATTGGGAAGATATTATCACAGGGCAAAAAGCTAAACTGAAAGAATCTTTAGGATTGCCGGTTGTTATTATGGCTGGGGGCAAAGGAACAAGACTTAAGCCATTGACAAATGTTATTCCCAAACCATTAATCCCGATAGGAGATAAAACAATTCTGGAGGACATAATGGACAGTTTCTGCGAATATGATTGTTCAAGATTTTACATTTCTGTAAATTATCGTGCAGAGATGATTAAGTATTATTTGAACAATCAGGCCGGGATAAAATACAATTCAGTATTTTTTGAAGAGGCTAAACCTCTGGGGACAGCCGGAAGTTTACACTTGCTTGACGGAGCTATTACAGAGACGTTTTTTGTTACCAATTGTGATATTATGATTGATGAAGATTACTCGGAAATATTAAAATATCACCGTGAGAATAATAACGAATTAACAGTTGTAGCAGCTCTTAAATCTTATAAAATTCCATATGGTACTATCGAAACAAAAGCAGACGGAATTCTTGATTCAATAACTGAAAAACCCGAGATAACATTCTACATTAATACCGGGCTATATATTCTTGAGCCACATTTAATTAACGAAATCCCTAAAGATACTTTCTATCATATTACCAGTCTGATTGAAAAACTACAAGTTGAAAACAGACGCGTCGGGGTTTTTCCTGTCAGCGAGAATTCATGGACAGACATTGGCGAATGGAAAGAGTACCTTAAACTGATAAATGAATAGATTAAAGATAAATATTTTAACGCCTATACCGTTCTGGCATCCGGGTACAGCCGAATTAATTACCGGGTTGCGGAATGAAGGACTGGAAGTGGTTGCTCTTGACATCTGGGAGTTCTTATATTACGATGAGAATGGTGAAATTCATAATCTCGTTCCGTACATTTTTAAAGGTTTTGCAAAAAAAGTATATCGTAGATTATTCAGAAAACGAATAATAAGAAAATATATAGGGAAAGACGATGTGATAGATATCCAATGGTGCGGGTTTTATTATGCCAGATATATGAAGTTTCTAAGCAGGCATAATGATAAAATTATTGCAACTCCATTTGGATCAGATGTTTTACGGGCAAATACATCCGAGAAATTAATCCAGAAAGAGATATTTGATAATTCAAAGGCCATAGTTTTGGGTAAAAACTGGACATCAGAGTTTTTAAGCTATTTCCCGGGTAATGAGGATAAAATACATAATAACCAGTTTGGGTCGGCCCGATACGATTTTATTATGGGAATGTGGTCGGAGGATACAAAGCAAAGTTTAAGAGAAAAATATAATATCCCTGAGGATAAAATTGTCGTTACAGTTGGTTATAGTGCAAATCCGGTTCAGCAACATATTTTGTTTCTGGATATATTGGAAGGTGTTGACTCAGACATCCGGCATAAACTTGTTTTACTTTTTCCGTTAACTTACGGAATTGATAAAAAATCAGATTACTATCAAACTCTTAAAAACAGAATTGTAAGCTCTGATTTTGATTATATTCTGTTTGAGAACAGGTTGTCGGATATTGAGTTGTGCGAAAGCAGGATTATCTCAGATATTATGGTCAATTTGCAATCTACAGACACTCAGGCAAGTTCGATAAAGGAAGCGTTTGCTGCCAGAAATGTAGTTTTGGCAGGAGATTGGTTACCCTACGGATTTTATTCAGATTTTGATGTTTTGTTCTTTAGCAGCAGTTTAGATTCTTTTCCGGAGAAGTTTGTAAGCATTGTTGATAATCTTGAGTTACATAAATTAAAAATATCCGGAGGCAGTGACAGTTTGAATAAATTTGCATCATGGAAAAGTATAATTCCGGAATTTATAAATGTTTATAATAGTATCAGATGATGGCTGGCGTTGATAATGATATTGTTTTAGGGGTTGGGGAAATAGCATTTGATAATAAGCTGAGGGGTTATTATCAGGACATTGCACCTTCATTAGTGCATATAGAAAATGGAGTTTTTGCCAGGCTCGACGAAAACGGAATCCCATTTTGTGTCGAAGGAGAAAATAAACGTTATTATTATATTGTGACTATTATTCAGTATGCAATGATTTGCTATGAATTTATCGTAAAAGATATTGAAGTAGAATCATATACACAGAAATTTTTGAGATGCATAAACTGGTTGGATAATAAAAAAGAACTATTTAATGATAGTTATGTATTTCGTAGTTTTCGAAATAATCAGTATAATCTTCCGGATGGATGGATATCCGGTATGTATCAGGGGCAAGCGATTTCTTTGTATCTTAGGGCATATTTATTAACAGGAGATCAGAAATATTTTGACACTGTCGGCAAAATATTTAATTCTTTTAATATTGATTATGAAGAAGGTGGGTTTAAAAGAATTGATAAAGAAGGAAATATCTGGTTTGAAGAATATCCTACGGAAAAACCGTCTTATGTTTTAAACGGATTTATTTATTCTATGTTTGGATTAATGGATTATTACCGGATAAGCAATCGGCAGGACGTTAAAGAAGTTTGGGATAATTGTGTTAAAACACTTGAGAATAATTTACAAAGATATGATGTCTGGTATTGGTCTGTTTATGATCAGGGCAAGAAGCAATTGGTAAGTTACTATTATCAAAAGAATGTGCATATCCCATTGATGCAAATAATGTACAGATTAACCGGCAAAGAAATTTTTAACAGGTATGCAATTAAGTGGGAAAAGAATTTAAATAACCCTTTCCATAGGTTCCTAACCAAAATAATGTATAGAATTCAGCCCAGATTAGTGAAAATTAAAAGTAAAATAAAAAAATGAGAATACTCAGAATTTTCAAAATTTTGGTAAGAATGGCTAAAGGCCCTTCTCCCGATTATCCAAAAGGTATGAATACAAATATTGATACTCTGGACGAATTAGTTGTTATAGGCGAAGGCTTTATTTCTGCTCCAGGCTCAGTAATATTGGCTCATGATGCCAGCACAATTACACATTGTGGAAAGTCCAGAGTTGAAAAAACCATAATCGGGAACAAAGTATTTCTCGGGGCAAATGCTGTAGTATTGCCAGGCGTAAAAGTAGGCGATGGTGCAATAATCGGTGCGGGTGCCGTTGTTACAAAAGATGTTCCTGCAGGTGTAGTTGTTGGAGGAAATCCCGCCAGAGTAATTACAACAGTTAAAGACTATCTAAAAAAGTGTGAAGATAGAAATGTATTATTTGATATTACACCGGCAATTCTTAAGAAGCATGGAACTGGCGTTCGGGCAACGGCGGATGAAATTCAGGAGTTGAAAGATTCCGTTTATAAACAGTATTCAGAAAGGTATAAACAGAAGCTATGAAGAAAGTCCTGATATTAGCATACGATTTTCCTCCATATGTTTCTGTAGGGGGATTGCGGCCATATAGCTGGTATAAGTATTTTAACGAATTCGACATTTATCCGGTAGTGGTAACAAGACAATGGGGAAATAAATATGGTAACCATTTAGATTACATTGATCAGGGGCACAGTGAAAATGCAATAATTGAAGAGTCTGAAAAAGGAACAATTATACGTACGCCATATAAGCCTAATATAGCAAACAAAATAATGCTTAAATATGGAGACTCGGGATTTCGTATTTTTCGTAGAATAATGACGGCATATTATGAATTTGCACAATATATTTTTTTTGTAGGTCCAAAACGAAAAATATATTTTGAAGCAAAAAAATATCTGAAAAATAATGATGTTGACTTTATAATTGCAACAGGAGAACCATTTGTTCTTTTTAAATATGCGTCTGTGCTAAGTAGTAAGTTTAATGTTCCGTGGATAGCAGATTATAGAGACCCATGGTCACAAAATGCTTCCAGAAGCAGCAATTTTATATTGAAAACTTTTAATGCATTCTTTGAAAAAAGGGCATTGAAGAATAGCATTGCAATTACTACTGTTTCAGATTTATTCAGACAGGTTATTTCAACACTTGTAATAAATAAAAAATTTTATGTTGTGTCTAATGGGTATGACCCTGAAGCAATTGAGAAGGTAAAGGGAATTGAACAGAACCATAGTCTTTTAAGAATAGGATTCGTCGGAACTATTTATGAATGGCATCCTATAGAGAGTTTTCTGGAAACCGTAAATACTTTTATCGAAAAAAATTCAGAGAAAAAATTACTGGTTACATTTTATGGAATAAACATTGAAGACCGGTTACGCTATCTGATTACCACGAAATATCCTAAGTTACTCCGATTTGTGGAAATATATCCCAAGCTATCCAATGATATACTGTTACATGAATTGGCAAAAAATAATGCAATGTTGCTCTTTAATTATTACTCAATTATAGGGACTAAGATTTATGATTATCTGGCATTGAAAAGAATAATCTTATTGTGTTATAGTGAGGAAAAAATAAAGGATACTTCTAAGTTACCGTTTTTTAGTAACAATCTAAACGGAGTTAGTAGTCACGCTCAGGAGGATCTTATTATTGAGACAAATTCCGGATACATAGTTAGAGATTCGTCACATTTGCTGGAAATATTAACGACACTTTGTAACGAACTTAAAACTAATGGTACAATTAATTGTAATTCTGTTAATGTTGAGATGTTTTCAAGAAAAGAACAAGTTAAGATATTCTCTGATATAATTAAAAACATAAAAATGTAAATTTACATTTATGTTTTCACTTTTGCTTTCTTAATCCCGTTGTTGATAATAAAAAGAATTGAAATAAATAATGGTAACAGAGGAATTTTATATCTTACCAAAGCTCCAAAGTTAGCAGATGCCAGTCCTATACCAAAACCAAATAATATCACAAAACAAAATGAGAAAATAAGTATCGGATCTTGCATGATTTTCCTGAAAAACCCCAATAACCCGGTCTTGAAAATTAAGTAAACCAGAAAAACAATTAAAAAAGTATTTTCTAACCCGGCCAATAAAATAAAAGGATTACTTGCTTCCCATATGAATGGCCTGAATATCCCGGACACAATTGCGATAGGAGCTAAAGATATTATTCCCATGGGAGTGGCTGTTATCTCTCCAATATCGTAATAATTTTCTCCGTATTGTTCAGCTCTTGTCAAATCCTGCTGTATTGTTTGTGCTTGTTCAATTGACCTGTTGATGTCGCCATACACCCCCAAAGAAGTGGATAAGCTACTTGTAAAAAACAAAAACAGGAAACCAATAAGGGCGATTAAAAGTGGGGCCACTATGAATTTAAAAGCATTCGATTTTATTCTTTTTATCTGATCGAAAAAGAACCAGATAAATAATCCCGGAAGCAAGGCTACAAAGATATATGCTTTAATATTGATAATTAAAACTGATGCAGTTATTAATGAAATCAGATATTTTATTTTAAATTTTTTAATAATTGCAAAATTATAGAATGAATAAACTATCCATCCCATTGCTGATATTGTTATTGTATCTTTCATTAAACCGGAACTCCAGAACAAAACAGATGGAAAGAACAAAATTGCAATTGCAAATTTACCTTCCATTCCTGAATATAATTTGCAGAACAATTCATATAGTTTCCATAATCCGGAGAATCCTATTAATCCGGTAATAACAGAGCTTATAATGTAATTTTTATATGTTAATATTAATAAAGGAGAATATAGTCTTGCTACAAAAATTGCATTAGGATCTCTCCACATATAATATGCCGGATAACCTGTTTCCTGATTAAAATATGACCAATATTCTGGTCTGTTTCCGTGCAGTAAAATATCAAAATATTTAGAAGGATCAATAAAAAAAAGATTGTTAAAACTGTTTACGTTGCGGAAATAAGCCATACTATCTCCGGGGTAAAAGAATAAAACTGTAAGTGCAAATAAAACGCTTACAAAAACCCTAAGAGTAATTGCATTTGCAAAATATTTGTAATGTGATTCTGTTTTAAGTTTTTTGTCCTGTCTGTTTTTTGCAAAAAGATAAACCAGTAAGATTATTACAGGCACAAATATCAGATCATAAATTGTTATGTTAAGATTTGGGTGATATGGATGTTGAAATAATACCATGTAAAATTGAAATTAAGCAAAAGTAAAAAAAAATAATTAGTTTTGTCCAATAAAGCATTTGCGATGATTAATAAAGAGAAGCTTGTATTGTTGCACTCAATCCGTGGTTTTGCGGCTTTAATTGTTGTAATAGCTCATTCAAAGTTCCCGTTCTGGAGTGGAGGGAAGGAGTTTGTTCAGGCATTTCCGCGAGGTAGCTGGAATCTTTTCGATTACATTGTTTTTGCAATCGATATGTTTACCTCCAATGCAACGGTGATGGTTATTATTTTCTTCGTTTTGAGCGGCTTTTTTATTGCATATAGTTTTGAAACAAATACATGGAAACTAAAGCATTTTTATGTAAACAGGGCAATCAGAATTTATACTCCCTATTTAGGCTCAATAATTTTTACTATAATTTTATTTAAGGTTGCAACACTGATTAATCCGGAATTGTTTTTAAGTTTAAATCCCAGAGAATACAATCAGGATCTGGTTGTCGCATCACAAAATTTTAACCTGAAAAGTTTTCTTTGGTCTTTGATTTTTGTTTCAAATCCTGAATATATCGGGTATAATTATCCGTATTGGTCTTTACTCACCGAAGCAATGTTTTATGTAGTTGCCCCGTTTTTTATTAAACGTCCGAAACTATTTTTGGGCGTTACAACAATTATGTTAATTTCAGGGTTTGTTTTTAGGGACAGGATTTATCCATTTATAGGATTCGGGCCATTATTTAGTTTCTTAACAACTTATGCTGTGTATTTTGCACTTGGGTATTTTATCTTTTGGTTAATATTTAAGTACAGGATACAAGACAGATTACCAAAAATAAATGTTTGGGTTTTTAATTGTCTGGCGGCGTTACTGCTTATTGTTGCAATGTATGGTGGCTTTTTTGCAAGTCATGAGGTTACCTACATTATTGGCGGCGTTTTTACATCAATAATGATCTACCGTATGATTGTTTACCCTGTAAAGATGAGCATTTTTAATAAGTTTTTTATTTCAATGGGAAAGATCTCATATTCGATGTACCTTATACATGTCCCGCTGTTTATTTTAATGTATGCAATTCTTGTTAAGCTAACAGGACAGGAAGTATTTTATTCCCGTATTTACTGGATTCCGGCAGCAATCGCAGTACTGGTGTCGTACCCGTTTTATTGGCTTGTCGAAGCTCAAAGCTTAAAGTTAATAAAATGGTACAAGAAAAAAGTAAAGAAAGATTAACAGAAAATTCCTTTATTTGCTGTTTGTTCCCGTTTTATTTTAAGTCAAACTGCAGTCAGCAAATTTTACTATTTAAGCCACTCTGTCAAAGTATTTATAACCAGCTCGTGCTGAGTCTGAGGCAATGATTTTATTCTGCTTGCATGAGTTCCCTTAGGATTTATAACAACAATAACTCCCTGATTTGTTCCTATATCAGGTTTTGCAGCTGTCCACGGATCATATTCCCCGTAAATAATGAAAGTGTTTTTGGCTTTGGTCTGAAGGAATTTCTCCAGATCCTGTGATGTGTGCGGGTAAAAATCGACCTGCATTTCTTTAGGCAGGAAAATCTTATTAAAATAGCCCTTAGCTGTGGAAATAGTCAGATATTTTGCAAGTGTTTCAGTTTCATAACCATAGTATCCCAGCTCGCGTGCTGCCTGGTAGAAAAACGGCAAGGTACTTTCCGATCCTTCAATAGAGAAATAATCAGGACCTGAGACGGTAATCAGATGTTGAAATAATTTTGCATCCGACTCCTTTTTTGAAGGAATGCGGTCAGTATTTCCTATCCATTGCCAGAAAGCAAAAGAGTATTCCAGTACGCAGTATTCGTAAACTTCTTCAACCGGAATGCGGAAAGTCAATTTTGATGCTTTTACAAAATTCTCGAACATCGGTAAAATCGTAGCTTTACGTTTCAGAATTTCTTTTTGAAAATCTACAATCTTTTTTCTGTCTTTTTTTGTTGCATTATTATTTATAAACGGTTCGTGTCTGCCATCTTCCAGAGCTTTTGCAACCGGAGCGACATAAGCAACCGTAGCATTTACATCCTTAGGGTAGTACATTTCATAAAGCAGGCAGGTCTCGCCGCCTTTACTTATGCCGGTGCTAACCCATTTCCCTTTATAAAGATCTTTAAATGCCGTTCTTATAGCATGCTGATCGTCTGCAGCCGCTTTTGTGGTAAGAAAAGACCAGTCTATAGGTTTAGACGGTGCTGACTCTGCAAAATATCTGTGTTCGACACAAATCTGATTAGCTTGTAAAATATCGCTTAGCTCATTTACATAACCTTCTGCTGACGCATAATCAGCATTGTAACCTTCGGTAATAAAAACAACCGGGGCATTATAGTTTTTATGACTTACAAAAACCCGCTGTTTGAATGTCCCTGCTTCAGGAGCAGAAACATCAAGAGGCTGCTCGAAAATTACCAGATATTTCTCCGTAAAAAATCCACTTGTTTTCAGTTCTTCCACAGAAGATACTCCTGGTAAACTTTTAAGTTTTTCGTATATCTCACTTGAGAATGCAACAATCGTGAAAAATCCAAAAAGAGCTACGAGGCCGGTCTTACGTAATATGTTCATAATCAATGATTTTATTTGTTTTAAAAATATGTCCGATCTTACGGGGCAATTTACTAATTCATTTAAGTTTTTCAAATAGTCATATTGTGCAAAATATTCATTTTTATACTTAATGCAGAGATAAATTAACAATAGTTTTTTTTATCGCCTGTAATAGTGAGAATAAGCATTTTTATTATTAAAAATTCTGCTTCATTTTTATATATTTTAAAGATTTTAACTTTAATTAATGAACTTGTACTTTTGATTTAGCAATAAGACAGGTATTTATGACGGATGTAAAATATACGAATGATTGTTAATGCAGCTTTGAGTCTGCACCCTCGAGATCATAAGTGTTTTATCCCTGAAATAATCAGTTTATAAATTAAGATTTCGCTAATTGAAGATTACAATATCTTTAATAGAGTTTTGAGTTTTTATCAGTTTCATTTTATCCTGTTTTTTATAATTTTGCAATGTGAAAAAACTGATAGACAGAATATACGGGCAAAACAAGCAAGTCTCGGGCTTGTTTGAGCAAATAAAATCCAAAGATCACCATCAGAATATTATTATTCAGGGGTTGGCCGGTTCGTCCGGGGCATTTTTACTTGCATCCCTTTTCAACAGGGAAAAGATGCTTACGTGTGTTGTCCTGCCCGACAAGGAATCTGCTTCATACTTTTATGATGATATTACAAACCTTATCGGGGATGAGTACGTGTTGTTTTTTCCCAGTGCATATAAGCGTTCGGTCGAATACCTTAAAACCGACAGAACCAATATCGTCCTTAAAACCGAAGTGCTGAGCAAATTAAGCTCCGGTAAAAAACCATATTTTATTGTCAGCTATCCGGGAGCAATTATGGAGAAAGTTGTTAAAACTAGGGAACTGACAAAAAATACACTGGAAATTAATGCCGGAGATAAACTTTCGATGGATTTTGTTATTGAAGTTTTAAATGAATACGGGTTTCATCACGAAGATTTTGTTTATGAACCGGGTACATATTCCATAAGAGGAAGTATAATTGATGTTTTCTCGTTCAGCAACGAGCAGCCATACCGTATCGATTTTTTCGGTGATGAGGTTGAAAGTATCCGCAGTTTTGATCCCGAGTCGCAGCTATCAACAGACAAGCAAAGAAAAGTCCAGATAATTCCTAATATTCACGAGCACCTTATTCAGGAAGAAAAAGTTTCATTTTTTGATTTTATTAATAAAAATTGCAGATTTTGGCTCGACCAGCCGGAGATGATTATTGATAAAATTGACAAAACATTTAAAGCGGCAGAAATCAGATACGCCGAAGTAGATTTAACCAAAGTTGATGATGATGAAATCTGCGTTATAAATCCAAAGACAAATTTGTTGTCAGCAGAAGCTTTTGTTGAAGAAATAAAACCTTTTCAGATAATGGAGTTTGCTCCACGTTCGGTGTTTGAATCAGAAAAAAGCTATAAATTCAATACCGAACCACAGCCGGCATTTAACAAACAATTCGATCTTATTGCCGAGACCCTGCGGAAAAATGAGGAGAATTATTATCAGACTTATATTCTGAGCAATAATGAGAAGCAACTTCAGAGACTTCGAGATATTTTTGCAGATAAAGGCGAAGAAGTCTCATTTTATTCAGTTTTGCAGACAATAAATCACGGTTTTGTTGATCACGAAAGCCGTACCTGTGTTTATACCGATCACGAAATTTTTGAAAGATACCACCGGTTTACAACAAAAAATGTGGCTCGTAAAGAGTCTATTACAATTCAGGATCTTACAGCTCTGCGTCCCGGAGATTATGTTGTGCATGTAGATAACGGAATCGGGAAATTTGGTGGCTTGCAGAAAATAAACAACAACGGCAGGGTTCAGGAAGTAGTGAGCATAATTTATGATAATAACGACATCCTGTTTGTAAACATTCATTCACTACATCGTATTTCCAAATATCGGGATAAAGAAGGAGAGCCCCCGAAAATTCACAGGCTTGGTTCAGGACATTGGAAGCGTCTGAAAGAAAAGACCAAAAAGAATATTCAGGACATTGCCCGTGATCTCATTGTTTTGTATGCAAAACGCCGGGAACAAAAAGGCTTCGCATTTTCTCCCGATTCATATCTTCAGAACGAACTGGAATCTTCTTTTATGTACGAAGATACTCCGGACCAGGGAAAAACCAGTGAGAGTATTAAAGCAGATATGGAATCGGACATGCCGATGGACAGACTGGTTTGCGGCGATGTGGGATTTGGTAAAACCGAACTCGCGATACGGGCAGCCTTTAAAGCCGTTAACGACAGTAAACAGGTTGCTGTTCTGGTACCTACAACAATTCTTGCACTTCAGCATTACCAGACATTTAAAGAAAGGCTTGCCGGAATGCCTGTAAATATTTCGTATGTAAGCCGCTTAAAAACTACCAAAGAAATAAAAGAAACTCTGGCTAAGTTAAAAGCCGGCAAAGTGGATATAATAATAGGAACCCACCGTCTTATAAATAAAGATGTGGAGTTTAAAGATCTCGGACTTCTTATTATTGATGAAGAGCAAAAATTCGGAGTTGCGATGAAAGAAAAGCTTAAAGAAATGAAAGTGAATGTGGACACATTAACACTTACTGCGACTCCTATACCACGTACACTTCAGTTTTCACTTATGGGAGCCAGAGATTTGTCTGTGATAAACACTCCGCCGCCAAACCGGCAGCCGATAATTACAGAACTGCATTCTTTTAATAATGAAATTATAAAAGAAGCTATTTATTACGAAGTCGGTCGTAACGGGCAGGTGTTCTTTGTAAATAACCGCATTCAGAATATTCACGAAATAGAACATCTTATTAATAAATTGTGTCCTGAAGTAAAAACTATGGTTGCTCACGGCCAGATGGACGGAGCTCATTTGGAAAAACTTATTCTTGAATTTATGCGAGGGGATTATGATGTGCTAATAAGTACATCAATAATCGAAAACGGGGTTGACATCCCCAATGCAAATACCATTATAATTAATAATGCCAATAACTTCGGACTCAGTGATCTGCATCAGTTGCGCGGACGTGTTGGCCGGAGCAATAAAAAAGCATTCTGCTATCTTCTGTCTCCTCCGTTAAATGTTCTCACGCCGGAAGCAAGACGAAGGCTGAAAGCAATTGAGGAATTCAGTGAACTTGGCAGCGGGATAAATATAGCTTTACAGGATCTGGATATCAGGGGTGCCGGGAATATTCTCGGCAGTGAACAGTCAGGTTTTATTGCAGATATCGGGTTTGAAACCTACAATAAAATTCTTAACGAAGCTCTGGACGAACTCAAAGACGGAGAATTCCGCGAACTGTTTAAAGAAAACGAAGCAGAAAATGATAAGCTTACGGGAAAAGCATCAGCATCTGATTGTCAGATAGAGACCGATCTTGACATTTTGATTCCCGATTATTTTATTTCCAGTACTTCGGAACGTATAAAATTATATCGAGAACTTGATGACCTTAAGACTCCTGCCGAATTAACACTTTTCAGAAATAATCTTATTGACAGATTTGGTGAAATTCCTTCAGAAACAGAAAAACTTTTCGAAATTGTTCATCTTAGGTGGATAGCTATAGAACTCGGATTCCAGAAAATTGTTATTAAAAGCAATGTTTTCATAGGATACTTTCCGCTTAATCAGCAATCTTCATACTATTCATCAAAAACTTTTTCCAGAGTTCTGGCATATATTAATAGCCATCCGGGAAACATGCAGTTAAAAGAGCAGAACGAGAAACTTACATTAAGAATTAATAAAGCCGGGTCTCTTGAAAAAATTACGGAAAATATGGCCAAAATTATTGATTTCGTTAAATCAGATATAATGTAATTTTGTTTACTTTTGAACCTGAGGATTTGCAATGTTTTTAAGAAAGCTTTTTGTTTAATAAGGGGGTATTAATTGTCTTAACTATGGCACAGGATTTTTCGGATACTTATAACAAGCTTAGAGTTAAGATGTTTTACGGGACTATTGCAATTTATGCTATACGGTTTGTTGTTGTTTTCTTCTTAAATTTAAAAAACGGTATTAACGATGTCTTTTTTGTCGATACCATTTCCTTGCTCATAATTATTTTCAACTTATTTTATTTGGGCAATAACTACAAAAAAATAAAACCGGCTACACTGATTCTTGTGTACACCCTGATTCTTAATATTTTTATTACAGGTATTCTTTCCGGTTACGGAGAACATGGTGACATTAATGTGGTAAGAGATTTAACAACAATAAACATTCTGGTTCTGGTTACCGCATTTATGACAAGTCAGAGACATACCATTTTTTTAACCGTATTTTTAATAGCATCATATTTTATTATGGCTTATGTTTTTAAAATATCTCTTTTTAAAGATTTTTTGATCTTTCTGGTTATATTTACATGTGCGGCTTTGTTTATCTACAGCCTTTTGGCCGGTGTTGTTGAGAAAACAGTAAAAATGAATTATTATGCAAGAGTCGAAATAGAAAACCTTAGCCGGTTTAAAAACAATGTTGTGAGACATATTTTCCATGATTTAAAAGTGCCGGTAAGTTCAATAATAGACCTAAATAAAGACAATAAAAGCGATTCTGCCGTGAAAACAGTTTTCTATGCCCAAAGCATTAAAAAACAGCTCGAAAACGTCCTCGATGTGGAAAGACTGGAGCAACCGGAAATGAAACCGGATTATTCAAGAGCCGGAATTGTGGAAATTATAAATCAGGC
>QKHS01000038.1 GCA_003249955.1 Bacteroidales bacterium | reverse complement strand
TATTATTACTTCTTACAATCCTGACTTAATCATCGCTAAGGATTATTTCCCGTTCGGTATGGAAATGTCAGGACGTTATGGCGGAATTGATAACCCTGAACCTGGTGATAAGTATAGATTCGGATTTAATGGCATGGAGAAAGATGATGAAATAACTGGACAAACTGGAAGTGTTTACACTGCTATGTTTTGGGAGTATGATGCGAGGATTGGGAGAAGATGGAATGTTGATCCAGTGAGTAAACCATGGATGAGTTCGTATCAAACTTTTAGTAACAATCCTATTGCCAGAATTGATCCAAATGGTGATGACGATTATTTTTCTTCAAACGGTAAGTTTTTGTACCGTGATAACAGTAGAACAGATTATATAAGAATTATTCCACAAGAAAAGGTTGATGAATTAGTGAATAAATATCAAGAGAACCTCCTTTATTTAGGGAAAAACGTTGTTCATATTCCAATATCAGTACAAAGCGAATTTTCACAAAATTCTGTATTAATGAGTGAATATCGTTGGGGAATGAGTATTAAAGATGGGAAAGTAGCTGTTGCTAAAATAGGTAAATTTTATTCTAGATCAACCGAGGTTTTTGATGGAAGCGAGAATATTATCGGACAGTCGAAAAATGGATCCATAATGTCCAGCGGTCGTAATGATAATAATGCGTCAATAAAACATATTGGTATCTCAATAACTCATGCTCCAGCAACAAAATCTGGTTATACGAGTTGGGAATTAGACAATGTAGGAAACTTTAGAAGCGTATTAGCTCATGAAAAATACCATTATGAAAATCATGTACTATGGAATGAAAATTCTAGTATGTATGAGTACGATACAAGACCAGTGTATGAGACGGAATTAGAGGCTCATTATTTTCAAGTAGGAGATCAAACATGGGGAGGTACAACAGAAACATTTAGAGAAGCAGAAACTGTTAAAATACAGGGATATTACGAGCAAATCACAGACTCAGAAAAAAAGAAAGAATGGAAAGATAGATACGCAGAAAAAGGAGTTATACTTAAATAATTAAATCTAATCATGTGCCGTAATATAATAATATTTTTAGTTTTAATATTTCTTGCTTGTTCAAACAAGCAAGAAAGGCCTCATGTTTCCCTTTCTGAAAAAGAAAAATATGAATTTATTAATAATATTTATCGAAACGAACTAGACAAGGGGTGTGTTTATTTATATGATGAGCCAATAACTTCACAAAATGCTAAAGATTCAATAATAGAGCTAAATAATATTGTTTTCAAAAATGATTTAGAATATATAAGCAATTCTGAGCTATGGAAAGAAGAATATCTTGACAAAAGATTTTTTCTAATCAAAACTTTTGACAGTTATGATAGTGACCTGATATTTAATAATGAAATTATGATAATGATTAGCCAGCCTATGATAGATATTTCTGGCAAATATATTTTGATAGTTGAAGAAAAACTTGAAATGGGATTTACTATTGATATAAACACCTATATTTACACAAAAGACAATAAAAACAACTGGAACATTTATTACAAATTGCATACAGGTAAAGATTTTGATTAATGTAAATACGGTTTTAGTAAGATTAAAACAATCCATCCCAAAATATTTTTTACAGACTGTTCTAATTGTTGGGGCAGTCTGTTTTTTATAATTTGTCAATCTCAGCTTTAGTAAATCCGGTGTATGAAATTATTTTTTCTATGGGTTTGTAATTTTGCTTCATTTGTTTAGCCATCGCTATGGCTTTTTGTTTTTCGCCCTCTGCAATGCCTTTTTTGTGTCCGGTTTTTTCTCCTTTTTCCTTAGCAATTTTAACAACTTCTTTTCTTAGTTCAGCTTCCTGTTTTTTTATGCGCACAATAAGCGAATAAGCCGGAACCCAGTTTGTACTTTCTTCGGGTTCTTTCATGCGTCCGGTATTGCCAAAACTCATGTATGTTCTTTCTGTAATAATAAGGTGGTCTGCAACAGTTATGTTTATTATTTTTCCGGCTTGCATAAGTCGGTCGGTCAGGTCAATACCAGTATCAGAGGGAATAATACCGATTGTAAATATGTAATAGTCCAATCTACACTCCGTTCGATTTGACTAAACATATTTATCATCGGCATTAACCATTGTAAAATTATAAAACAACTACAGAAACATGTTTAATTTATATTGGGCTGTTTTATAATTACAATTGGTATAACTTCACCGGATGGGTGGTTATGCACCAAAATAACATTAACAGCTCCTTTTAAAATCGACATTCTGAATAAGTGCATCGGTTCAACTATGGTACGTCTTACTCCGCCATGCTTATCAGTTCTATGAAAAGTATTTTACCGGCATTGTTTAAACCAATGATCCAAAAAGATATTCTTTTTCTCTGTCAGGTTTGTTTCTTCCTAATAAATCGAAGTGCTCAACTGGAATAACGGCAGATACATCGAAATAAGAATAATTCCGACCATTATGCCTATAAAGATTATTAAAACCGGTTCCAGTACCCCGTTAAGCAAGCCTATACGATGTTTAATTTCATCGGAATACTGCATATTAAGTTTATTAAAAATATAATCCAGTTTATTTACTTCTTCTGCAACTTTTACCAAAGATACTGTCCTTACATCAAAAATACTGTGGTTCTTCATACTCAGGTACAAAGGTTTTCCGGCCATAATATCCGCCGAAATTTTAGTAAGAGCCGGTTCGTAAGGATAAAAATTCATCATATTTTTAACCAGATCCAAAGCATTTATCAATGGTACTTTAGATGAAATAAGTAATGACATAGCCTGACAGAAGCGTGAAAGATATATTTTGGCCACAAGCTTGCCGATAAACGGAATTTTAAGCAAAATCCCGGAAGTAAACTTTCTGTACCACAATTTTTTACGGCTCAGATAAACAACTGATACAATTATTACAATCAGCAAGACTATAATGTACAGATTAGCAGTAAAAAATTCCGATATATTTATTACCATGGTAGTAATTACCGGCAACTCACTGTTAAAACGGCTGAAAACATCTTTAAACATCGGCACTATTACATTCATCATAAATATTACAACTATTACTGCAACAGCCAATACCAGTACCGGGTACGAAAAAGCATTTACAATCTGTCTTTTCTGAGCCAGTTTATCATTATAGTATTTAGACAAATCTATTAATATTTCAGAAATGCGGCCTGTCTCCTCTCCTATCTTTATACTGTAATACTCGTATGTCGAAAATTTATTTGTCCTGAAAATTGCTTCTGACAAACTTTTACCGCTTATAAGGTCGTTTTTAATTGAATTAAAAATAGTCTCTTTCTTTGTTTTTGCCTGCTCCAGAAGAATTAATTCAAGAGCAGATTTTATGTCAATTCCCGATGAAATAAGAATGCTTAGATCCGAATAAAATATTTCCTTGTCTTTGTCTGACAATCCGCGGTTAAAGGAAATATCCTGTGACAAAAATCCAAGATTCATCCCTTTTGCAGAATTGCTTTTATTCTTCGACTTTACATCACTTAACTTTACATCCATATTTTAATTGCTTAATAATTCATAATAGGTTTTACTGTCATACTCTTTGAAAAATGTAAGGGTCAAAGTATCTTTGGGAGAATATTGAACAGTAAGATTGAAAAATTCCAGAATATCTGATTTATCACTTATTCTTTTTGTTTCCACATTAATAACTTTCAAAAAAATTGTATCAGTTTTTTCATTACGGCAAAATAACAGGTAATCATCCTCTAGTTTTAATTCGGTTTGGCTATGGTCATATTTTTTAAACAGTAATGCATTTTCGTTTTTGACAATATAATCCGATTCAAAAGTCTGTATTTCTATCATATTTTTTAATGCAGAAATATCTGTATAAACTGCATTTTGTTTTTTCAGGTGCTCAAAATAACTTTTAATATTGCCATATATAAAAATCGCAAGAATAAACACAACCGCACTTATTGCAAGAACGACCGTTATTTCTGCCAGGGTAAATGCTTTATGCCTTTTTAACACGTTCAAAACCTTTCGTCTCCTTTAATTATTTCTTTAAGCCTGCAATATACAACATTCTCTCTTTTAACCTCAATGCTTACCATATATAGGTAGTCGCCATCCATTTCTGTTGATTCAACGTCAATTGTAAAACCATCAACCTCTTCAACGTCCGAATAAAAATCTTTCTCTTTTTTTATCTCACACATTCTGCTTTTTGCTGTAATAATAGCTTTAAGCTTTAAGTAGTTATTATCATTTTTATTTATCTGGAAGAATATTGTAAAAGCCATACAAAAAATTGTCACCAGAATTACCAGGGCAACAATAACTTCTACAAGTGTACTGGCTTTTAATTTACCCATTTAAGCAGTTCAAATTTTTGTGATTTAAATATAACAGGCTCTACAAAATATTCATTATATGATTCCATCGTAATCACAGCATCCATAAGTAAATTCTCGTATGCCGAAGATGCTGTCCTTAAAATAAACTTTGAGGTATAAACCCTTCCTTTGACTGTTCCCTTAAGCTCAACCATATCATTGCTATAGACAATTCCCGAAATCTCTGCATCTTCGGCAATATTAATTACAGAGTGCGGGATAGTCAGGTCAGCCTCTTTATATAAACAAACTCCTCCTGATATTTTTGCAGACTCTTCAATATTTATCTCTCCGTGAAGACTGTTATCAACATGCAACATTAAAAAACTGGGATATGAAAGTTCAGCATCTTTACTGACACGTATGGAATCTGTTGCAAATGCCTGGAATCTGCCTTTAAAACCTTCATCAACAAAAATTTCCGGGGCAATTAATATTACATCCTCCAGAATACAGTCTTTAGTCACAACAATTTTTTCGTCAGAATGTATCAGTATTTTACCTATTATTACCAGGTCCGCCAGTGGCTTTTTAGCTTCAAAAACCATCATGTCATTTTTAAACGAATTATATATAGTGTCTCCCGGATTATATTCCGAAAAATAAAACGTCTCATAATCATCTGTTTCCGGATCGTCAAACAAATCCTTATTTATTTCCGGTAAACGGGACAAAGATTTATTGATTTTTCCCTTAACAAGCGATTTCCCGGTATAGTTGCGGCCTTCTATCACAATAGGTTTTATACCTGATTCAGGCAGATACACATCTCCTGTAATGCTGGTATTCCCGGTAACAGAAAGATTGTTTTTCTGATCCTGAAGATACAGACACGTCATATCACCGGAATCATCTTTAAACCCTATCATTGCAGTCTTCCCCAAAGGATATGCTTCATTTTCCGATTCTACGGTTATAATGTAGTATGCTCCCCATTGCTCTGT
Source organism: Bacteroidales bacterium (assembly GCA_003249955.1). Classification (GTDB taxonomy): domain Bacteria; phylum Bacteroidota; class Bacteroidia; order Bacteroidales; family ML635J-15; genus Bact-19. The sequence goes on along the minus strand of QKHS01000038.1, from coordinate 48,018 downwards.
GTACACATCTACCACCGAAGTACTGTCATTGTATAAATCCAGAGTTGATGTCCCCGGTTCAATCTCACTATCCATGAGTAAATCAAATGCCGAATATATGTCCGATATTACCTGATCAAGCTTTCCCGAAGTTCCTACAAGTTTTGAACTATAGAAATTAAATACAAGAATAAAACCGGTAAGAATTGTTATCAGCAGTGATATCAGAATTGCATAATACAAAGCTCCGGCTCTGTGTAATAAGCCTGAACGGATATCTTTTACTTTTTCAACAATTTTTCGGACAATATACATATGTATTTTTCACTCACAGGCTTAAATCATAATTCAAAAGACTACTCTTGTTTATCCGGGTCAACTTTTGTTTTTTTCTCTTTTTTCACTCTTTCTTTTCCGGGCTCAGGAGTTTTTGCTTCAGGCTTATCTTTTTCCTTCTTATCCGGGATATTTTTAACCATTAAAACACCCTTTCTGTATTTTGAAACAATTACCGTATCATTTTCATACGACATTACTTTCCCATGCAAAATTCCCCTTTTATAATTCTCTGTTTTTACCAAAGCCGAAGAATAATAGTAATTACAAGCTCCGTGCAACAATCCATTCCTGTAAGTATAAACTTTTTCGACCTCACCTTTTGTATTCCAGTTACGCCATTCTCCAATCTTTACTCCATTTTTAAAATATCCTTTTTCCACAAGATTATTGTTAACATAAACACAGTAATCTTCGGTCAACAGCAACCCGTCATATCCGCCCAGATTTTTATGAACATCATTGGCTCTATACCAAAAATAATATGTGTCAGCAGCCGGTTTATACTTAACTTTATTGTTTAAAACCTTACACTTTATTATCGTATCATTTTTCGACACAATAATTTCCCTGAACTTGTTTTGCCCTAACCCGGACAAACAAATACTTAAAAAAGTTAAAATCAGTATTCCTTTTATCATAAAAAGATATTTTTCAAATTTCGTCATACATAACATTATAAGCCCTGCAATAAAAAACCTATAAATTGGAAGCTCCCCTTACAAATGACCGTAACTCATCATTTAATCTTATAACTACAGAGTCCTGAGTCATATGAATTATTTCCAGTCCATTAATCTCAGAATTTTGATAAATAAGCTTACTCTTATCATTAATATAAATTATCCCTGTTTTTTCACCTGAATTTTTATTTATTATCAAGCCATCATAACGTATTTTAGGCCATTTAGCCACCGGAGGGGTTTTAACCACAACCGTAGTCTTTTTACTATCTGAATTGGCCACATTGGCAACTTTATTACCTGCCGGCACTGTTCCAGAAGCTTTATATGTTTTATCCTTTAAAAAAGGATCAGGATAGTTTGCATGAATTACAGATTTATCAACAGAATCGGTAACAGGCAACGTTTTTTTTGCAATCGGCAGCAAAGTATCTGTTCCCGGATCGTCTGACCATGAAAATATTTTATACACGATAAGTCCCCAAATTATCAAGACTGCAGGAATGAGAATATATAGTGTCTTTTTATTCTTCATAAAGAAATTTCCGTATTATTCCTGAATTATAGTCACTTATATTTCCGGCGGCATCAACAGATCTTACATACCAGTAATACCTTCCGTAACTGCTTATCGAAAAGCTATATTCAGTTGAGGTTGTTATTGTTCTCAAAACAGGTACCGTTAATAAAGAATCTGAGTAAATGCAGATACTGTCTGTAATTTCAGATCCTGTATCTGCAGGACGTATCCACGAAAATGTAATGTAAGGATTAACCAGTTCGCTCAGACTTACAGTATCATTATTTGCAGGAAAGACTGCCTGAGGCATTTGTGGCTGTGTCATATCAATGGTAAGGGCACGATAGCTAAATGGAGTTTGAGTTTGTGAAAAATCATCCTGCGCCATTACTCCCCAAAAATAAACTCCTTCATCCAGGCTTAACGACACACTATTTGATACTGTATATCCCGAAGCTACAACATCTCCGGTTTCCCAGTCAGATTCCACAATTTCGTAATAATAATTATCTGCCCCCTGCAGGTAATCCCAATTTAAGATAACATCAGCATTAGCTGTTGCGTAATTATTTACCGGGCTCACCAATATTACCTGTAACAAAGAAAAATCTTTGGCAGTGTCAACACTTATATTGCGTATAGAAAATTCTGTAGAATAATTTACATTCTTTGCTTTCACGCCCCACTGGTATTCCCCTGGTAACAGGCTGTAAGTAAACTGTGTCTGTTCAATTGTTGTATCAATAACAATTTCTTCAATGGAATAAAAAGCCGGTTTTACAATTCTCAGTTCATATTCAACAGCCCCATCTACCGGTTCCCACAAAAATAAATGTTGGTTACTATATGTAACAATACTGTCAGCCGGCGAAACCAGCACGACTGTTTCATTTTCAATATCCTTTTCAAATATCTCCGTGCATGAATACATGCAAACAGACAATACGATTAAAGAAAAAATTATACTATATTTCATCTTTTATAATTTTTATATTCTGGTAATATATTGTAAGTGTAAGGCGAATTCTCTCTGTTTTCTGATCCTTTTTAGAAGCAAATACAACTCCCGCTATTTTACTGAAATTAAACTCTTTTTCCATCTCAAACATAAGAGTCAGTAAATCTATAAAATTCCCTTCAACAACAATCTTATTGGTTTCTACAAGAAAATCCTGCTCTTTATATGAATGTGGTTCCGGTAATTCCCGTAAAATGATATTTCTTTCAAGCGAAAAATCAGTAACCTTTTTCAAAAGAAGTTCCTGAAAATTTATATTTAAAGGTGTGTTAATATTCACATTAATGCTTTCCAGTTCTTCATTAATTTTTTGCATTTGAGCAGGCGCATCCTGAGCAGCGCTGATTTTGACTAAATAGCTGTTACAGGCTCTGTATGAAACAATTGTATTTTTAATCGCCAGATCATAGCTTAAATATGCAAATACGATAATAAGCAATGCCATTAGCTTAAGTTTTGTCGTATTTGAGATTTTTTTTAACATTTATAAATATCCTTCTGTTTAATTAAAATATGTAATTTACATGTTCACAATAATTTTTAGTTCAAACATCCCGGCACTGTATGAATCCTTTTGTTCGAACTCTGTTATAGATAAATCTTTTACCCACGGAATCTTTTTAAGTTCGGATATCCACAGGTTTAAAGCTGTCCCGGATGCCGACTCTCCGCATAAAATCACAGTATTATACTCATAGACAGGCTGCTCGTTTTTTTTCATCTTGCCCGACAACGGATTTACTTCAAACTTGTTAAGAACAACCGAAGCCGGCACTGTGGAAGCCAGACTATCAACCACATATGAGAGTTTGGACGACTTCAGAAAGCCACTTTTAGTGATAAATTCATTTTTAAACTGAAGTTCTTTTTTAAGCTCTTCGAGTTTTACAAACAATTCGTCATTTGAGATACAAAGGACAGATAGCGTATTTTCTTTTTTATTGTAATGATCAAATATCAGAAAGTTTACCAAAAGTAAAGAAAAGAAAAAAACGATAGCAGATACACCCAATTTCTTCAAAGCCCTCTTAGCCAAAAACTCTCCGGAATTATTGTTTTTTACAAAAACGGGAATCAGATCGTCACATTCAATAAAATAGCACAAAGCGTTCGAATATGAGACTAAAAAGTCACTACTCAGATTTTCTGATCCCAGTTGATAATATTCCGGATTTTTAGCAGACCTGTTAAGCGTATTTATTTTACCGTCATATAAAGCAATCTCACAACCTGGCAGAACTATCTTATCCCCGGCATTAGTTAATATTGACAATGTTTTTCTAATGTTAAAGACCCCGAGATATATTTCGTAAAGTGGTTTATTATTGAAAAGCGGAAGAAATAATTCCACGGTTTCTTTTTTCACCACACTGACAAACACATTATTATCATCAATAAAAACCTTTTGAAAAAGAACAGTATCTACCTGAATATTAGGGAATATATTTCCTATCAGTTCTTCCAGTTTATCGTTTTCGTTAACAGATATTTTTTTGTGAAGCAACCCTTTACCGTCAATACTACAAAGGACAGGAATATTGTTCGAGAAGAGAAAATCCAAAGGATCTTTAAGGTTTTTTCTCCCTTGTTGTTTATCTTCAATAATTATTTTCGATTTAGAAATCCCTAAATCAACAATAAAATACTCATATTCGTCATTAGATAACAAGTTGATGTGAACACCTCTTGCCTGTTTCCCTTTAATGAACGGTATTTTATTTAAAAATTTCATTATTTAATTTATTACTGTGGGCTTAATAAAAATATTGAGTTTTGAGTTTTCGGACTCATTAACCCGGGAGCTAAACAACCATTTTAAAACAGGAACACGTGCAAGTAAAGGGAGTCCGCTACTTGTTTTTGAATCAGACATTTCTTCCAGACCGCCCAATAACACCATTTCCTGATTTTTAACCCTGATTGTTGACTTAAACTCTCTCGACACCTGATCAGGCGGAGCATCAGGATCTGAGCGGGCTCCAAAATCTGATTGTTTAACTTCAACTTCAAGAGTTATCTGTTCATCACCTGAGACAACCGGTTTTATCTTAATGCTTAAATCCGCCTTAACGGCCTTAAAACTAACAGTTGTTACACTAGTAGTTGATTGATTAATCGCCAGATTCTGGGTTTGTTCTTTATAATAAGTCGTTTTGCCAATTGTCAGGTTTGCCTCATGACCGTTTAAAGTCGCCAACTGAGGTGTTGACCTGATCTTTATATTACCGTTACTTTCAAGAGCTTTTAAGCTCATATAAAAATTGCTGTTTACCCTTCCCAGATTTAATGTCCCGAAACCATCAAAACTATTAAGTAACGTGTTTATTGAACCTGAACTCAAAGTATAATCTATACCCGGAAAAACAGTTCCACCCGACTGAACTTCCTGAACTGTCGTACCTACGCTTATTCCGGTACTTATATTCGCCGATTTTGAGATATCCACAACTATGACTTCTATTAATACAACAGGCACCAGTTTGTCAATATCTCTTAAAAAATTTTCAACTAAATTAACTTTGGAGATTGCTCCTGAAACCAGCAAACTGTTTAAATCAAGAAACTCTTTTATTTCAAGCTCCTTTTTCAAATCAGATGGAATTATCTTTTCGACATCTTCAACAGAGCGGTATTGTAATTGTATATTTTTAATAACCCTTAGCTCCTGAATCTGGGTATCTCCGAATAAATAAATACCATCTTTTTTGATATAAGAGAATTTTAACCCGCTAAAAACATGTTGAAGAAAGGTTTCAAAATCAGCATTCACTAAATTAAGACTGATTTCAGCAGTCAGACCTGTTGTTATGAAATAATTCAAATGTAAAGTATCACAGAGAGATTTGATAATATCCTCAAGGTTTGCTTTTTCACAATAAATACTAAAAATACCATTACCCGCATCTTCATAAAATAATGATCCACCTTCTGTCTTCTTATTTGCATCCTGATTCTTATTATTCCTGTTTTCTTTTCTGCCGGAAATATTGTTGATTTCTGAACTTGCCCTTGAGGCATCCTGTTCAGGATCAGGCAATCTTACTAAATAAAATCCGTTTGTTTCATCTTTTTTATAAATAAAATTATTGGCAAATGCGAGCATTGTTATTGCTTTATCGAGTGTTTCCCCCTGGACATATCCTGATACCACTTTATTTTTAACATCAGGCGAGACTACTATATTTTTACCTGTCTGCAAAGTAATCTCTTTTATAACCTGCTCCAATGTATCATTTTTAATGTCAAAAGAAATAAGATCATTTTCTTTATTATAAGTAACAGGAATCTGTTTGGGCTTATATACTGCCGGAGGAGGAGCCGGAATATCTGCCATGTAAACAGAAATAATATTGCCTATTATGTCAATTTCCAGATTATATTCCCGGCAAACAAAAATCAAAAGATCTACAACTTTAACATCCGAAAAGTTATTTGTAACATTTATATTAAGCTTTGGGTCTATATTGATATTTATTTTCGCATTATTTGCTACAGCGCGCAAAAAATTCCCCATATCAAGATCCTCGACCGAAACACTTACCTTTGTATTGAGAGCAGGTTCTGAGAGAGCCAGATTACGCAGTTTTAACTCCAATGAATCCTGATTGGTTTCCTGAGCATACCCTGCAAGCATGAAAAACACAAAAAAGGCTAAAGCAAAATATTTTATTTTTATCATTGTTCTAATAATTACTAATTAGTATCGGATATATTTCATCAAAGGATGTTTCTCCTTTTGAATACAATTCAAATGCACTGTCCGACAAGGACTTTATTTCGTTTTTCAACAAAACATCACCTATGTCGGGAATATTATCTTTTATAAGCCCGCTGAATTCATGATTGACCGGAATAACTTCATAAACGGCTTTACGGCCTTTGTATCCGGTATAGAAACAATCGGGACAGCCAACCGGGACAAAATCAGTCTCAGGGATTTGATATTTAAACTTGTGTTGCCCTGAAATTCTTGATTTTGTTTCAGATTTCTCTTTACAATGAGGGCAAAGCAATCTCACTAATCGTTGAGCTACAGTGAGATTTAATGTGTTTGCAAGTAAGAAAGGCGGAACCCCCATATCAATAAGCCTTGATATAGTTCCCCAGGCACTGTTGGTGTGGATAGTTGACAAAACCAGATGACCTGTTAATGCTGCCCTTATTGCCATTTGAGCAGTTTCTCCGTCACGTATTTCTCCCAACATTATCACATCAGGATCCTGCCTTAAAAATGTCCTTAATGCGCTGGAAAAAGTTAAGCCTATGCTTTCCTTTAACTGAACCTGATTTATCCCTTCAAGCGTGTACTCTATCGGATCTTCAATTGTAAGAATATTTGTTTCTATCTTATTAAGTATCTTCAGTGTTGCATATAAGGTTGTTGTTTTCCCTGAGCCTGTAGGACCGCTGATAAGAAGTATGCCATGTGGTTTTTTTATCCCTGTAAGGTAATCAGATAACTGACTGCTGCTAAAACCCAACTGATTAATATCTATATCCGTTGCATCCTTGCTTAAAAGCCTCAAAACTATTTTTTCGCCATATAATGTTGGTAAAACAGAAACCCTGATATCAAATTGTTCATCGTTATTTGAGTAATTTATACGACCGTCCTGAGGTAACCTTTTCTCTGCAATATCAATATTTGATTTTATTTTGATTTTATTTATCAATATCGGGTATTCTGCATCACTGATAAGATACTTTTCTATCAGTTTCCCGTCAATTCTATATCTTATGCGGCAAAGATTTTCATAAACCTCAATATGAATATCACTACAACCATATTCATTTGCCTCCTCTATGAGATTAAAAACAAAATTATCGGATGTTACATTTATTTTCAGATTATTATTGTTCTTCTGACGATAAAATCTGTTAAGTGCATTCGTAATAAAGTCTGTATGTGTTTGAGTAAATCTGACCTGCTTACCAAAAAGCATTTCAAACTCATCAACAACAAAATCATTCAAAGAATCATTATCTGTAAGAAACTCAATAAAATCACTATTGTTCTCTTTGGGAATTATTCTGAATTCCCATGCCTGCCCGGTTGAAATAAGTTGTTGTAATTCGGTTGATATGTCAATTTGTTTGTTCATGTAAACAATTCAATGTAATAATAATCTGAAAATAAATTATACTCTGATAAAAATCCAATACTCTGATAAAAAACAAAAAGTAACGCTGCAATTCCGGCCAAAGGTACCAAATCTCTATTTGCAGTTTTCGTTAATCTGCTTATCAAAAACCAGATTAACGAGATAATAAAAGTAAAAGTAAGATAAAACATGAACGAAACAGGTGTAAATGCAAATATCAAACAGACAAAATAATACAAATCCCCGGCTCCTATCTGTTTATTAATAATATCATCTTCTTTTCGTAATTTAAAGTACAGCTTAATGGTTAAAAACAAAAAAAATAAAAACAAAATATTTAAAACTCCGTTTAACAAAAATGTCAAAAAATCATATTTAAATATCATATTAACAAAAGTCAAACAAAAAATGGCAATCAAAGCAAATGTCGAAATCAACCTGTATTTAAAGTCATTGTAAATAACAACAAGCATAATAACAAAAAGTATTATTTCAGGCACATAGCTAAAAATTTTCATTTCAGGAAAATATTAGTCTTTAACCGTTTCTTTCAGGTTCATGTCCTGATCGATCTCCCATACATTAAAGGCTCCGTCACCATCAAAATCGACAATAGCAGTTGCAACTATTCTAAATCTGGAACCCTGAGCTTCAACAATTTCAATTTTATAATTTGCAGTTCCTCCTTCTGATACTAATTTTGCGTGTTCAAAACCCAATTCTGTCACATCTGTCGTATATGTAGAATGAACATAAAAATAATTTTGCTCAAGTGTATAAACGTGCTTAAGCTGAATCTGAGCCTCAGTACTTTTTGTTTTTGATATTAATGGCATAAACTTCGGCAATGCCAAAAGAATTAATATCCCTATAATTGCCAGCACAATTAAAAGCTCCGTAAGACTGAAGGCCTTATGTTTTTTATTTTTAAAAGCAAACATAATATGGTAAATCTTAAATGTTTCTGCAAATATAGAATAAAAGTTAATTATTCCAAATCATATTACATTATATGATTAAATAAATCTGAGCACAAATTTATCCATATGTAACAATTCTATTTCCAGATTAATTAATATTTTTATTAATATATACCGCAAACAAAAAGTCTCATACAAAACAGCACTTTCATGCAAGGTTAAAACCTCCCTGTCTCTCCAAAATAATTATCAACTAAAAAAATTTATTTGTTTGCTATCAAAAGAATTATTTATCTTTGTCCCGTTATGGCTTTTCAGATTTCAAATCTGAGACTAAGAGGGAATCAGGTGTAACTCCTGAACAGTACCCGCTGCTGTAAGCTCTTTAGAATGTTGCGAATCTACAAGTCACTGAACCGGTTTCCGGGATGGGAAGGCATCGCAACATAGAGTAAGTCAGAAGACCTGCCAATAACAGTCATTAGTTAAAAGCTTTCGGGGACAAAAGCTGAATATGAGATTCTCTTATGTTTATTTTTCCCGTATGCTTACAAACTTTGACACCGAAGTAATTATTTATTGTTTAATTTTTAATTTTCAAAAAAATGAAAAAAAATTTACTTTTAGTCTTAGGACTTATTTGCGGTGCATCAATGCTTGTGGCTCAAAATGTTATTGACTTTGAAGAGCTGAGCCTGGAACCAGAATCACACTGGAACGGCAGTGACGAAAGCGGTAGCTTCTCCAGTGGTTATGTAACATTTTACAACCAGTATGATAGTGGCTACGGATCGTGGATGGGGTTTGCATACACCAACGAAACCGACAATACCACATATTCATGGCAAAACATGTACTCTTCCGCATCAGGAACCGGGGCTTATTCTTCTGACAATTACGCGGTTTCTTATGTAGGTTCTGATTGGATGAACAATTATCTTCCCATCCCGTCCGTATTAAAAATTGATACAGAAACTGCTCCTGATGTGATACCGGGAATGTACATTTCTTTAAATGCCAACTCTTCATTATACATGGAAGCTGACGACTTTTACAACACCGGCAACCACTGGTACAAACTAAGAATTATCGGATATAGTACTTCATCATGGTATTTTGCATCTAAAGACATTGTTATGGCCGATTACAGATTTACAAATTCCGAAGACGATTTTAAACTCTCTGACTGGACATATATTGACATGTCGTGGGCAGAAAATACTGACAGTCTGGTATTTATTATATTATCCGATGACTCCGGAGATTACGGAGTAAACACCCCTACATATTTCTGTGTGGACAATATCGGTGAAGAACTTCCAACAGGAGTTCCGCAACTTGAAACCGAAGTTGAAAGCACATACAGTATAATGCCGGGTGAAAGCGTTGAATTATCTGCTCTTGCCAGAGGTGGTGTTCAACCTTATACTTTTTCATGGAGTGACGCTTCCGGGCTGGACGATTATACATCCCAATCTCCGGTTGCCAGTCCCGAAACAACTACAACATGGACTGTAACAGTAAGTGACGCTACAGGGGCTGAAAACACGGCATCTGTTACAGTTTGGGTAAGCGGAACCGGAATTAAAACAAACACAGGTTTCAAATCCGAAGTTTTTGTTAACGCTTCAGGAAATATCAGCATTGTTTCTGACAAAATTATTGACAATGCTTATGTATATGATCTTACAGGGAAACTCATTGCCGGCAAAGAGATAAACTCAACCAACGGAGAATTTGATTTATCGGACCTGGCTCATGGTGTTTACATTGTTAAAACTACAAGCGGAGAAAACGTGTTTACAACAAAAATACTGAAATAATGAAAAATATTTTTGTGATATTGTTTTTTATTCTGTCAGGATTTGGCTGCTTTTCGCAATCATTTCCTACAGGGACCAACGCAATTCACAAGGACTCGTCCATCATTGTTTCATGGGCGGTATCTGCTGTTGTTGAGCGTGGGTATATCAACATCGCAGATACCTCCTTTACATATACCGAAGGTGGTATAACCTCAAACAAAGCATGGTTCGGCAGTCCTGAAAATGCATCGGGAGCTGCAGACGGGCAGTTTGTCAGTCTGGGCGACTCCGGCAATATCGTGTTGCAATTTGAACAACCTGTCTTCAACGGACCGGGACCGGACTTTGCCGTGTTTGAGAATGCAATATTCTCTCCTCCTACTCAGTTTATAACTGCTTTTGTAGAACTTGCTTTTGTAGAAGTAAGCAGTAACGGAATTGATTACGAAAGATTTCCGGCAATCTCATCGTGCCAGTTTACAAACCAGACAGGCACATTCGATGCAACAGCATGGAATCAGTTTGAAAATCTTGCAGGTATTTATCCTGTTTTCTACGGAGTTCCATTCGATCTGGAAGAAATTCCGGGCATTCTGGTTGACAAAAATAATATTACCCATATCAGAATAGTTGATGTAATCGGGAACATTAATCCTCAATTTGCATCTTACGACTCCGAAGGAAATATTATAAACGATGCATGGCCTACTCCTTTTGCCACCTGTGGTTTTGACCTGGATGCTGTCGGAATAATAAATTCTACCCAGAATGTTTACATCACGGAAGAATGCAGATATTCTTTTTTCCCTAACCCTGCCAAAGATGTTCTGAATATAAATGTTGTTAAAAATGTTACGCTTGTTATATCGGACAACAGTGGTAGAATAATTTTGTCAAGACAGATTTCAGCATCTGATTCACATATTGATATTTCAGGATTAACAGCCGGTATTTACATTATTAAAACAGACGACAATCAAAATATTTACACTCAAAAACTTATTGTCATTGATTAAAAAAACGGTAAATATTATCCTGTTTATGATATTGTCCCTTACCGGATACTGTCAGGATATGTATTTCCCTGACAGTATCCGGGTTTTTGAAGAGGTAAACGTTCTTGCACAAAAAAATCTTGACGCATCAGGCTCTAAAATTACCAAAATAGACTCGCTAATAATTGAAAATAAAATCCTGAGTGATTTATCGGCTTTGTTATCAGAGAACAGTCCTGTTTTTGTAAAATCGTACGGAAAAGGATCACTGTCCACAGCTTCGTTTCGTGGCACCGGAGCTTCACATACAAAAGTAAGCTGGAATAATGTAAGTTTAAATTCGCCTTTGCTGGGTATGGTTGACATGTCGCAAATACCTGTTGCTGTTTCGGATAATATTACTTTATATCACGGATCATCATCTTTAAGCAAAAACTCAAATGCCATAGGCGGATTAATCGAACTCAACACCAGGCCGGTTTGGGAAAAAGGGATAAGAGGAAAACTTATCTCTTCGGCCGGAAGTTTCTCTACTTTTGATAATATGCTGGAAATTAAAGCCGGCAGCTCCAAAATTCAATCCGTCACTAAAGTTTACAGCAATTATTCTAAAAATGATTTCGAATTTGTAAACTCTGATATCAGCAGTGGCACTACTGAATTACGAAGGAATGCAGATTATTTTAAAAAGGGGTTTTCTCAGGAATTATTTTTCCGTACAGGAGAGAAAAGCACTGCATCTGTAAAAGCATGGTATCAGGAATCGGATCGCGGAGTTCCGGGATTAACAACCAACGAAAGCGGCATAAACAACAATGTCAATCGTCATAACGGCAATATGCTTATTTATTCGGGCGAATATATGTGGTATGGCGAAAAATCAAAACTCGAAATTACACACGGGGCAAATTTTCAAAACACATCATATAACAGCACAAATTATATCAGTGGTGTGGGATATTTAAAGGTTGTTGATGCCGAAAGCTCTTCTCTGTCTGTATTTAATTCTGTTTTGCATAAGTACAGGCTATCTGAGAAAACAGAGATCTGCACCAGAATAAATTACAATTTTCATGATGTGAATTCGGTCGAAAAAATCAGAAACGAAGCATACGACACCACCAGAAGCGAAGGAGGTTTGACAATCTCGTTATACTCGGGAATAATCAAAAACTTCCGTTTTGGCATACTTCTGCGTCAGGATTTTTACGACCGTAAATTAAGCCCTTTTATTCCGTCAGTTTTTACAGAATATTATCTTAACGAGAACCTGACTCTTAAATGTTCGTTTGCCCGTAACTATAACCTGCCCGGACTTAATGATTTGTATTATTCTCCCGGAGGCAATCCTTTGCTAAGGCCTGAACAAGGATACAGTATCGACGGAGGAATTCAGAATATTATAAAACGAAAAAAACTCATTGCCCAAACAGAGACCGGCATCAACTACAGTAATATCTCCGACTGGATTATGTGGAGACCCACTGCAATGGGATACTGGACTCCTCAAAACATAGAAAAAGTTCTGGCATACGGAGCCGATTTCAACTTAAGTTTAAAGTACATGGTCGCAGATTTTTACTTTGTGAACTCAGCAAATTACGCTTTTACCAGATCTAAGAATATGTCATCAACCAATATCGAAAATGACAATTCAGCAGGCAAACAACTGGCTTATATACCCAAGCACTCTGCAAACCTTTTTACACGCATAGAATATCGCAAATTTTATGCATCACACCAATGGAACTATTATAGCCGGCGATACACCAGTTCGGCTGCTGAGCCAGGAATTCTGGTAAGCATTTATCCATACTTCATGAACGATGTATCAATCGGAAAAATATTTGAATATAAGAAATTGTTCTTTGACATTAATTTCCGTATTTACAACATTTTTGATGAATCGTATAGGTCTGTTTTGTGGCAACCTATGCCGGGCAGAAATTACAGCCTTCAACTGACAATAAAATTTAAATGAAAAAAAGTTTTTACATATTGTTTTTAATGCTTGCTTCAGCTATAGCAATGAATTCGTGCATGAAAGACGATATGCGTCCTGTAACGGAATTTGATACCGGAGACAAAGGCGTTTTTGTAGTTTGTGAAGGGAACTTTATGTACGGAAACGCTTCGTTGTCTTATTACAATAAAGACAAAAAATCTGTTGAAAATACGGTATTCTTAAGGGCAAACGGGATACCGCTGGGAGATGTTGCCCAAAGCATGGTTATTATTGATTCCACAGCCTGGGTTGTAGTTAATAACAGCGGAAAAGTTTATGCACTTGATTCAAAAACCTTTAAATACAAAGGCAAAATAACCGGATTGGTTTCTCCGAGATATATGCAGTTTTTAAGCCCGGACAAGGCATATATCACAGATTTATACTCCAAATGTATTTATGTTGTTAATCCCGTTACATACTCAATAACAAAAACCATAAATATTGACAACAATTCAAATGAATATTACAGGCATTCGTCGGAACAAATTGTGTTCAGCGGGAATAAGATGTTTGTAAATTCATGGTCGTACGACAATAAAATTCTGGTTATCAACACCCTTACTGATGAGTTGGAAGATTCTGTGGAAGTTTTAAAACAACCACGTAAAATAGTAGTTGACAAAAACGAAAAATTGTGGGTTTTATGTGACGGAGGTTATGCAGGTTCAGATTACACAGGTGATGCCGGAATTGTAAAAATAGATTGTTCATCGTTGGAAACCGAACAAACATTTTTATTTACAAACGGCAGTAAAGCGGTTGACTTAAAAACCAACAAAACCGGGGATACAATTTATTTTATAAACGGTAATATTTACAGATTTCCTGTAACAGCCACAACCCTGCCAAGTGAAGCTTATATTGAAGCAGGCAATAAAAACTTTTACGCTATTGGCCTTGATCCCGAAAATTCAGATTTATATGTTTCCGATGCTGTTGATTATCTGCAATCAGGCGTTGTTTATCGCTTTAACTCATCGGCAGTTTGCACCGATACTTTTGATGTCGGGATAATTCCAAACTCATTTGTTTTTAAATAACAACAAAGCTGCATAACAGTTCCCATTTCCCGACTTAGCATGTCAAAGTCTTCCTTTCCCTAACCCAAACCAACCACTCAGTAATTTTTGCTAACAAATCTTCGGGAATTATTTTTATATTAGCATCAAAATTCAGACAAATGCCAAATACCAAACAACCAATATCACTCATTTCAGTTTTTCTTATTTTTCTTTTTGCTTTTACTGCCCCAAACTTAAAAGGAGGAGACGGGCAAAAAGCAAAAACCGAAAAATATATTGCTGACGCAAAAAAGATTATTACAGATAATCCTGATTCTGCATTATTGCTTTTGAATGAAGCAGAGAAAATTGCGACAAAAGAAAATGACAAAATAAATCTTACTGAGGTTTATCGCCGTATGGGTGTTGCTTATCATTACACCGGAGATTATAAAAATGCTCAGGTTTATAACTTTAAAGCATTAAAATTACGTGAAGAGATTGATGGCCCGGAAAACGACTCTTTAAACAAAGCCGAAATTGCAAATATCATTTATAACGTTGCTATAAATTATCAGTATCTTGAAGAATATGCTCTTGCCATACAATATGCTTCCAAACTGGAAGATATTTACAAAGAACTCGAAGACCCTGACAATCTTGGATTTCGTTGTTATAGTATGATTGCAAATATTTACTATTATCTGGGCGACTATCTTAAAGCACAGGAATATGGCTACAAAGAACTGGCTGTATATGAAAAGATGAACGACCCCATAGGATTATCATACTCGAAAGATTTTCTTGCAATGTTAAAGCAGGATCAGAATATGCACAAAGAAGCTCTTGATTTGCAGTTTGAATCCCTCGAAATAAGAAAACCCCTTAACGACCCGTTATTATTATCTTTCTCTTACAACAACATAGGTTCAACTTATTTCAGGTTAAAGGATTATAAGAATGCTCTTATGTATTTTAACATGTCTCTGGACATCAAAGAAAAATATGGAGATGATCAGAACATTCCTTCAACTCTTAATAACATGGGGCTTGTTTATCAGGATCTGGGGGAATTTGACAAAAGTATCGAATGCCATACAAATTCTTACAATATATGTAAAGATGCCGACAACAATCATGGTGTTGCAACTGCTGCAATAAACCTTGGAATAGCTTACGATTTAAACCAAAACCCGGCGTTGTCGGAAAAGTATTTACTTGAAGCTTATGATATTTCTTTGCGTAACGGCTATAAGAACCTTATAGTTGATGTAACCGATTTCTTATCCGGATTTTACGAAAGACATAATCGTTATAAAGAGGCTTTTGACATGCTGGTCTTAAATGAGAAATATCTTGATTCGGTAAAAAATGATGATATCATCAAGCAATTTACAAAAATGGAAGTTGAGTATGAATTTAATAAAAAACATGCCGAAGACTCTATTGCCCGCCATCACGAGATGATTATAAATCAGGCGGTTCACAAAGAAGAATTAAAACGTAAAGAACAATTAGTATGGATTCTTGCAGCAATATTTTTATTTATCATATTTATAATTTTTGTATTGTTTAAATCATATCAATACAAACGTATAAGTGCAGAAAAAGACCTTAAACAGAAAGCTCTGGAAATTGAAAAAAATCTGCTTCGCTCGCAAATGAATCCTCATTTTATTTTTAATGCTATGAATTCCATACAGAGTTTTATTGCAGTTAACGACACTTACTCGGCAGAAAGGTATTTATCCAAGTTTGCCAAACTTATTCGTATGATCCTTGAAAACTCAACACTACAAACAATTCCGTTATGCGAAGAGGTTCTGTCACTTAATCTTTATCTGGATCTTGAAAAAGTAAGATTTAATAATAAATTTGATTTTACTATTAATGTCGCAGATGACATTGAAGATGAGCTGATTGCAATACCGCCAATGCTTATTCAACCTTTTGTGGAAAATGCAATTCTGCATGGAATGATGCATAAAGAGACCAGCGGAGAAATAACTATTGATATTAAAGAAGATGAAGAAAATCAGATACTGATATGTGAAATTTCCGACAACGGAATCGGACGTGAAGCATCTGCAAAAATAAAGGAAAGATACAAAGCTGAAGGTAAGAAACATAAATCAATAGGCATGCAGTTAACCAGAGAAAGGCTGGAAGCTCTTAATGCCGAAACCCAAACCGGCGTAAGCTGCGAAATTATTGATCTTTATGACAATCAACATAATGCAGCAGGAACAAAAGTAATTGTAAGAATACCATATTTTGACATTCAAAATCAATAACCATGATAAAGACAGTAGTAATAGATGACGAAACAAACGGCCGCAACATCATCAAAAGTTTTGTTGAGAAATATTGCAGCGGAATAGAAGTAACCGGAGAAGCCGATTCTGTAGCCAGTGGAATAGAATGTATAAAAGAGCATAATCCTGATCTGGTTTTTCTCGATATTCAGATGCAGGACGGGACAGGTTTCGACCTGCTTGAAAAGCTACCAAAAAAAAGTTTCAAGCTTATATTTGTAACATCTTTCGACCACTATGCAATTAAAGCATTTAAATTCAGCGCCGTTGACTATATATTAAAACCTGTTGATCCCGATCAGTTAATAGAAGCTGTCGAAAAAGTAAAAGCAATGTCTCCCGGCGAAACTGTAGAAAGTAAAATTGATGTTCTTATTTCGAACATTAACAGTCTGGAAAAAATTGCGTTACCTGCATCTGACGGAATACGCTTTGTAAAAATTAATGACATTGTAAGGTGCGAATCTGATAATAATTACACCATGTTTTACCTTACAGGTAAAGAAAAAATTCTGGTGTCGAAGACATTAAAAGATTACGAAGCACTTCTCAGCGGATCTAAATTTTACAGGGTACACAAATCGCATCTTGTAAATCTTAAATACATAGCAAAATATGTCCCGGGCGAAGGAGGTTACCTTATTCTTGAAGACGGCTCACATGTTGACGTTTCAAGAAGAAAAAAAGAAGGACTTATGAAAATACTACTTGGATAAAAGCCAAAGACAATTTCTATCGGATTAAATTATAAACCAGACGTAAGACCAGAGGCTGGTTAACGTGTATGTTGCAACTTATTTACAAACACAGGTTTTTTCGCATACCTTCTGTTACCAGGAGCACGCTACTCCTGCTTTCCGTCCTGTTGAAAACAATTAACAAAAATCATTTTTCATATCAGCGAATAATCCTAATTTCGTAGAGTTAAATTCATGTTCAATCAAATATAAACCAAAACTATGAATCCATTAGTAATCAAAGGCAGCGGACTTACCGTTGAGAATGTAGTTGAAGTTGCACGCTTCGGACGTAAAGTAGAACTGGCTCCCGAAGCATTGGAAAGAATTAAATCCTGTCGTGCAATGCTCGAAAAAAAGATTGACGCTCACGAAATTATGTATGGCGTTAATACCGGTATCGGAGAATTTTCCGAGGTTGTTCTTAACGATGAACAGGTAAAAGAATTTCAAAAATATCTGGTTTACAATCATGCAGCAGGTATTGGCGATCCGGCTCCTGTTGAGTATATCCGGGGCGCTATGCTTGGACGTATAAATGTTCATGCACACGGGAACAGCGGTATTCGTCCCGAAATAACCCTGACTTTGGTTGAAATGCTTAACAAAGGTGTAACTCCTTATGTTTGTCAGAAAGGTTCGGTAGGTGCCTGCGGCGACCTCGCTCCTATGTCACAGATTGCATTATTGCTAATGGGCGAAGGACAAGCATATGTTAACGGGAAACTTCTTCCCGGAAAAGAAGCTATGGAAAAAGCCGGAATCCCGGTTCCCGGATTAATGGCCCGCGACGGGTTGGGAACTATCAATGGTTCCAATGTTCTCACTGCCATGTCCGCAATATTTATTCATGATGCAAACAACTGGCTTAAACAGGCTGAAATTGCAGCTTCCATGTCATTGGAAGCATTGCGTGCAAACATGAAACCTTACACAGCTTTACTGCACGAAGTACGTGGATTCAAAGGTGCTATAAGATCTGCCCTGGCGATAGAGAAATGTATTAACGGCGGCGACCTTAAAGAAGGACGGGTTAAATGCAAAGTTCAGGATGCTTACTCAATGCGCTCGACTCCTCAGGTAATAGGATCGGCACATGATGCTCTTGCCTATGCAAAATCACAGGTCGAAATCGAACTTAACGGTGTTGGAGACAATCCTATTTTCTTCCCTGACAAAGATCTGGCTCTTTCGGGTGCAAACTTCCAGGGCTCTCCTGTTTCTGTTCCTATGGACATGGCCGGTTATGTAATTACTATGGTTTCGGTTTTATCCGAAAGAAGATTAAACAGATTGAACAACCCTGCTTTAAGTGTTGGGTTACCTGCATTCCTCACAAAAGGTGCCGGAATGTTCTCAGGCTTAATGTTAAGCCAATATACAGCAGATATGCAGATTGTTGAGCAAAAACTATTGTCCGCTCCTGCATGTATTCAGTCAATTCCGGCTGCTGCCGACCAGGAAGATTTTGTTTCTATGGGAATGAATACTGCTATTAAAAACTTCCAGATTCTGGAAAATGCCTATGGTGTTCTGGGAATTGAATTTATGGCTGCTGCTCAGGCTCTGGATTTCAGAAAAGAAGAAATAGAAAAATTCGGGAACGGTACCACCAAAGCATGGGAAGTTGTTCGCCGTCATGTTGACTTCCTTGATATAGACAGACCTCTTTACCCTGATCATACCAAAATGAAAGAATTGGTAAGGTCATGCGAAATACTTAAAGAAGTTGAAGCAACAATAGGATCTTTGGAATAGTCAAATAAAAGCACATAAAAAAAGCAGGAAAATTCCTGCTTTTTTTATGCTTTATTATCATTTCTAATTATTACTCATAACTTTAAACTCTACCCTTCTGTTAAGCTGGCGACCCTCATCAGTGTCATTTGGTGCAATAGGTTTCTCGAATGCATAACCTTCGTATGTTAACCTGTCAGCAGAAATCCCTTTTTCTATAAGGTAGTCAACAACTGTTTTTGCTCTTTCTTTTGACAATTGTTTATTGTAATCAAGCCCACCTTTATTATCGGTATGGCCTGATATCTCAATTTTAAGTTTAGGCTGTTTATTTAAAATTTCAAATACCCTGTTTAACTCGGCAAAAGACTCCGGACGCAGAGTTGCCTTATCGTAATCAAAAAAGATATTTTTAAGAACAACAGTAGTTCCTACCTCTATCTTACGCAGATTAACGTCAATAACAACTTCCTGATAATCGGCTGTATCTGCAAGATTAAAGTTTTCGGAATGGAACAAATATCCGTCTTTACTAACATTTATCCCATAGTTTTTACCCGAAGGAAGATTAAAAATATATCCGCCGGTTTGGCTATTGGTAGTAAATGTTGAGACAATTTCATTTGCATTATTATCAACGATTTCGATTTTTGCCTCCAGAGGATATGTGGTAACAGCATCGCGGACACTACCCTTTACCAAAGTAACCAGAACTCTTTCTTCAACAGGTTTTGCAACAGCAACTTCATCAGCAGGGAAACGGAGTTCATAAATATCGTGCAATCCCAGACCTTCGGGTCTCACAGACGAGAAATAAGCAGTTTTCCCGCTCGCGGTAGTTATAAAAAACACATCATCCTGAGTTGTGTTAATGGGATATCCCAGGTTTACAGGCGTTGACCACTGTCCATCAGCCTTTTTTGTTGTTTTAAAAATGTCGTAGCCTCCCATAGTATTATGCCCTTTTGAACTAAAATACATTGTTCGGCCATCGGGGTGCATAAAAACATCTGCTTCGTCATACGGAGTATTTATAACAGGCCCTATATTGGTAGGAGGACTCCAGTTTCCGTTATGATCGAGATTTGAATAAAAAATATCTCTGCCTCCGATAGATATGGATGGATCTTCGGAAATAAAATACAGTGTTTTATTGTCGTAAGACAGACAAACCTTTGACTCCCGGTATGCACTATTAATGTTATCCGAAAGATTAACAGGTTTGGACCAACGACTTCCCCGAAGATCGGACACATAAATGTCCCCGCCGTTCTCAGGAACAAATACATATAACTGCTGTCCGTCAAGTGACAACCCTACAATTCCATCGTGTGTCTTGGTGTTAAGCGGACTACCCACACTTTTGGCTTTTGTCCAGCCGTTATCTGTTTTGGTTGCTACATATATATCTTCGAAATACATTCCGTCTGTGTCCATCTGCCCTCCTGTCGTTCCTTTCCTTCTCGTGGTAAAATAAAGTTTAGAACCATCAGAGGTAACCATAGGGCCATAATCACGATATTCAGAATTTATATTTTCTCCCAGATTAACAATTTCCACATTAACTGTATCTTTAAGCAGATCCTTACCGTTGCGGCATTCTGTAATAAGCTTGCTTATTTCTGCAATTTCATCTTTGTTATTAATCAGATTTAAATATTGATTGTAGAAATCAATAGCCTTGTCAAACATATAGTTTAAATGATATCCACGGCCTAAATAATAGGTAATTTTTTTATCGGCTTTAGGGTTAAGCAGATATGCTTTTTCAAAATATTCAAGAGATTTGTCCTTGTGTATCGAATTGAAATAGCAATATCCTATTTTAAAATTCAGTTCTGAGTTATCAGGATTAAATTCAAATGCTTTAAGATAAAGTTCCAGTCCCTGCTCAATTTTGTTTTCTGTGAAAACAAATATATCAGCGTTTTTTATCTGTTTTTTTGCTATTGAAAGCTGTTCTGATTTTCCGGGAAAGTTCGACCCTGTGAATTTCACATCTACCTGTGCAATAAGTGAACAAACAACAAAAAAAGCGATAAAAAATGCTGATAATTTTCTCATAACAATATAATTATTTGATACTGATTACTTTAAATTCAACACGTCTGTTTTGCTGACGGCCTTCGTCAGTGTCATTAGTTGCAATAGGCTGCAAATAAGCATATCCTTTGTATGTCATTCTTGTTTTGCTTATACCTTTTTCCACAAGATAATCAACAACAGATTTTGCACGTGCTTCTGACAAATCGGTATTTAACTTAAGGCTGCCGTAATTATCTGTATGTCCGCCTATTTCTATTGTCATATTAGGATATGAATTTAAAAGTGCAACCAAACGATCCAACTCAGGATACGAGGTTTCTCTCAAAGTTTCTTTTCCGTAATCGAAGAAAATATTTTTAAGAACAATTTTTGAGCCAATACCGACTTTGCTTAAAACAATATCTTTTGTTACTTCCTGATATGCTGTTGCTTCCGGGATATCAATATTCTCCGAATAGAACAAATATCCGTCTGCTTTTACAGCAATTCCATAGTTTTTACCTGAAGGCAGACTGACAAGATATTTACCTGTTTTTGAATTTGATGTAAGGGTTGTAATCAATTCATTCTTTTCATTGTCAACAATTTCTATAGTTGCTTCAACCGGAATTCCGCTAAGAGCATCGGTTATAGTTCCTTTCATGATAGTAAGACGAACTTTTTTAACTTCTACGACTTCCTGTTCTACTTTTTGCTGAATTGTAGCATTTGAACTGGCAATAAGAATATCTTCCGTTCCCATAACCATCATTTTCTCCGGCCCGAGGAAAGTAATTCTGTAAATATCCTGTAATCCGTAACCACCTTCACGTGCACTTGAATAGAAAGCGTATCTTGCATTACCTGCAACTACAAAAAAGACATCGTCATCAGGGGTATTTACCGGATATCCTATATTTACAGGTTCTGACCAGTTACCGGCACCGTCCGATTCGCTATAGAAGATATCATAACCGCCCATTCCGCCATCACGTTTTGAACAGAAATACATAGTTACGCCGTCAGGATGCATAAAAACACCTTCTTCGTCATACTTTGTATTGATCGGAGCTCCTAAATTTTTTGCAGGTCCCCAGTTACCGTTCTTCTGTTTCTCGCAAACAAAAATATCTTTGCCTCCGAGATTAGGATTACCATCATCATCTTTGGGTCTGTCACTTACGAAATAAAGTTTATTTCCATCGTATGAAATAGATGCTGAAGTTTCCTGCTGCTTGGTATTTATATTATTGTTCAGTTCCTTAGGTTTTGACCAGTTATCGCCTTTCAGGAAGCTTTCAAATAAAGTACCGTCGGGATCGCCTTTGTATGTATATAATATTTGTCCGTCGGGAGACAATCCTACCGAAGCATCATGCCCTTCCGTATTAAGACTTCTCATATTTATAGCCTGAGACCACCCTGTTTTTTCTTCATTATATGAAACATATAAATCTTCGTAATACAACAGGTCGTTTGGGTCTAATTCTTCACCCGTACTTCCCTCACGTCTTGAGGTAAAAACAAGTACAGACTGGTCTGTTGTAATTACCGGTCCATAGTCCGGGTATTTTGAATTTACTGTAGGCCCGAGATTATCTATAAATACTCTTATAGGATTTTCCAGCAATTTTTTTCCTGTTTCGCACTCCCGTATTCTTTTGTCAACATCATGAGTAATCACTTCACCTTTACCTTTGCTTTTTTTAGTATCTGCAACGCCCTGCTCATTCTGAAAATTACGATAGTACTTAATGGCTTCGTCAAATTCATAATTGAGTTGTAGCGACCACCCCAACAGGAAATAAATATCCGATGCTACTCCGGGTTTTGCTTTATAAGCTTTTTGCAAAAAATCAATTGCTTTTGGTTTTTCTGTAGAATACAGATAACATGCCCCGATTTTATAGTTTAACTCAGCATTGTGCTGATTGTATTCATATGCTTTAAGATATTCAACCAATGCCATTCTGTAAGCACCCGGCTGACCCATTGCATAATAAGTATCGGCATACTTAACTGATGTCATTGCATCTTTGTATCCGTTCTTGGATTGTTTAAATTCTTTTTTGTTTATCTCTACAGGCACCTGCGCATACAATTCAGTTGTTAATCCGAATAATACTGCCAGACAAAATAATGCGAAAAATATTTTGATTTTCATAACTTTCAATTTTTTAAGTGATTACTTTTTATACTCCGTACACACTGAACAGTATTCTTCGGCAACCGCCATACCAAGCTCTTTTGCTTTTTTCCAGTCGTCACAGGCTCCTTCCATATTTCTCATCATTTCTTTTGCACTACCCCTGTGAATATAGGCATATCCATATTCGGGATCCATGGAAATTGCTGTGGAAAAAGCTTCAACAGCCGATTCGTATTCTTTAAGTTTATAATAACATAAACCTATATTATTGTATGCATAAGCGTAATCCTTTTTAATTTTAAGTACCTGTCTGAAAGCCTCTATAGCTTCTTCGTACTTTCCGGTCTCGTAAAGACAAATACCTTTATTATTTATCGCATAATAATAGCTTGCGTCTTTTTTTATTGCATTATCATATTCTGCAATAGCTCCGTCATAATCTTTTTTTA
The DNA here is from genome assembly GCA_003249955.1 of Bacteroidales bacterium. Lineage (GTDB taxonomy): Bacteria > Bacteroidota > Bacteroidia > Bacteroidales > ML635J-15 > Bact-19. Next base: position 24,239 of record QKHS01000038.1, on the reverse strand, counting down.
ATCTTTTAACACTTCCCAGATTATTATACAGCATTGCCATATCAGGTTTTAATTCTATTGCCTTATTATAATCAGCAATGGCATTATCATAAGATTCCAGCATTCTGTAAGCAGAAGCTCTGTCATTGTACGAAAAGAAATACTTAGGATCAACTTTAACCGCTTCATTAAAATCGTCAATTGCTTCCAGATATTTTCCTTCCTTAAACTTCATAACACCCATAAAGTAAAACATGTTAACATCCTTAAAGCCTAAGGCTATAGCAGCATTAAAACTGTTTCTTGCATCATCATTTTTATCCAGATAGTACTCCGCATATCCTTTAAGATAAACAGCATTACCATCTTTAGGAAAGGCAACTATATACTTTGCAAGATCAGAAATTGCTTCCTGATATGATTGCTGTTGAATATAACTTGTTCCCCGTCCGTAATATGCTTTTGTCATAGAAGGATTTAACTCCAGAGCATGAGAAAAACTCTGTATTGCAGCCTGATATTGAGCCTGCTGATAAAACTGAACGCCATCATTATATGAGATATTAGCTTCCTGATCCTCTGCAACAATTAATGTTGAACTTGTATCAGCAACCGCAGCTTCTCCTTCAAATCCGATTTTTATCGGAATTATTATCTGCGATGTATCAACATCCTGTGCATACATTAAGCCTGAAGCTGCACAAAAAATAATTAAATAAAACAGTTTTTTCATAGTTTATTGTTTTTATTAATAATTACAAATTTACAATATTTATTTCATCGATAATTCAACAAATATTAACCTTCGGCATTTATCCCGTGACAATGTTTATATTTTTTGCCACTACCACATGGACAAGGGTCATTTCTGCCGACTTTCTTTTCCACTCTTACAGGATCAGCCTTGGTTTTTCCTTTGCTTGGATCATTATATCCGGGATCTTCTCTTCCTGTTTTCATTTTACTGAGGTCAAGTTTTGACTTAACTCTTGCCTCTCTTACATCTTCGGCTCCCTGAACAGGTATATACCCCTTCATCAATATTGATACTACAGATTTGTTAACTTTATCAAGCATTGTTTTAAACAAATCGAATGACTCAAGTTTATAAATCAAAAGCGGATCTTTCTGTTCATAAGAAGCTGATTGTACCGACTGTCTCAGGTCATCCATCTCCCTTAAATGTTCTTTCCACAAATCATCAATAGTTTTAAGAACAACGGTTTTATTATAAGCGGATACTATCTCGGCGCCCTTGGACTGATATGTTTTTTCAAGATTTACGATAACATTATAAACCTTATTGCCATCTGATACCGGAACTAAAATATTTTCGTACTGACTGGCCTGATTTTCATAAACGGTCTTAATAACAGGATAAGCCTGATTAGCAATTGCTTCAGTCTTGCGTTTGTGTGTTTCACGGACATTTTCATAAAGCAATTCGGTAAAATCACTCTGAGACATATTGCGCAAATCGTCTTCGCCAAGTTCAATTTCGATAGAAAGAATCCTTAACAATTCCATTTTTATTCCTTCAACATCGCCCAAATCAAAGAACTCTTCTGACACGCTTACACAAACATCGTACATCATGTTGGCTATATCGGCACCAAGTCTTTCGCCGTCAAGAGCATTGCGTCTTTTTCTGTAAATAACAGTACGCTGAGCATTCATAACATCATCATACTCAAGCAGTCTCTTACGGATTCCGAAGTTATTTTCTTCAACTTTTCTCTGAGCTCTTTCTATAGACTTTGAAATCATTGAATGTTGAATAACCTCACCTTCTTTAAGCCCCATTCTGTCCATGAGTTTGGCAATTCTGTCCGAACCGAACAAACGCATTAAATCATCTTCGAGAGAAACAAAGAACTGTGATGAGCCCGGGTCTCCCTGACGTCCTGAACGTCCGCGCAACTGGCGGTCAACACGCCTTGACTCATGGCGTTCTGTACCAATAATTGCCAGACCACCGGCAGTTTTAACTTTTTCGCTAAGCTTGATATCGGTTCCACGACCTGCCATATTGGTAGCAATCGTAACATTTGACGAATAACCGGCTTCGGCTACGATATCTGCTTCACGTTTATGAAGTTTTGCATTTAACACATTGTGTTTTATTCCCTTACGGGTAAGAATCTTACTCAACAATTCGGAAATTTCTACAGAAGTTGTACCTACAAGAACAGGTCGCCCTTCTTTTGTAAGGCGCTCTATTTCGTTTATAACTGCTGCATATTTTTCACGTGTGGTTTTATAAACCAGGTCTTCAAAATCGTTTCTTACTATCGGTCTGTTTGTAGGGATAACAGCAACGTCAAGTTTATAAATATCCCAGAACTCACCTGCTTCTGTTTCGGCAGTACCGGTCATACCGGACAATTTGTGGTACATTCTGAAATAATTCTGAAGGGTAATTGTTGCATATGTCTGTGTTGCTGCTTCAATCTTTACATTTTCCTTTGCTTCTATCGCCTGATGCAACCCGTCTGAATAACGGCGGCCTTCCATAATACGGCCGGTTTGCTCATCAACAATCTTAACTTTATTGTCAATAACCACATACTCCACATCCAGTTCAAACAAGGTATAAGCTTTCAACAATTGATTGATTGTATGAATACGTTCGGATTTAACAGAATAATCCCTGATAATTTCGTCTTTTCTTTTTAGTCTTTCTGTATCAGAAAGCCCTGATTTTTCAACTTCGGCAATTGAAGTAGAAATATCGGGCAGTACAAAAAAGTTAGGGTCCGAAGTAGAACTTGTCAACAGGTCAAAGCCTTTATCTGTAGGATCAATAGAGTTCATTTTTTCATCAATAACAAAGAACAATTCATCTGTTGCCAGATGCATATTTTTGTTATTGTCGGCCATATAAGTATTTTCGGTTTTCTGAAGCAAAGCTTTCATTCCCTGCTCACTAAGGAATTTAATAAGCGGTTTGTTTTTTGGCAAAGCTTTAAAAGCCTGCAACAATTTAAATCCGCCATCTTTTTCATTTCCTGCAGCAATTAATTTTTTGGCATCAGAAAAAATCTCATTAAAAAGATTTTTTTGAGCATTCACCAATTTCTGAACCTGAGGTTTAAGTTCATCAAAAAGCTGATCTTCTCCTTTAGGTGTAGGACCTGAAATAATCAAAGGAGTTCTGGCATCATCAATCAACACCGAGTCAACCTCATCGACAATTGCATAATTATGTTTCCTCTGAACAAGATCAGACGGATTAAGAGCCATATTGTCTCTCAGATAGTCAAAACCAAATTCATTGTTTGTTCCGAAAGTTATGTCTGCCATATAGGCTTTACGTCTGGCATCGGAATTAGGCTCATGTTTATCAATACAATCTACAGATAAACCGTGGAACATATACAACGGCCCCATCCATTCAGCATCACGTTTTGCAAGGTAATCATTTACAGTTACCAGATGAACTCCCCTGCCGGTAAGAGCATTAAGAAATACCGGAAAAGTTGCCACAAGGGTTTTACCCTCACCGGTAGCCATTTCTGCAATTTTACCCTGATGTAACATTGCACCCCCGATTATCTGGACATCGTAGTGAACCATGTCCCATGTTACAGTATTTCCACCGGCAGTCCACGAGTTATACCAGATAGCTTTATTGCCTTTAATGTCAACAAAATCATTGCCGGTGGCAAGCTCTCTGTCAAAATCAGAAGCTGTTACTTCAATTTCTTTATTGTCTTTAAACCTTTTTGCAGTTTCTTTTACAATAGCAAATGCTTCGGGTAAAATGCCATTAAGATGTTCTTCAAGTTTAACATCTACCGCGGATTCTATTTTGTCTATTTCGTTAAAAACATCTTCACGTTCCCAAATGTCAAGCGATTCGGCTTTAAGTTTCAGTTCAGCAATCTTATCATAATCAGGTTTTATAAAATCCTGAATTCCTCGCCTCAGCCTTTGTGCTCTTTCACGCAAGTCATCATTACTTAAAGCTGCAACTTCTGTTCCTATAGCCAGCACCTGCTCCAGAAAAGGCTGAATAGCCTTTAAGTCTCTCTCGGCTTTTGAACCGAATATTTTTGCAATAATATTATTAAGACCCATAATAAATTTTCTTATTAAACATTAGAATTAATCTACAAAGTTAAAATTATTAATTTTCAGATAAAATGAAAAGTGATTTTTTATTTCCCAGTTATTAACAAAATAAAGTTTATGGTTTGTATAGGCTTAAATATGTCCAAAACAGGGAGCCGGATATTTTCTGATTTTAAAATGCCGGTATATAGGAAAGATGCTCTATTTTTCTGCAAAAAGACGGAACTGCTTAAAACAAGGCGGTTGCAAAAAATTAATATAAGCAGCAATTACAGATTAATCCCCCTTTAATCATTTTTTTCCCAGTCACCGAGAATACTGTCGATTTCTTCGGAAGTTTTACGCAATCTTGTTTTGCACTCTTTTATTAAAAAAGTTGCTCGTTTAACTTTTGCACTAAGCATATCCAGATCGGGCTCATCATTTTCAATTTCGGATAAAATTTCTTCAAGTTCTTTGAGCGCTTCGGTATATGAGAATTCTTTTTTTGCCATGTCAATATTTACGTTTTTGTGAAAACCTTAAAATAATAAGTGCTAAAATAACAAAAAGAATTGAGATTGCAAAAGTCATTGTAAAACCCATAGCTTTGTAAACAACAACTCCGAGAGGTGCAAAAAGCGACCTTACCCCGGTTAACGTGATATGCACAGCCTGATAATCCCCGACGGTTTTAAGATCATCACTGAAATATGCCGAACTTACATTCCATGACAATGTGCCGAAAGCATTAAATAATCCGAAAGACACAAACGCAAATATCAGCATAACATACACTTCATTATTCCCGATTAAGAAACTTTGCGGAAAAAAATCAGTCATCATTATTCCTGCAACATATAACAGCATAAAGAAAAACATAAAACTGCCAAATCGTCTCTGATCCAGTTTATCCATCCATATTCCCGCCAGAGGCAACATAAGCACGGTGACGACTCCGGCCATTGTTTTATAGCCAGATATAACCGAATAGCTTAATGATAAATGTGACTCCAGAAAAAATGTAATGACTGTTGCTGTAATCATAAAGGCAATCCCATATGCAAAATAAGCCATCTGGAAGTGCAGAAAAGGACGGTCATTTTTCAAAATTCCAAGCATTCGTCCAAACGATTTCTTTATCGACAGCCATAGTTTTTCTTTAATTTCAACTACCTCCGATACAAACGGAACTCCCGACAAAGAGTAAAAACCTATTGTCCCCAGTATTCCTATTGCAGGATAAAACCATCTGAACACAAAAAAATCGACATCAAGCAAAAAACCGAAAAACATTGTTGCCGACAAGGTTGCAATTTTGTTTGCAGTAGTTGCATACCCATATAATCTGCCAAAATTATTATTCCGGTAATTATGCTTTAGTAATAAATTTATGGTTGGTAAAGTAATAGCTGTGCCGAGATAATAGAAGAACAAAATAGCCAGAAAAGCAAAATGTAATAACGGAGCATTTTCATGATTAACGTAAGATGGAAACAATAAAAAAAGTAACAATGGCAGTCTTGTTATCAATGCTGTAATTCTGATTAATTTCTTTTTATCAGCAATCCTGCGTGTAACTTCATTAAAAACAATCAAAGTGATGTAAACCACCATACTAAGCAGGAAAAGCAAGCCTACAAGAAATTCTGTTCCTTTAAGACTGCGCAAAAACACATATTCGTTCATCAATGATGTGCCGAACACCAACCCTTCCAGCGTAGTAAATATAAAATGATATTTAAAAGTCTGTCTCTCGTTTGGCTCAAGCCTTGTGTAAAACATTCAGATAAGAATTGTTTATAAAAAATTTTCAAATTACAGGTATTGTTGCCTTCGGCTACGTTCAGTCAACGGATAGTCTGGGAAATGAGAGCGTAGCTGAAGGCAACATTGTTATTTGTGTTCCGGCATTTATTCCCACTCAATAGTGGCAGGTGGTTTTGAGCTTATGTCATAAACTACTCTGTTTACACCTTTCACTCTGTTAATAATATTGTTCGACATTTTGGCCAGAAACTCATAAGGAAGATGAACCCAGTCAGCAGTCATACCGTCGGTTGACTGAACCGCACGCAAAGCAACCACATTTTCATAAGTTCTTTCATCTCCCATAACACCGACAGACTGAACCGGCAACAACATTGCTCCTGCCTGCCACACGTCGTTATATAATCCCCAGTCTTTTAATCCCTGAATAAAGATATCGTCAACATCCTGCAATATCCTGACTTTCTCAGGTGTAATATCACTTAAAATTCTGATACCCAAACCTGGTCCCGGAAACGGGTGACGGCCAAGAATGCTGTCAGAAATTTCCAAAGCTTTTCCAACACGTCTTACTTCATCTTTAAACAAAAGATTTAGCGGTTCAACTATTTTCAGCTTCATAAAATCAGGTAATCCCCCTACATTATGATGAGATTTAATTGTTGCTGACGGGCCTTTTACCGAAACAGATTCGATAACATCGGGATAAATTGTTCCCTGTGCCAGCCATACAACATCTTCTATTTTATGTGATTCAACGTCAAATGTTTCAATAAAAACACGGCCTATGATTTTTCTCTTTGTTTCAGGATCGGTTACTCCGGCCAGTTGGGAATAGAATTCATTTTTTGCATCCACGCCGATAACATTTAAGCCCATGCCTTTATACGATTCCAGCACAGACTCAAACTCATTCTTGCGTAACAATCCGTTATCGACAAATATACATGTCAACTGTCTGCCGATTGCTTTATGCAATAACACAGCAGCAACAGAACTGTCCACGCCACCTGAAAGTCCCAGTACAACTTTATCGTTACCGATTTTTGCCTGCAATTCAGCAATTGTTGTTTCTATAAATGAATCCGGTGTCCAGTCCTGTTTACACCCGCAAATGTTAACAATGAAGTTCTTAAGCAAAGTCTTTCCCTCAGTAGAATGATAAACTTCCGGATGGAACTGAATTCCCCATGTCTGTTCACCTGCAACCTGATAAGCTGCAACTTTCACATCATGAGTAGAAGCAATAATATTATAGTTTTCAGGGACTCTTACAATTGTATCCCCGTGAGACATCCAAACCTGTGAGTTGCTGCTGATACCTGAAAACAACTCATTATCCGTATTTACAAAACTAAGGTTGGCACGGCCATATTCCCGTGTACCGGAAAGAGCTACTTCTCCGCCATAAAAATGAGACAGGTATTGTGCTCCGTAACAAACGCCAAGCAAAGGGAATCTGGTTTTTATTCCACTAAGATCTGGTTTTAAAGCTTTTTCGTCACGAACAGAGTATGGGCTTCCACTTAAAATTACTCCTTTTACACTTTCATCAAGATCAGGAATCTTGTTATACGGAAAAATTTCGCAATAAACATTTAATTCTCTAACTCTTCTTGCAATAAGTTGTGTGTACTGTGAGCCGAAATCAAGGATTAAAATTTTTTCTGTCATTTTGTTAATTTTTATGGTCTGCAAAGATGTAGAAAAAAATTGAGATTGAAAAATTTAAGACATGGTAAAATCCGAAGTCCGGAGTGCAAATTACCGATCACAGATACACCTTCCTGCAAAAAGATGTAATCAGTTAACAGTAATCAGTAATCGGTAGGTTGTGTGTCAATGCCTGAATATCGACTACAGATCACAGATCACCGTCCTGCAAAAAGATGTAATCAGTTAACAGTAATCGGTAGATTGGATGTCAATGCCTGAATACCGACTACAGATTACAGATCACCGGCCTGCACAAATATGTAATCAGTTAACAGTAATCAGTAATCGGTAGGTTGATTGAAGTAAGATTGAAATTGTGCTGTTTTTCTTTTTAATATAAAGCAGTATTCTAATAAACGATTGCAGTAAACTCACTGGTTACCGATCACATATCACAGATTACAGATTACCGATCACAGATTACATCCGTCGCGGCGGAACAGATCACAGATCACCTCTATCAGGTTTAACATTTCAAATTTGCAATTTACTTTTTTTTCTTACTTTTGCTCAATAAAACAGATTTATGGACATTAACTCGGTTAAATACGACTGCCGGCACTTTAAAGGCGGAATTCCCTGCAAACCCAATAAGTCGCAAGGCGTTGACTGCGAAAACTGTAGCTTTTATGACAAAATTGGTAAGCGGATTTTAATAATAAAGCTCGGTGCAATGGGCGATGTAATCAGAACTACTCCGCTGGTTGTAAAATACAAAGAGCTTTACCCCGATTGCCATATAACATGGCTTACATTATCACCGGAAGTTCTTCCAAAAGATAAAATTGATAAAATATTTAAATGGGACGAAACCTCTCTTTACATTTTACGAAACAAAAAATTTGATATCGCGATAAATCTGGATAAAGAAGAAGAAGCATGTATGTTACTGGCAGAAGTAAAATCTACAGAAAAATACGGCTTTATCTGGAACAACAATCACATAGATGCTGCGACTCCTGCTGCAAACCACAAACTTATAACCGGGTATTTTGACCATCATTCTCAGGTAAATACCAAACACTACCTTGACGAAATTTTTGAAATCTGCCATCTGGAATTTAACGATGAACCATATTTGCTTAACTACAACAAAGAGCTGGCGGCAAAATGGAACGGGATAATGAAAACACAGGGACAGGGTAAAACTATTGTAGGTTTGAATACCGGTTGCGGAAATCGCTGGCTCACACGGCTATGGCCGGATGAACAATGGATAGAGTTTATAAAACTTCTGCAAAAAGACGGATTTTATCCTGTTGTGCTTGGCGGACCTCAGGAAAACGAAAAAAACACAATGCTTGCAAAAGAAACCGGAGCCTGGTACCCGGGAACGTTTTCGTTAGAAGAATTTTTTGCAGTTACTTCATCCTGCGGAATAGTAGTGACACAGGTTTCGATGATGATGCATATTGCAACTGCTCTGCAAAAGAAAATGGTTCTGATGAATAATATTTTCAACAAACATGAATTTTATCTTTACAACAGGGGCGTAATTGTTGAACCAGAAACAGGTTGTGAATGCTTTTACGGTAATTCATGCAAAAGAGGCAAATCGTGTATGCACGATTTAAAACCAGAGACCGTACGCGACGAATTAATAAAACTAAACAATCAATAATGCGCATAGCATATTTATCAACATTTTATCCATTTCGTGGTGGAATTGCACAATTCAATGCTTCGGTTCTGCGCGAATTTCAAAAAGCAGGACATACTGCCGATGCCTATACTTTTACAACCCAATACCCAAATTTTTTGTTCCCGGGCGAAACACAATTTGTAAAAGACGGTGATATTGTTGATAAAATTGATGCTAAAAGAATTCTTAATACCGCAAATCCGTTAACATGGCCGGGTGCTGCCACAAAAATAAAAAAAACAGAGCCGGATCTTCTGATAATGAAATACTGGATGTCGTATTTCGGCCCATCACTGGGTTATGTGGCAGGAAGAATGAGTAAAAACACAAAAGTTATTACCATACTCGACAATGTCATTCCACACGAGAAAAAATTCTTTGATGCCCCATTCACTAGATATTTTCTTAAGCGTAACACCGGCTTTGTTGCAATGTCCGACAAAGTAAAAAACGATTTGCTTTATTACTTGCCCGAAGCAAAAGTGAGCCTTCTGCCCCACCCGCTTTATGACCATTTTGGTGAAATTGCAGACAAAGAAAGTGCAAAAAAAAGCCTGGGACTGGACGAAACAAAAAAAACCTTGCTCTTTTTCGGTTTTATCCGCGACTACAAAGGACTTGATTTGCTTATTGATGCCTTCGGGAAACTTGACAAATCGTACCAGTTGGTTATTGCAGGCGAAGTTTACGGAAATTTCGACAAATATGACAGTATGATTGCTGACAATCCGAATAAAGAAAACATACACAAACACGTTAAGTACATTTCAGACAATGAAGTAAGTACATATTTTTCGGCATCGGATGTTTGCATTCTACCATACAAAGGTGCCACACAAAGCGGAATAACCGGAATTTCATATCACTTTGAAGTACCGATGATTGCAACAGATGTAGGCGGACTTGCAGAAATTATTCACCACGAAAAAACAGGGATAATTGTAAAATCACCTGATGCCGGACTTATTGCAGAGGGGATAACAGAATTCTTCAACAAGCAGGAAACATTTAATTTCAAACAGAATATCCGCAATCTGAAAAAAGAACTAAGCTGGAAAAATTTTGCAGAAAAACTGATAGATTTTAGTAAAACAATTTAGAATATAATATTTCTGAATTATCCTGTTAATAATATCAAAACATAATTTATATTTTAAAAATTATTGTAAAATAAACGCATACAACAGATGAAAAAAATATCAATATTAGCATTATTTATTGGCATAATTCAATTGTGTTTTTCACAAACTAATTGGAAAAACGATATAGATACATTAAAATATGAGCTCCCCAAAAGACACAAAAATTTATTCTTTTTAATGAGCGAACTTGAATTTGACAAAGGCTTGGAAGACATTAAAAGCAAATGTGACAGCCTTTCTGATTTTGAAATAGCTATAAAATTACAACAATTGATTGCTAAATCAGGAGATAGTCATACCAGACTTGACTGGTACCCGATGCTAAATCCGGAATTAAACTTACCAATAGGGATGTATTTATTTACGGATGGAGTATATATATTAAAGACAAGCGAGGAATATCCTGATCTGATCGGGAAAAAAGTAATCAATATTAATGGACATCCGGTAGAAGAAGTTATTGATAGCTTAAATACATTGATTACCTGTGAAAACGAGGCATTAAAAAAAGAATTTTTTCCACAGATAATAACATCCGCTCAATTGCTGGATTATTTTAAATTCAGTTCAGACAGTACATATTATTTTGAAGTTGAAGATGAAAATGGCAATTTAATAAATCAAAAAATTATTCCGTCTGCTATCGGCAAACAATTTATTTCAATACAAAAAGACAGTTTGCCTTATTGCTGGAAGGAAAGAAGAACTGCATTCACAAAAAAATATTTTGAAGAAGATAAAATATTATATATAACATACAATAGTTGCATACCTGTCTCGTATATTCAGGACAATGGTAATACCGACACGCTGTTGTTTGAAGATTTTCAAAAACAAATATTCAGTGATCTTAAGCATGAAAATGTTGAAAAACTGATATTTGACATGAGGTTTAACGGAGGTGGCAATTCAATTTACGGAACCCGTTTTATTAATAAATTGTCCGGAAAAAAAATTGACAAAAAAGGGAGAATTTTCGTTGTAATCGGGAGATCCACATTTTCTTCAGCAATTTTAAACACTCTTGACTTTAAGAATGAGACTAATGCAATTACAGTTGGGGAAGAAACAGGTGGAAAACCAAATCATTATGGAGAGATAAGAAGTTTTAATTTACCATACTCAAATTTAAACGTCATTTACTCAACTAAATATTTTAAAAACACAGAAGAAGAAACAAACACAATTGTTCCTGACATTAAAATTGAAACAAGCTTTCAGGATTTTAAAAGAGGTATAGACCCTGTTTATGAATGGGTAAAAAAACAAAATATCGAGTAGATAACAGAGCGCTTCACACGGACATCTCACAGGACGTAAGTGCTTTTAATGTATCTGGTATATTTAAACAAGAACTAAGCTGGAAAAATTTTGCAGAAATACTGATAGATTTTAGTAAAATTAACTGAAATAACACCCGTCAGCAGAAATCAAAAACAATTATTCGTACAGAAAAGTGTGTAAATCCACATTTTTACGTACGTAAAAGTATGAAATTCCACACAATTACGTACGTAAAAATGTAAAAAGACTTGTTTTTAAACAAGTAATAAGCCGGAAAACATTCACAAAAAACTGATAGATTTTAGTAAAACAAATTAGATTATAATATTTCTGAATCATCCTTTTGTGATATTAAAACATAATTATATCTTTGAAAAATATTGTAAAAATACGAAAAACATAATGTAACAAACAGCAGTGATCTGTATGTGGTTTTAATATTTATTTGACAGTTGGATATAATTTAATAATTACCATATGAAATATGTTGTCAATATTTTAATCCTGAGTATAATTTCTTTTAGTGCATATTCACAAGATAGTTGGGATTCCTGGAATAAAAATTACAGAGAAACAGATGTTGCCGATCTTTTAAATTTCGAAAAGACATATGCAGATTCTGTTGATCAGGGGCTTATTGAGGGGAAGTATTATATGCGAATGGATTTTTACAGATTTTCGGCTCAATTCACCGGGAAAAAACGAGAAATCCCGGATAGCATTAAAGCTTCAATAAAAAGAGTTTACAAAGAATATGGAAATCGTGATTACTTACCGTTAATTGATGAAATAAAATATGAGTATCAATTCATAATCGGGAATGACACATATTGGATTTCTATGCAATCAGTTCTTGATAAACCATTTAAAACAGAAGTTAAGAAAAATGACGATATATATTTATATTGCCTGTTCCTTAATGAGCATGGAATAAAAGGAGAATTATACAACTCATTTTTAATATCGGAATTCATAAAATAAACTGAGCTCTATCTGGTAAACTATTACACACAACAATCCTGACAGAAGAATTTATTCGGGTTTTTCAGGAACTACTTCTTAAATAAGCCGGAAAACATTTTCCCAAAAGCTATAGTGCTTCAATACATATCCGCCATCAGAAATAACAAAAGAAATGGAAACAACTTTTAGTTAACAACAACCTTTACCATTTTGACTGAATAAGCAGATTCTGCCCTGATAATATACATTCCTGCTGAAAGATTCCTTAATACTATGCCGGATTCATTCTCATTAATAAATCTGTTGTACAAAACACGTCCGCCAATTGATATTACCGAAATTTTATATCTGTCGTTACCTGTACCCTGCAAATCGACAACTAAATTATTGTTGTCCTGAAATGCATTCAGGCTAAAATCCCGGAAATAACTTAAAGTTCGGGTTCCTGTTATATAATCATAATTCTCATAATACACATCGTTATCTGTGTCATAATCTATTGCATGAGTCCACATTAAATGAAGCAGGTTATTATCGAAAAATAATGAAGGCTGGGTATTAGAGCTGTGATCTGAGGTGACAGATTCTTCGTTACTCCAGTTAATACAATCTGTGGAGAATTTTCTGCAAATATTGTAAATCCCGGATGTGTTTTTTGCATAATATAAGTAATAAATACCATCAGGAGACACATTACAGTAAGCATCATGCGAATTACCGTTTGAAGTAATATCAAGTTCACTGGTCCAGTTTACCAGATCAGTACTGGTTCGTACATGAATATCATAATTTCCTGAAATATTACGATGGTATGCAGCCATATATGTTCCGTCAGAGTGTTTGCATATTCTTACGCGATACCCTCCTGCCATAATCTGATTTTTATCCGTATCCCATGTCCCGTTGGCAGGACAATGTGCCACATAAGCACCATTACTCATCGAAATGTAGCTCATAGTTAAAGACCCGTCATCTTCTGCAATTACTATCGGGTCATATACATTTTGAGATGTTGACCAGCCCAGGTTGACAATATTTTTATTACCCCAGCTTAGTCCGTCAGCAGACTCTACACAATAAATCTTATAATATCCGCTTTCGTCAGATGCATAAAAAAGATAAATCATATTATTTGCACATACTACAGAATGTGTTGACTGATTTCCCGATTGAAAAACGACAGTGTCCAATGTGCTCCATGTTGCACCTTCGTCATCCGAAAATGTTGAAAAAAAATTGCCTGATCCCCAATCAGAGTTTCTTTCAATTATAGCGATTAATCTCCCGCCCGGAGTTCTGCACATTCTTCCGGCTATGTCGTTTTCAGTACCTCCGGATACAATTACACCTGCAGAACAAATTAAATCTGCACTTATCAACATCAATACAACAATGTATAATTTCAACATATTCAAACAATTTCCGGGCAAGTTAATAAATATTCTGAAAAAAGAAAAATTCCGGCAAAGTTATTCGTCAGCATACTTAAACAAGAACTAAGCCGGAAGAATTTTGCAGAAAAACTTCAACCCTGAGACTGTAAAATTTATGCATTGCAGAAATTCATGTTATTACAAACAATGAAGATGCTTACTTTCAGTAATTTATAGCAATTCTAAACAAAGGCCTGAAACATCGGTTTTATTTACATAAATTAAAAATTTCACGCGATGAAAGCAAATAATAAAACTATTGTTGTAACAGGCGGAGGAAGCGGAATAGGAAGAGAACTGGTTCTTCTGTTACTGGAAAAAGGAGCCAGGGTTGCAACCATTGATATTAACGAAGCAGGACTTAATGAAACAAAAATGCTTGCAAAAGAAAAAGCAGACCGGTTATCGCTTCATGTTATGAACATTACAGATAAATCTGCAATAGAGACATTACCACAAAAAATAACTGACATTCATGGCAGTGTGGACGGGATTATTAACAATGCAGGTATAATACAGCCATTTGTAAAAATAAACGACCTGGATTTTGACGCGATAAAAAGGGTAATAGACATAAACCTCTACGGAGTCATTTACATGACAAAATCATTTTTACCGGGATTGCTTAAAAGACCCGAAGCCCACATAATTAACATTTCAAGCATGGGTGGATTCTTGCCTGTTCCGGGACAAAGTATTTACGGGGCATCCAAAGCCGCGGTAAAACTGCTTACCGAAGGGCTTTATTCCGAACTTTCCAATACTAATGTTAAAGTTACTGTTGTATTTCCGGGAGCAATCGCAACCAATATCACTACAAATTCAGGACTGGAAGCAGATAAAAAAGATGAAGGTTCTGCAAAAGAATCAAAATTTAAAGCCCTTTCAGCAACAAAAGCTGCAGAGATCATTATTGAAGCCATGGAGGAAAACAAATTCCGTGTTTGTGTAGGAAAAGATTCAAAAATGATGGACAGGCTTTACAGATTTAATCCAAGGTTTGCTACTGAAATGATTGCAAAAAAAATGGCGGGATTGTTAAATATGTAAAAACTGCCATAAACAATTATCCATAGCTTTCAAATGCTTAAAGGCATTGATGTTACTATTGTTAAACTAATTGCCAGCCTGAATTTTGTCCATTACACCGTAAATTATATAATTTGTTTAAATCTGTAAATCAGGTTATGTCTTAATTAAATCTGTTTTTTTGTATCTTTGTAGAAAAGCAGTTAAAAATGACCATATCCCGTTTTTCCAGACCATCGGTTTTATTTTTAATTATTGCATGTGCTTTTTCAGGCATTACCACACTATTTTCACAAACTTCCACAAAAGATGCAGTTATGAACAGAGAAGCAGCAGTTGCAGGAAAATTTTATTCTGCCAATAAAGAAAGCCTTACAAATGATTTAATTCATTTATTTGCTCCGGCAAAAGAGAGAAAAGAAGATGCAATAGCCGTTATTTCACCTCATGCAGGATATGTTTTTAGCGGGGAAGTTGCAGCAAGCGCGATAACCCAGTTTAATCCTGAGAAAAAATATAAAAATGTTTTTATTATTGCTTCCAGTCATACCAGCTACTTTAAAGGAGCAGCAATTTACAATGCCGGCAATTTTGAAACTCCTTTGGGGGAAGTTAAAGTTAATATTGAATTGTGCAATGAGTTAATTAATAATAACGATGTATTTTCGTTTAATTACGATGCTCATAAAACAGAACACAGCATCGAAGTCCAGTTGCCGTTTCTTCAGTTTCACTTACAGAACGATTTTCAGATTGTGCCTGTTGTTATAGGCACTGACGGAGCTTCAACCTCAAAAAAAATTGCAGAAGCCCTAAAACCTTACTTTAATGATGACAATATTTTTGTAATCTCAAGCGATTTTTCACATTACCCGGAATATTCCGATGCTGTAAAAATTGACAAAGAAACTGCTGATGCAATATGCAGCGGGAATCCCGATTCTTTACTAAATGTTATAACCGGATACAAAAACTCTGATATTGATAATCTTGCTACCAACTGCTGTGGCTGGTCATCGGTATTAACACTTATGTATCTTGCCGGAACCGGTTACGATTATAATCTTATTGATTACAAAAACTCCGGCGATTCGCAGTATGGAGACCACGACAGAGTTGTAGGCTACTGGGCAATATCTCTCACTAAAAAAGAAGATACTTCTTTCCGGCTTAGTGATGAAGAAAAAATTCAATTACTGCAACTTGCAAGATTAACAGTAGAAACAAAAGTTAATGAAGGGAAAAAACCGGACCTGTCACAAATGAATTTTACGGACAATCTGAATCAGCAATGCGGGGCATTTGTCACACTGCATAAAAATTCAGAATTACGTGGCTGCATCGGACGTTTTGAACCGAATGTTCCTTTGTATCAGGTAGTTGTAGAAATGGCAACTGCTGCCTCAATGAACGATTACAGGTTTTCGCCGGTAAGTAAAGATGAACTTGATTCCATAGATTTTGAAATTTCGGTTCTTACTCCTATGCGAAAAATTGATTCGGTAAATGAAATTGTATTAGGAAAGCATGGTATCTACATAAGCAAAAACGGCCGTGGCGGTACATTTCTGCCACAAGTTGCAACCGAAACCGGCTGGACACTCGAAGAATTTCTGGGACATTGCTCCCGCGACAAGGCCGGACTCTCATACACAGGCTGGCAGGATGCCGACATTTATATTTATGAAGCAATTATTTTCACGGAAAAGGATTTCGGACTTTTCCCGAAAAAAAAAACTAAATACTACCAAAAGCTGAACGACAAAAAAGTTGAATGCAGCCTTTGCCCTCATCAGTGTGAACTTGCTCCCGGCCAGACCGGGTTATGCAATGCCCGCAGGAACATTAACGGCGAACTAAAATCTCTTACTTACGGAAAACCTGTTGCTATACATATTGATCCGGTAGAGAAAAAACCTTTATACCACTTTTTACCGGGCAGTACCACCTTATCTTTCGGCACAGCAGGATGCAATATGCATTGCAAAAACTGTCAGAATTCCAATATTTCTCAGACAAGCCCTGACGACATTGATTTTATAGCTGCAACTCCTGAACAGATTGTTGCGACTGCTTTAAAAAATAATTGCAGATCAATATCATACACTTACACAGAGCCGACAGTTTTTTACGAATTTATGCTGGAAACAGCAAAACTTGCACACGAAAAAGGCATTAAAAACATTATAGTTTCAAACGGATATATAAATCCAGAACCACTTAAAGAACTTATTCCGTATCTCGATGCTGCAAATATTGATTTAAAATGTTTTGATGACTCACTATATCGTAAGATAACAACGGCAAGACTTGAACCGGTTTTGGAAACTCTTAAATTATTGAAAGAAAACAATGTCTGGTTAGAGATTACCAATCTTGTTATTCCCGGTTGGACAGATGATATGGTAATGATATCGGAAATGTGTGACTGGCTGGTTGCAAACGGTTTTGAAGATGTTCCGCTGCACTTCAGCAGATTTTTCCCTTCGTACAAAATGCAGGATGTTGAACCTACTCCGGCAGAAACTGTTGAAAAAGCTGCAGAGATTGCAGGATCGAAAGGTATAAAACATGTGTACCTCGGGAATGTAAAGTCCGGTGAATGTAATACAGTTTGCCCTGTATGTGGCGAATTGCTGATTAAACGCCAGGGTTATCTGACCACTAATAAAGGTTTTGGCGGGAAATGTCCGAAATGCGGTTTTTATGTTAACGGTATTTGGTAACAGGCATTGACACCGATTACAGATTACAGCTAAATAATTACTATTTGTATTCTTCTGTTTGTGCAATCCCTCATAATCTTTGCTTAATCCAAAGCATATGGGTATTCGTTACCCTCAGCACTCACCAATCCTGCCGTTCCTTACGTAATCAATTACAAAATCGTTCCCGATATAATTGTCATAACTGAGACAAACATTAATAGCAAAATCAATGGCTACCCGTATAATTTTACGCCACACATCATGATCCAGTTTTTCGAGATCGGAAGCATATACGTTTTCGTTTATCAGAGCATAAATAAGTCCCGCGGCAAAATTATCCCCGGCACCAACAGTTGACACAGGCTCTATTCTGGGCACATCAAATATTTTATGAAAATCTCCTGTAAACAGATTAACGCCATATTTATTAGCTGTATAAATCAGGTTATCGCAACCATATTTTTTGGTAATTTCTCTTGCAGCATGGGCAGAAGAGGAATCGAAAATATTTTGAAAATCTTCGTTAGAGCCTTTAACTATATGAGAAAGAGAAATATTTTCATAAATATAATCCATTACCTTGTCTTTTATTTTAATATGAACAGGGCGGAAATTAGGATCATAAATAATCAAAGCTCCGGCTTCGCGGGCTGCAGTAAGGCATGCAACCAAATCCTCACGAACTTCTTTTTTTATTGATGTAAACGAACCGAATAAAACTATATCATCTTTTTTTACTTCGGGAAAAGTAATCTTAATTTCTTCGTTAACCCTGATTTTGTAAAAACTGTAGCTTGGTTCGTTGTGTTCGTTTAGAAAAGCCAGAAGCATTCTGGATTTTGCCCCGTTGTACAAAGTAAGATACTTTGTTGATACTTCATTATCTACAAGAAAATCTGCAATAATGTTTCCAATAGCGTCATCTGCCTGGTCGCCTACAACATAAACTTTTTCACCTAATCTTCCCAAAGAAACCGCTGTGTTAAGTACCGGCCCGCCCGGACGTGACTCGATTGCTTTTCCGTTTTGAAAAATAATATCATACACAGTTTCGCCGATACAATAGATTTTACGCATATTGAAAAATTTATCGGGCAAAAATAAATTAAATATCAGGAAAACAAAAACTTAGTTTGTTTATTTGACAAACCCGTACTTTAGCTTTGCAAAACAAAGTACATCAAACAGGTAATTACTGGTAAGTACACTAAAAGAACAAAGCAGCTTTGCCGGGCGACAGAACTGCTTTATGAGAATTGAGATGTTATTAGAGGATTTGCTTGAGTAGCAAATATTGGAGGTGCTTTTAAATTATTTTTATCCGAAATACCTGGAACCTGTCTTCACTTATATAAATGTGAAGGATGTAAGTTCCTGAATTCAGACCGTTAAGGTTAATTACTGTGTTTTTATCACTTAATTGTTGTCTGCTTATTTCTGAACCTTCGCTGTTATAAATCGCGTATTCAACTCCGCTGAACACAGAATAATTTGCAACGAGACTAAAAACCAGATTACTGCTTCCCGGATTAAGTTCAAAATTAAGTTCATTTTCTGTTACCGGGGTAAGAGCCAGAACCTCCATTCTTTTTCCCTGAGATTCCAGACTAACCATATTTGCATCCTGATTGTATTTTGAGGCCTCTGCGCTTGCATCACTAAAAGCAGCATTTGTTTCGGTTAAATAATCTTTTTGTCCGAACAAATTTAATGACACAACAGCAAGTGAAGAGAGCAATATTGACTTAATCAGGTTCATACGAATAATTTTTCTATCTTTTTTCTACTGCCAAATTACCTCTATTAACAACACACCATAACATATTTATATGAAGTAAAGCGCATTTTGTATAATTTAAATATTTTAACAAACAGAAAAACAAATCACTTATATTATTTTTTCAACACATTTTAATAAATATCAAGCAGTTTGTAGATTTTATCAAAAATGAACGAATTTCACATCCTAATAATTCCTTGTAAAAAAAATACGTCTAATAATTATTATCTGGCAAACTATTTGTCGCAAAAACCTGTCTTAGAAAAAAATTACTAATTTTGTGAATCGAATAATAAAAAGGACTGGACTATGAAGAAAGTTGGCTTAATGATTTTGGCAGCGCTTATCGGATTTCATTGCAGCGCTCAGAAGTATGAAATCAAAGTGAAGATAAACGGCATTAGTGATACCGTTGTTTATTTAGGTCATCATTTTGGTGAGAAGAAGTACGTAATAGATACGGCAGTAATTGACAGTAAAGGAAATGCCGTTTTCAGAGGCGACAAAGAACTTAACAAAGGTATATATTTACTGGTGATGCCTTCGAAAGGCATGACATATTTTGAATTTCTTATAGGTAACCAGCAAAAATTCTCTATTGAAACAGATACTGCAAATTTCGTAGAGAATATGAAAATCAAAGGAGATAAAGAAAATCTGATATTTAATCAATACCAGAAACGGATGTCCGAGATTCAAAACGAAAGAATGGAACTTAACAGACAATACGAAGCTGCAAAAGATAACCCTGAAGAACAAAAACGTATAAACGACCTTATGAACGAACAGAACAAAGAAAGGGCAAAATACATGAATGATCTTATTGAACAGAATTCAGGGACTTTCTTTTCAAAAATTCTGCTTTCTATGAAAGAAGTTGATATTCCTGACGCTCCCAAGGATGAAAACGGAAATGTTACCGAACCTGATTTTCAATATAAATATTTCAAAGCTCATTATTGGGATTATTTTGATTGGTCAGAAAGCGGATTGTTAAGAACCCCGATATTTGAAGGCAAACTGAACTACTACTTTGACAAAATGGTTGTGCCGACTCCTGATTCTATGATGCCTGAAGCCAGAAAAATAATAACAAAATCATATGACGGTGGCGACAGCCTGATGTTCCAGTTTACAGCATCACATTTACTTCACTATTTTGAATCATCAAAAATTATGGGATACGATGCTGTCTTTGTTGATATTGCAGAACAATGGTATTTAAGCGGAAAAGCTTACTGGGCTGACACCGCCTTTATGTCAAAACTTATAGACAGGGTTAATAAAATAACTCCTACCAAACTTGGAAACATTGCAACAGATCTTAAACGTATGCAAACTATTGATGAAAAATACATTTCGCTTCATCAGGTTGATGCAGACTACACTGTTTTGGTATTTTTTGAACCAAGTTGCGGACACTGTAAAAAAGAAGTTCCTGTTCTTATGCAGCAATTCAGAGATAGTTTACAGTCTATGAATGTAAAAGTTTTTGCAATTTACACACAATATGACAGACCTGAATGGGAAGAGTTTGTAAAAGACAAGGATCTTAATGCAGAAGGATGGATTAATGTATGGGACGGTCCTTACCCTCATACAGGATTCAGGGATTTTTATGATATTTACAGTACTCCTGTAGTCTATGTTCTGGATCGTGACAAAAAAATCATAGGAAAAAGAATCGGAATGGAAAACATAAAAAGTCTGATTGATTTCGAAAATAAACGAAAGGAACGTGAACAACAACAGAAATAACATATACTCACAAAGAAGCAGGCCGTATTTCACAAAAAAGAAACACGGCTTGTTTCTTTTATTTATGCTGTTTTATGTTTCTGCTTTTTCTTATAACATAAAAGTGGAAATTGAAAACTGCCCGCCTTACTATATTTATCTGGGCTCACACAGGGGGCCTGATTTTGAAGTTATAGATTCTGTTCCGGCACAAAACGGAAAGGCTGTTTTTAAATCTGATAAAAATCTGCCGGCCGGAGTTTATTTTATTGTTATCCCGCCTCAGTCAAGATTTGATTTTTTACTTGCCGGAGAACAGGACATTACTATAAAAACTGATGCCCGTGACATTTTGGGAAAGCTGGTTATCAGCGGCGAAAAACAATACACATTATTTGCTGAGCTGCAGCAGGATATTGCAAAAATCAATAAGTTCAGGTCACAAATGAATATGGAACTGGAGTTCTACAAATCTTTTAAACCTGATACCGCTGATGCTGTAACAAAAAAACTGGACAGTCTCAACCTGCTGCAAAATCAACTTTATACAATTTATAAAAACAAATCGGAAAAAGGAACATTACTCTACAAAATACTGAATATACTGGAACCTTTTAAGGTTCCGCAGGAAATAGAAAAATTACGCTACACCGATCCGGCAACACATTACAATTATTACAAAGATCACTACACGGACAGGGTTGACTTTACAGATGCCTCTCTGCTTAACACCCCGGAATTTGTTTTTCACAGGTTGCTTAAAGATTATTGTTTTTATTTTTTCGACACCCGGGTAAATCAGCCGGAAACCGTTTATCCCGATATTGACAGCCTGATAGCAAAAACCGGGAATAATCCTGAATTCCGCAGATATATTTTAAGTTATCTTATTTCACGTTACGAAACACCCGATGATTTAAGACAGGAAGCATATCTGGTTTATGTTTACCGTAATTATTATCTGGTTAAAAAACCCGATTGGGTAAGCGACCAGGCTTATGCAATTATGAAATTCAGGATTGGTGCAATTGAGCATAATGTAATAGGAAACATTGCACGTGATTTAAACCTGCCCGACTCTACCGGAGTATATCATTCGGTTTATGGTATGGATTGCGAATTTAAAGTCCTATTATTCTGGGAACCTGATTGCGACATATGTAATGAAACAGCTTTAATTTTAAGCGGACAATACCCAAAATTAAAATCTGACAATATAGAGATTTACGCGGTCTTAACAAATCCCGAATCGGAAGAGTGGTCAGAATTTATTCAGGAAAATGCACTCGACTGGATTAATGTTCACGATCCGGAGCGTGGCAGTAATTTTGAAACATATTACGGGACTTACAAAACCCCAAGAATCTACATATTAAACAACGACAATAAAATTATAGGTAAAGACATTAAACCTGAAAGTATTTACAGTTTTATTCAGAATTATAAAAACAACCAGACGGAAGACATGGACAGGTTTAATTTTATTTTCGGGAAGTAGTTTATTGAGTCCTGACAGTATGTATCATATTACTGTCGGGTTTTGGGATCTATCTTACTGTAATTTTCGGTTTATTTAAATCCCGACAGTTACTTTAATTTCATTACTAAGGTCAAGTCTTTCCTTTCTTCTTATTTCTGCTTTTAACGGAAGTAAATAGGTTTTATGCTTTGTGTCAAACCAGATTGATGTTTTCCATTGGGTATTACCGGTTTCTGCAATTACTTTAAGTCTCCCCCAGCCTTCTTCCATCCATTTAAGATTTTCTCTTATTTCTTTTGAAACTTCTCCCGGAAGTGAAACAAAATACCATCCGTCCGGGGACGAGTATTGCCACATTTTTGCAGAGAATTCATATTTAATTTTACCGTTCATTTTCTTATTGCTTTTTGAGGACGACAATAGTATATTCTTAAACACAGCAGGCCTGCAAGTAAACAATCATTTGTAAGCAAAACGCATATTACATTTTCAATTATTCCAAACTCAAATATTGTCCGGTAGTTTTTACCGTGGAATAGAAATAGCTTAAAGCTGCCCAAAAGCTGTTCTGAACATCTGCAGCGGCTACGACATGTCCGTTTATTTCCAGATCCTTTGTTGCACAGGCATCACTGATAAGTGTAATATCAAAGCCATGATCTTTTGCTGCTCTGGTGGTTGCATCAACACACATATGTGTCATCATTCCGCAAATTACCAGATCGATAATTTGTTTTTCCCTGAGATAATCAAGCAAATCTGTTTCTCTAAAACTATTAGGGAAGTGTTTAATTATTATCTTTTCATTTGCCAACGGGTTTAAAGTTTTGTGTATCTCCACTCCTTTTGTATCCGGCAAAAAGAATGTAGCTGAAGGCCTTGTTGCAATATGCTGAATAAAAATCACCGGTAAATTTTCAGATCTGAATCTGTCCAGAACAAGTTTTGCATTTTCGCAAGCTTTATCAGAATTTACAAGAGCCATTGTGCCACCTTCAAAATAGTCATTCTGAATATCAATTATTATCAATCCTTTTTTCATTTTTCTAATTTTAAATAATATCAATCCTGTATTTCCTGCTAATTTACACAATATTTTATCCTGTACAAGTTGCACCTGAGTCAAAATCAAAAGGAGGTGCCGGATCATATTCAACCGCAAGTTGTATCATTTTAGCAGCTTTTTCTCCTGCAATCCTGCCGACCAGAAACAAAGCCATATCTATTCCGGCAGAAACGCCTGCAGAGGTTATTATTTTTCCGTCCTCAACATATCTTTCATTTTTAACCGTTACGTTATATTTACCAAGTTGTTCTTTTCTTCTCCAATGGGTAGTGCAATTTTTATTTTCAAGCAAGCCAGATTCTGCCAGCAGCAGAGAACCAGAACAAACTGATGTTGTCCATTCCGTTGTTTTGTCAATTTCCCGTATCCAGCTTTTTATTTCTTTGTCTGACAATAATTTATCTATCCCGTATCCGCCGGGGATCAACAAAACATCTGCCTGTTTAATTTCATCAAC
>QKHS01000003.1 GCA_003249955.1 Bacteroidales bacterium | reverse complement strand
GTGCCGGAGTAAACAATATTGTATCTGAATATATTGAATGGACTGGCTTCATTGCTGATGCCGGTGAGGACATGGCTATCTGTTACGGAGAGGAAATATCCAAAACAGCAATTCCGTACGGGACACAGTATAATTACATGTGGGAACTTTTTGACCATATAGGGGGCGGTAATGAAATCTTTGCAATCTGGAGTGATCCTTCAATATTATTTGATTACAATTATCCTCCGGGGTTTTTAAAACTTTCGGCCGTTGACACCATAACAGGTTGTAAAGCATCCGACATTATTACCATTACTCTTATTGATCCTTCTCAGGACGAAGTAACTTTCGACAATCTTTTTGATTATGTTTTTTGTGAAAACAGCAGTGAGTTTGCTCTTCATGCCATGCCTGAAGGCGGTACATGGTACGGAACGGGCATAACAAACGGGCACGTATTTAATCCTGCTATTGCCGGAGTCGGTGAACATACCCTGACTTACGTTGTAGGTACTGAAAACTGCAATATTCAGGATCAGATGACTGTTACCGTTTTGGACCATGAGGTTGATTCGTATGATATTATTGTTGTTCATGACGGGAATAATCCATGCTCAACTACCGTACAGGCTTATATTTCACCATCATGTTACGGATTTTTTGGGGATGTTAATTTATATAATGTTAACGACATGCTTACACCTGTCGTCAGCTATATCGACAGAACATGGGTTACTCAATCACCAATAATTTATAGTGATCTTACACCGGGATCATATATTATTGTTGCTACTACTATTATTGACAGTACAGAATATGAGTTTACCGAAGAATTCACCGTGGTTGCTCCTCTTTTAACAGGTGTAACTGCTAACAATACAGGCCCATACTGTGCCGGAAATACTATCAATTTCTCAAGCCCTGCATTACCGGGTTCTTTTGATTACTTATGGGAAAGTGCTGATAATTTTTATTTTTACGGCCGCAATAATTCAAGGGTCGACGGAACTCCTGAAATGTCCGGCGAATACACGTTAACAGTAACTGATGTAAACGGGTGTACTTATTTTGCGTCAACTATTATTGAAGTAGAAAGAGTTCCCACAATATACATATCTGATCTGGTTTATGCAAACGGAAATTCCGAAGGTTATGTAAATATACATGTCGGTTACGATGATGCAACCGGTATTCCTGCACCATCATTTTATTTTGTTGTTTTAAACAGTTCAAATGATACTATCAGGGATCAGATTATATCTTACAATAACTTACCAAAGGTTGTAGGACTCTATTCATTGCCTGCAGATACTTATACTGTAATTGTAACATCAACCGGGTTGCCACATAGTTGTGAATATACTTACACTTTCGAAATCGCTGACTATGAAGCAGAGATTGTAAGTTATGATTTTCTGAGAACAGACTGCGGAAATGGTTCTAACGTAAATCTATGGTTAAACATAGCTAACGGCGTACCGCCTTATAGTGTTGACATATGGTATTACAACCCGAACCCTGTTCCGGCAGGAAGTAATTATATTTGTGAACAGCCCGGATATAACCTTATCTCGCTTTCAAACCCGGCATATTCTGAAGGTAGCTTTCAGGCTATAATTACAGACGCAAACGGGATACAAAGTGAAGCTTTCACGATAACGGCAGCGGCTGCTACTCTTACCAGTTCAAATATTACTAATGCAAGTCTGTATGAAAACCTGACTCTCCTGATTGGCGAAGATTATGATATGACTTTGGATGTTTCTGAAAATACAACATTTATAAACTGCAGGTTATATACCTCGAATTATTATTATGAAGATCATGTTGATTCATACATTACTGTAGAAAGGGGAGCAACTCTTACTCTTGACAACACAACAATCACTGCAGGATGTCCTGATCAGATGTGGGACGGTATTATTGTACAGGGAGACTGGGGACCTGCCGGTGGTGGTGGTGCTCCTGATCCGGGACCGGGACAGCTTATAATGGAAAACGACACTAAAATAGAATATGCTGAAAAAGCAGTTTTCTCTGACTGGAACGGGGTTGTAAAAATCACAGACACCAGATTTGTAAATTGTCCTATAGGTGTCGAGTTGGCAAGCTATGACGAATCTGTACTTACATGGAGTATATTACCAAATCTTAAACCCCGTGCATATGTGTGCAGAACCGAGTTCACAACTGATGACAATTATATTGAAACTCCTGTTTCTCATGTTAATTTATTTAATGTGGATAAAATAAACCTTAAAGGCAATTACTTTACAAACTCTGCTTCAAACTTATCCGGCAGTAACAGGGGGAAAGGGGTATATGCCTTAAATTCAAGTTTCTCTGTTATCGAGAACAGTCATATTACCGGTGTTCCTGATTTACCATCTACTCCTGCCGACAAATCACGTTTCGAAGGTTTGTATTATGGTATTTATGCCGAAAATACTTATGCCGGTACTGCAACAATCCGCAACTGCGACTTTGTAGATTATGTAAATATAGGTGCTTATCTTAAATCTGTTACAGCACCCATGATAACTACAAATACATTTACAAGAACGCAGAGCGTACCTATTACTCAAAATGCAGGTTTGTATCTGCAGGGCTGTAATGCATATCAAACCGAAAACAATTATTTTTACGACGGATCTATTGGTATGATAGTAAATAACTCGTCAACTTACAGTAACAAAATTTACCGTAACCATTTTATTTCCCCGTCAAACGCATTCCAGTCTTACTATACTAACAGCAATGCCGATGGTTCGGCGGGTTTGTTTATACAATGTAATGACTATCATAACAGTAATTATCACAATTATATAAAAAGCGGTAATGTAAAAAAACAACAGGGATCTAAAAACTATCAAGATAATGATCTCAGCGTTTCTGCAGGTAACCGGTTTGTTGAGATTTATTTGAATGATGTTACCAAAAATGCTTTTAAAATTGATGATGCATATGAGTATTGCTTTAATGATTACAAGTACTGGTACAATACGACGGGTGATGTTACAGATATTACAGGTTATGCTTCTGATAGTGTTACAACACAGCCTATTATTATGACATTTGATCAGGATTCAACATGTCCGTCAGGCTTACCCGGCTTACACCTGGTATCATCCGAAGAGCAGATTTCATTTCTTATTGCAGAGGCCGGTAGTATGCAGGGAAGTCTTAACAATCTTGTTGATGGTGGCAATACCTCTGTTCTTTTGCAAAAAGTACAGGATCTTACCTCAAAGAATTTTGATAAAACATGCAGCGAACTGCTGGAGAAATCTCCGTACTTATCGGACACTGTACTTACGTCATTTATGCAGACAAGTGTAAAAGATTATTATGTTTCAAAAACCAACGTATTGCTTGCAAATTCTCCTTTGCCTGATAATGCTTATGCAGAACTCGGAAACATGGACTTACCGGCATCTTATAAAGCACAGATTTATTTATATCAGGACGGTACAAATCCTGTTGTACTTAAACAGGAAGAAATACAGAATGTCGTGTTTGAAAAGGACCTGCTTGTTAACGGTTACATGCGCTACGGACTGCAAAGCGACAGTCTGACGACTTCAAAGGATTCTCTTATCAATTTCCTTGCTGCCGACAATAATTATGAATCTAAATGTTTACTGATTCCTGTATTAATTGCCGAAGGCAGATACACTGAGGCCCAAACCCAGATAAACACTCTTGAGTATCTGGCAAGTAACGAAAAGCCGGCTTTATATGAGGAACTCGGGACGTTTGCCGAACTGCAGGAAATAATAATGGCTACGGACTCAGCAGCTTCTGCAGACAGTTTGCCGGGTATTGTTCTGGCCAATATCAGCCTGCTGGAATCTATTGCCTACAACTCTTCGCACCGTGGCAGCAGCCAGGCTCAGACTCTGCTTACTATTGCAGGGATAGACGAATTTGAACCGGAAATGTTCCTGCCTGTTGAAAACAGGAATGTCCGGTTTTCAATTTACGAGGAACCTGCGCATGAAAATTATGACCTTGACGATCTGATTGAGGTATATCCTAATCCTGCAAGCAGTGAACTCTGGATTGAATACCTGATTTTAAAAGACAAACCGGTTAACAGGATTGAACTGTTTAACAGCGAAGGGAAACTGGTATTGTCTCAACCTGTACGTGAAGGCTTTGGGGTTGAACATGTTGATGTTTCTCAGTTAAGCGAGGGAACTTATATGTTGAAACTTGGAGAATTTACAAAAAAGATTAGCGTTGCCAAGTAATTATTAAGTATATTTGTATTCAGGGATGACAATTCATCCCTGAATACTTAATTTGAAAAATGAAAAATATTTTTTACATATTAGTGTTTATAATCGGGACTTCAGCAAGTGCTCAATCTGTTGTTTTTAACAAAACTATATCAAGGAATACTCCGATAATGAGAAATGTTTTGATAACAGATAACGGCTATGTTGTTGCAGGCGGTGATTATAATAACAGTTCATGGAAAATAGAGATACTTGTAGCCGGATTTGATGAATATGGCAATGAGTTATGGACTAAAGACTATGGGAATTCTCAATATGATTATTATCATGGTAGTCGTAATTCTTTAATAAAGAATACCGA
>QKHS01000020.1 GCA_003249955.1 Bacteroidales bacterium | reverse complement strand
CCAACGCTTTACAAATAAACTTTTTTTACCTCCTCCCCAAAATAAACAGACAACTACCCAAAATAAGCAATAACTATATTTAACAGGAGAACTTGATTAAACTACCTCAAAAAATATAAATATCTTGAAATTATATGGAGAAAAGATGATTATTCTTTATTTTCTTCCTCTTTTGCTTTACGTTCTTCACGCGATTTTTCAATTTTGGCTCGCCAAGTAGCGGCCAATTCTTTCAAATTTATAGGAATTGCCGGGTCTTGTTTGACTAAATGCCCCTGGCGGAAAGCAGTAACCAAGATGCTTTCGATATGAAAATCTTCTAATTCATCAAAAGGTTCGTAATCTTCTTTAAGATCAATACTAAAAAGTTTAGCTGTATTGTTGGACCAAAAAGCCTTCCAACCGCTTTTATAATCTTTTATCAAATCAAAAGTTGTCTCACCGGTTTGCCTATAAATGAGCTTTACCAAAATTTGACCATCTTTACGAGATAATTTTTTCAATCTAGGCTCAAATTCTTCTTTCAGGTATTTCTCTACTATTTTAAAGTATTTCTTCTTTTCTTTTTTAGTTTTCAATTTAGCCATGGTCTCATTAAGCTGTTTTAGCTTTTCTGCTGTCGCCTTTGCATAAGGATATGTTTTATAAACACGTCTCTTTAATATAAGTAACTTTTTTCGTTCTGCTTCCAACGCTGTCTCTTCTTTAGAAACCACTACTTCCTTTAGTTCTATTGAATATAGAACAGCAGAATCCTGAGCTGTTACTTTTAATGTATCTGCTTCTTGTGCCCAAAGAAAATTATTAATCCCTATAAAAAAAAGAAAAACTGCTATTCTCATACCTTAAAATAATCAAACCAAAAATAAGGAAATATTCATAAGTGTACGAATCTATTTCATAATTTAGCAAAAAATTAAATTTATGAGTGCACGTTCTATATTAAATGAAAAATCTTTAGAGTTTTTAGAAGAATACTTAAATAATTCTTCTCCTACCGGTTATGAAGCTTCAGGGCAAAAAATATGGATGGATTACCTAAAACCTTATGTTGATACTTTTATTACGGATACTTATGGGACTGCTGTGGGTGTAATTAATCCCGATGCTCCTTATAAAGTAGTAATTGAAGGCCATGCCGATGAAATTTCTTGGTACGTTAATTATATTACAGATGACGGATTGATTTATGTTATTCGAAATGGCGGAAGTGATCATCAAATAGCTCCTTCAAAAAGGGTTAACATCCATACTAAAAAAGGTATTGTAAGAGGTGTATTTGGTTGGCCAGCTATACATACCCGAACCAGAGATAAAGAAGAATCTGCTAAAGTGAGTAATATTTTTATCGATTGTGGTTGCGACAGCAAGAAAGAAGTAGAAGATTTAGGAATTCATGTAGGTTGTGTAATTACTTATCCTGATCCTTTTGAAGTTTTAAACGAAAATAAATTTGTCTGCCGAGCTATTGACAATCGCATGGGTGGTTTTATGATTGCTGAAGTAGCGCGTTTAATTCACAGAAGCAAAAAGAAACTTCCATTCGGTTTATATATAGTAAACTCTGTTCAGGAAGAAATTGGTCTGCGTGGTGCCGAAATGATTACACAGACAATCAAACCTAATGTTGCTATTGTAACTGATGTTTGCCATGACACTACAACTCCTATGATTGATAAAAAAATTGAAGGTGATTTAAAAATGGGACGTGGTCCTGTTATTGCTTATGCTCCTGCAACGCAAAACATTTTACGCGAAATGATTGTAGATACTGCTGAAGAAAACAATATTCCTTTTCAACGTCATGCTTCTTCCCGTGTTACCGGAACAGATACTGATGCTTTTGCCTATAGTAACGGAGGTGTAGCTTCTGCTTTAATTTCGTTACCATTGCGTTATATGCATACCACTGTTGAAATGGTACATCGAGAAGATGTAGAAAATGTTATTAAGTTAATTTATGAGACATTACTAAAAATTGAAAACAACGATAGTTTCTCTTATTTCAAATAAAAAAAAAGGCACCTTTTGGTGCCTTTTTAACTTAACAAAAAATATTATTTCTTTCCCATTGCTTTAGTAAGTAATAAAACGGCTTCATTAGAATTACTGCTTTTAGCATGATCTAAAGCAGTAAAGCCTTTATAATCTTTCTTATCCAATTCTGCTCCTTTTTGAATCAAAAGATCCATAATTTCCGTATTATTATACATAGCTGCATACATTAAAGGAGTCATTCCTCTGGCAGTTGTTTCATTAACGTCCGCTCCATATCCAATCATAACTTTCACAGCGTCTAAATCTCCTTTACTGATTGCTGCACATAATGGCTTTGCATCATAAAACTCATAAGCAGTGTTATGAGATAATTCAAAATTTGAAGCTTCAACAACGCTTGTAAACATTACAAAAGCTAATCCTAAGTAACTGATCGTTTTTTTCATGATATAAAATTTAAAAATGATTAATGATTGATACCAAGTAGACGCTCTCTTTTCTTATTTGTTACAGTATTTTTGTGCAAAAACCTTTATTTAACTTTTATTTAATATTACAAAACGTTCAAGGATATAAAAAAACCACGCATTGCGTGGTTTTACTAAAAATCTGAATATTTTTACTTTTTTATTGTTGTAAATAACTTAAAACATTTTTTTCTATTCGGTCTGCAATATTAGAGATATCTGCTTTTTCAAATTTTTCTCCTGTAATATTTTCGTAAAGTTCAATATATCGATCGGAAACAGACATTATATATTCGTCTGTCATTTCCGGAATCTGCTGTCCTTCTTTTCCTTGAAAACCATTAGCAATTAACCACTGACGCACAAACTCTTTTGATAATTGTTTTTGAGCTTCTCCTCTATCTTGTCTTTCTTGATAGCCTTCTGCATAAAAATAACGTGAAGAATCCGGAGTGTGAATTTCGTCTATTAAAACAATCTGACCCTCTTTGGTTTTACCAAACTCATATTTAGTATCTACTAAAATCAAACCTCTTGATGCCGCTATTTCTGTTCCTCTCTGGAATAAGGCACGGGTATATTTTTCCAATACTTCATAATCTTCCTTTGAAACGATTCCGTTTTCTAAAATAGCCTCTCTTGAAATATCCTCATCATGAACTCCGAAATCGGCTTTAGTTGTCGGTGTAATTATCGGTACCGGAAATTTATCATTCTCTTTTAATCCTTCCGGTAACTCCACTCCACATAAAGTCCTTTTTCCGGCAGCATACTCACGAGCAGCATGTCCCGACAGATAACCTCTAATTACCATTTCTACTTTAAAAGGAGTACATAAATGTCCTACTGCAACATTAGGATCCGGAGTTGCAATAAGCCAATTCGGAACAATGTCTTTAGTCAGTTCCATAAAGCGAGTGGCAATTTGATTCAGGATTTGTCCTTTATAAGGTATTCCTTTAGGCATTACTACATCAAAAGCAGAAAGCCTGTCTGTTGCTATCATGACTAATAATTTGTCATTGATATTATAAACTTCCCTTACTTTTCCTTTGTAAACGGATTTCTGTCCCGGTAAATTAAAATTAGTTGACGTAATTGTATTCATTTGGTTGTTTGTAATCTGAGGTTTACTCAGTTGTTGATTTGTAGTTAAACGAATTGTGCTTGCAAATGTAATCTGTTTACCAATATTACCAAAAAACAATTTTGCTTTTATTATAAAAAAAGTCATTTCTTAATTGAAATGACTTTTTGATTTTTACATATTTATTGACCAGACTGAATATCCTTTAGGCGGACATTCAATTTTTACCCATTGATCACCTTGGGTTGTTGGATACCAACTAGAATTTCCTGTAAAATCTTTGATTTGAGTATTACTCCAGTTTGTTTGTATCCATCTTTCCTGCCATGAATCAGAATTATTCAAATACACAATTAATCCCGGGTTTCCGTTATAGCCATTTCGTCTTGCTATGTATTCATCGTTATCCGTATAAAGGATTGTTGTATTTCCTGTCGCCTTATTATTATGTATCCAGATCAGGTTGTTCAACTTATTTTTATCTAACCATTCTTCATAATCTCTGTAAAAAATAGTCGGATATCCTTCATGTGTCAAAATATAAGCATAAGCTAGGTATTTATTCCATATTTCGTCTGTATCATGATTGGCAACAAATGTCACTGCTTTATATGGGTTTCTTTTCCACATCATGTCATCATTCAGAACATTCAGATTATTTCCGTCAAAAGCATCATTCATTTTATAATAGCAGGCAAAGTCAAAAACAGAGCTATTGGCATTATTAGCCCACCATTCTAGCGTGTTCACATTTGAATCCCAATATTCGCCAACGGAGAATCCTCCTACACTGGCATTCCAGCTGTTTACTACCCAAGGACCAAATCCTTTTACGTAATCAAAACGCCAACCGTCAAACCCTATTGTATTTTTATAGTATTTAGCAACGGCATCTGAGCGGTTCCAAAGCCAATCTTGTACATAAGGATTTGCATGACAAAGATCCGGATAGCCTCCGAAAGAACCTTCATCATTATTTCCATAACTATTTTTATAAAAGTCATTATAACTTCTTAAAAATTTACCGGATGCCACTCCTGAAAAATCAGTCCAAGTATCAGTACCGGTATACGGATTTGCCTCAAGTTGTCCTCCGCTATTATGATTGATCACAATATCTGCATAAACCTGCATGTTCTCCGTGTGTGCCTTATTGATAAGTGATACCAATTCTGCTTTCGAACCGAATCGGGTTTCTACTGTTCCGTTTTGATTATAGTCTCCTAAATCAAAATAGTCTGTCGGATCATACCCCATAGAATATCCTCCTCCTTGTCCTTTTGATGCGGGTGGCAACCAAATAGCATTTATTCCGGCATCAGACCAAGCTGTCACTTTTCCTTTTACAGTATCCCACCAGACACCGCCTGCTGTTGGATCCCAATAAAAAGCCTGCATTAACACTCCTCCTCCGGGACCGTTTACAAACCTTCCGGTTTCACTTGTATTACCTGTACTAAACGGTTTCCCGTCGTGATTAGTAACCTGGATTGCTTTAAACTCCTTTGAAGAAGCACTTGGAACATCCAGTTGTTCATCATCTTTGTCACAAGACAGAAATGAAAACAATAAACATGAAGCTAAAATTCCTAATTGTTTTTTTTGTTTCATAATTTAGTTTTTAGTGATTTAAAACCTAAATTAATACAAAATCAATAAAAAAACACATCTAAAAATAAACAATTCCTATCGAAAACGTTTTCGTGTTGATAAGTTTTTAAAAAGCATACTTAACTATAAACAAAAAGCCAATTATTCTTCATAATTGGCTTTTAATTAAAAAATTATACTGAAAATTAATCGTGATTTTCAATGCTTTTATAAGCATCAATGATCTTTTTAACTAATTTATGTCTCACAATATCTTTATCGTCAAGATAAATTATGCCAACACCTTCCACATCTTTTAATATCAAAATAGCTTCTTTCAGACCGGAAATCGTTCGTCTTGGTAAATCCACCTGACCAGGATCACCCGTAATCATAAACTTGGCATTTCGTCCCATACGAGTCAAAAACATTTTCATTTGACTATGGGTTGTGTTTTGGGCTTCATCCAAAATTACAAAAGCATTATCAAGTGTACGGCCACGCATAAAGGCTAAAGGTGCAATTTGTATAATTCCTTTTAGAATATAGTCTTCTAACTTTTCAGGTGGAATCATATCACGCAAGGCATCGTAAAGTGGCTGCATGTACGGATCTAATTTTTCTTTCATATCTCCCGGAAGAAATCCTAAATTTTCACCGGCTTCCACAGCAGGGCGCGTTAGAATAATCCGTTTTACCTGTTTTTCTTTTAATGCTTTTACTGCCATAGCTACCCCGGTATAGGTTTTTCCCGTTCCGGCCGGTCCTATAGCAAACACCATATCATTTTTTATTACTAAATCAACCAATTTTTGTTGATTCGGTGTCATGGCTTTAATTAGCTTACCGCCTACTCCATGCACTAAAATCTTATCGCGTTCGTGCATGTGTTGTGTTTCTTGGCCGTCTGTTTCTAAAACCCTTAGAATAACATTCTCGTCAATATTATTATAACGTGTAAAGTGCAACATTAACCTACGGAATTTTGTTTCAAATTCATCTAAGATTTCTTCTTCACCATATACTTTTAAAGTCGCACCTCTAGCTACAATTTTCAGTTTAGGATAATATTTCTTAATTGTTTCTAAGTTAACATCTTGAGCCCCCCAAAAATCTTTGGCAGTGATATCGGTTAATTCAATTATTCTTTCGTTCAAAGGCTTTGTAGTTTAAATTGTTTTTCGTGTCTTAAAATTATATTAGCTTTGTATTCAAATTTAAGAAAAACTAAGATTCACTTTCTAATAAGTTATAAACAAATTTATGTCAATAATTACGCTAACTACTGATTTTGGTTTAAAAGATCATTTTGTCGGGGCAACCAAAGGCAAAATAATATCTGGCTACGAAGATGCGGTTATTGTTGATATTTCCCATGATATAGATTTGTTCAATACCACTGAAGCCGGTTATTGCATTGCCGCAGCATACAGCAGCTTTCCGAAGGGAACTATTCATATAATAGGTGTAGATAGTGAACGTATCGATACTATTCAGCATATTGCCATGCAATGGGATGATCATTATTTTATTTGTGCTGACAACGGAATTCTTAGTACTTTAACGCAACGTAAGATTCCACAAAAGATCGTTGCTATTAATATTCACGATCGTTTACAGGAAAATGCAACCGATATGGATGTTTTTGCTACTGTTGCCTGCCATATTGCAAGAGGCGGACATTTGAATGTTATCGGAAAAGAGATTGAAACACTAAAGACCGTTAACGAATTGGTTCCCAAAATTTCCAATGAGCAAAGTGTTATTACAGGAAATGTGATCTACATAGACCATTTTGGCAATTGTGTTACCAATATTTCCAAGAAGCTGTTTCAGGAAATGGCACGAGGCAGATCGTTTGAGATTTCGTTTCACAACAAAAAAATTGCAACTATAAAAACATCCTATTCCGATTTTAATACATCTGATAAATTTACCTTAAAGGATTTTGAAGGGGAACGTTTAGCCTTGTTCAATGAAAATGGCTTACTGGAAATTGCTATTTATAAAAGTAATCCGAAAACAGTAGGTTCTGCCCAGTCTCTTTTAGGCTTAAAATTCAGAGATGTTGTTACTATAACTTTTTTATAAAAAACACGTTATTATGTTTATACGCATTGTAAAAATGAGATTTCAGGAAGATAAAATTGATGCTTTTCTGGAAAATTTCCATCAGTTTAAAGATCAGATCAGAAATTTTGAAGGTAATCATTTATTGGAATTATACCGCGATAAAAATGATCCCCGAATTTTTTTCACTTATAGTTACTGGGAATCGGAAACACATCTGAACAATTACAGAAAGTCAGAACTTTTTGGTCAGGTTTGGCCTTTTACCAAAACACTTTTTAGTGATAAACCGGAAGCCTGGAGTGTTGACAAACTAGTTAGTTTACCTTAAGAGCTATTTTGTCCTGTTTTTTTGCTAATGCTAAAAAATACTATAATTTTAAACCAAAATTTTAAACTCATACAATGAAAGCATTGCTGTTACGAGAGATAAAATCTTTTTTCGGTTCTCCCATCGGTTACCTGGTCATTGCTATTTTTCTTTTACTCAACGGATTATTTCTTTGGGTATTTGACGGTGATTACAACATTTTGAATTCCGGATTTGCCGATATGGCTCCTTTTTTCAGGCTGTCACCGTGGATCTTTATCTTTTTGATCCCCGCTATTACCATGAGAAGTTTCTCTGATGAAAAAAAGCAAGGAACTTTAGAACTGTTGTTCACTAAGCCTTTATCTATCTGGGAAATCGTTAACGGCAAATTTCTGGGCGCTTTCTTGTTATGCGTTTTAGCTTTATTGCCAACGCTAATTTACGTATGGATCATTTCCTATTTCGGCAGTCCGCAAGGTAATATCGATATGGGAAGCACCACCGGTTCTTATTTCGGTTTATTATTTTTAGTAGCCGCATACACCGCAATAGGAATATTTACATCCACACTATCAGATAATCAAATAGTAGCTTTTATCGTATCTGTTTTTATTTGCTTTTTCTTTTATTTTGGTTTTGACGGCATTGCAACTTTATTAAAACAAAATAACTCTTTCATTGCGCAATTGGGAATGGACTATCACTTTAAAAGCATGGGGCGCGGTGTGATTGACACCCGTGATATTATCTATTTCGGAAGTGTCACTACTGCATTCTTGGCTTTTACTGTTTACAAACTTAAAACAACACGAGGATAATGAAAAAGAATACACAAGCCTTAAAACAGTTATTAATAGTACTGGTTGTTTTAGTTGTTGCAAACTTCGGTGGGCATTATTTTTTTAAACGTTTTGATTTAACACAAGACAAACGATACACCTTATCTCCGACTACATTAAACATTATTAAAACTGTCGACAGTCCTTTGTATATTGATGTTTTTCTGGAAGGAAATTTTCCACCGGAATTCCGACGTTTACAGGACGAGACCCGACAATTATTAGAAGAGTTTTCGGCTTATAATTCCAATATTGTTTTTCAGTTCGTAAATCCTATCGAAAAAGAAGAAGAGCGCGTAGCTGTTATGAAACAGTTCTATGAAAGAGGAATGCAACCTTTAAGCATTACTGTTGACAATAAAGGCAAACAAACTCAGGAAGTGGTTTTCCCTTGGGCAACGGCTAATTATGGTGATAAAGGAGCTAAAATAGCGCTGCTTAAAAATTTAATGGGAGCTTCTACTGA
Source organism: Bacteroidales bacterium (assembly GCA_003249955.1). Lineage (GTDB taxonomy): Bacteria > Bacteroidota > Bacteroidia > Bacteroidales > ML635J-15 > Bact-19. The sequence continues at coordinate 8,025 of QKHS01000020.1, read as the reverse complement.
ACAAAAAGTAATCAGTTCCGTTCAACATCTGGAATTTGCTTTTGCTGAAGCATTGAACAAAATCACAAAAGAAAAACAAAAGAAAATAGCTATTATAAAAGGTAACGGTGAATTAGACGATCGTTATCTTGCCGATTTTTTACAAACGGTTCGCGAAAGTTATTACATCGGTCCTTTTACACTCGACTCTGTCAGCAAACAACAACCTGTTGAAACACTTGACGCTTTAAAAAAATATGACTTAGCAATCATTGCTAAACCAACTGAAGGCTTTTCCGAAGAAGAAAAACAAGTACTCGACCAATACATTGTAAATGGCGGTAAAACACTCTGGTTAATTGATGATGTTGCTATCGATTTTGAAGACTTGTCTAACGAAACCGGGCAAACCGTTGCATTCCCCAGACAGCTAAATTTAACGGATATGTTCTTTACTTATGGAATTCGTATGAATCCTTTAATTATTAAGGACGAACAGGGAATCCCCATTAAATTAGCAACAGGACAACAAGGCAGCCAAACACAATACCAACAATTCATCTGGCGCTACTCTCCTTATGTATATCCGATTTCAAACCATCCGTTGGTTAAAAATATGGAAGGGATCAAATTTGAATTTGCGTCGCCGATTGAATTATTAAAAAACAATATTAACAAAACTGTTCTTTTGACCAGTTCGGAATATTCTAAACCAATTGGTTTACCAACAACTTTTTCGCTGGATATGGTTACTGAAGAAACCAATCCGGAAGATTACACCGGAAAAGGTTTAATGCCGGTAGCTGTACTTTTAGAAGGTACGTTTACTTCCATGTATAAAAACAGAGTACTTCCGTTCAAAGAGAATGACTTTAAAGAAACCGGTACGGACAACAAAATGATCGTGATCTCTGATGGCGATGTCATCAAGAACCAACTAGAAAACGGTGTTCCGCTTGAATTAGGTTTCGATAAATGGACTAACAATCTTTACGGCAATAAAGAGTTTTTAATGAACTGTGTCAACTACCTTTTAGACGATACCGGACTTATTAACATTCGCAGCAAAGATGTCGACCTGCCGTTGCTTGACAAAGAACGTGTTTATCAAAACTACACCTGGGCACAAATGGTAACTGTCGGATTACCAATCGGTATCCTGATAATTTTCGGTTTTGTATTTACTTACTTACGAAAAAGAATGTATAGCCGTTAGTTGTTGATAAAATATTGTTGCGTATTGCTGATAATTAAAATATATTTGTGAAAATAAAACCCAATATTGGATTTTTAATAAAAAGATGATGAAGTTTATTGTTTCAAGTTCGTATTTGTTAAAACAACTACAAGTTTTAGGTAGTGTTATTAATAGTAGTAATACCCTGCCTATTTTAGATAATTTCCTTTTTGAATTAGACAATACCCAATTAACTGTTTCAGCTTCTGATCTGGAAACAACCATGTCTGCAACTTTGGAAATCGATTCTAACAGCCAAGGAAGTGTAGCCGTTCCGGCAAAACTATTGTTGGATATCTTAAAAACATTTCCGGAGCAACCTTTAACTTTTACGGTTGAAGACAATAATACTGTAGAGATCAGTTCAAATTCCGGTAAATATGCCATTGCTTATGCACCGGGAGACGAATTCCCTAAAGCTGTGGTTCTGGAAGATCCTTCGTCTACTGTTGTTCCGGCAGAGGTTTTATCTACAGCTATCAGCAAAACTATTTTTGCAGCCGGAAATGACGATTTACGTCCGGTTATGAGTGGTGTTTTCTTTCAGTTCTCACCGGAAGGATTAATTTTTGTCGCTACTGATGCTCATAAATTAGTAAAATATGCCCGTGCCGATGTGAAAGCTTCTCAGGTGGCTGATTTCATTATGCCTAAAAAACCTTTAAATATTTTAAAAGGAATTTTAGCGGCTTCTGATGCGGAAGTGACTATTGAATATAACGATGCTAATGCTACTTTCTCTTTTGACAACTACATTTTAACGTGTCGTTTGATTGACGGAAAATATCCGAACTATGAAGCAGTAATCCCGAAAGAGAATCCTAATAAATTATTAATCAACCGCGTTCAGTTCCTGAACTCTGTTCGTCGTGTGGCTATTTTTGCTAATAAAACGACGCATCAGATTCGTTTGAAAATCGCCGGAACTGAATTGAATATTTCAGCTGAAGATATCGATTACTCTAACAAAGCAGACGAGCGTTTGACTTGTGACTACCAAGGAGACGATATGCAAATCGGTTTCAATTCCCGTTTCTTAACTGAAATGTTGAACAACTTATCCAGCGACGAAATTCAATTAGAAATGTCTATGCCTAACCGTGCAGGTATCTTAACGCCTGTTGATGGTTTAGACGAAGGCGAAACCGTTACGATGTTAGTAATGCCTGTAATGTTGAGTAACTAATTTAGTTGACAGTTTTCAGGTATATTGCAAACTCTAAACTGATAACTGTATACTTAAAAATTTATAACCAACCCTTAACCTAAGAACCGTTATAGCAGTAAAATGTTATGCGGTTTTTTTGTGTTTTATTGAAGTTTTCTAACCACTAAGTACACCAAGAAGACACTAGGTTTTTGTCATGTAAAAATTCACGAACATAGAAGTATTTATTTTTGAATGAGGAACAGGAAAAGAATAACGAATGTTGAAGTGTTTTACCACTAGAAACAATAAGTTCTTCAATGAGCATAAAGTGTTTTGTCATTTCGAGCGAAGGGAGAAACGTAAGTTCAGCGGAGCTAAATCTCATAATCATGAATCAAAGCTCTAATTTTCAAATATTGAACGTTGAATGAAGAACAACGAATGTTGAAGTGTTTTACCACTAGGAACAATAAGTCCTTCAATGAGCATAAAGTGTTTTGTCATTTCGAGCGAAGGGAGAAATCTCATAATCATGAATCAAAGCACTAATTTTCAAATATTGAACGTTGAATGAAGAACAACGAATGTTGAAGTGTATATAAATAAGTAACTTTATTCTTTATTCTTTATTCTTTATTCTTTATTCTTTATTCTTTATTCTTTATTCTTTATTCTTTATTCTTTACTTATTTACTTATTTACTTATTTTCCGCGTGAGGGATGGAAGCGGCTTCTTTTTGACATCTCGACTCCGCTCGATGTGACAAAAAAATACAGCGGACAGCCCGACCGTAATGAAATGGAGGGCACGCCCAAAAAATTAGTATCTTTGCAAAAAATTTGGTTATGATTCCACAAGAAACTATTGTTGCCTTGGCTACACCTTCCGGTGCCGGTGCTATTGCGGTTATCCGTCTGTCGGGTAAAGAAGCTATTGCTATTACGGCACAAGTATTTCAATCGGTTTCCGGTAAAGAACTGAGCCGACAAAAAACGCACACGATTCACTTGGGGCATATTGTGGACGAAGGAAAAGTGTATGACCAGGTTTTGGTTTCTTTGTTTAAAGGACCAAATTCGTACACGGGTGAGAATGTAGTGGAGATTTCGTGCCACGGTTCTACTTTCATCCAACAGCAGATCATTCAATTATTGCTTCGTAAAGGTGCTAAAATGGCTCAGGCAGGTGAATTTACCTTGCGCGCTTTTTTGAACGGAAAACTTGATTTGTCGCAAGCAGAAGCCGTTGCCGACCTGATTGCCAGCGATAATGAAGCGAGTCACCAGATTGCCATGCAACAAATGCGTGGTGGCTTCAGTAATGAGATTGCCAAATTACGTGAAGAATTATTGAATTTTGCTTCTTTAATTGAATTGGAACTGGATTTTAGCGAAGAAGATGTGGAATTTGCGGATAGAACAGCTTTTCATCAACTTTTAGAACGCATTGCGTTTGTTTTGAAACGTTTGATTGATTCGTTTGCTGTCGGGAATGTGATCAAGAACGGTATTCCGGTAGCGATTGTGGGCGAACCCAATGTAGGGAAATCGACTTTATTGAACGCCTTGTTAAACGAGGAACGTGCAATTGTATCCGACATTGCGGGAACTACCCGTGATACTATTGAAGACGAATTGGTCATTAACGGTATTGGTTTCCGATTCATCGATACGGCCGGAATCCGGGAAACAAAAGATCATGTAGAAAGCATCGGGATTCAGAAGACTTTTGAAAAGATAGAACAGGCTCAGGTTGTCCTTTTTTTGGTTGATAGTTCTCAGCTAACAGTTGATAGCTTAGAACCTCTTAAAAATGAAGCCGAGCGTATTAAAAATAAATACCCGCAAAAAGCGCTGTTGGTTTTGTTTAACAAAAAAGACCTATTATCGGAAGAACTGATTTCGAATCTGAGATCTCAAATTCCGAATAGTCTATTCATTTCCGCAAAAAACAAAGAAGGTATTGAAGAATTGAAAAATGCTTTGCTTTCGTTTGTGAATACAGGTGCGTTGCGTAACAATGAAACCATTGTCACTAATACACGTCATTATGACTCGTTGTTAAAAGCACTGGAAGAGATCCAAAAAGTAAAATGGGGATTAGACAGCGGCATTTCTTCGGACTTGATGGCGATCGACATCCGCTCTGCTTTGCATTATTTTGGTGAGATTACGGGTGAAGTGACTAATGATGAGTTACTGGGTAATATTTTTGCTAATTTTTGTATTGGGAAGTGATCTTTTAGCTCTTTAAAATTATTCCTCTAAACTATTTCTCCCGTTCATTCCTTGTATAATTTCTTGAGCCAATGTATAGGGAAAGATGTTCATTTTAGCATAGAATTCCAGTTTATTGTGATCTAGTACCTGAGCTCTGGCTGTTTTATAATCTGAATCAGATAGATCGATAATATCTTTTTTGGAATAAACCCTTTTTATTTCCTGATTGTTCTTATCGAACAAATTTTGGAAATGCTTTCTGTTGTGCTCAAAATTAAATGACGTTGCATCAGAAGAAACAAAACACCTTATGTATAGATCTAAATATTCTGAAAATCGGATCTCTTTATCTTTGAATTTATCAAAACCGTATATTTGAGTAATCCATAGATTCAGAGTTTTGTTTTCAATTCCGAATTCTGTTGCAATTTCGTCTCTTGAAACTTTGATAACAGTATCCATTTTCCTGAGCAATAAGTCTTTGGTCAAACGTTGCGATCTTCTAATCTTAAATAGTTTATTGAAAACATAACGTCCTATTTTTGCTTTTATGACATCTAATCTCTCTAAGGCATATCCCAACTCTTCCTTTTTGAAATCTGTCTGCATAACCCAATTTGAAATTTTATCCGTTTGACTATTTCTTTTAAACAATTCAGACAATGTTTCAGTGACAACACAACTAAATAAAAAAGTAAAATCGATCACTACATAATTTGAAGTGTTCCCGATCTCTTCCAATGAACCTATCGGCTCCGTATTTTCACCTGCAATTTGTCGGAGTTCCGATCGAAACTCCGGATCATTACAAAGCGACGTTACTTCGGACTGTATAAAATGATATAGTTTTAAAAACATACGAATACAAAAAAGGAGTTTTCAATAAAATTAATCAAAAACTCCTTATTTCTTTTTATTTTTTACCCTTATATTCCGGATTGTTAGGGTTTAATTGATTAGAACGATTGTCTAATTGTGCCTGATACGTTTCATTTGTACCTGATGTACCTTTGTTGTCATTGTGACTGTCTGCGTTGTGATTTTTTGTTGTACTCATAACATTATGATTTTAAAAATTATACTACAAAGATAAATGTATACTAAAATTAAACGCTAAACAATCCCTTTTAGATAAATAAAACACTATTTATCAAGCAATTATAACCCAAAATAATTTTAGATCACTAATAATGAGTCGTCGGGAATATTTTTATGATTCTTTGTATCAAAAGATAATTTTCCTTTCTCTTGATAATATCAAATGACACTATTACTAAAAAACTACCCCAAAAGAATCAGCCAGTGTACGATTCTTTTGGGGTAATTATTTTCTTTATTCTTATTTTCTATCGAAAAAAGAAAAGGATATCTCTCTTAAAATTCAAAACATATTCCCAGTTCGTGGGTTCCGTTCTCATACTTGTTTATGTTTGTAACATTCGATTCAAAAGCATAACTCAACTGCAAGCGGTTTTTTATCTTAATATTGAATAAGCCTCCTACAGCGCGGTCTATTCTGTAATTTGCTCCGAGATCGAGAACATCAAAAAAGTTAAACGTTCCCGTTACGTCGGTAATGGTTTCTTCGCTCGAATAGCGAATCAATGTTGAGGGAATGAACTTTATCTGATCGCTGATCGTAAAATTATAACCACCGCTTATGTAAAGCTGTGCTTTATTATTAGCAGTCGTGGCAATTCCGTTCTTATCGGCTACCCGATCCGTTTCAAATATTCTGGGAACAGACAGAGACGCAAAATAGTTGTCGTTCTTCAGATAAAAACCGGCTCCTATGTTCGGATTAAAATAATTGGTATTTTGAGATAAGAACGGATCTGCCGGTAAATTCAACCGTTCAAAGTCAATATTCACAAATGTTCCTCCTGCCTGAACTCCGAACAATACATCCGTAGACTCACTGACTTTTAACACATAAGAAAAACTACCGAACAAAGAGGTTGTTTGCTCAATGAACACTTTGTCTGCTATAACAATTCCGCCAATATTGATCTTGTCATTAACCGGGATCGACAAATTCAGGCTTTGTGTTTCAGGTGCTTCTGCAATACCGATAAACTGACTTCTGAAATTGGCTCTGACCGTAGCTCGCTCATCAAGTCCGAATGCTGACGGGTTAAAAAAACTGGTATTGTATCGATACAGAGAATAACTCGGTTCTACTTGTGCTAAAACTTTTAATGATGATGTTAAAAGCAATAGTATTAAAAATAATAATTTATATAATTTCATTTTATTGATTTATTAGTAATTTATATACAACCACCCTTTAAGGTATAAGGAAGCATCTCCGAAAACATCAATACTGTAGAAGTAAGAGCCCACCGGTACTAAGTCTCCCGTTCCGTTTCTACGGCCGTCCCAATCGTTTTGATAATTTACTGTATGAAACACCGCTACCCCATTCCTGTCAAAAACTTCAATCTTTGCTTGAGGATAATTGGTGATATTTTCAATTACCCAAGTATCGTTCTGACCATCATTATTAGGCGATAAACCTAAAATAGGGGTAATATCAGGGTTTTGCTCGGCATCACAAGGATCAGCTATATGATCCATATCCCTATCCGGTCCCGTAAAGCTAACGGTTGCATGTGCCTGGCTGCTGTTACCGCTTGCATCTGTTAGGGTTAGTGTCACCATTTCAGCTTCGTCAAGTCCCGGACAGTTAAAAGAAGTTGTATTCAAAGACATACTTACGATACCACAATTATCATAACTTCCGTTATCGATCATTTCAGGCGTAATAAAAGCACTCCCTGAATTGTCTAATTGTACGGTAATATCTTGTGTTATCACTACCGGATCAATAGTGTCTTCAACCGTTACCAAAGCAGTAGTACTATCGCTATTGCCCACACCGTCAGTAACAGTCAGAACTACAGTGACCGGTGTCCCTATATCCGAGCAATCAAAAGAAGTTCTATCCAGTTGCCAAGAAGCAATAGTACAGTTATCGCTACTTCCGTTGTCGATCATTGCCGGTGTAAGGGTAGCATTACCGGAAGCATCTAAAGAAACCGTAATATCCTGAGCAATGGCAACAGGACTTTCAACATCAGTCACTGTTACTACTTGCGTACAAGTTGCCGTGTTCCCTGCTCCGTCCGTAGCCGTCCAGGTTACAGTAGTAATTCCTATCGGAAAAGCCGTCGGTGCATCATTGGTTACTGTTGGGCTACCGCAATTATCCGTGGCTGTAGCGGTTCCTATGGATGCTGTAGCCGTACATTGACCTGCATCTGCATTGAGTGTAATCGCTCCCGGACATGTAATGACCGGATCTTCGGCATCGGTCACGGTTACCAGTTGCGTACAAGTTGCCGTGTTCCCTGCTCCGTCCGTAGCCGTCCAGGTTACAGTAGTGGTTCCGATAGGGAAAGCCGTCAGTGCATCATTGGTAACTGTTGGGCTACCGCAA
>QKHS01000063.1 GCA_003249955.1 Bacteroidales bacterium | reverse complement strand
ATTCTTGATTATCTCTTTCTTTTGTCATTGCCACAAAAGAAACAAAAGGGCTAGGAAAAACAAAGCTTCACCCCGCCTCAATCAAAACAACAGAATTGTATGGCAACCGGGCCTAAAACAAAGTTCCATCACACATTCCTTTCAAACTTTGTTTTAGAGAATGACATAATAATGTCAGCTTGCCACAATTCTAGTTGTTTTGATTTTCACCCCCGGAGCTGGCCCGCCGTTTTTCCATGGCCTACCCGCGTCGCTTTTCTGAATATGCGTCGCTATGCTTTTTTCATTTAACGCAGAAAAACTCCCCCCAGAATTTTTGCTTGATCCCATAGTTTCTCAGATTTTGAGGACATTAATAAAATTCTGCGAAGCATAAGTGATATTTTTGCTTTGTAATGTCTCCCCCTACCGGGCTCGCGGGAGCAACCCCACTGATAATATTTAGTTACAGTTTATTTGTTTTGACTGTTTTGACAATTTTAGAAAAGGTTATACTTACTTTTTAAATTAATTATTCTTAGCAAACGTGGATTTTATTATTTTTATCCTGAAATCAAACTAAAAACCAATGAACGAAGATTTTTTTGAAATAGAGAGGGGGGCTTTTAAAGAATTAGCTTTGCAGGTAACAGATATCTTTGAGGCTAATAGTATTAAATACATTATAGAACATCAAAGCCATGGAAATGTAATTGTAACACCTGTGTATGGAGAGGATGTATATATTTTTAAAGTTAAGGATACACATTTTAAAAAAGCATTGCAGGTTTTAGGCAGAAAACCAGATTATGCGGAAGATTGTGTCATCCGTTTCTGGGAATCGGATGCAACATTTAAGGAATTTGCTGCAGAGTTGCTTTTTAAAGAAGGAAAGCCTTCAAATGAGGTGGTTTTGCTATTGGTTCAGGCTGGTCTGGTAGAAACGGATGCTTTAAGCATTGTTGAAAGAATATCCAAACACTCCGGGAAAGGAGGGGAGCATGACAATGCTAAAAATAATATGATTTACGGAGCAATGTGGTGTGTGGGAGGAATTGTCGCGACTCTTGCAGATTTAGGTTTTATATTCTGGGGAGCAATTGTTTTTGGATTTTTGCAGTTTATGAAAGGCGCAATGGATTACAAGAAGTGAAAAGTCAGAAAATAAAAAATGACATTTTTTCGGGATGAGTTTTTTATGATAAATTAAAAATGATTTAAGATTAGAATAAATACTTTATCTTTGGTAAGCATTTTGCTAAGCATTCACGAACATTAAAATTACGGTTATGAAAAAGAATTTATTATTACTGATTTTCGCAGGCTTGTTTTTTACGACTTATGCCTCAGCTCAGGATTCCCGTTTGTTAAAGGCTGCTGATAAGAGCTACGAAGACGGAGAAAACGATTATAACAAAAAACGTTATAAAGAAGCTGCAGAAAGTCTGGAAATTGTTGTCGAAAATATCCCGGTGAATACAGACTCGCGTAAGTATTTGCTTATGCGGTTTGAGGCAAATGTAATGTTAATAGATATTTATTTTAAACAGCTTAATAATTTGCCTTCAGGATGCAGATGCCTGAACAGCTTTTTTGATGATCTGGCAAAGATAAAATCATCAGGAATATTCAGGGCAAAAGATATTTATAAGTATCTGGAACTTGAGAAGGACTATGACCAGTATCGCAGACAATGTGAAAACTTTGAATCTATCGACGACAAAAAGACTGATTTCGAAAAAGTTTTTGACGAAGAATTTGAAGATGAAGAATAGAATGTGGTAATATTTAACAGTTTCACAGTTCATCAGTTAAAACTTTAAACTGTTAAACTGATGAACAGATGAACTGTGGAACCGATGAACAAATCAATGCCCGTCAGTTATTTCTCCGCCGTAACCTTCAATAATCCCAATAACCTGATCTACAATTTCTTTAAGAAGTTTTTGAGAATTTGCTTCTGCCAGAAACCTCAGGTATGGTTCTGTGTTCGAAGGCCTTATATTCAGCCACCAGTCTTTGTATTCGATTCTGTAACCGTCGAAATCGTAAAATGCAGTTGGTGTTTCCAGCGTTCTGAAGTAGTCAATAACAGCATCCATGGCACCTTGTTTATCTTCTATTTTAAAGTTTAATTCGCCGGAATTTTCATATTTTTTAATATCTGCTATTAACTGCGATACCGATATTCCTTTCTTTTTCATTTTGGCAATCACATCAAGTATCAGCAGGCTTGCAAGAATCCCGGAATCGGAGTAGTAAAAATCTTTAAAGTAATAATGACCTGCCAGTTCTCCTCCGAAAATTCCGTCAATTTCTTTGAGTTTTGTAGCCGCGTAAGCTCTGCCTACACGCCACATTTCCATTGTTGAACCGAATTTTGCAATATATTCTCCAACGGCTTTTGATGTGCGTATATCCTGAATAACTTTGCCTTTTAATCCTTTTTCTTCAAGAAAATAGTGGGCGAGGACTGCAATCATTAAATCCGGGGAAATGAACTGCGCATTTTCATCAACAAACATAACCCTGTCGGCATCGCCATCGAAAATTACTCCGATATCGGATTTGTTTTCTTTTACATGATTCTGAAGGTCAACAATGTTTCTTGCAACCAGCGGATTGGCTTCGTGATTAGGAAAACGACCGTCCAGTTCGTCATAAAAATACATAATATCCTTTCCCAAAAGGTCTTTTATAAACAGGGCTGCCATGCCATTGCTTACATCCATGCTTATTTTTAATCCGGATAAATCAGGAACATATTGTTTTAAGAATTCAAGATAAGTGTCATGTACATTAATTTCGTGGAATTCTCCTTTTTGTTCTGCAACTACAATATCCCGGGTTTCCATAAGAGTTTCCACTTCTTTTAACCCGGTATCATAACCAACCGGACGGGCATTTGTACCTGAAACTTTTAGTCCGTTATACTCGGCAGGGTTATGAGAGGCAGTAATCATTACAGAACCGTCAAAACCAAATTTTGCAGTGGCATAATAAATCATAGGAGTGGTTGCCAGACCTGTATAAAATACATTTGCACCGGCATCAGTAATTCCTTTTACCAGATATTTAAGTATTTCGGGGGAAGATTCTCTTACATCTCTTCCAACCAGAATTTTATCTGTTTTTAGTACCTGAGGTAAAAAATATCCTACTTTGTAAACATCTTCTTTATTAAAATCTTTATTGTAAACACCTCTGATGTCGTATGCTTTAAATGCTTTCATTTTGTTAAATTTTTTCAAAAATAATAAATTTTGCAATTGTTCTGAAATTTAGTTTGGAGTGCTTTGTTTTTGAGTTTTAAATTTAAATAAGTTAATTATGGATTTAAAAACTTGTTTTAGATTATTTTCTGAATTATTTTGCAGTTTCGTAATCCATATTTTAAAAGCAAAACTCTGCACATTAGACTTAAAATATTAATCTTTAGATAATGTTTTTTTTATAATTTTTCTGATTTGATCTTTTGGCTTATTATCTGTAATGGTTTCCAGAACAATGTCTGTAAAATTACAATTAAGTATATATTGCTTTGTATAATTAAAATTAAGATCAAAAATCCAGGCAAGCTGCATTGTCTTAAAGTCATTCAGCGTTTGCAGATCGTCTTTTGAAATCAGTTCTGAATTTAAAAAGCAATTCAAGACTTTTTCCGAAATTTGTGGACTGTCATCAAGACCATATTCCAATGCAATATTTCTGGGGCCTTTACTGCGATAATATTTGGCAACTATCCCGAAAATATCTGCTTTATCAGCATCTCTTATAAGGCCTGAAAAAAACAGCGCTTTCCCTTTTGTGTTTGCCGGGATTCTGATAAGACCATGATTCAAAACAGCAGTTATTACAAGACTTTTAATGTTTTCCGGCAGGTCGTTCAGGAATTCTTCCTTTTCGATGACATCTGCACCTAAAGCACCATGATAAACAGATTCATCATCTTTAAATGTGTTGTATTTTGTGAACTGTTCAAAGCGTCCGATATCGTGAAATAATCCGCATAATTGTGCAATGAAAAAATCCTCAGCATTAAGATTTTCTGTTTTTGCAATGTTTTCGCAATGGGATAAAACATTTTTACTGTGAGTGATTTTCAGATGTATATTCTCCAGAGTATTCCCGGAAATGTTTTCATTTACAAATCTGTCGCAATAATTATCAAACCTCAGGATGTATCTGTCTATATCAAACATTACCCATGCCGTCTAAAACGGAATATACCTTGTTGCGCAACTCTTTAATTGCTTTTAAACGGATAAGGTATAAAATTCCGAAAATGAGAAAAACTCCTATCACACCCAATATCACACCTAAAGCAATCAGAGCAATGTTAACAGGATCTTTAGTATTTAAATCTCCCTGAATTTTTAAACCGTTTTTGCGAATGCGCACAACACACATTATTTTAGATTTGATAACGACAACGGTACTTTTATTAGGAGTCTTTACCTGTAAATCAGGAAATGCAGCAGTCAGAGACTGCTGAACTGATTCTGCCGTGATATTCCCGGATTTAATTTTAAGAGCCATTGTTAGCTTTGCTTGTGATTATGCATAAATGCATACAGCCGTTCCTGAAGTACCGGCATTTTGTCATTTGTTATCTGAGAAACGCAGGCACGTAATCCTTCACTACGCAAACTGCCTGTATTATCGAGAGAAATTGCACTGATTCCATAATACAAAAGTTCTTTTACCAATTCTCCGCCGGATAGTCCGGGATATGAAATTGTAAAATAGAAACCGTCTGCAATATCTTCGTTAAGGTCTTTGTCGTAAACTATTTTAAATCCGGCTTCAAGAAACATTTGTTTCATAGTATGGGCTCTGTTGCCGTATTCTTTAACTTCTTCAATAAAATTAAATCTGCCTTCGTTGGCAGCGTTAAGCATTGCAGCCAAAGCATATTGAGAGGAATGTGTCGCTCCGGAACTCAAAGCATAGATAATTCTTAGAACAAAAGTATATCCGAATTTATCACACCCGAATCTTTCTGTAAGATACGGATAGGTGCGGTTGTATATTTTATCGGATATTGCAACTACTGCAATTCTTTGCCCTGCATAACTGAAGGCTTTTGAACCTGAAATAAGCAAAACATAGTTTTCGGTGTAATTGGCAACAGAAGCCTGATAAGGAGGCTGTCCGGGATGATATAAATCTTTGCGGAAATCCATTCCGAAATATGCAAGGTCTTCGATAACGATTACATCATATTTATTTGCCAGATCACCGATAATTTTTAATTCCTCATTTGTAAAACATATCCAGCTAGGGTTATTCGGGTTTGAATATATTATAGAGTTAATATTTCCTTTCGAAAGATATGATTCTATTTTCTCTCTGAGTGCTTCACCTCTGTAATTATATACGTCGAAACTTTCGTATTTATGCCCCATTACACGGAATTGCTGTTTTTGAACCGGAAATCCCGGGTCGATAAAAAGTGCAGTGTCTTTGCCCGGTTCCAGATTCGAACATAATAAAAATGTTGCATAAGCACCTTGCATGGAACCAACTGCCGGAATACAAGACTCGGAACTTATATTTATTCCCATAAAGTTTTTAACAAACTTAGAGGTTTCAACTTTTAACGATCTTACTCCGTCAACCATAGGATAGTCGGAAGCAACCCCGCTTCTTAATGCTTCAATTTCTGCATCAATTCCGATTTGCGGCGGATTAAGACCGGGAACTCCCATTTCCATACGAATGAATTTTATTCCGGATGTATCCTGAATTTTATTAACAAGTCCGACTATTTCACGTATTGTTGCTTTTCCTAAATTTTTTAATCCCGATTTTTCAATTTCTGAATTAACGATATTTACATTTACAGGTGTGTCCATCATAATTTTTACATTTGTTTGGCACAATTATATAAAAGATATTTCAAACAGTAACAGTATTTTTATGTATTTTAAAACATATGAATGGAGGAGTGGTAATTAAAAGTCTTCTTCTTCCTCCACCAACACTGACTTTTTCATGTAATATTCTTTCTGATAACCGGTACTGAAAAATTGTGTAACTGAAATAGATGTGTCATTTACTTCTCTTATTTTGAATAAACTTCTGCTGTTATATTTATCGTAACCTATGTAGTATGCAGGAGCTTCGTCGTAATAAATTTTAAGCTGAGTTCTTTTAATTTCCCAGCTAAAGCTGTCGATATCCTGAAAAGGAGCGTAGTAGGACGCACCACGGCTGTTTGCATCAAATTTGTATGTGGGCATATCGGCAACAGGCAAGTAGTCTGTTCCTGTCGGAACCCAATATCCCTGAATATCTTCTTCCCATTCCAGATCGGTGTCTGTTTTTCCGCAAAACATCAGGGTTTGAGATAATATTGTCAGCAAAATCAATATTAATAATTGTTGTTTTTTCATAATTTGTTTTTTACCTGTAAGTTCAGTAATTTGATTTTTAATAATTCTATTGTTCACTTTTTGCAGCAACTGCTTTTTTCTTAACAGTAACGGGAATTTTCTCAGATTTGTATTCAGCGTAAAAATTTCCGCCTTCATCAGCTTTTTGTTCAAGGTTTACTGATAAAGATCTGGTAATGTACATTTCTGCCTTCCCTGCAACTAATGTCTGCATATTTTCCGGAGTAAAAACTACATAATCACTGCCGGAAATATCTGAATCCGCTTCAGCGCGGTTACCTTCATTGTCTTCAATTACAATATTAACTGTTTCATTTGCTTTAATGGGAATTCCTGTAAAATAGACAATAGTTTTTGTGTCAGCGTCAATAGTGTCAATAATGCCTGGTTTAACAGGATTGATTTTTACACTGTTTGTGTATTCTTTGTTTTCGGTATCAATGAATTTAATTGTAAATTCATTTGTACCGCTAACTGTTTTCTGATAATAACAACCGCTGAAAGAATCTGAATTCTCATCCATTTCCACATCGTTAACAAGTACCTTGCTTGGATCAGATAACCTTAATGTTGTTCCTTTGCTGCCACCAAAGCGAAACTGTGCGGTAACAGTGTAATCGTCGCCAGATGATGCGTCATAAACCACAGAATAGCCCATGTGGATTTTAGCCTGATTTACATCTTCGGAGTTTGCAATTTCGCTCGAAGCGCATGAAAATACTGCATATCCGAAAGCGAAAATTATTGAAAATACAGCGATTTTACTGAGTTTATTCTTTAATCCATTGTAATTTTTGTTCTTCATTGTATCTTAGTTTTTTGTTTTCAAACAACCATTGAATTACTTTGATAATTTTAGATTCGTCACTGTCTATTTTATCGACTAAATCGTTAAGCAAACAAGGCTCTAAATTAACTATATTTTTGATTTCGGACAAAATTAAATCAAATTCATATTTATTTAAACTTAATTCGTTTCTGCGGGAGCATACATCGCAACTGCCACATCTTTCCACTTCTGTTTCGCCGAAGTATGCCAATAATTGCTGACTTCTGCACTTGTTTGTGCTCTCAGCATACGACAGCATAGCTTCCAGTCTGTCCAGTGTTCTTTCTTTCTGCGAATCCAGATCTTTTTTGTTAAACAATATTGCTTTTTCTTCGAGACGCTCGGAAATAAAGTGAATTAATGGTTTGTTAATTCTTGGTATGTATTGAATAATTTTGTACTGTGCCAGTACTTTTAATAAGTTAATTATAGTTTCGGTGCTTACCCCGGCTTTCTTTGCCAGATAATCTTCGCTTATGTTGATATAATCATTAAAAATCCCTGTGTATGTTCTCAGGAGCATTTTAATAAAATTGTCAAGATTCGCATTTTCAACCTGAAAACGGTAAAGATCTTCGCGGTTTACAATAAATAATATTCTCGAAGTTGAGTTTGCATCCTCTGAGTAAGAAATCAAGCCGGTTGATTCCAGTATTTTAAGGGAATTATATGTTGATAATACGTCTATTTTAAAGTTTTTTGCAAAGTCAAATATGTCGAAAGGAAATTCGGCGTCTTTTGCTGCTCCATACGTTATTCCAAGATAGTTGCAAATTGCATTATAAACTTCGAGAACCTTTTTTAGCTCAGGAAAAGCAGTTGTCATGTTCTTCTTTATCTGAACTTTATCAGAAGCATTGGTGACAAGGAAAGCCCAGGCTTTTTTCCCATCTCTTCCGGCTCTTCCGGCTTCCTGAAAATATGCTTCCGGAGAATCAGGCAAATCCATATGGACAACCAGTCTTACATCAGGCTTATCTATTCCCATGCCGAATGCGTTTGTGCACACCATAATACGGATGGTTCCTTTTTGCCAGGCATTTTGCTTTTCTGCACGGGTTTTTGAATCAAGTCCTGCATGATAATAGTCGGCAGGGATGTGATATTTTTGCATTAATAAAGCATATTCCTTGGTTTTTCTTCTGTTACGGACATATACAATTGAGCTGCCGTCAACTTTTGTAATAAGTTTGAACAGTTGTTTTACCTTGTCTTCGGTATTTACTACATAGTAAACAAGATTTTTTCTCTCAAAACTTTTTTGTAAGACATTTTTTTCTTTGAAACATAGCTTTTCCTGAATGTCAACAACTACTTTGGGAGTTGCTGTTGCCGTAAGAGCCAGTATTGGCACATCGGGAATCTGTTCCCGTATCCCGGCTATTTCCAGATAAGACGGTCTGAAGTCATAACCCCATTGAGAAATACAATGAGCTTCGTCAACAGTTATCAGGTTTACTGTCATACTTTTTAATCGCTCCTGAAAATAGAAGTTTTTCAACCTTTCCGGTGACAGGTATAAAAACTTATAGTCCCCGTTACATACATTGTTTAATGCAACTTCTATTTCGGATTTTGTCATACCGGAATAAATTGCAGCAGCTTTTATTTTTCTTTTCTGCAGGTTTTCAACCTGATCTTTCATCAGTGCGATAAGCGGTGTAATAACAAGGCAAACTCCAGGATTAGCAAGACTATAAACCTGAAAGGTTATAGACTTTCCTCCACCTGTGGGCATTAAGCCAAGTGTGTCCTTGCCGGCGGCTACAGACTCAACAATCTCTTCCTGCAAATCCCTGAACTTATCGTATCCCCAGTATTTTAATAATATTTCTCTGTACTTACTCAAATTTTAATTTTTAATAAAAAAAGGATTAAAGTGTATAAATTTAACAGGCACAAGTAAAAACTTTGTTTAGCTGCAACTTTTTTATCTGCCGGTCTCCGGCCGTTAAGAGTTGCCGAATTCCCGGCCTTCTGTCTTTAAGCTTTCATCCTTTATCCTTATTTAACACAAATTTAAAAAAAGTCTTTGACAAAACTGCAAAAAGTTGTATTTTCGTAAAATTTTTGTTTAAAATATGAACAGATGAAAAATTTTGGGAAGATTATTTTTGACGGGTTAACATTTGATGATGTCTTGTTAATTCCTGCTTATTCTGAGGTTTTGCCATACTCGGTAAGTCTTCAGTCCAGATTTTCCAGAAATATTGTAATCAACACTCCTATAGTATCGGCAGCTATGGATACTGTTACGGACAGTAAAATGGCAATTGCCATGGCACGGGAAGGCGGGATAGGAGTAATACACAAAAATATGTCTGTTGCAGAACAGGCTAAACATGTTCATCAGGTTAAGCGTGCTGAAAATGCAATGATTCTTAATCCTGTAACTATAAACATAAACGGGAGCGTAGGTGATGCAAAAAAGATTATGTCTGATTACAATATCGGAGGCATTCCTGTCGTTGATAGTGACAATAAATTAAAAGGAATTGTCACAAGCAGGGATATGCGTTTTCAGACAGACTTAAACCTGCCGATAAAAGAGATAATGACTTCGGAGAATCTTATAACCACAGAACAGGGAATTGAACTCGACAGAGCCAAGGATATTTTTATGAGATATCGTATTGAAAAGTTACCTGTTGTTGACAAGTCAGGAAAACTGGTAGGTTTGATTACGTATAAAGACATTACCAAAGCTGCAGATGCCCCGTTTTCGTGTAAGGATATACACGGAAGGCTCAGAGTAGCTGCTGCTGTCGGCATTTCAGGAGATAGCATGGCACGCATGGAAGCTCTTGTCGAAGCCGGAGTTGATGCAATTGTAATAGATACAGCTCACGGACATACTAAAAATGTAAACCAGGTATTAAAAGCGGCAAAAAGCAAATTTAAAAATATCGATATTATTGTTGGAAATATTGCTACGGCAGAGGCTGCCAAATTACTTGCTGACAATGGTGCTGATGCTGTAAAAGTAGGCATAGGGCCGGGCTCAATTTGTACAACAAGAGTAGTTGCCGGTGTGGGAGTGCCGCAGTTGACAGCAATTATGAATGTATCCGAAGGATTAAAAGGAACAGGAATCCCGATTATAGCTGACGGAGGTATCCGTTATTCGGGAGATATTGTTAAAGCAATTGCAGCCGGAGCACACTGTATTATGGCAGGCGGACTGTTTGCCGGTACCGAAGAGGCTCCGGGAGAGACAATTATTTTTAACGGGCGTAAGTTTAAATCATATCGTGGAATGGGCTCTGTAGAAGCTATGCAGCAAGGATCAAAAGACAGATATTTTCAGGATATGGAAGACGATATCAAAAAGCTTGTTCCTGAAGGAATATCAGGCCGTGTACCTTACAAAGGAACTCTTAACGAAGTGATTTATCAGCTTATAGGTGGATTAAAAGCCGGCATGGGGTATTGCGGAGCTGCCAATATAGAAATCCTTCACGAAAATGCAAAATTTGTAAGGATAACATCAAGCGGAGTAGTTGAAAATCATCCTCATGATGTTACAATAACCAGAGAGGCCCCCAATTATTCGAGAGTAGATTAATGAAATTTTTAACTTTTAAAATAACAGTGATATGAAAAAACTATTTGTTTTATTTTTTGCAATATGCATTGCATTTTCAACTTTTGCGCAGGAAAAGATACTGTTGGAGATTGATGATGAGAAGATTTCTGCCGATGAATTTTTGCATATTTATAAAAAGAATAACACTAATGTTGATGCCATGACATATTCGGCTATGAACGAATATATGGATCTTTTTGTTAACTTTAAGCTTAAGGTACACGAAGCTCAGGTTCAGGGACTCGACACGATGCCTTCTTTTCTGCAGGAATTATCAGGATACAGATCACAGCTTGCACAACCTTATCTCACCGATAAGAAGGTTGAAGAAGAATTAGTTGAGGAAGCTTATGAGAGGATGAAATATGATGTGGAAGTTTCGCATATTCTTATAAAAGCAGATCCGTCAGCAAGTCCTGAAGACAGTCTTAAAGCATGGAATAAAATCAATGAAGTTTATGCAAAGCTCCAAAAAGGCGGAGATTTTGTAAAACTTGCAAAAGAATATTCACAGGATGAATCTGTTGCTATGAATGACGGAGATCTTGGTTATCGCACAGTATTCGGTTTGGTTTATGAATTTGAAACTGTTATGTACAACACTCCGGTAGGACAATACTCAAAACCGTTCAGAACACGTTTCGGATATCATATTTTAAAGGTAAACGATAAACGTCCGGCAAAAGGGAAATACAAAGTTGCTCACATAATGATGGTAGTACCTAAGGATTCAGGATCTGCCCTTGACAAAAAAGCTCAGACAACTATTAACGAATTGCTCGAAAGAGTAAAAGCAGGTGAGGATTTTGCCAAATTAGCAGAAGAATATAGTGAAGATCGCCGTACTGCAACAGATGGCGGTATTATCGGATGGGTAAGCGTTGGTGGTAAAATGATTAAGGAGTTTGAAGATGCTGTGTTTGCACTCAAAAACGTTGGAGATGTATCGCCTGTTTTAAAAACAAATTACGGATATCACATTATAAAACTTATCGAAATTGAACCTGTAAAACCTTTCGAAGAAGTTAAAGGCGAAATTAAATCAAAGATTTCTAATACAGCACGTACATCCAAGAGCAGAGAGGCTATTATTCAGACACTTATGGCTGAATATAATGTAAAAACCTACGAAAAAAATGCTGAGGATTTTTATAAAATAGTAACAGACTCTATTTTTGAAGGGTCATGGAAAATTGATGAAGGAACAGATTTGTCAAAACCATTATTGAGTTTTAAAGACAGAGTTTATACTCAAAAAGATTTTGCTGATTATCTGACGAAGTTTAACCGCAAACAAAGTGCACAAAACATTAATGTGTTCGTTGATGCAAGTTATAAAAGTTTTGTCCAGAAAATGATCATTATGTATGAAGAAGAAATTCTGGAAGACAAATATCCTGCATTCCGTTATCTGATTAAAGAATATCATGACGGTATATTGTTATTTGAATTAACAGATAAAACCGTATGGTCAAAAGCAATTACAGATACTGTAGGATTGGAGAATTTTTATAATGAAAATAAAAACAATTACATGTGGGCATACAGATACGATGTTAAAGTTTATCAGTGTAAAGATGCCGCTGTAAGCAAGTCTGTAAATAAAAGCTTCCTTAAAAATGTTCCTGAAGATAAAGTCTTTGCCAAAATAAATAAAAAAGATTCTGCAGCAGTTGTGATCAAAGAATCCGAACTTTGTGAAAAAGGCGTTAAACCTATGGTTGATAAGGTAATTAAAGATAATGAAATTACCGAAACTGCCGGTATGGTTAAAGTTGTTACCGATGCAGAGAATAATACGGTAACTGTTATTAAAGTTCGCGGACCGGAGGTTAAAACTCTTAATGAAGCAAGAGGCCTTATAACAGCAGACTACCAGAACTATCTTGAAAAAGAATGGCTTAAACAACTCCATTCAAAATATAAGGTAGTTATTCATGATGATGTATTAAAAAGTATATCCAACTAATTAGAATTAATGAAATATAATAATGTCTTGAAAATCCCTGCAGTCATTTTGCTTGTCCTGATGATTGCAGGATTTGTACTTTCCTGTAGTAATGGAAAAGAAAAGGTTGCAGAGAAGGATGTGCTGGCTGTTGTTGATAACGATAAACTTTATCTTCAGGATGTAATTAAAATTATTCCCGATTTTGAAAATCCGGAAGATAGTATTGCTTTTGTTAATGAGTATGTAGAAAACTGGGTTGCAGAAAAACTGTTATATGCTGAAGCAAAGTCTGTGCTTACCGATACTTCTTTGATTGTTAAAAAAGTCAATGAGTACAGGCAGGAGCTTTACCTGCATTATTACAGGGAAAGGGTTGTTTATGCCGGTATAAAAACAGAAGTGACACAGGAAGAAATTGAAGCGTACTATAATAAACATCTTACTGATTACGTTTTAGCAACATCTTATGTAAAAGCGCACTATATGACAATGGATGCAAAGGTTACTACATATTCTGACGAGTGGGAAAAAATGCGTAACAGCGGGCCGGACGATAAAAAATTCCTTAAGGATTATTGCATAGGAACCGGTCGCAAAGTTTATTTTATTGAAGAATGGACAGATATACGTAACTTTCTGGATATAATAAATTATTCAGGCGAGTTTTCCGAGTCAGAACTGGGCAGCCGTGATGTGTTGGATTATATTAATGGTGATTTAAGATATCTTGTTAAAATAGATGACTACAGGATGAAAGGTGATTATTTGCCCATAGAAATGGCCACTCCGGATATTACTCAGATTATAATTAACAAGAGAAAAGAAGAGATGCTTATTAAGGCAAAAAAAGACCTTATGGCAAAAGCAATTAATTCAGGTACAGTAATAATTAATAAATAATAATGAAAAAAATAGCGGGATTGTTTATTTTGGTATTGATCAGTTATGTTTCAATATCTCAGGAGGTTATAGATCAGGTGATTGCGATTGTCGGAAATGAAATAATCCTGAAATCAGATATTGAAAATCAATATATTCAGATTATGTCTCAGGGATACAATCCTGACGCTTCAGACTTAAAATGTGACATTCTTGAAGAACTGATGTTTCAGAAGTTGTTGTACCTGCAGTCTGTAAAGGATAGTGTTGTAGTAACGGATAAAGAAGTTGAAACAGAATTAGACAGAAGATTGGGAGTGTTTATCAATCAGTTAGGATCAGAATCTAAACTCGAGGAGTTTTACGGAAAATCGATAAACGAGATAAAAGGCGATTTCAGAGGAATTATTAAAGAACAACTCCTCACACAAAGAGTACAGTCATCTCTTACTGCAAATGTAAAAGTAACCCCTTCCGAAGTTAAAACTTTTTTTGAATCTATCCCGAAAGACAGTATTCCGTTTGTTGAAGCATATTACGAATTGTCCGAGATTGTGATATCTCCGGTTATAGGTAAGGCCGAAAAGGATGCTACAATAGAGAAACTAAACGGAATAAGGGAAAGGATTCTCAATGGAGAGAGTTTTGCAACTCTGGCAATTCTTTATTCAGAAGATCCGGGTTCATCTTCCAAGGGTGGTGAATTGGGATTTGTAAGCAGAACCGATCTCGTACCGGAGTTTGCATCTGTCGCATTCAATCTTACAAGTACTGAAGACGTATCAAGAGTGGTAGAAACAGAATACGGATTCCATATTATTCAATTGATTGAGAAAAAAGGTAATATGATGAATTTCAGACACATTCTTCTTACTCCCGCTGTTAGCATAGACCAGATTCAGGCAGCAGAAACAAAGGCAGAAGAAGTATATAATCTTATTGCAACAGACTCTCTTACATTCGACATGGCTGTTAAAACATACTCTGACGGAGATTCTAAATTTAATAGCGGTAAAGTTATGAACCCGTATTATGGTAATACAAAACTAAGTGATGATTTTGTAGATCCATATACCCGTAAGGCGGTTGCAGGACTTAAACCCGGTGAGTATTCGAAACCGTTTCTTGCAGCAAACACCAAAGGAATAAAAGTTATGAAAATTGTAAGACTTGATGTGAAAGTTGACGACCATGTTGCCAATCTTAAAGATGATTACCAGGAAATACAACAATATGCTTTGCAGAAAGAAAATCAGAAAGTAATTGAAAAGTGGATTAATAATAAACTGGAAAGTACTTACATCAAAATAGACGAATCATACTCAAACTGTGATTTCAAATTCGGAGACTGGTACAAAAAATCAATTACAAAGTAAAATATACATAAGCATATAACTTTTTAATAACTAAATTTAAGAAAAACTATATAATAAGGATATGAAAAAAGCGCAGATTAAAACAGAAGCAGGAGAGATGACGGTTGAATTTTATCATGAAGATGCTCCTAAAACAGTAGAAAATTTTATTAAGCTTGCAGAACAGGGATTTTACAACGGATTGAGATTTCATCGTGTAATTCCTGATTTTGTTGTTCAGGGCGGATGTCCTTATTCAAAAGATATGCGTGATCCGAGAGTTGGTACAGGAGGCCCCGGATATTCAATTGATTGTGAACTTAAAGGAGATAACCAGTACCATGACCGCGGGGTTTTATCAATGGCACATGCAGGCAGAAATACCGGAGGCTCACAATTCTTTATTTGTCACAGCAGAACAAATACGGCACATCTGGATCGTAACCATACATGTTTTGGTATTGTTACTGAAGGTCTTGATGTAATAGATAAAATAAAAGCAGGTTGTTTAATAGAATCTGTTACAATATCTGAAGAGTAGAAGTTTTCTTAACAAATCAGGCTTTAGGTTCCGGCAGATATTTACTTAATACCTTTAATAAATCATTTACGTGATAAGGTTTTGAGATATAATCATCAAAATCTTCGCTCATAATTGAATCTTTTTCATCTTTCATAGCATATGCTGTTGTTGCAATAACGGGTAAATCATTTCTGATTTTCTTTATGATTTTTGTGGCATCAACGCCATTCATTACGGGCATTTTAATGTCCATAAGAACTATAGCAATTTCAGGATCATTTTTGCACATTTCTGCAGCTTCAGCTCCGTTATATGCTCTTAAGGTATTTGTGAAAGAATTTGTTCTCAGCAGATTTTCCAGATAAAGATAATTTGTGTCATCATCTTCTGCGATAAGTATTTTTTTTGATTTGTCGGTAACAGCATTAATAATAAGCTTATGTTGTTTTTCTTTTTCCATTTTGATTTTTCCCGCAGGAATTGTAAAAGAGATTTCTGTACCTGTCCCAATATCTGATTTTACAAATATTTTGCCCGATAAAGCTTCAATAATTCCCTTTACTATTGACAATCCTAATCCGCTGCCATCATTTGTTTTATCGTGATGGAAATCTGTTTTATAAAAATAATCAAATATTTTACTTTGAGTTTCCGGTTTTATTCCGGAACCGGAATCTTTGACAAAAAACTTTATATTTTCCCCATCTACAGAAAACCCGAATTCAATTTTGCCGGTTTCTGTAAACTTAAAAGCATTGGATAGCAATTGGAACATCACTTTTTTTATTAATTCGGGATCGGTAATAATATATAGTTCACTATATTCATTAGGATAAATGAAATTAAAAAATAATTTCTTTTGAAGAGACAGATTAAAAAACTCATTATATATTGATGACAGATGCCCGATTAATCCGAATTCTGTAAAACTGATTTTTAAGTTGTCCGAAACCAGAAGAGCTATATCCATGTAATCTTCAATGGTGTTTAACAATCTTTTACTACTGCTGCGCATAAGTTCGTAGTATTTGTTCTTGAGTTTATCCGATACTCCGGAATTTATTATCAGGTTGGCAAATCCTAAAATCCCGTTTAAGGGAGTTCTTATTTCATGTGATATGTTATTTAAGAATTCGGTTTTTAATTCATCGCTACGTTTTAAGGCTGCTTCTGTTTTTTTCCTTTCACTGATATTTCTTGTCATTCCGTGATAGCCGGCAAGTTCCCCGTTTTCGTTGCGGAAAGGAGTTATATTTATCTCTGTCCATATCCAGCTCCCGTCTTTGCAAATTTGTTCAAGTTCATACAAATAAGTTCCTGGTTTTTTCCATGAATCCTCTTTTTTCTGTCTTTTTGAATTTCCATGTTTCACTAACTCTACACCTTCTGGCTTAAGTATTTCCCAAAATGATTTTCCTATCATTTCGTTGTCAGAGAAACCTCTCATTTGTCTGTCCCCGGTACTGACATAGGTAAAATTGAAATTTGTATCTAATGCCCAGGTAATGTCACTCGAATTTTCAGCCAGATTCCGGTATTTCTCTTCACTTATTTTAAGTTCGTTTTCTACTTTCTTAAGGTCGCTTATGTCGGCAACAGATAAAAGCCCGGATGGAATCCCTTTGTATTTTATAAGAGCAGAACTTAACAAACACCATTTAATTTCTCCGGTTTTAGTGATTATTTTCACCTCATAATTATTCCTGTTGTTATCTTCTCCTTTTAAACGGCTTATTGCACGGGATTTTACAATTTTTTTGTAATCATCATGAATATTATCACATAAATTCATGGTCATTAGCTCATCATAGCTGAATCCGGTTATTCTTTCTGCAGCAGGATTTGCATAAATCCATTTGTCATCTGAATACATGAATATTCCGAATTGAGAAGATTCTGCAAGTATTTTAAACTTTTGCTCGCTTTCTTCAAGTTCAAGTTCATGTTTTTTCCTTTCTGTAATATCAATAATAATAATCATTACAGAATTCTTACCGTTGTACAGAAGTTCGTGCAGATATAAATAAACATCCAGAGTGTTTCCGTTAATGACAACTTTTATTTCGTAATTTTCAATGCTTATACCTTCATTCCTTAGTTGAATGTTTTTAGCCACAGTTTCTTTATAATCCGGATGTACAAAATCAATCAGTTTTTTACCGGTAATTTCATTTATGCTTAATTTAGTTTCTTTTGCTGCATAATTATTTGCAAATACTATTTCGCCGTTTTGATGAATAAGAACAATGTTTGGCAGATTTTCAAGGAGATACCTGTATTGATTTTCCTGTATCTTTATAGTTTCCTTAAATTTTATTTTTTCGGTAATATCCTGTTTTATGGCAAGAAAATTTATAATCTTGCCATTGTTGTTAAAGACAGGAGAAATAATAGCATTTTCCCAATAAAATTCTCCGTTTTTCTTTTTGTTTTTTAATTCCCCATGCCATATTTTCCCGGATTTGATAGTTTTCCATAAATCTTTGTAAACATCCGGTGGCGTTTCGCCCGATTTAATAATTCCGGGGGTTTTATGTAACGCTTCTTCAATGCTGTATCCGGTAAGTTTTGTAAATTGCTGGTTTGCATACTCAATATTACCATTAATGTCTGTTATGACAATTGTTGAAGGATTTTGTTCAACAGCCTGAGATAATTTTATAAGATTAAGTTCGTTTTGTTTTTTTTCAGTGATGTCAGAAATAATTGTTGCAAAATGTTCTGGTTCAGGACAATAAGCAACCACATTAAAATATTTGTTCATTTCTGATGCAAAATTTTCAAAATCCAGAGTCTCGCCACCAAGAGCGACTTTGCCGTAATTTTCAATCCATATACTTTCTGTTTTCGGTAAAATGTCAAGAACATTACGTCCGATAATGTCTGCCTTCTTTAATCCTGTTATTTTTTCGAAAGCCGGGTTTACATCTAAAAAGGTATAGTCAACAGGATTGTTGTTTTCGTCACATATAATTTTGTGTAAAGCAAACCCCTGATGCATTGTTTCAAACAATCTGGCATATTGCTCTTCTTTTTGCATATATGCATACCTGAATTTTATTTCGTCGGAAATATCTCTGGTAACCCCGTGGATACCGGCAAGGTTCCCGTTGTCGTCAAAGTATGGAGTAATTATAACCTGTCCCCATTTGGAAGAGCCGTCTTTACATTTGTACTCCAACTGTATTTTTTCGACAAAATTATCAGGCAGATCTCCTTTAATGTAATAATCATCAATTCTTTTATTGAAAATTTCTCTGGCTGTTTTTGCCGATTCTTTGGTAAATCTTGTTTCAATGCTTTGCTTCAGATATTCTTCAATAGAAAAACCTGTGAATTTTTCAACCGAGGACGATACAAAAAGACTATTGCCGTTTAAATCCATTAACCATATTACATCAGTAGTTTTATCCGCAACCAGTTTGTATAGCTTTTCCGATTTTTTTAGCCTTTCTGTAAGTTCATATAATTCTGTAATATCTGTAATAATAACAATAACAGCATCAGGAGACGTTTCATTATGTAAAAACAGCGGAGTAGCATTTACTGTTATCCATGAAATGTTGTTATCTTTTCTTACGACTTTTAATATTGTATTTTTACAGTTCTCTCCTGTACTTAAACTGGCAGTAAACGGATGATCTGCAGCGTTTAAAGGATTTCCCCCTGTGTCGAAAGTCATGCTGCTGAATTTACTGCCTGCTTGTCCTATAGCTTCAGAAGCATCTGCTCCGAACAACTTTTCACAGGTTTTATTCCATGTAACTATTGATCCTGACTTATCTATGTAAATAACCCCGTCATTTGAGTAGTCAATAATGCTTCTGTAAACAGATTTTATTTCGTCAGGCTGACTGCTGAGATATTTTAAATTTGTGTCTTTTATTTCAACAGGATGCCTTATCACTGAAGTTTCATCGGTTTTACCGGCAATAAATTTGATTAAATCTCCCGATTTTATTATCCTAAAACTGTATAAGCAGTTTTGGGTTATAGCACATTTAATTCTTACTGACACAATCTGATTCGTACTTTCTGTAAAAATAAAACCGATTGTTTTTTCAAAAACAGGAATATCGTCAATATGGATTAATGTCTTTAAATTTTTTCCGATTAATTTTTCTTTTGTAATACCCAGAACATGGCTGCAATTTGAACTTATATCCATAATAAAACAATCAGAATCAGCAATTATTAATAGCTGGTCCGAAAAGTTTTCAAACAATTCAAATAGCTTTGCGTTATGTTTGGGAATGTTTTTCATAAGCTCAGGTTTGAATAAATCATATAATTATGTAAAATTAATGAAAATAATGTTTGGTTATTATTCAACATATTAATAATATTATTGTTTACTTTCTATATTATTTAAATGAATGATTTTATGCAGGAATATTAAATATTAATAAAATACTATTACTGTTTTTTTGTTA
This sequence comes from Bacteroidales bacterium, assembly GCA_003249955.1. Classification (GTDB taxonomy): domain Bacteria; phylum Bacteroidota; class Bacteroidia; order Bacteroidales; family ML635J-15; genus Bact-19. Next base: position 34,182 of record QKHS01000063.1, on the reverse strand, counting down.
TTGTTCGTTTTTACACGTAAAAATTAATTTTGTATAAGCAATAAAATAGTTGTAAATTTGTTATGCAATTCGGAATTATGATAATGAAGAAATGAAACGAAAATTAAAACTGCTGATTGTAGAGGATGATATTGCAAATTCGACACTTTTGTCGGAATATTTCAGGCATCTGGGAATAGATTCTTATTCTGCAGATAATGGGGTGTCGGCTATCGAATTTGTTGAAGCAAACCCGGATACCAATCTGGTTCTTATGGATTTAAAATTGCCATTACTTAATGGTATAGAATCTACAAAACGCATTAAAGAAATTTGCCCTGATTGTGTCGTCGTTGCACAAACTGCATATGCAAATCCTGAGAGCAAAATAAGAGTTGTAGAAGCAGGAGCAGAAGCTTTTTTTACAAAGCCTCTGGATTTAAATGAAATATATGACTATATCGTAATGAGATTTTCAGTATAAAAAGCGGTTAATTTCCGGCATCTATACCAGGACTTTTCTTATTTTTTTACCCTATACCATGTTTGTGTTCTGTAAAAAGGACCAAGATATCCGCGTACGTTAAGAGTGTTTTCATCTTTTAACCACATGCGGCAATCATACACTTCCCCGTTTTGAGGATCCAGAATGCCGGCTTTTAAGAACCAATCTGATTTACGTTTGGTAAGCCCGTTAACAATCTGCATTCCTATTATAGGTTGGTCTTTAAGAGAGCCTTCACATGCAGTACAAAGCGGATTTTCCTCAGCTTTGTCAAGTATGTCCGTAACTTTACCGTATAATTTGCCGTTTTTAATATAAAGCTCAACATAAGATTTGGGTTTTCCTGTTTCGTCATCGATGGTTTTCCATAAACCTACTTCTTTCTGAGCTTTTAATGCTCCTGTAATCAAAATGATTCCTGCTATAAGTAATAATCTGATACTGTTTTTCATGTTAGTTAGTTTTAAAATTTGTTTCAATATTACTAAAAATTATTTAATTGCAATTATTTTAGGTACATGTTTATCCGTTACGAATTCAATATTTGCAAATCTTTTTATTATGTGTGTTTTTACAAGAGTTTTTAAGTAACATTAACAAGCATTATTACGTTAAAACATACAATGGTTTTAAGTTTACAAAATCCTGGAAACTGTAATATCATATTTTATGAACCATGATGATCTTTAAATGTTTTACATAAAACAATGTTTATGAGAACAATTCTTTTTTGTGTTATCTTATATATTCCCGCGGTTATTTTTGCTCAAATGACAGAACGGGAACAACAGGTATTGGATGAAATAAATCTTGTAAGAACGCATCCTGCAGATTACATAAAATATATCGATCCGTTTTTGGAATACTGGAACTCATCATCAGCAGAAAAAGCTACTGCAGAAGAGTTAAAAAAGGAACTTAAGAAATTACAGCCATTACAACCTCTTGAATTTTCATCGGTGCTTTATGAATCTGCAAAAAAGCATGGGGAATATATTGTAAAAACCGGGGAATTTGTTCATTCAGATTGCAATTGCGGTGAAAATATCCAATATGGAAACAGTGAGGTAAGAAATGCTGTAATAGACTTGCTTATTGATAATGGCGTCCCGGGAAGAGGGCACAGAAAAAATATTCTGAATCCTGAATATAAATATTTTGCAGCTTATGAAGTAACGAAGACGATTGGTGATATGGATTATATCTTTATACAGCAATTTGATTGGTAAATATAGGGCTGTAATCTTATCACGTACTTATGTGACAGGCGTAAAACTAAGATAGTAAAAGGTTAAAAATAAATAATTGTTAAGTATGATTGTCTATGTTTTTTGCTTAAGACAGAATAAAATGCTTTTTGCAGATTTGATATGAGAAATCATTATCCGTCAGGGAAAACCCGGGGAATTAAATAATGATAAAAAAATATCACATTTCTGCAATTTATAGAAAATTTTAGTATCTTTGAAGCTGTCTTTAAGCGAGAGTTAATTAAAGGCCATGGCTGAGAAAATTGTATTAAAAGAATTGTCTGATCTTATAAAGGATTTGGTTTCTTCCTGTAACATAAGTAAGGAAGAAGCTATTGCTATTGTGTCTGAAGGAATCAATGAATTAAAGTCAGAATTAAATATAAAACAGGGCAATTCTGAATTTAAAGGCGAATTTGTTGCCGAAATACTTGACAGTATTCCAGATCCTGTTTTTATAAAAAATGATCAGCACAGATGGGTTTTACTTAACGAAGCTTGTTGCAGGATGTTCGGATATGAAAGGCAATATCTTATAGGTAAATCAGACTATGATTTTTTTCCTGAAGAAGAGGCCGATGTGTACTGGGAAGTTGATAATCAGGTCTTTAAAGACGGAAAAGAAATTCTTAACGAAGAATTTCAGACAAATCCTGTTACTGGCGAAAAACGGATATTATCGACAAAGAAAACTTTATTTACAGATTCGGACGGGAACAAATATATTGTAGGAGTCATAAGAGATGTTACAGGACAAAAAAAAGCAGAAGCAGATCTCAAATCCGTAACAGAAGCCAAAGAAAAACTGTTTTCAGTTCTTGCACACGATATAAAAGATCCCTTTAATTCGCTTATTGGTTTTTCGGGGTTGCTGAAAAATAATTATTATAGTTATGATGATGACAAGAGGCTTAAATTTATTAATATAATTGATAAAGCAAACAGGGAGAATCTTATGTTTATAGAAAATATTCTTGCCTGGACAGCAGGCCAAATGGGTAAAATTGAAAATAATCCGGTATTTGTCAGATTAAATGATATTATTGACCAGAGCGTGGAAATATTCATGTCTCCGATATCATTTAAAGAAATAGATCTGGTCGTTGTAAAGCAACCTGAAAACCCGGAAGTCTTTGCAGATATTTTTATGCTAAAAACCGTTATACGAAATTTGTTGTCAAATGCAGTTAAGTTTACTCCGAAAGCTGGTAAAATAGAAATGAAATATTCTTTTTTACAGGACGGAAATATTTTGCTCGAAATAAAAGACAGCGGATGCGGTATGACTGAGGAACAAAAGGACTGTCTTAATGAATCTGTATTTTGTTCTACTCCTGGTACAGAGGGAGAAACAGGAGTGGGGCTCGGATTAAAACTTTGCTATGAGTTCTCCTTAAAATGTGGCTTTAATTTAGAATTTGATTCGGAATATGGCAAAGGTACCGGATTTAGATTGTTGTTAAAAACAAGCGTTTGAAATAATGCATTTCCGATTATAAATTATGAAATCTTTGTTTGAAAGAATTAATGCTCTGCTTGAGTCAAAAAGCATATGCGGAGATAAAGAATACCTGGAAAATACAGAGGCTTTGCTGAAAGAAATCAGTCTTATTTCAGAAGGGCATAAAACAGATAATGCTATTTGTAATTCGGGAAATATTACAAAAGATATTTTTAATTCTGCCAATTTCGGAATGGCTATAGTTAGTAAGGATTCCAAAATCCTTATGTTGAATAAAGCATTTGCAGATCTTTTTAAATATTCCATATCAGAACTTACCGGATCGGAATTGTACAAATTATTTTATAATTCGGTAAACATATCCGACTGTCCTGCTTGTGTAAGCATTCGGGAGTACACCAAAGCAAAAGTGGAATTCTGGGACAATAATATTCACGAATTTCTTGAAGTTAGTGTCGATCCGGTTTCAGGCTCAGAAACGTTTGAGGAGTGCTCATTGGTATCTGTAAGGAACATTTCTGAGCGCAAACTGATAGAACAGGAACTTTCGTTGAGTGAAAAAAGATATAAAGCACTTTTTGAAAACCGTCATACAGTTATGTTGCTTATTAATCCTGTGAATGGAGAAATAGTAAATGCTAACCCTGCTGCCGAAAAATTTTACGGATATCCGGTTAACTTACTGGAATCGATGAATATTTCGGATTTAAATATTTTAACAACAGAAGAGATTCTGGCAGAAATGAATCGTTCCCGTAAAAAAGAGAAAAACAGGTTCATATTCAGGCATAAACTGTCAAACGGAGATATCAGGATGGTAGAAGTTTTTAGCGGGCCGGTTCTTCATGACGGGAAAGAACTTATGTTTTCAATTATTCACGATATAACAGAAAAACAGAAACTCTATCAGGAGTTGGAAGATACTAATTCTGAATTGATTAAAGCAAAGCACATTGCTGAAAGAAGCAATCAGCTTAAGTCTGCTTTTTTGGCCAATATGAGCCATGAAATACGTACTCCGCTGAACGGAATTCTTGGATTTGCGGAGTTGTTAAGCCTGGAAAATATAGACGATCTGCAGAGAAAAAAATATGCCGGAATAATAACAGAATCCGGGAAAAAACTGCTTGATATAATTAATGACATACTTGATTTGTCTAAAATTGAGGCAGGAGAGATTAACCTTAATTTTGAAGAATTTGATGTGGTTCAGTTATTTAATGATATATATCTTTTCCATCTGGAGAGGCAGATTCCAGGACTGAGATTTGATTTTATTAAACCATCTGCAGAAAGGATTTTGATAGTCTCGGATAAAACAAGGCTATTTCAGATTGTAAACAACCTTTTGAGCAATGCGTTTAAATTTACAAAAAAAGGATTGATAAGCCTTGGTTACAGATTGTCAGGCTCAGAACTTATTGTTGATGTTAAAGATACCGGAATAGGGATATCAAATGAGTTTCAGTCCGCGGTATTTGATCGTTTTGTGCAGTTGGAAAACTCTGATTTGGGTGTCAAAGGAACAGGTCTTGGTCTTTCAATTGTAAAAAGTCTTTGTAAATTATTAGGCGGAGATATCGAACTTTATTCTGAAACCGGTAAAGGATCGCATTTTAAAGTTACAATTCCTGTCAATAATACATTAGGTAATCAGGAACCTTCAAACAGTAACAGCAAGCCCGAAAAACTGAAGATGGGAGAGCTTAAAACACTGATCGGTACGGTTATTATTGCTGAAGATGAAGAGATTAACAGAGAATTCTTTTACAACGCACTGAATAAATCGGACATCCGGATATTTTTTGCAAAAAACGGGGTAGAAGTTGTTGAACTTGCACACAAATATCCCGATGCAGATTTAATACTTATGGATATTAAAATGCCGATTTTGAACGGACTCGAAGCTTCGAAAAGAATTCTGAAAGACTTCCCGGATATGAAGATTGTTGCTCATTCGGCATATGCAAGAGAGGAGGATCTGGCCAGAAATATTGAAGCAGGATGCATTGATTATATGTCAAAACCGTTTAAAGTAAATGTGCTGATAGAGATGTTGGGAAAGTACCTTAAGCGAAAAGAATAAATATTGAGTTATTGACCATATACATGCATCCCGGACATTCCGCCTGGTAAATATCTTATCCCCAGCCATGTTATAATCAATACAATAAATGAGAATGCCAGTAAAATCAGAAGAAGTTTATGCTTTTTCGGAAACGAAAAATGCAAATGAATGCATATGAGATAAAACAGCCAGGTCAGTAAAGCCCATGTTTCTTTCGGGTCCCATGTCCAGTAGTTTCCCCATGCGATTTTAGCCCAGACAGCTCCCAAAACCATTCCTGTGCTTAGCAGACCAAATCCGGGGTAAACAAGTTTCATAGATAAGTCAATATTTTTTGAATCTGCAATTCCGGTTCTTTTTGTGTTTACAAGCCCGGTTACGGCAGTTAAACATGCAGCCGCAAGAACGGCATATGCAATCATATAAATCACAACATGAGGAATAAACCACGGACTTTGCAAGGCCGGCATAAGATTTTTACTTTGATATTCAGGGTGAATCAAATCAACTGTAATAAATACCGATGACATAATAAATCCGAGGAAATACAGAGTTTTTACTTTAGTCCTCAGATAGATTATCCAGGTTATAAGAGATACAAACATTGCATACCATAAACGTGTCTCAGCCATAGTCTTAATAGGAGGCCTTTCGAGTTGTGTCCATAAAACAGAAATAAATAAAATAAGCGAAACGTTGGCCAATGCCGGAATTATGGATGAATATTTTTTAAGGAAAGCGGATTTTTTGTCAAAAATAAGCGAAATACTTCCGCTTAGCCACGAAACTATGAAAACAACAAATATTATATCCAGCCGGCTCCAGATCATTTTAGTCTTTTTTTACAGTTCTGATTTTTGTAAACATCATAAATACCGCACCTGATATTAGCATAAACATTCCAGCATACGTAAACGGCAACCATGGGTCGTAAACAGCCGAGAATACCGATATTATATTCCCTGATTCGGGATCTGAATAATAAGAACTCTGATAAATTGTCCAGGAATAGTATTTTAATGGTTTATTAACCGAGATATTATGAGGCTCTGCACTTATTCCGGACCTGGTGTAAAACTCAATATCAGAACCAAAATATTTTGGTTCGGGAGGAATAAGTGCAATAAAATTTTCGGTTCCGGTAGCAATAATTCCTGGCTTTACCATTTTGTTTCCGGTATATATCCATTTCTCAAAAGAGTTTTTGTCGTCAGACAATTTTAAACGGACAGCAGTAACCGCCCCCCGGTTTTCAGTAACAGCATACACACTGTCTCCGGAAACACTGGCATATTGTAGTATCTCCAGAATTTCGACATCATAATTGCCAGCTTTTATTTTATCTTTTTGTTTAATTTCGCTTAAAGCCTCTCTGGTTTTGCCAGTTAATTCTCCATCTGAATTAAAAACGCCTATTTTAGGGTTGTAATACTCAATTTTAAAGTCGGTTAATTTAATTGCAAAACCAGGTTCAAAATATTTGTTATCGGGATCAAATCCGTACCAGACCAAAGACCCTTCTGCTACAGGGATGTTAAGTTTTATTTTGTCAGCTTGTCCCAGAAATCCCGTTACAATAACAAGCCATAAACCGAAGTGATTAATGAAAAATACAATGTTTCTTAAACTGAAAGCATTAAACCGTCTTAAAATCACAAACCCGAGGCAAATTAAGATGTATAATGCAGAAAGTGTAAAATACCATGTAAAAACTATATTATTCAACCCTGAAAATTCAATAAAAGAATATGACGGCTTTTCCTGTGGCAGTACGGCCATGATTGTTGTAAGAAAAGCGAACAAAGAAATTGCAGAAATTGCGGCAGCTCCTGATGATAAAAACTGAACGGCTTTTTTATTTTTGAAAAAGAAATAAACTAAAGGAATTCCGCAAAACAGTTCAAGCCCGATAATCAGGTTAACCGGAAATGAAAACCATTCCGGCCTAATTAAGCCCTGTGTAAAATGCAAACAAAGCCCGGTAATCAGAATAAAAATCGGAATGATTACTGAAAATTTGAATTTTCCTTTATTCATTTTGCAAAAATACAAAAAGATTTAAAGCCTCTTTGTAAATTTTATTTGTTCAATAGTGTTTGTTTCAGGTGTTTTATTTTCAGGGTGAATGTTTCTGGAAATTGGGATAATGTCGGATATCTGCAATTGTGTTGTTCAGATTATTTTTATAATTTAGCCCCAATTTTATTTAAAGTTAAAAGTCAGGCTATCAAATTAAGAACTTAATAAATTGAAAAAATATTTATCAATATCATTATTGTTTGTTTTTTTTCTGCAAATAGCCGGTCCTTACCCGTGGCTAAAAATTTCATTGCACCTTCTGCAAGTCGAAGTAAAGGAGAAAATGCGTGATATTGCAGACCCTGATGAGTTAAGCTTATTAGTCATTTCAGAAAGCCAGATGTCCAAAATTTCATGGAAAGAAAAGAATAAGGAATTTTCATATCATAACGAAATGTTTGATGTGGTTAAACTTAAATACGTGGGAAATAAAAGATATTATTACTGCATAAAAGATTCGAAAGAAAAGGAATTGGTTTTTAATTATCTGAAGCATTGTAATGCAAGGAAAACAATGGAAAAGAAAATTAAAAATACCAGAACATCTAATTATTTACCTCAATATTTGTTCGTCAGATTATATACGCAGGTTCGTGATTTTATTTACACTGAAATATGCGAAAATTATATTTCCAGAATTGTTGATATTGCCGTTCCGCCACCTCAATTACAAGCTTGTTAACAGTCTTGCAGGGAACTCAGGCTGATTTAAAATATAAAACCTGCGTAATCTGAAAACAGGTTAGCATATATCAGGTTTTTATAAAATTATTTGCATTTAATAAGTGCATTAATATCAATATAAAATTTCAGAAATTTCTAATACGTAAAAATTATGAAAAAAATAATTACAATATTTATTGTTTGCATTTGTATTGCCGGTATTTCATATGCTCAGACAGAGACTACGGACACTGCAAAAATTATAAACTTAAAAGAGGTTGTTATTACTGCCAACAGAATGCCGGTACTATTTTTAAATAACCCCGGATCACTTTCATTGGTTTCTTCAGAAGAACTTGAAGGTGTGTCAAAGTCTATTGCAGTTGAAGAAGCTTTGAGATTGGTTCCCGGTGTAAGGATTGACAATCAGCACGATGGTGAAAGAGTGCACATGTCAATAAGGGGGCAGGGAATTTTAACCGAGCGTGGTTTGCGCGGAATAGGAGTAATTGTTGACGGAATTCCGTTGAATGACCCTTCGGGTTTTGCTCCTGACTTGTATGATGTTGACTGGAGTACTGTTAACAGTGTTGAAGTTTTGCGCGGTCCGGTTGCCGGGCTTTATGGCGGCGGCGGAGCAGGAGGAGTTCTTAACATAACTACAAATAACGGAGGAAGTAAGCCTTTCGGCGGAATTGTAAGTCAGAGTGTAGGCTCAAACGGATTTGCCAAATCTTTGGTTCAGTTAAACGGGTACAAAGAAGATGTTGATTATCGCATAAGTTATTCAAGAACCGGCGGTGATGGTTATCGTGACCATCAGGCATATTGGGGAAACAAACTTTACGAAAAAATTAATTTTCACCCGAACTCAAAATTAACGGTAACACAGATTTTTTCGCATACCGACTATTTTCAGCAAAATCCGGAAGGATTAAATCTGGGGCAGTTTGATAACTTATTGCAGGCAAATCCCGATGCATGTCCGTTTAACGAGTATCAGAAAACGGACAGAACCACAGCCGGTATTGCAGGGACTTATAAGTTTAACGAAAAGCATAGTCTGCAGGTGAATTCATTTATCCGGTCATGGCAGTACAAAGAAACCAGTAATAAATGTGCGGAGTATCGCAATTATACAGCTCCGGGTGCAAGCTTTCAATATAATCTGAAACTTGGAGAAGGAAAATTGAAAAATAATTTCAGTGTGGGAGCAGACTATAAGTCGCAGGCAATTAATATTTATAAACTTCAGAGTGCCGGCAACCCTTTACGCGAAGAGAGTATTGATGAAACCAATGTGGAAACCGACAGTCTGCTTGCAAATCAGATTATCAACCAAAGCAGTATCGGAGGTTTTGCCTTATACAGACTTGAGTACGCAAAGTTTAATTTATTCGGGAGCTTAAGATATGATGCAATGAACAATGAGTTGATAAACAAAATGTCCGGTGCAAATTCATCAGAATCAAAAGACTTCACCGAGTTATCTGCACGTGTGGGAGCGTCATATTCAGTAAATGATGCCTTGAATGTTTTTGCTAACTGGAGTCAGGGGTTTATGCCTCCGTCAACCGAGGAATTGGCTTGCAACCCGGAAGCATACAGCGGGTTTAATACTCATCTGGTACCTGCATTATCCGAATGTTACGAAGCCGGTTCCCGTGGTTTTATAAGTAAATGGCTGTTTTATGAAGTAACATTATTTCAGATGAATACCGAAAATGATTTCTTCAGGTTTAAACAATCAGGCAGAGGAAATCAGGAAGTTTTTTATGGTAATGCAGGAAACAGTACACGAAAAGGAATAGAAACATATTTCTCACTTAAAATAATCGAAAATCTTAACTTGCAGTTGGCCTACACTTATGCTGATTACAGATATACTTCGGCAGTTGTAGATCCTGTTTATACAGATACTGCTTATGTTTTGACAATCCCACCGGTAGCAGGACAGTATTTGCCAAATTCCCCAAAGCATCAGTTATATTCGGAACTTACATACAAAATCAATAAAAACTTTAACATAAGTGTAAGCACGGAGTTGCAGTCCGAATGGGCAATTTATACTGATGCAGCAGCTTATGCAGGAGAACTTGATCCGTCAGTTTATCAGAACTGGCAGGATGGATTTAACCTGTATCATGCAAAAATTACATATTTGTGGAACATGTGGAATGTAAAAGGAGAGTGTAGCCTTGCAGCCAGAAATATCACAGGTGCAACTTATATGGCATTTACAGAACCTGATCCTGACGGAAATTCATATCAGCCGGGACCGGGAAGAGAATTGTTTTTAAGTCTTAAGTTGAAATTTTAGTAGAAGAGCCGATTTTTTTCATTATTGTCTGTAGCCGGTCAATGTTTTTTGATACGCTACAGGCTTTTTTATGCGATGGATAATAGTCAGTCTTAAAGTTCTGTTATAAATAAAAATCGGGATATTTTTTATAATTATCTTAATCTGTTTTTTGTTTTTTCATTTTTTTGTTATTTTTGCAACTTGTTTTTGAGACTACTAAAATGAAAATGTAATAAATTCCCACGGTTTACAACGCATGATTTTGCGTGACTTCCCCATTAACAGGGAAATGGTTTTGTGAGTTTGATGTCTGATAAATATTTTATTTGTCAGAAGATGTGTAATGATAATTTCAAAATTTAAATGAGTTTTTTTAAATCATATTTTTCGGGTTACAGAAAACCCGGGGGAATTAACGAGTTGTTAATTCTGGCTTTACCTATGATAGTTTCGACAGCGGCTGACGGTGTCATGACTTTTACAGACAGATTATTTATGGCCAGAGTAGGTTCAGAGCAGATGAATGCTGTTATGGGTGGCGGAGTTGGTATGCAGGTGCTTACATTTTTCTTTATAGGGCTGTTGGGATATTCTACGGCACTTGTCGCACAATATTTCGGGGCAGGAGAGAAGAAAAATGCCTCCAGAGCTGCTTTTCAGGCAATACTTATAAGCTTTTTAGCATGGCCGGTTATTTTACTTTTGAAACCTTTGGGGATATCTTTTTTCCAGTTTCTGAAAGTTCCTGAATCTCAGTTTGCATATCAGGTTAAGTACTTTAATTTGCTGGCCTGGGGAGCTTTATTTGTGATATTACGTCAGTCTTTAAGCTGCTATTTTTCGGGTATCGGTAAAACCGGGATAGTTATGCGGGCTACTATTGTTGCAATGTTTATAAACGTGGTTCTTGATTATATTCTGATTTTTGGTAAATTCGGAATAAAACCTCTTGGAATTGAGGGAGCGGCTATCGCCAGCATTTCAGGTTCGTTCGGAGCAGTGCTTATGCTTGTTATTGCTTATTTCAGGAAATCAAACAGAATAGAATTTGCCGTTATGCAATCATTCCGTTTTGATTGGAATATAATGAAGAGATTGCTGCGTTTCGGTTATCCTGCCGGAGTGGAACTGTTCCTTAATTTTCTTGCTTTTTTCGTCATGATATCTCTTTTCCATTCGCGTGGAGATGTTGCCGCAACTGCAAGTACAATTATGTTTAATTGGGATTTGGTTTCATTTATTCCGTTGCTGGGGATAGAAATTGCCGTGACCAGTCTGGTTGGGAGATATATGGGCGCGGAGAGGCCGCAGGTCGCACACCGGGCTGCAATTTCAGGAATTAAAATAGGAATATTTTATTCGGTGATAATTCTTGCTTTGTTCGTGTTCCTGCCGCATTGGCTTGTAAGTGTATTCAGACCTGAACACAGTTCGGAAATATTTGATGGTGCAGTACCAATTGCAGCCAATATGATCAGGATTGCTTCTTTGTATGTTCTGGCAGAATCGGTAATGGTTGCACTCGTGGGAGCTTTACGCGGTGCCGGAGATACTCTCTTTACAATGATTGCTTCGGTAGTGTCTCATTGGTTGTTCGTTCCTATTTTATATTTTTCACTGAATGTTTTAAACTTTTCGGTCGAAATAAGCTGGCTTATGCTGGTAGTTTTCTTCCTGATATTCTGTTCAGTACTTATATTCCGGTTCCGAAGCGGAAAGTGGAAAAAGATTAAGGTTATCGGGTAATAATAACAGGATTACAGAGATCTGTTTTATGTAATCTGAGTAATAATAAAAGTGCAGGCTTGTGATTTTTTCTTCCTGCACTTTGTTGTTTTATTTATAATTATTTCACAAATGGGTTAGAAGCCAGAAACAATTATTTTATATTTATTGAAATAAATGAATTCTGAACTTGCGGATTTTTTGAGCCATTATCTTCTACAGCACCCTGCTTTCCGAAAATCAGACCCAGCAAATCGTCAGTTTGTTTGTTGGCATGGCTGATAAACTCAGAATAGGACGGAGGAGTTAGCCTGTTAAGGTAGAACAATAGTAATCCAACTGTGCTGAGTTTAAGCTGGGATTTGAAAAATTCAAGATTTTCCATTTCTATCTGATTGTGAGAAACACAGTAGTTCCAATCTGATTCACAAACCGAATCCAGAGATTTGTCAATTAAACTTATTATTGATTGCTTATTGTTAAAGTCACCGACTCTGGATATGTAAAACAGTTCGAAAATACCCGGGTACTCCAGAAAATAGTTTATGTAGGATAGTGCCAGAGCCTTTATCTTTTCTCTTCCGTTGGGAATGCCTTTTGTCTGTTTCTTTACAAATGTGAGACATTCTGCCTGAAAATCGCTCACGCACAAAAAAATCAAATCATTAACGTCTTTGAAGTAATTGTATAATGTTGCATAAGAATATCCGGCTTTATCAGAAATGTTTCTGACGCTTATGGCTTTAATTCCTTCACTTTTTAAAATGTCTTTTGTTGCCTGAATAAAGTAATCTTTAATTCTTAACTCCTGAATTTCTTTATTTTTCATTGTTATCGACGTTTATTTAATTAACACTGCAAATATAATTAACATTGTTAATATTTTTAATTAATGTTAATAGTGATTTTTGTAAATTATATGAATGCTGATTTTTATTGTCTTAAATACCGATTGGAGATGTTTAATATTGCTGTAAGAAAATGACAGGTTTAGGGGGAACACAATAAATTAAGTTTCTTTTTTTATGCGATTTTTCGTCTGATAAAACAATATCTGATGCTGGTTTAAATCAGTGTTATTCCGGTGTGTAAAAGCAATGTGGTTTTGGTATTGCACGTTAAGAAGGGTTATAATATTTACAATAGATAGTTTAAATTATAACAACAACTGTTTATAACTAAATTTGCTTTATTATAGATCAAATAAATTATTGTGTTATTTTTGTAAGACAGAAGTATTTATATAAATTTTATATCATGAAAAAAGTCAAATTAGTAATAGCGGTTGTTCTTCTGACAGTTTTTGTTAATTCAGTTCAGTCTCAAAATCAGGTGCGTAATGTTTTACCGGAGCTTGATAGTATAATTTGTCAAAAATGGAATACCGGAGCAGCGCAGATGATAAATCAAAGCAAATATGTTTTTAATTATGATGAAAACCATTTAAATCTTGATTTTACTTATCTTAACTGGAATACATCAGGATTGGAATGGAATAATTTTTATAAATATGAATACACCTTTGATGCTGATGCCAGAATAACAGAAGAAAAATTGTTACTTTGGAATTCAATAGATATGGCTTTTATAAATGACTCTAAAACAAACTACATTTACGATGAAAATGGTCGCCTGATTACCAAAGAACAATATGACTGGAATGAAACCAATGAAGTATTTTACAAATATTTTTGGGAAACATATTCATATGATGCTTCCGGCAACACACTTGTTTATACTTATTATTCTTATGACTCCGAAACATTTGTTTTTGATTCCAGCGAAAGAGAAGTTTGGGAATACTCGGCAACCAATAAAGTTACAAGTCATGTAACTATGGATTGGAGTGTAGGGGACGGAGCCTGGATAAATCAGGAGAAATACACTAATTCTTATTCGGCAAGCGACAAAATGCTGAACAAAACATTTTATACCTGGATTTCTGCTACATCTGAATGGAGGAACAGTGTAAAATTTGACTACACATACAATTCTAATGATAGTCTCAGTCTGGAGATTAATTACCATTGGGATTGGCCAACTTCTCAATGGATAGGTACTTCAAAATCCGAACACATCTACAATTCAACTACAGGGCTTGAGGAAACGGAGTTTTCCTACACATTTAATGCGGGAACTTCTGCATTTGTATATTCAGCTAAACGGGAATATCAGTACAACACATCTGATAAATTAATCCTGATTAACGGGTTTTCATGGGATGCCGGTTTGTCAGGTTGGGCTGATAGTTTTAGAAGCGAATACGATTATGATTTAAACGGTAATCTTACTTTAGATGCTTATTATATTATGACTGGTTCGCCGGCAGTCTGGGAAGGGGATAATAAAACAGAATACGTTTATAATGCAGATTCGAAGCAAACTCAGGTAACTCAATATAATTGGAATGATGTTGCAGGTGATTGGATTTATTACCGCAAATTTATGTCTGATTATGATGAAAACAGCAACATAATTTCTTATAGCGATTTTATGTGGGACGCAGCATCATCAAGCTGGAATGAGATAAACAGAAATGAAAGCGAATTCAACAATAATTATCCGCAGGGTAGTTATGTAATCCCATATATTCTGGGAGCACCTGAAAATTATCCTTTTATGCGATTAAAATATGATCTGTATAATACAGTAACAGGTTCGCTTGCTTTGGATCAGTCGAATACATATTATTATTCCAATCTGTCCAGTGGAGTTGAAAATAATGTATCTCTTTTAACAGGCTTGATTATTTTTCCGGTTCCTGTATCAGATTATATAAACATTAGCCTTCCTGCTGAATGTGAATCTGCGGAGTTTACTCTTTATGATATGAGAGGCCGTAGTATAATTCAACAAACTGTTTATCCGGCGGCCAGAATTTCAGTTGAAGGGATTGCTGACGGATTATATCTTTTTAAGATTGTTGCAGGAGAAGATGTCTATACAGGGAAAATAATAAAGGAGTAGAACTACCTTTATTAGGTTCCAGATTACGATTTCCTGAGAACTGTTTTTATGAGGATAATGTAATAGTAAACACTCAGAACATTTTAAATCCTGAATTGTCAGGATAATATTTGAATTATACTTAATGCTTAAATAATCTATTTGAGCTCAAAATGTGTAATATTAACCTGTTTAGGTACTTACATGCGTATTCGGGGAGATTCTATAATTTGTATGTTAACATATATGTACGAAAATCTTTTCTCATTTTACGATACTAAATTGCCATAAATAGATTAATAAGTGTTTGTTTACTTTCATTATTGTTTGCAAGAGGCCTATGGCAACGATTAAAAAACATATTGACACTCTTGTATCATTTTCAGGCAAATGTGTTTTTATACTTGCATTGTTATGTATTTCGTTGTTATTACATGCCCAGTCAGAAGGGGATTATCGCTCATATCAAAGCGGTAGTTGGCAGACAATAGCCAACTGGCAGGTTTATTCCTCAGGAGCATGGGTTTCTGCAACAAATTATCCCGGTCAGATAGCAGGTAATTATTCTGTAACAATAGAATATGGACATAATATAAATATTGGAATTTCCGGTATAACTACAGAGACTTTCAGCCACTTATATATCAGTGGGTGTCTTACCCTGACAGGAGAGGAAAATAATTCCGTAAACTATGTAATAAATGTGTCTGAAATTTATGTTTACCCATCTTTAACACCATATGCGACAATATATTTTGTAAATAAATGTGTTTTATGGCTGCCCCAGAATTCTGTAATAAAAGTATGGACAGGTGGTCTGAGCGGAGAGTGCAATAACAATCACGAGATACGTATAGGCCCTTACGAATACAGTACCTTTGCTTACTGTAACGGAGCTCCGGGAAATATTTTTACATTTGATGAGCTAATGGCAGGAGGAGGAACACTAAACGCCGCGTTGTCCGCATCAGAAACTTCTGTTTGCCTGGGCGAATCAATTTCACTTACAGGAAGCTATTCCGGGGCTGTGTCAACAGCCCCGACTTATTTGTGGACCTCAACAGGCCCGGATAATATAAGTTTTAATCCGTCTTCAGTCTCGCAGAATCCTTATATAACTCCTGTAACTCCCGGAACTTACTATGTGAAATTAACTGTCCAAACCGATAATGAGGGTACGACATACAGTAATACCGATAGTCTTGAAATAATTGTAGGCAAGAAATCATCAGATCCTTTATCGGCTGAAGCCGGATTAACAACAATTATGACCGGTTGCAGCACAACATTGACTTTAACAGGCGGAGGAGGAGGAAGCCCGGAACAAATTAAATGGTACACTGATGCTTGCGGATCTGCATTGGCAGGAACCGGTAACAATCTTGTTGTAAGCCCTACGGAACAAACAACATATTACGGTAGGTACGAGAATCCGGAACCTTGCAGTTATGTTACAAACTGTAGCCAGATTACAATAGATGTCGTTCCGTTCGCAAATGTATGGGAGGGGAGTATCGATACAAGTTTTTCCGTTGCAGCAAACTGGCAGGGAAATGTTGTTCCTTCAGACGGAGAAAATGTTTTATTTGCCGAATTTCCCGTTAACAACTGTGTTTTGGATATGGATTTTACCGTTGCAACTTTGGCTAACTCATCAGAAAAACATTTTGTTATCTCAGATTATAATCTTACAGTCCTTGATGGAATCAATTTTAGTAATTCAGGTAAAATATATGCAGATGATGAGTTCTCTAAAATAATATATGTCGGAACAGATCCACAGTTTTTGAATGCCGGAATGTTTTATGAAAACAAAATAAATAACCTTGAAATAAATAACCCCTCATGCTTAAGTCTTGACGGAGATCTTAATATTACAAGTGTGCTGAATATTATTGACGGAGATTTTCAGATATTATCAAACACTCTTACTTTAAACGGAGATTTGAGATATCCTGGAGGAGCTTTAACAGGTGGCAGTTCGTCAAATCTGAACGTCGTGAATTGCAGCCAACTTATAAGTTTGCAGGGGATGACACTAAATAATCTTAATCTTGACAGTGGTAATGATTTAATTCTTGCAGGTGATGTTTACATATCAGGAACACTTAATCTAATCTACGGGACTCTCAATGCATCAAATAATAAGCTGACTATATGTGGCGGACTTTCAGGAACTTCAGGAATTATCGATGCTACCGGCGATATGGCAGAAGTCGAATTTGCCAATATCTTGCCACTTTCTGTTCCGCAAAATATTTTTTATCAGCAGGTGTACAATTTGACAATAAACGGAGCCGGAATTTCTTTAGAAGGAGATGTGGTGGTTAAAAATACTCTGGAATTTGTATCAGGGAATATTACAACAAATGAAAATGTTCTGGCTCTGACAGAGTCTGCCGGTCCAGTAACCGGTTCAGGCCCCGGAAAATGTATAAACGGATTTTGCAGAAAGACCGGGAATACAGCATTTATTTTTCCGGTTGGGAACGATACTTTGTATGCTCCTGTCGGAATATCGGCAGCGAATGGAGGCGGCAACCCGGCAGATTACTTTACGGCATCATATTATTTTAATATGCCGGGAGACTTATTTGACAGTACTATGTACGAGCCTGATATTGTCAGAATAAGTGAATCTGAGTACTGGATACTGAACAGAAACGGAACAAATAATGTGTCGGTTACATTAAGCTGGGATGAAAGAAGCGGAAGTATATCAGATGTCAGTAGCTTAACTGTTGCAAGATGGGATGGGTCAACATGGCGTGACGAAGGAAATGCCGGTACAACAGGAGACGTTTTGTCAGGGACAATACAATCAGATACCGTAAGCAACTTTTCGCCTTTTACTTTAGCGTCAAGGGACTTTAATGAAAATTTACTGCCTGTAGGGCTGATAAGTTTTTATGCGTTTTGTAATGGTTCAGAAATTGAAATTGTCTGGGAAACGGCTACCGAGAAAAACAGTTCATATTTTGATCTTGAGAAAAGTTATGATATGAAGGTATGGGATTTACTTGAAAGAAAATCAGGAGCCGGGAACTCAGCTTCTGTTACTTTTTATTCGGCCATAGACAGCGACATAAAGAAGGATAAGGTATATTATCGTTTAAAGCAATATGATTATGATGGCTCTCAAACAATATATAACCCTGTTTATGTAAATTCATGCAAAGAAATACCTGGGTTTGTATGTCAGGTTTTCCACGATCAGTTATCAGAAACATTATTTGTAAATTTGCCTGCAGATATCAGCGAAGCATGGATTACAATGTATGATATTTGCGGCAGATTTATTTTTAAACAAAAAACAGAAACAAATTCCGGTATTTCAGTTTCAGATCTTTCATCAGGATTGTATTTATATAAAATTACTGCCGGGACACAAATTTACAGCGGAAAACTTATTAAAGAATAAATCACTGGCCTGTTTAATTTAATTGTGTAATAAAATATCTCTGATTCAAACCTGAGTTGTCGTTTTATTTATTCCGTATTTAAGCATATGAATAATGAGACAAAGCCATTAGTGAATTTTTACCGCTGACAAAAAACTACATTTATTCAATTTTTTTTTAATTTTGTAAATACAATCTTTTAAAAACTAATTAAAATCAGTCATGAACGACATATTATTACAAGCCGCTGACCTTATTAAACAAAATAAATCTGCAGCTCTTTGTACAGTTGTTGAAACCGACGGTTCTTCACCACGCAAGGCAAATTCAAAAATGCTTGTATTTCCCGACGGGAGTATAAGTGGAACAATAGGAGGCGGAAGTGTTGAAAAAGAAGCAATTGAAGAGGCAAAAAAAGTACTTGAAAACGGAAATTCTGTTTTGCTTAAATATAATCTTAAGAAAGATCTGAGTATGGAATGTGGCGGTTCAATGCAGATTTTTATAGAGGCTCTTTTGCAAAAACCGCAATTATATATATTTGGCGCAGGCCATGTAGGAAAAGCATTAAAGAATCTGGCTCTCAACTTAGGTTTCAGAATAAATGTGATTGATGAAAGGCCTGGAATTTTCGATTCTTATCCTCAAAGTTCAGATTTGAAATGCTTTAATGAACACTTTGCCGGATATATTGCCCGTGAGGAATTTAACGAAAATACATATATTGTAATACTTACACATCAGCATATTCACGATTTTGAAGTGCTTAAACTCGTCTGTAACAAGCCTCATGCATATCTTGGCATGATAGGATCAAAAACAAAAGTTGCACAGGCAGCAAAAACCTTGCTGGAAGAGAAAATCTGCACGCAGGAAAAAATCAATAAAATTGATATGCCTGTAGGAATTTCTATTAGTTGCGAAACTCCTGAGGAGATTGCAGTAAGCATTCTTGCAAAGATAATTGATGTGAAAAATAAAAAATATAACGAATAATATGTCAGAATTAAAAACAATATCATTCGTACTAGACGGGGAAATTACTGAGATTGATTTTAACAAATCAGGATATTCGCCGACTACGACTTTACTGCAATATTTGCGTAGCCTTCCTGATCATAAGGGCGTTAAAGAGGGGTGCGGTGAAGGAGATTGCGGAGCTTGTACAGTTGTAATGGGAGAGTTGCGTCAGGATAAAATTGAGTACAGAGCCTATGATTCTTGTCTGATTTTTTTGCCGTCTGTGCATGGCAAACAGGTAATTACGGCGGAAAATCTCGGGAATTCCGGCAATATGCATCCGGTTCAACAGGCAATGTATGATTTCGACGGTTCTCAATGCGGTTTCTGTACGCCGGGATTTGTAATGTCAATATTCGCTTTATACAAACAAGAATACGAGGTAGATAAAGAAGAAATAAACGACGCTCTTACCGGAAATTTGTGTCGCTGCACAGGATATAAACCAATTCTGGATGCTGCAGAATTTGCCTGCAAAAATAAAGAAGATGATCATTTTTGTGAATGTGAAGCCGGAATTGTTAAAATGCTTAAATCAGTCCGGCGTGATAAAACCATAAGCATTATTACAGACAGACAAAAATATTATATTCCTTTTTCAAAAGCAGAGGCTTTGAGGTTGAGAAAAGATTTTCCGCAGGCAGTACTTTTAACAGGTTCCACAGATGTTGCTCTACGGGTTACAAAGAAACATGAACTTATCCCCGAAATAATTGACTTGTCTCAGGTAAACGAATATAATTACACTAAAACAGAAAATAATATTATCAGTTTCGGCAGTAATTTCAGCATGGAAGATGTGCGCAGACAAAGTAAAGAAACTCTTCTGGCTCTTTACGAAATGCTTGGTGTATTTGGCTCAAGGCAGATACGCAATCGTGCATCTCTTGGCGGTAATATAGGCTCTGCTTCGCCAATAGGTGATTCATTGCCTGTTTTGATGGCTTATGATGCTGAAGTTGAACTGGAAAACCACAAAGAGAAACGAACAGTAAAATTGCGTGATTTTATTACCGGTTACAGAACAACTATTTGTGCTGCCGATGAACTTATATCCGGAGTAAATATTTCTTTGCCGGGAAAAGACAGAATTGTAAAATCATACAAAATAAGTAAACGGAAAGATCTTGATATATCGACGGTAAGTGCTTGTTTCTCGCTTAAATTAAATGATGGAAAAGTTGAAGATATTGCAATTTTCTATGGCGGGATGGCAGCCTGGACAAAGCGTGCGTCAAAAACCGAAGCAGCATTGAAAGGTAAAGAGTGGAGCAGGGTAAATGTTGAAGTTGCAATGAAGCAGTTGGAAGAAGATTACAAGCCTATAGCAGATGCCCGCTCAGGAGAAAAAGCCAGAAATATTATGGCAGCTAATTTATTGTTGAAGTTTTGGTCGGAAAGTAGAAGAAGTGCCTGAAGTGCACTAAGAGCTTTTAGCAATATTCACATCAACAGGTAGCAAATTGTAAAATTGTAATGAAAACTGATATTAAAATATTAACCGTTGCCCGCAAGTACTTTAGGCACTTCAAGTACTTTAGGCATTAAATATTTCTTATGGAAAGTATAAATCACGAGTCCGGAAAACTTCATGTAAGCGGAGAAGCAATATATATCGACGATATTCAGGTTTCTGATCGTCTTTTGCATGGTTACTTATATACCAGTCCTTATGCTCATGCAAAGATAAAATCTTTTGATCTGGAGGCTGCAAAAGCAGTTAAAGGAGTTCATGCAATATTGTCATACAAAGATATTCCTGGTCATAACCAGATGGGGCCTGTTTTTCACGATGAGCCTGTTATGGTAGAGGGATTGGTACAGTGTATAGGTCAGACAATTTTTGTTATCGCGGCAGAAAATCAGGAAGCTGCAGATGAAGCAAAAAAACTTATAAAGATTGATTTTGAAATTCTGGAGCCGATAATAACTCTTGAAGATGCAATTGCAAAAAATTCATTGTTGCAGCCTGAAAGAAAAATAGAAACCGGTGATATTGAAGATGGTTTTAAAAAGTCATCACATATTATCGAAGGAGAGTTTGCAACAGGAGGACAGGAACACTGGTATCTCGAAACCCAGATATGTCTTTGTATTCCGGGTGAGGGCAAAGAAATGAAAGTTTATTCCTCTACCCAGCACCCGTCCGAGACTCAGTCAATTGTTGCAGAAGTTCTGGGAACAGGAAAACACGAAATAGAAGTGGAATGCCGTCGTATGGGGGGTGCATTCGGAGGTAAGGAAACTTCTGGTAACCATGTTGCAGCATGGACATCTTTACTTGCTGTTAAAACAGGTCGCCCGGTAAAAATGAGACTGTTCAGGGATGAGGATCAGAAAATTACAGGGAAAAGACACCCTTATCATTTTAAATATAAAGCCGGGTTTGATGCAAACGGTAAAATAATTGCCGCTGATATTCAGCATTTTGCAAACGGTGGTTATGCAACAGATTTGTCTATGGCTATTCTCGAAAGAGGAATGTTACATGCCGAAAATGCCTATTACATAAGTAATATGAGAATAGTTGCAAAAGCAATGAAGACAAATCTTCCGTCAAATGTGGCTTTTCGCGGATTCGGGGCTCCTCAGGGAATAGTTTGCATTGAACATATAATTGACAGAATTGCAGGGATTTTGCACAAAGATCCGGTGGAAATAAAAACTATGAATTTCTATGGGATAGAAAGCAATAATGTTGCTCCTTATGGTGCTAAAATTGAAAACAACAGACTCCATGTTATTTTTAACAGGTTAATGCAATCATCAGATTATATAAGCAGGCGTGTAGCTATTGACGATTTTAACAAAGAAAACGAGTTCTTCAAAAAGGGGATAGCTTTAACTCCGGTTAAATTCGGAATTTCTTTTACAACGGCATTCCTTAATCAGGCCGGGGCTTTGATAAATATTTACAGCGACGGAACAATCCTTGTAAATCATGGCGGTACAGAGATGGGACAAGGGCTTTATACAAAAATACGAAAAATTGCAGCCGCCGAATTCGGAGTCTCTCTTAAAAAAATAAAAGTAAATGCTACCAACACCTCCAAAGTTCCAAATACCTCTGCAACTGCTGCATCATCGGGAACAGACCTTAACGGAATGGCTGTTAAAGACGGGATAGACAAACTTAAAAAACGTCTGGCTTATTTTGCGGCAGAACAGATAATATCCGATTATCAAAAGCCTGCAAAACCTGAAAATATCATTTTTGAAAATGATTTGGTGTTTGATTCAGAGTTCCCGGATCTGAAATATAATTTTGATGAGTTGATAAGCAAAGCATATGTGAGTCAGGTAAGTCTTAGTGCTACAGGTTTTTATAAAACTCCTGATATTCATTTCGACAGAGCTGCAGGAAAAGGAAAACCGTTTCATTATTATGCATTCGGAATGGCTGTGACCGAGGTATTGCTTGATGTATTAACCGGCCGTGTTAAAATTCTGAGAACAGATATTCTGCATGATGTTGGAGAATCAATTATCCCAAATATAGATAAAGGACAGGTAGAAGGAGCATTTGTTCAGGGATTGGGTTGGGTAACCGGTGAAGACATGAAGTACGACAAGAACGGAAACCTCCTTAACCATTCTCCCGATACTTACAAAATTCCGTCAATTCAGGATATTCCTCAGGACTTCCGTGTCGAATTACTTCAGGGGTATCCTAACCCGGGAACAATCCGCAGGAGCAAAGCTGTGGGAGAACCTCCGTTTGTATTGGCTCTGTCGGCGTGGTTTGCAATAAAATATGCCGTTTCTGCAGTTGTAAATCATTCTAAAGAACCAAAACTTGCATTACCGGCTACAAACGAAAATATACTTCTGGCAATAGCGGAAATGAAGTAATGTCTTATTGTGGTTTTGTTATTTTATTTTTTTGTTAAATCAAGGCATAAACCTGTCATTATGCCAAGACTCCAGTGGTATGGTTCTTCATAAACCGGAAATCCAAAAACAGGCTCAGCAAATACTCCAAGCCGGTCGCTAAATTTGTATGAATATCCGATTGAGGCAAGAATTGAGACGCATGGGGTAAAGTCAGGCTCTATTTCAATTTGATGGTCATAAATGCTAACATTATGCCCCGATATTAAAAAACGAATTTGTGGCCCCAGCGAGACATACAAATTGCTCCTGGAATTATTTTTTAAAAATTGAAATTTTACATCAGCCCTGACAGATAAAAAATTCAAATGAGTTTCTTTTATTTGAGGGTAAGCGTGATCTAAGTAAACACCAGTGTCTTCAAACTTAAGCCGTAAATAATTATAATTCAGATTTCCTCTAAGTGAAAATCTTCCCCAATTACCTGTTTCATATAGCACACCTGTAGAATATTCGTATCCGTGAGAAAATTGATAATTATTATCAAAAGAAGGGGTTAAATTTATTCCGATTTTGCTTTGAGAATAACTAAAATTTGAAATAACAGAAAAAGTTATTACAAGAAGTGTAAGCGTTTTAATTTTTTTCATAATAATAGTCTTTATTGGTAAATAAAAAGAATAATTAAAGTAACAAATATAGATAAAATATAACTAAATAAGATAATGTATGGAGAAATATTTGTTTTTTTATTTCAGAATAGCGCACCACATATACTGTTCCGGAAAATGATAATTACATTAATAGTCCCGTAAGAAAATGCAGATGCTGTTTTGGGGGAAATAATATTAGATAATTTATTATTTAGATAACCTGCTATGGATTAAAGTAAATATGCAATTTGTTGCAATTTGTGCTTAGGAAGATACTTCCGGTTCTCCGGCGCTTTTTATTTAAATTCTACTATGAAGTTTCTGTCCGGCATAAAATCTTTCTTAGTCCAGTAATAAATGTTGTTTTGATTAATCAGTTTAACACTATCTGGTTTATAAGATAAAAATTCTACAGAGTATTTATCAGGCATATTCAATTTGTAATATGCGTTATCAAAAGGAGTTCTCCAGTTTTTGGTTGTCAATAAAATATATTCTGCTTTATTCCCATTTATTTTTTGCCTGTAACCAACCCTGAATGATCCGACTCCGTATGGCTCAATATCAACATAAAAGAATGCACCTGTTTCTCCGTTTTTAGAAAGCACTGAAATGTTGTTTTCTAAATCAATTGCAAAAACAGAGTCAATATCTCCGTTTAAATCATTTTGAGGAAAAGGGTAAAACAGTGTTTTTTTTATTTCGTTATCTCCGTTATTACAGAAGTTATAAATCCCGTCCACATAAAAATACCCGTTATTGATAGTGAAATTAATATCCTCGCGGTAAAATTGTAATGATTGTGCTTTGGTAAAACCATACAAAAAAATCAATGTAAAAATTGTAAGATACCGCATTTACTTTGTAATAATAAGTTTTAATTCTGCTACATTTTTACCGTTTAATTCCAGTTTGCAGATATATTGACCTGAAGCAGCAGATCCGTTTGTGCAAATCCCGTCCCAATATGTAATACAACTTTCACTACCATAGCTTTTTACCGGTAGAATCTTTACAATTTCACCTGACATATTATAAATTTTTATCAAGATATTGTCAGAAAATTTATAACCATTAAATTGAATATTAAATCTAATATCGCTATCTGTTGGATTTGGGTATGTGTCGAAAGTTAATTTTGGGTTTACAGATACTGATTTATTTCCTGAAAATATTGTGTCAAGACGGAACTCAAAGTAGTTGTCGATATTTGGTTCAATATTGATTACAGAATCACAAAATACAATTGATTCAAAATTGAAATAGAATATTTCAACATAATGTTGACAACTTAATTCATTTTCCGAAAAATGTCCGTTTTCATCTGTAATCGCGCAGTTTATTACATGATCACAAATATCTTCAGGAGCATAACAGTTATATCCGATCGTTATTCCAGGAACCGGATTATCAGAACCATCAAGAACAACTCCACAAAATAATCCGTTTCCGGAAACAGGGGTGAAGGCTTCGGTTTCAAGACCAATATTTGGGGAATTGTCTTTTATAAGCCTATAGTTTTCGATATCATGAAATGGTGTTTCGCCATGTGTGTAAGTGCATGTATATTTATAATTGACCAGAGACTGGCCTTCTATAGGTGAACTAATTTGAGAATACTCAATATCTCCGAAATAATATGTTTCCCAAATGCCGATATTAAAATTTTCCAATTTCAGGAAATCCCCGCTTCTTTCAAATTGAACAGTATTTTGTAAACTATCCTGGGTTAAAATTATGATATCTCCATTTGTAAAATTTATCCCTTCTTTTACTAATGAAGAGCCGCTAGAACTACTTATTATAAGTCCGTCCAAAGTGGAAATTTCCGGATTATATTCATAATACATTGGGTCAAAGGATAGTTCAATGTACCATTCTGACGAACTCACTAAGTAGAATTCACTCATTACCGAAGGCATTGTGATTGGGTTTGCATTTATGGTAAATGAAATCAGAAAAACCGTAATTAAAATTAACAACTTTTTCATAACAGATGCTTTTGATTTGTAATGCGAATTGTAAAACTTACAGCAAATATAACAAAAATATAATTATATTGTATGAGTATTCAATATAAAAACACAATTTTTAAAATTTTAATTTCCAAAATTATTTATATGTGCTTTTATGATTTAAGGCAAATGGATTTTTTTACATAGAGAGCATCTGGATATCTTGTTATATAGCCTTAAAAACCTTTGTTATCATCAAAATAAAATCTACTTTTGCAACATAAGGTAAACATTAGTTTACATCACTTGTTTTATTGATATTACTGAAAAAAGATAAATATTTACAATATGGCGACAAATAAAAAAGCACTTCTGATGATTCTCGATGGTTGGGGAAAAGGTGACGGTAGTAAGGCAGATATCATCAATGCAGCATACACCCCGAATTATGACAGATTTTTGAGAGAATATCCAAACTCACAACTTCTTGCGAGTGGCGAAAATGTTGGTTTGCCCGACGGACAAATGGGAAACTCTGAAGTGGGACATCTTAATATAGGAGCGGGAAGAATCGTGTATCAGGATCTGGTGAGAATAAACAAAGAAATTGAAAAAGGCGATTTCTTTTCAAATCCGGTTCTTACAGAAGCTTTTAACTATTCGGTTAAGCACGATAAACAGGTGCATCTGCTTGGTCTTGTGTCAGACGGAGGAGTTCATTCAACAGACGATCATTTACTGGCACTTGCAAAATTATCAGACAAACTTGGTGCAAAGAAAACTTTTATTCATGCTTTGACAGACGGCCGTGATACAGATCCTAAAAGTGGGTTGGGTTTTCTGAAAAAAGTCAGTGATGCTTTGAAAAACTCCGATGTTAAAATTGCCAGTCTGGTCGGACGTTATTACACTATGGACCGGGATAAAAGATGGGAGAGGGTTAAAGTTGGTTACGATCTGATGGTTAACGGAGCAGGTGAAAAATCAACAGATATTCTGAATGCAATACAACAATCATATGATGCGGGAGTTACGGATGAATTTATCAAACCAATTGTTATGGTGGATGAAAACAATAATCCGTTAACCACAATTCAACCTGATGATGTGGTTATATGTTTTAATTTCAGAACAGACCGTTTGCGTCAGATTACAACAGCACTTACACAGAAGGACTTTCCTGAATACGGGATGAAAACCATGGAATTGAAATATTACACCATGACACGTTATGATGAGTCTTTCAGAGATGTTAACATAGTTTATGATAAAGATAACCTGAATAACACTTTAGGCGAAATTGTATCAAAGAACGGCCTTAATCAGTTAAGAATTGCTGAAACAGAAAAATATGCTCATGTGACATTCTTTTTCAGCGGAGGACGCGAGGAGATTTTCAAAAACGAAAACAGGGTGCTTATACAATCACCAAAAGTTGCAACTTATGATCTTCAGCCGGAAATGAGTGCTCCGTTGGTTAAAGAAGCTCTTATTGCAGAGATCGATAAAAATATTCATGACCTTATTGTTGTGAATTTTGCAAACGGAGATATGGTAGGGCATACCGGTATTTATGAGGCTATAAGGAAAGCTGTGGAAACTGTGGATAAATGTGCAGGAGAAGTCGTTGAAGCTGCTGTTAAACAAGATTATGCTGTTATGATTATTGCAGATCACGGTAATGCCGATAATGCTGTAAATCCTGACGGAAGCCCGAATACGGCACATTCGCTTAATCCTGTTCCGTGCATACTTATTAACTCGGAATATAAGACAATTAAAAACGGTATTCTTGCAGATGTTGCACCAACTATTTTGCAAATAATGAATATTGGTTTGCCGGAAGAAATGAAAGGCAATATTTTGGTTCAGTAAATTCAATACGTATTACTTTGTTTTTGTAAATAAAGATTACTTTGTAATTCAGTATTCTGAGATTGTTTTGCGGAAAATTTGTCATGAATATGACATTCTACAGACATTGTTTTTCGGATGGATTGTTGCAAAAACGACTTTTATTCCCGGGATATATGTAAAAATTTCACTACCTTTGAAATCCTTATGTCGGATTATAAAAATAATTTTATGTCAAAGAAAATTGCAATTATCGGGTTTGGAGCTGCAGCGATAGGTTTCATCGAGAAAATAAAAGAACACGATTTCGATATTCACGTTTTTGAAAAAAGTAAAGACATTTATTCCTCCAGCATCAGTGGAATAAGAGCAGACGGAAAGCTTTTTGTTTCAACTGAAATGGGGGGCGATATGTATGTAAATCCAGAACTGCAAAAGAAACTTGTCGATTACTATATAAGTCACACAGACAGCAATACAGTGGAAAAAGGGCATTCTTTTACAAATGAAAAATTCTACAGGCAGTTTTATGCTAGGGGTTTTCAACCTATAACTGCCGATTTTTACCATATAGGTACCGACCAGCTTAAAGATGTTCTATACAGTATTTTTGAGAACTTTAAAAAGTATAAGAATGTTCATTTTCATTTTAATCAGGAAATTACGCATGTAGATAAGTCGGAAGAGCAAATAAAGCTAAGCAATGGAGAAGTTTTCGATAAAGTTGTGATAGCAGTAGGGCGTAGTGGTCATAAGCTCGTTAAACAGATTATAAGCGATTATCCTGAGCTGGTTAGCGATAATACACAAGTCGATTTGGGAATAAGATATGAAGTGCCGGATCATGTTGTGGATGAGCTGAATAAAGAAATGTACGAGTTTAAAATCCGGTATAAAAGTAAAACAGGTTATATGGTCCGTACTTTCTGCAATAATCCCAGCGGATATGTAGTTACCGAAAACTACGAAGATTTTACTACGGTAAACGGTCATGCAAAACTTAAAGACAAAAGCAAAAACACAAACTTTGCAATTTTGGCAACAATAAAACTGACAGAGCCGTTTAATGATCCTATCGGTTATGGCTCATACATTGCAAAAATGTCGAATCTGCTTGCCGGCGAAGGAAAAGTAATATTGCAAACTTATAGTCATTTTAAGAATTCAAAGCGTACAAAAAACCTTTATCGGGTTCTGCCAACTCTTGACGAAAGTAAATATATTCTCGGAGACATAAATCTTGCTTTCCCGCGCAGAATAATGGAGAGTATTATAGAATTTATCGAAGTTCTCAATGAAATAGTTCCCGGTATTGCCGATCCTGATAATCTTGTTTATGCACCTGAAATTAAATTTTATTCAAACGCTCTGGATAATAATAAATACGATAACTTAAAATTTATAGGAGATTGCTCGGGAGCTACACGCTCAATTATTTATGCCACAGCACATGGGTATATGATGGCAGAGGAGATAACTGGGAAGTTATAATTGATTATCAAAATGTAATGAAAAAATGAAAAAAGTACTGATAGTTCTAACGGTATTAACAGTTTTGGGGTGTAAAACAAATAATTTATTTGGACAATCTGCCGGTAAAACAGAAGTATCTGATTCTGAACTGACAAAAATTGCAGTAGAAGATTTTAAGCACGGCGATAAATTGTGGGGGTTGAAAGTTACGGAGTACAGATACAATGGCAAAACAGATTTTTATTTTAAGCTTAAAGGTAAAAAAGTGTTAAAAGGCTATCTTGTTAAGCCGGATGTTTTGGTTTTTTCACCGGAAACTACTGGTGGTCAAAATGGAATTCTTGTTGTTAACGGGCTGGATAAGCCATTTTTTATGTGGATGAGGTTTGAAAATGAAGATATATTATCAGAACAGCTTTCGGAAGAGCAAAAAGAACAGTTGTCAAGAGGCGAATCATTTGAAATAACTTTGCAAATAAAAGACTATGAGGTTGCAACAATAGATTATGATCTTTTTGTTTTGACAAGATTTGTTAAAATAATAAAATAGTACCTGATTTTTCGTGTCTTCGTGCTTTTGTGGCTAATTAATTTTATTTCGATTACCTCTAAAACACTATTTTTTATTGCCACCAAAACACTAAGGCACTAAAGGTTAATCCCTTTTTTTGTGCTTTCGTGCTTTAGTGGCTATAAATTTACTTTTAATGTTGCCTTCGGCTACGCTCAGTCAACGGATCGATCGTCAGGTGACTGAGCGTAGCCGAAGGCACTGTAATTCATTATTTGTTTTTAATTTTATTCGTGTCTTCGTGCCTTTGTGGCTATTAAATTTTATTTCGATTACCTCTAAAACACTAAAGTGGCTTTCTTTTTTCGTGTCTTCGTGTCTACTTGACTTTTTTCCACTTTCAATAAGAAAAATAATCAGCATAAATCCTTATAATTTCAGTAGAGAAGAATAGCGAAGACTTAACATTTGAAAAATAATATTAAAGTTTGCTAAGGATACCCGTATTTTTTCTAGTTTTGCGAAACTTTTTATTCTGAAAGCTATGGCAAAAATAATCGAAGAAATTTCCAGAACATTTAGTGAGTATCTTATTATCCCGGGTTTAACGACAAAGCAACATACTCTGGACAATGTTAATCTGCAAACTCCGCTTGTGAGATTTAAAAAAGGACAAGAACCGGCAATTTCCTTAAATATTCCTTTCGTGTCATCAATTATGCAGTCTGTTTCCGATAGCGGTTTGGCAATAGCATTGGCAAAAGAAGGAGGCTTGTCTTTTATATACGGTTCACAGTCGGTGCAGGAGCAAGCCAGGATGGTTAAGGAAGTTAAAAATTATAAAGCCGGATTTGTAGAAAGCCGGGCCAATATAACTCCTGAGCATACGTTAAAAGACGTAATTGAATTAAAAGAAAGAACAGGATTCTCAACAATAGGAGTGACTCATGACGGAACTCCGAACGGCACTTTTCTCGGACTTATAACCGGACGCGATTACAGACTAACCAAAGACAGTCCGGAGATGAAAGTAAAAGATTTTATGACTCCTTTTGCTGATCTTATAACTGCTGAAAACGGTCTCACATTAAGTGAAGCTAATGATATAATATGGGAACATAAATTAAATACTCTGCCTGTTTTGGGAGAAAATCAAACTTTGAAATATTTTGTTTTCCGTAAAGATTATGAGAGCCATAAAGAATATCCGAATGAATTATCTGATTCGCACAAAAGATTAATTGTGGGAGCAGGAATTAATACCAGAGATTATCAGGAAAGGGTTCCTGCTTTGGTTGAAGCCGGAGTAGATGTTATGTGTATAGACTCTTCCGATGGTTTCTCTGAATGGCAAAAGGACACCATACATTACATTAAAAATAATTTTGGTTCTGATATATTGGTAGGAGCCGGAAATGTTGTTGATAGAGACGGTTTTATGTATTTAGCCGAAGCAGGAGCCGATTTTGTTAAAGTCGGAGTGGGAGGAGGCTCTATTTGCATTACAAGAGAGCAAAAAGGAATAGGAAGAGGGCAGGCCACATCTATAATTGAAGTTGCCAAAGCCAGAGACGAATACTTTAAGAAAACAGGCGATTATGTTCCTATCTGTTCAGATGGCGGCATAGTTCAGGATTATCATATGACTCTGGCGCTTGCAATGGGAGCCGATTTCCTTATGATGGGAAGATATTTTGCCCGTTTTGACGAGAGTCCTACCAGAAAACTGTTAATAGGCGGGAATTACGTAAAAGAATACTGGGGAGAAGGCTCTAACCGTGCAAGAAACTGGCAGCGCTACGACATGGGCGGAAACAGCAATCTTAAATTTGAAGAAGGTGTGGATAGTTATGTGCCTTATGCCGGCAAGTTAAAAGATAACCTTGAAATGACCACCGGTAAAATAAAATCTACCATGTGCAGTTGCGGGGTGACTTCAATAAAAGAATTGCAGGCAGAAGCCAAGCTTACCTTAGTGTCATCTACAAGCATTATTGAAGGCGGCGCACACGATGTAATTGTAAAAGAAACCAAGAACTGATTTTAATTCAATAGGTAATTCCGGCAAATCCGGTACATAATGGCCTGTCAGCCAACTCAGGACTTCTGTTTTTCAACTTCAACAAGCTTTGTTGAGTTGTTGGTTATAGAATGTTGAATATTCCTCCTTCTGTTACTTCGCACATCGCAGGTAAAGTCAGGATTTTTATAAAAAAGATCTGTACGAACTTTTGGTTGCGTCAGCCAACTTCCATCTTCCAACGTCAGGCTTTATTGAGTGTTGGTTATTGTATGTTGAATATTCCTCCTTCTGTTACTTCGCACATCGCAGATAAAGTCAGGATTTTTCTAAAAAAAGATCTGTGCGAACTTTTGGTTGCGTCAGCCAACTTCCGTCTTCCAACGTCAGGCTTTATTGAATATTGAATGTTTGTCAATTGTCAATGCCTGAAACAGGTTGACCGTTCACTGATTACAGATTACCGTTTTTTTACAGATTACAGGTTACAGTTTCCCTTCCTTCTCCGATTACTATCGCCCCGAAAAATCTCAATAATACATGTGATTAATAGTGTCGTTTATATGGGACTTAAGACTTTTGCTATTATCTGTATGATACAATTTATTTTGTCTAAAGAATTGTTTTTACGAAATTATGTGAAAAATTAATAAATATCTGACTTTCAATATAATACATCGGTATTTTAATTGTTGTGCCTGTGAAATGTGATATATGTATTAGAAAACAATAATTTAATTTGCTGATATGAAAAATAATAGTTAAATTTGTAGAATAAAGCTATATCAAAATATAATTATAATTTTTGATGCTTTGTTTTTTGCTTTTCTTTAGAAGAATAAGCATAGAAGTTTGTTTAATCATGGTTTTTATTAACAGACATTAAAAATGGAAAAACGGAGGTTATTATGACACAAAAAACAAGAGTTATTACCGTTGTAAACAAATATTGGGAATGTGATCCGGTATGTTGGGTACTTACAAACAAGTATATAAACGATAACGGGCAATGCAATATAGATCTTAATGTTGCCAATACACAAAGACTGATTACATACCCGTCTTATGGTCCGGTAAAGCCTGAATCAGCAGACGAAACAGTTCCGCGTATAGTTTATGAAACAGACTCAAGAATTATTGAGATATGGTGTATCTCTGATCTGCTTAGTAACAGTACTTCTGATAAACAATCCAGTTCGGAAGAAAAAATGAATTTATTGCCAATAATATTTGACTTTAAGTATAAAAATATGCAATGTGACATAGAGTTGGTTATTGCAGTCGGTACAGCTTCTGCCGGGCCAAGCCTTTCAATAAATCCGGTTTTTGAAACAGACAATATAAACGGATCTGTAGTTATAGGTAGTAATGTTTTTATGCATAACGGATGGGATAAATCTTCAACAAGCGATTTTCAATGCGATTGCTGGAGCGAAATCCTTTCTTCAGGGTCAGCAGATTTTATCAGGAAGCTACAATCAGAAGATTTAACTTCATATGAAAAGCTTTTGCTGTGTCCGCCT
The DNA here is from genome assembly GCA_003249955.1 of Bacteroidales bacterium. Lineage (GTDB taxonomy): Bacteria > Bacteroidota > Bacteroidia > Bacteroidales > ML635J-15 > Bact-19. The sequence goes on along the minus strand of QKHS01000063.1, from coordinate 962 downwards.
ACCAATCCGTCACCATTAAAGCAACATTTTTATGTAAATGAAAATTATATCGCACTGGGAGATGTTAACGTTACCGATTACACGAAATACACAGAAAAAGATAAAGAAACCGGAACAGACTTCTTTGATCATTATAAGAATAATGTTAACGGTTTGTCACTTGAAACGACTCATTGCTTAATATATCTGGCAGCAAAGAATTATCTCAATAACGTTAATCCTCCTTTCATATTTGTAAGTGGTGTTGTTGATCGTTATACCATGTTCTCGGCAGATGTAAATCCAAAAACATATGCTCAGAATGTTTCAGGAGCCCACAATGCCGGAGTTGCAGTTGCTTATATTATTTCGGAATTCATAAGATAGTTCCCTGATGATATTTATGATATTGTCAGGGTGTGTGTGAAAAAAACAGTAATAATCCAAAAAGTTAAAAAGGTCTGCGAAAGCCCTAGGGCTGACCACCCAAAGTGACAAACTATAAAAATAAAAACAAAAAGTGGAGACCTGAACCCACTATAAAAACGGGGCGGAACCCGAAAAGCCTGAGAGTAGGAGTAACACTAAAACCTTAACTTATGAGCAATGAAAAAACCAATTGTCTTTCATTTGAAATAGATTTGAATGACCCCGCCGGAAAAGAAACTGCTGTTTGTATTAATGATACATCTGTTAATGATTTTTTAGTAGAGTACAAATACAAAAATTATATTGCTTATTGTGTGAAGCCTCCCGAAGAAGCCATAACAAGCATTGAGATAGAAATAGAAATTACAGACCAGATTATGACAGGAACAGTGCATAAATTTTTAAAGCAGAACAGAAAAGGACGGGGATTTAACGATAAAGTTCCTTCACCGCCTCCGACCATAATAAAATTTCCTCCGCGTACGTAATTAATGAGTCTGATAAATATTAAAATATTGTGTAAAGTTAAACCCGGACAAACGGACGAAGACATC
>QKHS01000061.1 GCA_003249955.1 Bacteroidales bacterium | reverse complement strand
TGAACTTGCAACAAAAAAGTGGACAGACAGTTAAGTCATGCCGCCAATTTTTGTTTGTTAATTAATTTTCCAAATTCTTCTGGCGACAAATAATTCAAAGAAGAATGACTTCTTTGAGTATTGTACCAGGTTTCAATATATTCAAATACAGAAACGGTAGCCTGTCTTTTCGAAGCGTATTTATTTCTGTATATCCACTCCGTTTTTAAGGTCTTAAAAAAGCTCTCAGCAACGGCATTGTCCCAGCAATCTCCCTTTCTGCTCATACTTTGTTTTACAAAAGGATTTGCTGCCAGAAGTTCTTTAAATTCAGTACAGGCGTATTGTACTCCCCGGTCAGAATGAAAAATCAGGGAATCATCTACAGGCCGGTTTTTAACTGCCATTTTCCATGCAGGGACAACTGTTTCAGATGTTTTAAGAGTACTGCTTGTTGACCATCCGATTACTTTTCTATCGCATAGATCAATAATAACAGTAAGGTACAGCCAGCCTTCAGTGGTTCGGATATATGTAATATCAGAAACCCATACTTTCCCCAATTCCTCCACTTTAAACTCCCTGTTTAAAAGGTTTGGTGCTATCGGGAACTTGTGTTTTGAATTGGTTGTTGCCTTAAACCGTTTTTTGTTTTTAGTCTGGATGTTCGCCTTTTTCATTAGTCGGGCGACACGGCGCCGTGACACATGAACATAACTTTTCTTTAGTTCCTCGCTGATGCGTGGACTTCCGTAAGTTCCTTTGCTTTTTCTATGTATCACTCGTATCTGTTCCATTAGATTTTCATTTTCGACTGCCCGTTTTGAAGGCTTTCTTTTTAACCAGGAATAAAAACCACTTCTACTTACTCCTAATACTTTACACATCATTTCAATGGGAAACATGGAGCTGTTATCGGTTATAAACCGGTATATTTTCCATCGCTCTTGGAAAAGATGCCTACCGCCTTTTTTAAGATGTCCCTCTCCATCTTCATATCAGCCAGTTCTTTTTGTAAACGGGCAATTTCCTTTTGTTCCTCTGTCAATTTTTTGTTGCCGTTTCCCGGGAAACTTGCGCCTTCGCAACTGGCAAATTCGCTACGCCACCTGTAAAGAAAGTAATTCCGGCCGGATCTTTAACTCATTGGCCAATTCAACAATATTTCCTCTCGTGTAGCTCAATTCAACGGCGTTTAGCTTAAATTCTCTTGTAAATGTTCGTCTTTCTCTACTCATAATTCTAAGATATAATTTTATGGCAATCATATCTTAACTTACTGTCCGATCAAATGTAGCAATCTCAGATTTTTGAAGCACCCAACCCTGCCCCTCGTTTGTAACGAGGGGTAAACAGTTTGTCGTTTGCAACGACATAAATATTAAAATTACAATGTACGCGCCGGACTTTCCTTTTGACTATTTAAGTTGATCGTTAGCCGATTTTTGTCGATACAATCGACAGGATACTAACCCCTCGTTACAAACGAGGGGGAGACTGCGGGGTAGTTGAAGTAAATATATGATACTGATATTATAATAAGGCTATTGATATTCAGGTAAATATGTCCCTTAAAAACCTTCTATATCCTATTTTGGGACTAT
>QKHS01000033.1 GCA_003249955.1 Bacteroidales bacterium | reverse complement strand
TGTTGACGTAAACGTATTTGAAGTATTTGCCGATGCAGGTTCAGATGTTGAGATTTGTACAGGCCAGTCAGCAACACTTGTGGCAAGCGGCGGAAGCGGATTTGAGTGGAGTACAACAGAGACGACATCAACAATAGAAGTAAGTCCTCTTGTTGATACTGAATACATAGTAACCGTAACAGGTGTAAATTCATGCGAAGATACCGATACCGTTAGCGTTATAGTACTTAGCTTACCGGAAATGCCTGATTTACCATCAGGAATAACCGAAAGATGTCAGGCAGAAGATGCAAATGTCTTTACTACGAATTCAGTTGCAGACGTTGTTTCATATAATTGGGTGGTTTATCCGGCTGAGAGCGGGGTAGGAGTTCCAACCGATAACAGCGTCTCAATAGAATGGAACATTGATTTTACCGGAGAGACAGGAGTTTATGTTGAAGCTGTAAACGTTTGTGGATTTACAAGGTCTGACACATTGTTTGTTCAGACAAATCCTAGTCCGTTTCAGGATTTAGGAAATGATACTACTATATGTTCAGGAACAATATTAACTCTTGATGCAGGACTTGCGGATTCATACTTATGGAATAACGGTTCTGTTTTGCAAACAATTTCTGTCGCGGAGCAGGGAGTGTTTGGTGTAGAATCATATATTGGCGCATGTAGTAATTATGACGAGATTTATGTTACTGTTTCAGACCCAGATATTGAGTTTGAACAAGATACTATTTATTCAGATGTTCCTGTTAGTTTGGATGCAGGATCTGGTTTTTCAGAGTATCTGTGGAATGATAATTCTGTGAGCCAAACTCTGTATGTTACAAACTCAGGCTGGTATTATGTTACAGTAACAAATGAACTTGGCTGTACTGATAACGATTCTGTTTATGTGGATATCGTTTCAGGAATATTTGTGGAACATAAACCGCAGATAAATATTTACCCGAACCCTGTGGAAGATATTCTTATGCTTAATATCAGTTTTGAGAGTTCTCTGAATTATAAAATTGAACTTGTAGGGATTGACGGTAAAATAATTGAAGCCAGGGAAATAAGTGGCAGATCAGTTGTTAATGAAGAGTTTTATATGTCAGGTTTTGCTCCCGGTATTTACCTGTTAAAGGTTGAATCAGGAAATGATTTGAGATTGTTTAAAATTTTGAAACAGTAGTTGCTTTGAGATTTTAAAATTTGACTTTTTATTGTAATTTAAATGTTGAAAAATGTTGTTTAAGTGCCTGTATATCAATAATATATAAAGGTAACAGCATTGTTAGTAACAATTATGTTACTAACAATGCTGTTATTAATTAAAAAATGTTTATCTTTGTATTGTAAAACTGTAAAGATACGGCAATGGATAAATCATTTATTTTTGGGAAGGCAACATATGGCGATAATTTTACAGATCGTGAGTTTGAGTCGCTCAGGCTTTCTGAGAATTTCAGAAGTGGTGTTAATACAATAATTGTTTCGCCGCGCCGGTGGGGAAAAACTTCTTTGGTAAGAAAAGTTGCTAAAATTATTAATGATGAAGAAACTGAAGTAAAAGTTGTCAGTATTGATGCTTTTTTATGCCGTTCAGAGATTGAGTTTTACCATGTTTTTGCTACAGAGATTATAAAGCAGACATCGAACAAACTTGAGGAGTGGTTGGATCATGCAAAAAAATTTCTGGCAAGATTATCCCCAAAATTCAATTTTAGTTCGGACTCATCAGTAGATTTTTCAATATCATTTGATTTGGCCGCAGACTGGCAATCGGAGAGTGATGTTTTAAATCTTCCTCAAAAAATAGCTGAAGAAAAGAACATTACAATAGTTGTTTGTATTGATGAATTTCAGCAGATTGCAGAATTCAGTGATTCTAAAAACTTTCAGAAGAAGATGAGAAGCGTCTGGCAGTTGCAGGATAAAGTAAGTTATTGTTTGTATGGTAGTAAGATGCACGTGCTTAGCGGAATGTTTTCAAAGCAAAGTATGCCTTTTTATAAGTTCGGGGATTTAATGTTTTTACAAAAAATCTCGACACAGGACTGGATAACTTACATTTGTTCCAGGTTCGAAAAAACCGGGAAACAGATTTCTTCCGAACTGGCAGAAAAAATATGTGATTCTGTTGAAAATCACTCATCTTATGTTCAGCAATTTGCCTGGCTTGTATGGACAAAAACTATAAATCTTGCAGGTAATGAGGAATTTGATGAAGCATATGATGATCTGCTGACACAAAACGGAATGCTGTTTTCTCAATATGTTGACGGGCTTAGCTCTTTTCAGCTTAATTTCTTAAAGGTTTTGGCAGATGGTATAGAGTCCGGTTTTACCAATTCTGATATTATAAAGAGGTATAATCTATCCAGTTCGGCTAATGTTGCCAGAATAAAAAAGGCTTTGGAGAAAAAAGAATTAATTGATATTTCCGGGCAAAAAGTTACTTTGATAGATCCTGTTTTTAAAATTTGGCTACAACGCGAATTGTTGTAAAATGATGCTTTTGAACTATTGTTTTTCTTTATGTATGCCTTGGTAATAGATAGGTGTGTTTGGTAACAAATTTGTTACTAACTTGTGTGTTACAAATTAAATATTTACCTGAAAAACTTTGTTTTTTCTCAACCAATGGCATGACTCTTAAATAAATAATCAATCACAATAAATTGACTCTGTTAGGCCATTTATTTTTAATTCCACAGGTAAAAAACATTTTTTAAAACTTTAGACCAAAAATGTATAAAAAGTCGAAAATTTGTTTGTACTCTGAAAAAATAGTTTTATTTTTGGACTTTTAAACCAAAATGGTCGAAAGATGCATAAACATGATTTAGTAAGGCAGAGTTTAATACATGCTGCAAGGAGGATATTTGTAAGATTCGGGTTTGAGAAGACCACGATGAATGAGATAGCAATGGAGGCGAGGAAAGGGAAAAGCTCTTTATATTATTATTTTGCAAGTAAAGAAGAAGTTTTTCAGGCAGTTGTTGAGCACGAAGCCGAGATTCTGAAAGAGAAAATATATGACGAATTAAATTCTCCCTGTGATGTGCTTGAAAGATTACGCAAATATATTGTTGTAAGATTTACAGGAATTAAAGAATTAGGTAATTTATATAATGCTCTGAGAAACGATTTGCTTACACATCTTGAATTTATTCAGAAAGCCCGTCATAAATACGATGAACTGGAATTGTCATTTATTATTAATTTGTTGCAGGAAGGTAATGATAATGGTGTCTTTCAGGTGCCTGACATTCCTAATACTGCAAGAACATTGCATATGACAATCAAGTCTGTTGAACTTCCGTTGCTATTATCTTACGAAACTGAAATTTTTGAGGAAAGGCTGAATTCTTTGATTGACATTTTCTTTTATGGAGTTGTAAAAAGATAGCTAAAATGAAAAGGTATTATTATCTGATAGTCGTTTTCTTGTTTGTCGTTGCGGATGTATGCGGACAAACAGATACAGTGAAACTAAGCATAGAAGATTGTAAAAATTATGCTATCGGCAGGAATTATAAACTAAGGATTGCAAATGAGCAATATAGTATTGCCGAAGACTATAGAAAGGCTGTTAAAACACAGTACTGGGGACAATTTAATATTGTAGGAAATTATCAGTTTACCAATAAGCAATATCAGATATTGGGAGATAATGTTTTTTTACCGGTAGTTCCGGTTTGGGCAATTGATCAAAATACAATGAGCCTTAATGAGAACATTCTTGATGATCCGGTTAACAACGGAATAGTAGTAAATCCTTTTACAGGAAAACCTTTGACTGATGCAAACGGAAATCCGGTATTTATGGAGTATTCTTATTTGCCTGCTGATCAACTTAAATTCGGGGCACATCACAATTTTGCATTTGGTCCCAACTTTACACAGCCATTGTATTTAGGAGGTAAAATAAAAAATACCAATAAAATTGCCGAATCAGGACTTGAAATTGCCGGTTATAAAAAAGAAATCGAAACAGATGAAGTTAAGTACAGTCTGGAAGAGGCTTATTGGAGATGTGTTGATTTGCAGGAAAAACTGGAACTTACCGACAAGTATATAACTATGCTTGACACGCTTTTGTATGATTTGGAAAATATACATGCAGAAGGATTTATAACGTCTAATGAAGTGCTTAAAGTAAAAGTTAAGTTAAACGAAGTTCAGTTAACCCAGATACAGGTAAGCAATGGACTGGCGTTATCAAAAATGGCTCTTTGTCAGATAATAGGTTTGCCGATGGAAACCAATATTTACCTGATTGAATCACTGGAAGATATTCCTGTTTTACCCAATCCTGACGGAATGAAGGAAGAAGCTTTGTTAAACAGGAATGAACTGAAACTTCTGGATGAAACTAAAAAAATGGCTATAGCCCAACAAAATATTTTTAAATCAAGGTTTTTGCCAAATGCTTCATTGTCAGCTAATTACTTGTTTATGAATCCGAATCCATATAAAGGGTTTGATAATTCTTTCGGTTCGGATTGGACAATCGGAATAAGTCTTCAGATTCCGCTTTGTCACTGGGGTGACAGAATTTACACAATGCGGGCTTCTCAGCATATAGTGGAATTATCAGACTTAAAAAGAAAAGAATCGGAAGAGTTAATAGTTCTTGAACTGCAACAGGTCTGGTTTAAATATACCGAAGCTGTAAAATCATTGACTCTGTACGAACAGTCTTTTGAACTGGCAGAGGAAAATCTAAGGATGGCAAAAGACAATTTTGAAGAAGGAATGACAACGGTATCAGGTTTATTGGAAGCTCAGGCTATGTGGCAGGAGTCATACACAAAACTTATTGAAGCTAAAACGAAATTAAAATTGCAGGAAACAGAGTATAAAAAGAAATTGGGTAAACTTTAAAAAAATGAAAAAGGCTTATATTTTATTGATTTTCCCTTTGTTAGTCGCATGTGGAAACAAAGAGAGTAAAGTAAGTGTTGAAAAAACTTACACAGAGATAAAAACAGATGTGGCATTTGAAAAATCTTATTCTGGTTCAACGGAGTATTCGGGAACTTTTTTTGCCAACAAAGAAGCAAATCTTGGTACATCCATGCCCGGTAAAATAGAAAAGTACTATTACAAACCCGGAACATTTGTTAAATCAGGAACCCTTCTGGTGGAGCTGTCGTCCGAAGTTTTAACCCAGGCACTTATAGAATTTGATGCTATAAAGAAAGACTTTGACAGAGTGTCAAGGTTAAAAGAGAAAGGGAGTATAAGCGAAATAGAGTTCGATCATATTAAAGCAAAACTGGATGCCGCGCAGGTAAAAACAGATATGCTGAAAAAGAATACAACTGTAGTGGCTCCGTTTGATGGTGTTATTGTTGAGTATTTACTGGAAGAAGGAGAAAACTTTTTCTTTACATTAAATATCGACCCGGGATATAGTAACACGAGTGGAATAGTAAGGCTTATGCAGTTAAATCCGCTTAAAGCCGAAATTCAGGTTAATGAGCAGGATATTTCAAAAATTCATACAGGGCAGGAAGTAATTGTGAAATGCGATGCCGTCTCAGACAAGGAATACAAAGGGAAAATAAGTTATATAAAACCTATATTATCTACAAATACACGTACGGCCAGCGTAGAAGTAGAAGTGCAAAACACTGACGGTAAAATAATGCCTGGGATGTTTGCACGAGTATTTATAGAATCAATTTCGCAAACAGGAGTGTTTATTCCGTTAAATTCAATTTACAGACAACCCGGAACTCCGGAGGATTATGTATTTGTAATTAAAAATGACACTGCATATAAAACCCGAATTTCAAGAATTAAATCTGACGGAGAATTTGTTTGTGTAAGTGGTATCGAAAACGGAGTTACTGTTGCCGTGGAAGGGAAAAATAAGCTTAACGACGGAACATTTGTGAAAGTTATTAAAGATTAAAGTTATGAGGCTGCCAAAAATTACTGTGAAAAATCCGGTAACTACCTTAATGGTGTTTATTGCAGTTTTGTTGTTCGGGATTTTTTCCTGGCAAACATTGCCTAAAGATTTATTGCCTAATATTGAATTGCCGGCACTTACTGTTATAACAATTTATCCGGGAGCTACTGCCGAAGATGTGGAGACTCAGGTTACAAATACACTGGAAAAAGTATTGTCCGGCACCGAAAACCTTAAAAAGATCACTTCGGTATCAAAGGAAAATGTTTCGATAATATCTCTTCAGTTTGATTGGGGTAGTGATGTATCCCAGGCTGCGAGTTCTGCCAGAGATTTAATAGAACTGGTAAAAAAGGATTTGCCCGCTGATGCCCGGAGTCCGTATATTATGAAGATATCCAGTTCGATGATTCCTGTTGTGGTTTACACAATTAAGGCTACCGACAGTTATAGCGGACTGGAGAAAATCACTTATGACAGAATAATTGAACCTATAAAAAAAGTGCCGGGAGTAGGTTCTGCCTTCGTAATTGCACAACCTTCGAGAGAAATAGACATTAATATTGACCCGGCAAAACTAAAAGCATATAACCTGAATATAGCAACGGTTACAAATGTGTTAAAGGCCGAGAATATTTCGGTCCCGGGCGGAAATGTCAAATTCGGGAAATACGATTTTTCCGTAAGAATACCGGGTCAGATTGAAAGTGTTGAGCAGTTGGAACTTATTCCTATTGTAGGCTATAACAATAAAATAGTGCGTCTTAAAGATATCGCAACAATAAGTGATGGCTTTAAAGATAAAGATGAAATTGCTTATTCTGATGGCGAAAAAGCCATTGCTTTATTTATTCAGAAACAGACCGGCACAAATACTTACGAAGTTTATAAAGGCATAACAAAAAAGATGAACGAAATAATGCCGGAGTTACCGGCAGATATTAAAACCACCATAGTTTTTGACACTTCCGAAATAATAGTAGAAGTAACAAAAAACTTAAACTCCACTATCTGGTATGCTGCAGTTTTTGTATTAATCGTGGTATTTGCATTTATGAGAGAATGGCGTAACAGCCTGATAGTAATTCTTACAATTCCCTTCTCGATGATGTTTGCATACATTACCATGAAGGTACTGAACTATACAATTAATATTTTTTCATTAATGTCACTTATTGTGGCAATAGGAATGGTGGTGGATAATGCAATTGTCGTTCTGGAAAATATTAACCGGCATATTGATGAAGGTGCAAAACCAAAAGAAGCCTCTGTCTTTGGAACCGGAGAAATGGGAAATGCTATTATTGCATCAACACTAACAACAATTTCTGTTTTTATTCCGCTTATTTTTGTCGGAGGGATTGTGGGTATTTTATTTAAACAACTGGCTATTCTGGTTTCGGTAACAATGCTTGCCTCTTTAATAACTGCGTTAAGTTTAACTCCGATGCTATCTTCTCTGTTGTTAAAGCCAAAATCAAGAACCCCTAAAAAGAGAAATCGGTTATTCAGATTAAGTGAAAATATTTTTATTCTCCTCGAAAATGCATACAAAAACACATTGAGATTTGCACTTAAGAGAAAGTTCTTAATTATAGTTATTTCACTTGTCGTTTTCGGAGTTACAATGTTTCTGGCATCTAAAATGGGTACAGATTATATTCCTGATCTGGATGCAGGAGATGTAATTACAACAATAGAAACAGAGATCGGTACCAATGTTCAGGAAACAGAAAGAATTGCAAAACTTGTTGAACAGGTTTATAAAGAAGAAATTCCTGAGATGGTTTCACAATATACTGTAATTGGTCAGACTGAATCAAACTTTTTATCCGGGATTGGCTTTGCAGAAGGGAAAAACAAAGCTACAATCAGCGCACATTTGTGTTTGCCTCAGAATCGTGACAGGTCTGCTACCGAAATAGCCGAAAGAATAAGAGAACGCATATCGGAAATTCCTGAAATACAGAATTTTAATGTTACGGGAGGTTCGCTTATGCAAAATATGTTACTCGGAAATAATAAACCGATTGAAATAAAAATAACTGGGAAAGATTATGATAAAATAAATCAGACAGCTTTGGAGATTGCTGAAAAATTTAAAGAAAACCCAAATTTCTCAGGTGTGGAAACAACAATTGACCGGGGCAAAATGGAATATCATATAAACATAGATAAAGAAAAAGCCTCGGCTTTGGGTTTGAATACTGCTTTGATAGGAATGCAGGTACGCCAGAGTATTTATGGAGCTGATGCCGGAAATTATACAGAAGATGGCGAACAATACCGTATTTTGGTCAGGTACGACAAATCTCACAGGTCAGATATCGGTGATATTAATAATATAAGCCTTACAAATCTTCTGGGGATTCAAGTGCCATTATCGTCGGTTGCAACTATAGAAGATGGCTTTGGCCCGCTTGAAATTAAACACGAAGCACAGGAAAGAATAGTTATTGTAGGAGCAAATCTTAACAATATTTCGTTGGGAGAGGGAGCCGAAATTGCAAGAAAAATAATGAATAGTGCAGAACACGATCCGTCTGTAAGGCTTAGTCTTGCCGGCAAAGTCGGTGATCAGGAAGAATCTTTCGGGGATTTAAAAATGATTTTTATTATCGGTATTTTACTTGTTTACATGATTATGGCATCACAGTTTGAGTCATTTAAAGATCCGTTTATAATTTTGTTTGCAATTCCGTTTTCTCTTGTAGGTGTTGTGCTGGCTTTTGCTGTTACAGGAATAAATCTGAATATCGTAACTTTTGTCGGGATTATTATGCTGCTTGGTGTGGTAGTAAATAACGGAATTGTTCTGGTTGATTATACCAATCTTTTGAGAGCCAGAGATTACAAAATTACGGATGCAATTCTTGAAGCAGGACGATCAAGGTTAAGGCCGGTGCTAATGACATCTTTAACAACTATTCTGGCAATGATTCCTATGGTTTTAAGCCGTAGTATAGGTTCCGAATTGTGGGTGCCGCTCGGAATTACACTTATTGGCGGGTTACTGATTTCTATGATTATTACTCTGATTCTGGTTCCATGTATATATGCTGCTATGAATTTAAGAAAACTAAAAACCGAACAATTATGAAAATGATTTATATAAGTTGCAATGTGAGTACATCAGATAGCATTATAAAATTGCTGGAAGAAAATGATGTTGCTGATTATCAGGTTGTTGAGCAGGTGAATGCAAAAAATATTATTGGTGCTCCAAGACTAAACACTCCTGTCTGGCCGGGGTATAATTCTGTAATATTTCTGCAATTCAGCAATAACGATAAAGCTTACGAAGTACTTGACATTCTTAAAGAATACAACAAATCACAGTTTAATATTAACGAAAAAATTACGGTTTGTTCATGGGAAATGGACGAGTATTTCTGGGAATAAAATAAGCAGAATTGCAAATATCTGTTGTATGGTTATGGATTTATGCTAATTGTTCAGGATACAGATTAATTTACTCCTGAACGTGGAGTGATAGTATTTAGATTTGCCTGGCTAATGAGGTAATTTTCTTTAACTATTACTTTTTCCCAATCCGAAAACAGCTTCAACGTCTTTTCTGAAAATTTTCCCTACAGGCAAATGCATTCCTTTTATTTCTATCATGTTGCCTTCTAACGAGTCTATCATTTTTACCGAAACAATAAAAGATTTATGAATCCTGATAAACTGCTTATCCGGGAGTTTATCTGCCAAATCCTGCAATGATGCCAGAGCTGTTATTTTTTTATTACCTGTGTGAAATGTAACGTAAGCCTTTTGTCCTTCTATATAGATTAAATCATCATAATTGATTTTATAATGTTTTCTGTCTGCCCTTATTACCAGATAATTTTCGTGCAAAGAAGCTTCAGATTCATCTTTCCCTAAGCTTTGAAACGGATTACTTTTGTTTTCCATGCTTTCAACAACCTTATTAATTGCCTTAAGAAATCTTTCAAATGAAAAAGGCTTTAATAAATAATCCGTAACATTTAATTCATATCCGTCAATAGCAAATTCCTTATATGCTGTGGTAATAATAACCATAGGAGGATTATTAAGCGTCTTCAAAAAATCAAGTCCTGTTATATCAGGCATCTGAATGTCGAGAAATATTAAATCAGTTTTTCCCGATTTAATAAGATCAATAGCTTTTAAAGGCGAATTAAAATCTCCCAGTAAATTCAGGAATGGCAGTTTTTGAACATAAGATTTTATATATTCTCTTGCTAAAAACTCGTCGTCAATAATTAAACAATTTATTTTCATTGAGTTAATATTTTTAATGACACCGAATATTCAGTTTCAGCTTCAGTTATTTTTAATTCATGCTTTTCAGGATATATTATGTTTAATCTTTGTTTGACATTTTTTATTCCGGTTCCGGCTCCTGACTTGGCTTTTTCGCCTGCCGGAACAGAGTTCTTTATCGAAAATTCTATTTCTTTATCTTTGTCAGAGCATATTTTTATTTTTATGTATGCATTCTGAAATTCTTCAATCTTACTGTATTTAAAACTGTTTTCGATAAAAGGGATAAATAAGAGCGGGGCTATCCTGATATTTGAATTTACATGTTCATAATCTGTTGTAATATTTAATTTGTCCGGGGATTTCATTTCCTGAAAAGCAATAAAATTATTAATATATTCAAGTTCCGATGTAATCAGAACAGTTTCGTTAATACAATCCTCAATTACATAACGCAACATGCCGGAAAGTTTAAGTACACTTTCCGGAGCCTTGTCAGACTTTAAATAACTAAGAGAATATACGTTGTTTAAGGCATTGAACAGAAAATGTGGGTTGATCTGAGCTTTTAAAAGTTTAAGTTCCGTATTGAGCTTTTCTTCAAGAATATTTTTATTTCTTTCTTCGTTTTCCGTTAATCTCTTTTGTATCAGGAAAATACTGCTGAATACTATTATGAACAGTATCCAGAAAATATTTTTCAGAGCCCTGAATGAAAAAGGAGGAGTATATTTTCTGGGGAAAAACATGTGTTGTGAGAAAAATGTTGCTTCAACTTCTGTAAGTAAAAATGCGCAGATAAGTATGCAGATTATATTTAAGAAAACGAATTTTCCTATTTTGCTTGGGTTGTAGAATTTGGGGAAGATAAACAAAGAATTACCATAAAAAGCCAGACCATATATTAAAAGGTTTGTTAAACTTGCTAATATAGCAACATTAACGGGCATAATGTTGGATGAAAATCCGAATGCTATTCCTCCGAGTATTAGCCAGAAACATAATTGCAATAAAACAATCTTCTTCATTACTTGATTTTTTTATAAAGGTACAATCTGGTTTGTTAACGCCCAAAACATTTTAACAAAACATTGTATTTTGTTAACGAAACTGCATTTTTAATAAATAATCGTTCAGTTTGAAGATAATATGTCCGCATAAACTATTGGTTTAAATAATGCAGGTGTTGGTTCATTTAATTTTTAAGGGGTATAAATTTTACGGTAATTAGCTCCGGATAATAAAATAAACAGCAAATGAAAAAGAAAATTTTAACAATTGCAGCGAGTGTATTTATACTCATTATAACAATTTATTTTTCGGTTATGATGATAAACAAAAAAGCAAAGGCAGAAACAAACAGTGAGAGTCTGAGCAAACTAAAAGTGAAAACAGAAATAGTGCAGAATGAAATTAATAAGTCGGATATTCAATATACAGGCAGGGTTGGTTCGTTTCAAAGTATTTCAGTTTCAGCAGAAGTAAACGGTAAAATTATGTCAGGAGACGTTCCGTTTAAGGAAGGACAGTCCTTTCGTAAAGGTGAGTTGTTGATTCATATTTATAGCGAGGATGCTGAGGCAGGACTAAAAGCTTCTAAAAGCAGCTACCTGAGGACATTGTCAACTATTTTGCCTGATTTAAGTGTTGACTATCCTGAGAATTATCAAAGGTGGCTTGATTTCTTTAATTCAATTAATTTAGATAAGAAATTACCTCAATTACCGGATATAGGTAATGAGCAGGTAAGGGTTTTTCTGGCATCAAACGGGGTGATTTCTGAATATTACTCATTATTGCAACAAGAAATAACCCTCACAAAATATGAAATCTATGCTCCTTTTGACGGGTATTTCAAATCTGTAAATAAAGAAGTGGGAGCAATTGCCACAAACGGAGCCGAGTTGGCAGTAATAATAAGAGAAGATAAACTGGAAGTTACTGTGCCTGTTAATATTTATGACGCAAAAAGAATTACTGTTAATAAAGAAGTGACCATAGAGTCAGACGATAACCGGTTTAGCGGGACAGTTTCAAGAATAGCCGGTTTTGTTGATGAATCCACGCAATCAGTTAATGTTTATATAACTGTTAATAATGCCGGAAAAATAAATTTGCTTGAGGGTGAATATGTTAATGTGATATTTGAGTCGGATATAGCTGTTGAAGGGTTTGTAATTCCGCGCGAAGCCGTTACCGATAACAATAAGGTCTATTTGGTTAAGGATGGAAGACTGAATCTTAATACTGTTGACATTGCCCGGCAAATGGAAGACTATACTGTTGTAGCAGGTTTGCAGGATGGTGACACAATTGTTGTGGAATCATTGACTAACGTCAAAGAAGGTCAGATAGTCGGAATAATTCAATAAAGAAAAAGAAATATATTATGAAAAAGATAATATCAGCATTTGTTAAATATCCGTTTTATGGAAAAATGTTCATTGTAGTTATTGTTATCATCGGCGGATTCTCTGTTTTGAATATGCGCAAAGCGACATTCCCGATGGTTGAATCAACTACAATAACTGTCTCGGTGAGCTATCCGGGTGCGACACCAAAGGAAATGGAAGAGGGTGTTACTACTTTAGTGGAAAATGCGATCAGAGGGATTTCCGGGATTAAAGAATTTTCATCAACATCAATGGAAAACACCAGTGTCGTAACTATTACGGCAATCAGCAATTATGATATGGATGAATTGCTTAGTGATGTTAAAAATACTGTTGATGGAATATCAAATTTTCCGGCTGCTGCACAAAAACCAATTGTAGCAAAAACGCGAAGAACAGACATGGCTGTGTTTTTGACATTAAAATCGAAAAACAATGATTTACATTTGTTGAATAAAGAGGCAAATCAAATAGAAGATGATTTGTTGGCAACCGGGTTTATCTCTCAGATATCAATTTCCGGTATTCCTTCAAATATGGAACTTGTTGTTGAAATTGATGAAACTCAATTAAAAAGGTACAATCTGGATATCAGCACGATTCATTCAGCCATTTCGGCAAATAATATTGACATACATGGCGGAACAATCCGGAATGACAGGGAAGAAATAAAAATTGTAAGCCGTCAGCGTTCTGTTGATCCTGAAGAAATTGAGAAAATTGTAATCAGAACCAATCAGGATGGCAATGTACTTACAATCGGAGATGTGGCAAATGTTGAACTGACTTTTACCGAGACCCCTAACAGTAGTTATGTTGATGGCGAATTGTGTGCAGGTATTCAGATAAGAAAACTTATGAGTGAAGATTTGGAGAAAATCTCAAAATTTACTAATGAGTATGTTGCGGAATATAACAAAACTCATACAGAGACCCAATTATCCGTTTCTCATGATTTTTTGGAAAATATTGATAGTCAGTTGTCAACACTGGTGCAAAACGGATTGCTCGGAGCTGTTCTGATAATACTTATGTTGTCATTATTATTAAACTTTCGTGTGTCACTTTGGGTAGCCTGGGGTATTCCGACTGCATTTCTGGGCATGTTTATACTGGCTGTATTAAGCGGCATTACAATAAATATGATATCGTTGTTTGGGATGATTCTTATTGTTGGAATTCTGGTGGATGACGGCGTTGTAATCGCGGAGAATATTTATACACATTATGAAAAAGGCAAAAGCCCCGGAAGAGCAGCAATTGATGGCACAATGGAAGTTCTGCCTGCTGTTTTTACTTCAGTTATTACAACAATGATTGCATTTTTACCTTTGTTTTTTATTGAAGGATCGCTTAAAATGATGTATGATATGGCTTTTGTTGTAATTGCTGTGTTGTTTATTTCACTTATAGAAGCAGTTTTTGTCCTTCCCGGTCATTTGGCAAATCATAAGGTGCTGAAACCGAATAATCCTAAATCTGTTTATGGAAAAGTCAGGAATCTTTCTGAAAAAGCAATTCAATATCTGAATAACAGAATCTATATCCCTTTTCTTAAAAAAGTTCTGAAAAACAAATTGTTGACAATGTCAGTGGTGTTATCATTGATAATACTTACTTTCGGATTAATCAGCAGTGGTAAAATTGCTTTTGTGTTTTTCCCCGGTCAGCCGGCTGATAATTTTACAATTGACTTAGCACTTAAACCGGGAATAAGCGATAAGATTACAAAAGAAAAACTGTTCATGATAGAGTCTAAAGTATGGGAAGCTAATAATGAACTTATGGAAGAATATGGTGATACAATGTCGTATGTAGCTTCTACACAGGTTGTTATAGGTAGCTCTTTTAGCGGAACCGAGTCAGGAACAAATGCAGGGATTGTCAGAGTGTTTCTTAATTCTCTGGGAAAAACAAAGGTGACTGATGATATGATTAAGCAACTTATCACAGAGAAAACAGATTCTATCCCTGAAGCATACAAATATGCCGTCGGCGCATCTACCCACTTTGGGGCTCCGGTATCTTACAGCTTGTTGGGATATGACCCGGAAGAACTGGATCTTGCAAGGGAAAAATTTGAATCGGAATTAAATATGATTTCGTCATTGTACAATGTGACAAATAACAGCCAGTTAGGCAGTCAGGAATTAAGTATTGAGCTTAAACCCGAAGCATATATAAAAGGAGTTACGCTTAACTCATTAATGTCTCAGGTAAGATCAGGATTTTATGGCTCGCTCGTACAACGTATGCAGGACGGGAAAGACGAAATCTGGGTTTATGTAAGGTATCCGCACGACAACAGAGAAACTATAGGACAGCTTGAAAAAATGATGATTTCAACTTCCCAGGGAACTTTTCCGTTAGAATCTTTGGCAACTATAAGTCTTGGCAGAAGCTTAAATGCAATAAACAGATATAACGGTAAACGGGAAATTCGTGTAGATGCTTATATGAGAAATCAAAGTGAAGGGGTCACTCCTGTACTTGATCTTGTTGAGAATAAAATAATCCCGGAAATACAAAAAGAGTTTCCGGATATAACATTCGAGCAACAAGGACAACAAAAAGACAGCGGAGAACAGATTGGAAGTATGGCTTTATATTTTGGAATAGCATTCCTCATAATTGTTCTGATAGTAATGATTTATTTCAAGTCTTTTAGTCAGGGGGTTTTGGTTATCGCAGTAATTCCGCTTGGAATAATAGGTGCAATCTGGGGACATGCAATACACGGACAGCCTGTTTCCATGATGAGTCTTTGGGGATTTGTTGCACTTTCCGGTACTGTAATTAACGACTCTATTGTATTTATTTCAAAATACAATCAAAATCTTGTAAACGGAATGAAATTGGTTGATGCTGTTATTGATGCCGGTTCTTCCAGATTCAGAGCAATAATTCTTACTACTGCAACAACTTTTGTCGGTCTTATGCCTTTAATTCTGGCAAACACCCCAGATACCCGTTTTCTGGTTCCAATGTCGATTGCTCTGGCATACGGAATTTTGTTCGGGACTATATTTATACTTACAGTTGTTCCTGTGTTTTTAATTTTGACAAATAAGTTGAGATTGTCAATAAAAAGATTGTTCGGGAACAAAGATGCAAGTCCCGAATCAATAGAGGTTGCGGTAGTGAATAATAAAATTGAAGAGACATTGCAGAGTGCAATGGAGAAAGAATTTTAATGCAAAGAAATATGAAACAGAAAATAATCATTATACTGGTGCTTTTAGCATTTGCCGGAATTTCTTCTGCCCAGACAGACAGTTTAAGCCTGCAGGAGGCTGTAGAAACGGCTTTGAAAAACAATTACAGCATTATTACAACCCAAAAGAATTTTGAGATTTCAGAGGAAAACAATTCATGGGCAAATACAGGGGCATTACCTACAGTTTCATTTGTGGGAAGTGCTGCACAAACATATAATTTTAATGAAACCGATAATTATAAATCCACAAATTTAAATGCTACAGTAGATGTAAACTGGGTGATATTTCGCGGCTTTTCAGCCCGGATACAAAAAGATATGTTAGAAGAGTATGAAAAAATGTCGGAAGGAAATCTGGCCATTACTGTTGAAAATACAATACAGAATGTAATAACTGCTTACTACGGAGTTTTACTGGAACAGGAGAACCTGAATATTTCGGAACTCAATATGAATCTTTCACTTGACAGGTATCAGAGAGAAAAACAAAAGAAGGATATGGGGACATCAGTGTCTTATGATTTGTTGCAGGCTAAAAATGCTTATTTAAATGATACTGCCGCTTTTCTTATGGCTCAGACATCGTTTAAAAATTCAGTCAGGCAATTAAATTATCTTATGTCAGCACCTGTAGGTTCCCAATATGTTTTTACTTCAGATTTTGAATTGGGAAACCTTGATTTTTCATATGAGGATTTATTGGCAAAAATGAAATCGGGGAATTCAACTCTATTGAACCAGTATGTAAGTCTGGAGCTCTCAAAATTAGAGGTAAAAAGTTCTAAAAGTGCTTATTATCCCACTGTGTCAGCAGGATTGTCAACCGGATTTTCCGATATGGAAACAGATTATATCACACTGAATAATATGGATAATGCAGCTTCTGCTTTTTCAACATCTGCTAATATTGCAGTGTCTTACGATATTTACAAAGGCGGTTCCAGACGTATTGCTGTAAATGTTGCAAAAATTCAGGATGAGATTGCTGCTTTGGAAACAAAAGATCTTGAACAGGCTCTGGAAAATCAGTTAGCTCAGGAATTTGAGTTGTTTGAGGTGCGTAAAGAACTGGTTGTTTTGGCTGAAGAGAATTTAAAAGCGGCAGAGTTAAACCTTGAATTGTCTAAAATGAAATTTGAAAATGGTTCGATAAATTCTTTTAATTACCGTGATATTCAGATACTGTATTTCAATACGGCTTTAAATTATCAGAATTCTGTTTTTAATCTTGTTCAGAGCTATTATACTTTGATGAGGCTTACAGGAGGGATTATTGATGATTTTAATTAGTGTTTGATGGTAATGCGATTCATTAGTATGACAATTCATGCCTGTCTCACTACTTTTTACCACCTCTTTAAAACTTCCTTCACAATTTTTTCTTTTAAAGGAATTTTATCATAATCCAAATCTTCAATACTTACAAATTCCAGATATGGCATGTTATCATATTCAATATAAATAACTGTTCCCGGAATAAGAAAACGGAAGTCTTCAAAACACCAGTTGTAGTGCATTTCTTCGGTGTACCAAACATTGTACTCCCTTTTGCCATTTTTTACATAAACATTTTTGCAATTGTAACCATGTATTGTTTTGGCAGAATCTGTATATTGATAAACAGGAGCTGTCCATTGGGGAATTGAATCAAATTTTTTATAAACAAGTTCCAGCCATTCTTTTTCATTTTCACTATAAACAGGTTCCTTGTCAGGAGCAATGCTTTTCCAGACATCAGGCTTACGATTGCTGAAGAAAACTTTGTCAGCTTTTTTATTGTAATATGTGGTAATTGTTTTTGTTGCATTTTGTTTTTTATCAAAAAGGCTCAAAATTTCATGATTTGGCATTATATTCCGGGTACTGTCTCCGGAAGTCAGAGTCGTGTCCTGCCTGAAAGATATCGCTTTT
>QKHS01000013.1 GCA_003249955.1 Bacteroidales bacterium | reverse complement strand
TATACCCGTATAGGAAACCCGACAATCAATTCATTTGAAGAAAAACTTGCACAATTGGAAAACGGTTATCGCGGAATCGCTTTGTCAAGCGGAATGGCTGCTGTAACTACAGTTTATATGGCTTTACTTGGTAAAGATCAGCATTTAATAAGTACCGACGCTGTTTATGGTCCTTCGAGAGCTGTTCTTGAAAGAGATTTTTCAAGATTTGGTGTTCAGTATGACTTTGATTGAGAAGGCAATTAAGCCAAATACAAAATTATTATACCTCGAAACCCCGACTAATCCGACTATGGCAATAACTGATATTAAAGCAGTATCGGAACTTGCTCACAAACACGGAATTATTGTTTGTGTTGATAATACTTTCAGTTCTCCTTATTTACAGAGACCGCTGGATTTGGGTGCAGACATTTCATTACATTCTATTACCAAATTCATCAACGGGCATGCTGATATCGTAGGTGGAGCATTAATAGCAAAAGATCCTGAGGTTTATAAGAAACTTCGCCAAACAATGGTTTATATGGGTTGCAATATGGATCCTCATCAGGCATATCTTGTTAATCGCGGACTAAAAACTCTTGCATTAAGAATGGAAAGATCTGAGCAATCTGCAAGAATTATTGCAGAATATCTCGAAAATCATCCAAAAGTAGAGTGGGTAAAATATCCGGGATTAAAATCACATCCTCAGCACGAACTGGCCAAACAGCAAATGACAGGTTTTGGTGCAATGATCAGTTTTGGGCTTAAAGGAGGTTTTTCTGCAGGCGAGATTATGATGAATAATGTTCATCTTGCAATGTTGGCAGTTTCTTTGGGCGGAGTTGAAACATTAATTCAACATCCGGCATCAATGACTCATGCAGCTATGTCGAAAGATGCACGCGAAGCAGCAGGAATTACTGACGGATTGGTAAGATTTTCTGTCGGAATAGAAGATTGCGAAGATATTATTGAAGATCTGGCTCATGCATTAGAGATGGTTTAAGCCGGTAAAAACTACTGATAATCAATATTTTAAAAAAACTGCAAAATATTTTGCAGTTTTTTTTTATCTCTGTGCAACCATTTGTTGCAACAGGTTGTTTAGTAGTTATTCAAGCTTACTCCTAAGCAAGGCGGCAATTATTTCTAGTAAGCAATTAGAGGGTGCGTACGGCACCCTTTCCTCTTTTATCACTTCGCTGAACTTATTGAAGAACATTTGACAACAGAAGGAAAAATATTCAACATACAATATCCAATTAAAGTCCTAAGTTCTGTGTTGGCTGGCACACATACTGTATCAGACAAAAAAGGCCCGCTTCCTCATGGAAACGAACCTTCATATTATTTACGCTTACTAAAAACCGGGACTAATAAATTTCTATGGCATAATCCATTCTTGCCTGAACACCTTTTAGTTTTTGAACATCCTGAAGTAATTGGTAGAATTTATAATTTTCACCTAAAACTTCTTTTATTGCTTTTTGTGAAGCATTTTTAGACATGTCTGTCATAAGTTTTTGCATGAAATCTTCTTTTTCAGGATATTCATAAATTCTGTATTCGCTTATGTCTGCCAGCTCAACAGCTTTTTTTACAGCAGCATCCAATCCGCCTATTTCATCAACAAGACCGATATCTATTGCATTAACACCGCTCCATACACGGCCCTGACCTATAGAGTCAACTTCTGCTTTTGTCATATTTCTGCCTTCTGCAACTTTAGAAATAAAAACATCATAAAAATCTTCAACCTGTCTTTGGATAAATTCGCCTTCTGCAGGAGTAAACGGGCGCATTATTGACCCGAAATCGGAATGTGTGTTTGTGCTGACTCCGTCAACAGTAATTCCCAGTTTTTCGGTCATAAGTTTTTCGATGTTTGGAATCATTCCGAAAACACCTATTGATCCGGTAATTGTATTAGGCTGAGCAAAGATATAATTTGCAGGACACGAAATGTAATAACCTCCTGAAGCAGCAAGGTTACCCATCGAAACAACAACCGGTTTTATATCTGCAGTAAGTTTAACTTCTCTCCAGATAATGTCTGATGCCAGACCTGATCCGCCGGGAGAGTTTACTCTTAAAACAACAGCTTTTATATCTTTATTTTCACGTGCATCGCGGATAAGCTCTGCCATCCAGTCACCGCCAATACTACCGTCAGTTTTTCCTCCGTCAACAATGTCTCCTTCGGCAAAAATTACCGCAACTTTATTTTTTGATGTGTTCTTTTCTGTATCTGATTTTGCATCGCTATATTTGTTTATATTGATCATAAAATCATCCGGTTTATCATCAGAACCTGATTCTGATTTTAATTCGGCAAGAACTTCGTCATAATATACAATGCCGTCAATGAAACCATATTTGAGTGCTGTTTCTGCATCATATACCATAAGACTATCTGCATACATGTTCAGATCTGCAACATTTATATCTCTTTGTTCCGAAATTTTTTCGCACATATCGTCCCAAATGCTCTTTATAAGTGTAATTGATTGTAACTTGCTGGATTCGCTCATCTTATCGTTCATAAACGGCTCTACTGCTGATTTAAACTGTCCGTGTCTGAAAATCTGAGCTTCAATACCTAATTTTTCCATTGCTCCTTTATAAAACATAACCTGGGTATTTAATCCTTTCCATTCCATTGAGCCCTGTGGATTCATATAGATTTTGTCAGAAACGGAAGCAATGTAATATGCTTTTTGTGAAAAGCCTGAGGAGTAGCTTATAATAAACTTACCTGAGGATTTAAAGTCAATCAGTTTATTTCTGATTTCTTCAACACTTGCTATTCCGCCGGGGATATAGCTTAAATCAAGATAAATACCTTTGATTCTGTCGTCATTCTTTGCTTTTTCAAGCGTTTTTAAAATGTCATTTAATCCAAGAACTTTTATTGATTCAAAAGTCGAAAAATCAATGTTGTCAAAAGGATTGTCAGAAGTTTTATCAGGAATTTCAGATGCAAGACTCATTGTAAGCACAGAGTTGTTATTTACAACTATTTCTGATTCTCCAAGGCCTGCAATAATAACGGAGAATATCCCGAACATTATTCCGAATACTACAATAAAAGTAATAATACTCCCGACAACTGTTGCCAAAGTATATTTCCAAAAATTATTCATAATTAATTATTTAGGTTAAACAATAATGTGCTAAATTACAATAGTATTTTATACAAAACAAAACTCTTAACAAGATATTAACTTTATTGAATAAAATAAGAAAAAAATGCGTACATTCAGGTACGCATCAATATTATGATATTTTATTACCGCTTTATTATTTGCAAATTTCGTCGTACCCTATAAGAGCTTCAATTTTATTTTGCAATGCAGTTTTATTTTCATCTTTCATTAGTGATTTTTCCCAATTGCCATACATTGGATTAGGAAGGACAATGAATAATGATCCGAACTGATCTTTAAGATTGTCCACATTATCAAAGCCGTCATTTACAGAACGGTCATCGAGCATACTGTCAAAATCGGCCAGATTGTCTCCTACTAAAAGGATGATGTTATATTTTTCTGCAACCATTGCACGACGGGCATCTTTGCTGCTTTCGTCGGTTCTGAAATAGAAATTTTCTGCTTTAACTTCAGGAAATCCTGCTTTTTCCATATTTGCAATTGTTGCTTCTGATTCGTTTTCGCGGCGGTTTGTGATATAAACAATTTCAACATTTTTTGATTTTGCGTATTCCAGAAATTCTATTGCTCCGGGGGTTGCAGTTGCACATTGTTTATCAGACCATTCTTTCCAGTTTTCTTTGGTGTATGATGTGTCATTTTGCACCAGATAGGCTTCAAAATAACTGTTGTCCATAACAGTTTCATCAATATCCAGAACAACTGCTGACGGTTTATCTTTTTTTACAGTTTTAAGATTGCTATCCAAAGCGAGTTTTGCAAAATTAAATGATTGATAACAGCATGCCCTGTATTCTGCTGAACGCTGAACCCATAAAGTAGCATTAATTAAATATTCGGAAGTTTCGTTGACAACTGTTTCCTGCTTATTATCAGATATGACTTCTTTTTTTTCGTTGTTGCATGACCATAAACTTAAAGCAACAAACAATACAAGTAAATAAGACAAATTTTTCATAATAGATTTTTTTTGATTAGCGAACAAAAATAATGAAGATTTGTGAATAATCAATATAATATGTGCAGTAAAAAATAAGGGTCTGAGTTTTATTTCAGAATTGCGCCAATACTAATCTGCAATCCCTGATACATTAATCCGGATTCGCTGAAATTGAAGTTCCCTGTAGAAATTGTTGCAGCATCTGTTGTCGCAATATAGCTTCCATTGATTTTTATAAGCTGACTCCCTGTATAGTAATTTGCTCCTATATATCCCCATGTTTTTTTGTTGACTTTGAAACTTAGTTTTATTCCGTAAATATAGCCGCACCCAAAACCGTTATTCTTATAATCTGCCTGCGAGTCAAAGGAAGAGTAGTTATTAGCCTCGCTCATCATGTTGTTAAATTCTCCCTGAATAAGTTTTTGATTAAAGCCAAAAAATCCGAAAACTCCGCCTACGAAATAAATTTTTACAGACTTGAAAGGTAAGACAACAGCAGGCAGAAGGGTAAGTTCCAGTGACTGAAACGGCCCTATAAGGGCTCTTTTAGAATTATATATTTCCGGGAAACCTGCCATACTCATTCCACCTATATTGTACATTCCGATACCCGGAGAAATCTGGAAAAAATTTCCGGCTTTTATCGGAAGGCTGAAGTTTACAGGAGCAACAGGGTTTGAAAAATGTCCGTACTTTGGAAAGAAGTAGGAAAACCCGACTGTTTGTGAAAAGGCAGAGTTTAAAAAAATTACAGACAAAATTACAGAAAGAAACAGAAACCTTTTCATGAAATCAATATTAGATATAAATAAATTTTATTTCTCAGGATTTCCCTTTTGCCACAAGATTTTTCCATTTTCATACATAACTTCGCCAACCTGATTTCCTTCGGGGTCATAAAACTTCCAAAGTCCCTGTGCAACATCTTTTTCGTAATTTTTGGTGTATCTTACTTTTCCGTTTTCATAATAAACTTCACTGCTGCCGTTTTTTAATCCGTCTTCGAAGTATCCTATGCTCCATATTTGTCCGGATTCGTAATAAGCAATCCATTTTCCGGTACGTTTGTCGTTGGCAACAGATCCTTCAATAAATAGCTTTCCTGATTTATAATATTGTTTTTCATAAATATCTTCAGGTTTTTTTGTGTCTGAAAAATGAATCTTTAACGGCTCTCCGGTTTCAAAAGTATCGACAACAATTACAACCGATGTCTCAACCAGAGTATCTTCTTTTAAAACTTCAGGAATAGTATCCGCAACCGGTTTGTCGGTTGACTGTGTCTGACCGTTTTTACAGGATGCAAAAACAAAAAAAGCAATAACAACATTTGTAGCAATAAAAAATTTTAACCCGTTCATATCAAATCAATTTAAAAGTTCCGGCCTGTATTAAATTTAACCCGGCACAAAGTTAAAGAAAAGTTTTAATTGTCTCCTGAAAACATAACATGTAATTGTTAATATTTTGGTAATGCGTACAATCTGCGCAGGCAACACAGCAAAGCCTTACCGGATTTTTCGTATATTTTTTAATTCTATGTAATCCGGTACAGAATAATCCGTTTTCTTACGGGATTGTCTCTGGTTCTGAAAGAATGGACTGTAAACTTTTAATAGTTATAACTCCTTCTTTAACGGACATCTTAAGGTTTATTTAACGATGTGGTAATATTAAATGAAACAAATGTTTTAAAATTAATTAAGTAATTGTATCTTTGTTCCGTTTTTTTAGAAAAGAATTACGAGATTGTTGAAAATATATGAAGCAAAAGACGATTTTAAAAGAGGTCAGATTAGAAGGTCCGGGCTTACACTTCGGTAAAAAAACCAGTCTTGTTATAAAGCCTGCAAAGCCGAATACCGGATATGTCTTTGTAAGGACAGATGTGGAAGCAAAACCTGAAATTCCGGCTTTGGCGGAATATGTAACGGATACTTCGCGGGGAACAACAATTGCTAAAAACGGATTTAGCGTAAGTACTATAGAGCATTTACTTGCTGCAACCTACTCATTAGGCATTGATAATGTGATTTTTGAACTGGACAGTCCTGAGGTTCCTATTCTTGACGGGAGTTCAAAATACTTTGTGGAAGCTTATCATAAAGCCGGTATTGTAGAACAGGATGCTCCTCTGAAGATCTATGACGTAAGGGAAAATCTTTCATTCACAGATGAAGAAAGGGATATTGAAATAAATGTCTTTCCGGATACTTCATATAAACTTCAGGTTTTGGTTGATTATAAATCAGATATTTTATCAAACCAATATGCTGTTCTAAGCAATTTAAAGGATTTTACCAAAGAAGTTGCGTCCTGCCGTACATTTGTGTTTTTAAGTGAGTTGGAACCTTTATTGAGATTAAATCTTATAAAAGGCGGAGACCTTGAAAATGCAATAGTTATTGTTGATAAAGAAAGTACTCAGGAAGAATTCGACAGATTGGCCAGATTATTTAATAAACCAAGTGTGTCTGCACAGACTTCCGGTGTTTTAAACAATCTTAAACTCCAGTTTACAAACGAGCCTGCCAGACATAAATTACTTGATATAATCGGAGATCTTGCACTTACAGGTTACAGGTTTAATGCAAATGTTGTTGCACGCCGTCCCGGACATTTCGGTAATACTGAATTGGCAAAAATCCTGAGAGAGCATATAAATGCAGTAAAAAAAGATGCGGAAAAAGCGCATATTCCTGTTTATAATCCTGACGTTAAACCGTTAATGGATGTAATCAGAATAAAGGAATTTCTTCCACACAGGGCTCCGTTTCTATTGGTTGATAAAATTATGTCTTTGTCTGAGACAGAAGTTGTTGGCGTTAAAAGCGTAAGCAATGATGAATATTACTTTGCCGGTCATTTCCCGGATGAACCTGTTATGCCGGGAGTTTTACAGGTTGAAGCTATGGCACAAACCGGTGGGATTCTGGTGTTAAATACCGTTCCTGATCCTGAAAATTATCTTACTTTCTTTCTAAAAATAGATAATGTAAAATTCCGCAAAAAAGTGGTTCCCGGTGATGTTCTGGTCATGAAATTGGTTTTACTGGAACCTATGCGTCGCGGAATTGCTCACATGAAAGGCGAAGCTTATGTTGGCAAGGAACTTGCAAGCGAAGCAGAAATGTATGCACAGATAACAAAATCTAAAGAATAATTATGAATCAACCGCTTTCATTTGTTCATTCGGCAGCCAAAATTGCCAATAACGTTGTAATTGAACCTTTTGTGACCATACACAAGAATGTTGAGATTGGCGAAGGTACCTGGATTGGTTCCAATGTTACTATTATGGAAGGTGCCCGCATTGGTAAGAATTGCCGCATTTTCCCGGGAGCTGTTATTTCGGCAATCCCGCAGGATCTTAAATTTCAGGGAGAGGAAACCACCGCGGTTATCGGAGATAATACTACTATAAGAGAATTTGTTACCATAAACCGTGGAACAGCAGCTAAAAACAAAACTGTTGTCGGATCAAACTGCCTTTTAATGGCATACGTCCATATTGCACATGACTGTGTTGTTGGTAACAATGTAATTCTTGTCAACGGTGTTACATTAGGTGGGGAAGTTGTTATTGATGATTTTGCAATTATCAGTGCAAACTCATTGATACATCAGTTCTGTCATATAGGTGCACATACTATGCTTGCAGGTAATTCTCTTGTCGGTAAAGATGTCCCTCCATATGTTAAAGCAGCAAGATACCCTCTTTCTTATGCAGGGATAAATTCAATCGGATTGAGAAGAAGGAATTTCTGCAACGAAAAGATAAATCAGATACAGGATATTTATCGTGTAATGTTTAATAAGGGAATGAACAATACTCAGGCAACAGAATATATCGAAGCAGAACTTCCGGCAACCAAAGAACGTGACGAAATTATCCTGTTTGTGCGCAATTCGAAAAGGGGAATTATAAAAGGTTATTTTGACAAAGCAGAAGATTAATTTTTAATCCATTATAAATAAAAAAAGAACTTCAATCTGAAGTTCTTTTTTTATTTATATCATACCTGAATTATCAACAAAAGGATTAATCAAATTTAAGTTTTCTACCGGTTTTAATTACGTTAAGAGCAGTATCAATTACCGGGTCAATAGTATTGGCAATCTGGTAAAACGAAGAGTCTCCCAAAATTTGTCTTGCAACATAAGCTTTTACATTGTTTTCTATGTACTTACCTGAAACATACACATCACGCTGCCTTACTGTAATACCGGAAGCTGACACATATGCCCAGAATTTCTGCATCATTCCGTCATTTTTAAGGAATGTAAGCAACCCGTCAATATTATCAATATTTTGAAGAGCATCTCTGTTTTTATCAACATACTCAATTGAGAAAGTATATTCAAGAGCATTTTTGCTTATTTCGCTATATAGCTTTGAATAACCGGCAGTATCAATAGGAACAAAAATATCGGGCATAATTCCGCCTCCGCCATAAACAGGTCTTCCTTTAGTAGTTCTAAAAATAAGAGAGTCGTTTATCGGAATACTGTCTTCTACCAGAAATTCTCCATGTAAATATCGGTTATACACTTCTGCATAGTATTCATCAAGTCCGTTTTCGTAAGATTTTTGTATGCATCTGCCGGAAGGTGTGTAATATCTGGAAGTAGTCAATCTGATAACAGAGCCATCATCAAAAGTAGTGGATTCCTGAACCAGCCCTTTACCATAAGATCTCCTCCCGATTACAAAACCTCTGTCATTATCCTGAATTGCTCCGGCAAGAATTTCTGCTGCAGATGCCGAGAAATCATCAATAAGAACAACAACTTCAAGTTCTGCACAGGCACTTCTCTTGGTCGTGGCGTTAATAACTTTCTTCCCTCTTGCCCTGCCCTGGGTGTAAACTATCATTTTACCGTTTTCAAGAAATTCATCAACAATATCTGTTGCTGAATTAAGATAACCTCCGGAATTATTTCTCAAATCAATGATTACCGAAGTTATACCTTCTTTTTTCATAGTAAAAACGGCATCTATAAACTGGGTATGTGTATTTCGCGAGAAACTGGTAATTTTGATATACCCGGTTTTATCTGTGATTTTATAGTAGGCATCCACGCTTCGGAGAGGAATTTCACCACGCTGGATTTTTATAGGAATCAGTTCTTTTATGCCGCGACGAAATATTTTAAGTGTAACAATACTTCCTCCCGGGCCTTTAAGCTTACTCATTACAACATCATTTGTAATTCCTACCCCGGCCACAAGAGTATCGTTTACTTTTACAATTCTGTCACCTGCTTTAAGTCCGGATTGTTCCGAAGGGCCGTCCTCAATTACGTTAACAACCAGAACGGTGTCACGAAAAATGTTAAACTGTATTCCGATTCCTTCAAAATTTCCTTCGAGTTCCTCTTCCATACTTTTAGCTTCTTCGGCAGTAAAATATACTGTATGAGGGTCAAGAGACTCCAGAAATTTCGGAATCGCGATTTCAGAAAGTTCTTCACGGGAAACTTCATCAACATATTCGTTTGCCACATAGTCTATAACCATGTCCAGTTTGTCCTTTTCCGGGGCGATTAAAATGCTGCTGTTTGTATTACTTTTATTAAAGATTTCAGCAATCATAATTCCGGTAATAACCGATAATGAAATCACTACCGGCAGGATAATATTAAAACGGGTATTGTTATATTCCTTCATCTTCGGATAAATTTACAATCTCTATATTTGCCCTTTTCAACAAATCAAGCCCTTCTGTGTTATGATATTTATTAAGATATACCACACGTTTTATTCCAGATTGAATAATAAGTTTCGAGCACTCAATACAAGGAGATGTGGTAACGTAGAGTGTTGCTCCCAAGCTGTTATTACCTGATTTTGCCACTTTTGTAATTGCATTGGCTTCGGCATGTAATACGTATGCTTTGGTAATATTATTTTCATCTTCACAATCATTTTCGAAACCTTCGGGAGTTCCGTTAAAGCCATCGGAAATAATCATTTTATCTTTTACAATCAAAGCTCCCACCTGACGTCTTTTGCAGTAAGAGTTTTTTGACCATACAGAAGCCATTTCGAGATAGTGTTTGTCGAATTGTTTTTGTTTTTCAGAACTGGTCAAATTCATCATAGCAGTAATATTAAAAAAAATCCCTCCGTGTGGGGAGGGATGGTACCCGGGGCCGGGGTCGAACCGGCACTCCAGTGAAGGAACTGGTGTTTGAGACCAGCGCGTCTACCGATTCCGCCACCCGGGCTAGTGGGTGCAAAGATAATATTTTTTTTTATCTGCAAAGTAATTTTTTACTTTTTAAAAAAACTATGTGTTTTTTTCGGCAATGCAGAACAATTATTTTTTGCTGTTATTAACAAACGGAGCTACTGCTCTGTCAAAAATACCATGAACATATGCAATCAACATCCCGTAATTTGTTACAGGAACTCCGGCTTCTACAGCAGGTCTTAAACGACTGATAATTTGTTTTTTTGTTAAAACACATCCTCCGCACTGAACAACGAGGGCATAATCTGTAATTTTGCCGGGAACTGCGTCTAACCCGGTAACTACAGTGTATTCAAGTTCTTCGGATGTGTAGTTATTTATCCAGTTGGGTATTTTATATCTGCCAATATCATCGCAGGCAACATGATGACTACATGATTCCAATATCAGAATTTTGTCCCCTCGTTTTAACTTTGAAACTTCTGGAGTTCCAAGCAGATAGTTTTCGAAATCGCCTTTATGTTTTGCTAAAAGAACCGAAAACCCGGTAAGCATTATATCTTCGGGAATAAACTTGTCTACTTTTCCAAACATTTGCGAATCTGTAATTACAAGCTTTGGTTTTATACCTGTTTTTTGAAGAAAAGATTCTACGGCATTCTCTTTTAAAATAATGGAAACGCAGTCGTTATCAAGAGTGTCTCTGATTGCCTGAACCTGAGGAAGAATCATTCTTCCTGCGGGAGCTTCAGTATCTATAGGAGTAATAAGCAGGACAATATCATCAGGCTCTACTAATCCGCCAATCATTGAATTTTGTCTGTGTGACGAGTCCGGAATTAGTGAAGTAATTTTATTTAAAATTATTTCGTTATTTTTTTCGGTTAGCGACGAAAATTCAAGAACAGGAGCGTTGTATTTTGCCTGAAGTTCTGACATCAGATTTTTATCGGGGGCCACTATATCTGCTTTGTTAAAAATAAAAAAGAACGGAGTGTCAAATCCGGAAAACTTGTCAATCAGCATTTCTTCGTAACGGCCAAACTCATTATCTGCAATTACAATTATTCCGAGATCAACAGTGTCCAATGTTTTTATTGTTTTCCCGGTTCTGAGTTTTCCCATATCTCCTTCATCATCAATTCCTGCTGTATCAATAAAAATAACCGGGCCAAAGCCCAGAATTTCATATGATCTTTTTACCGGATCTGTTGTAGTCCCTTTATAGTCAGCAACAATAGATATTTCCTGCCCGGTAATATTGTTTATTAAAGAACTTTTCCCTACATTTCTACGGCCGTATATTCCGATATGGATCTTATTTTCTTTACCTGTTGACATTTTATTATTTTTTTGGTTTCAAAACTAACAAATTTTCACATCTAAGTTTTGTTAAATTACAAAATAAACTTAAGTTTGTTCAAATTTCATTCTACTGTCATGAAAAACTTTTTTACACTGATAATTATATTTTTTTTCGTAATTCAGGCTGTTGCCCAGACTTACGAAAACGGGATTCCGGGATTCCGGAATTACTCACCGAAAGATTACGGACAGGAAAGTCAGAACTTCAGTGTAATCCAGGATAAGAATTCAATTATGTTTTTTGGTAATGCAAACGGCATAATGGAATATGACAATACAAACTGGAAACTGATAAAAGTGACAGGACGTCCTGTACTGGACATTAACAGCAAGAATGAAATATATTTCGGCGGATACAACCAGATTGGTAAAATAATTTATAAAAACGGGCTGGCAAAAGCTGATTTCTTTAACATTCATGAAGAATATAAGCCCGGGCAAATAAAGAAAGTGATAGCAACAATAGATCAGGTTCTTTTAACGTCATCACATCAGTTATTCGTTTGCAAAAATGATTCTCTTGAGTTGGAGCAGTCAAATGCTTCCGGGATAGATATTTTTCCGTTTGGGGGAAAGATTTTGATTTATATTCCGGACAGAGGCCTTTATTTCTGGAATGGAAACAAAATTGATAAGTTTGAAAACTTTGAACTTTTTGAAAATATTGAAATTGCAGACATAATTTCTTTGAACAGTAAAGAGTTTTTAATAAAGCAACTGAATAATAAAGGATTTTTAAAATATTCAGGCGGCAAACTTAGTCCGTTTACAACGGAAGTTGACGAATTCATAAGTGCCAACGTATATTCCGTAGGTATTTTACTTGATAAAGACAGGATTGTGTTCGGGACTCTTCACGGAGGATTGGTATGTATTGATACAAAAGGACATTATATTTTTTCTCTGAACAGAGACAGCGGGCTGAGAGATAATCAGGTTACTGACTTGTTTGCTTCGGATGACGGTCGCTTGTGGGTTACAACATTTAACGGGATAACCCTTGTTGAAACACAATCTGATTTAAGTTTTTTTGATTCTTCTTTTGGCTTCAGCGGAGCTGTTTTAACAGTTGTAAGATATGACGGAAATCTTTATGCAGGAACGGCTAACGGAGTTTACAAATGCTACAATGGAGATATCTATGATAATACCAGAAATGTTTTCGATTTTCGCAGAAGATTTGAGAAAGTTGACGGAATAAGAGCCATGTGCTGGAAATTATCCGTAATAAACAACGAATTGTTCGCGATAACAAGTGAAGGAATTTACAAAATAAATGACAAATCCTCCAAACTTATATTAAAAGGCAATTTTAATACAGTATCATCTATGAGTTATTTCCCCGAAAATAGTCTTATCGGAAGTTCGGGAGGGTTGCTTATTTCAGACTTTAACCGTTCAGGAATTGACACGGTTGGTTATCTTAAAGGACTAAATTTTAGCATTCGTACAATATGTGAGGATTATTTCGGAAACTTCTGGATGGGAACAAATGAAGACGGATTATATAAAACAGGATTTTTTAACGGATTAAGTGTAACTGCACCAACGACTCACTACTCCTCTAAAGATGGACTACCTGAAGATTTTGACTGGGTTGATGTATTCCCTTCTTTTCATGGAATACTGTTTTCTACAAGTAAGGGAGTTTACCGCTTTAATTATTCCAATAATGAATTTGAAGAAGATACTTTGCTGGGATTTGACTTTAGCAACGGAAACAATTATGTTTATCCGTTAATTGAAGATTATGATAAAAATATCTGGTATAGCAGTGTTCACGAAGGTCAATATGAACGTGAAACAGGGGTCCTCAAATTTCAGGGGACAAACAAGAAATATATTCCTTACTATAAGCCATTCACACAATTACGTGAGTATGTAATAGAGACAATTTACCCTGAAGAAGACGGGGTTGTTTGGTTTGGATCTTCTGATGCTTTGATAAAATACAGCGGGAAAAAAGCTAATGAAAAGACAAAGAAGTTTAATTGTTTAATCCGGTCAATAACAATCCGCAACGACTCTGTAATACACCTAAGTGCCGGATTAAAAGGAAAACAGGAAATCCCGGATATAAACTTTTCAGATAAAACCATTCGTTTCGATTTTACTGCATTAAGCTATAACACATTCGGACATAACGAATATCAGGTGATGTTGGCCGGTTTTGATGATCACTGGTCAGATTGGAATAAAGAAACATTTAAAGAATACACTTCTTTGGTAGAAGGCGAGTATGAGTTTAAAGTCAGGTCAAAAGACGTATTTGGCAATATAAGTGAAGAGGCCTCTTTAAAATTTGTTGTAAGTCCTCCTTTTTACCGTACATGGTATGCTTTTGTAATTTATATTATTGTTTTTGCCGCACTTATTTATTTAATACTTAAATTAAATGAGTTAAGGCATGCAAAAGAACGTTACAGCCTTGAAAAGCTTGTTGAAGACAGAACAAACGAACTGGCTTATCAGAAAGAACAAACAGAACAACTGGTAAAAAAATTACTCCCTCAGAATGCTGCAGACGAAATACGTGAAACAGGAAAAGCAAAGTCTCAGAAATACGACATGGTTACGGTATTATTTGCTGATATACAGGGTTTTACAGCAATTGCCGAGCAGACAAAACCCGAAGAACTGATTAAACATCTCAACAACATCTTTATTAGCTTTGATAAGATTATTGCCAATTATAACATTGAGAAAATAAAAACTATAGGTGATGCTTATATGTGTGCAGGAGGGATGCCGAATAAAGATAACACAAATCCGGTTGAAGTTGTTATGGCTGCTCTGGAAATGCAGAGAAAAATAAGACAGATAAACGAAGACAGTTCTCTTAAACTTGAACTTAGGATAGGAGTTCATTCAGGACCTGTTGTAGCAGGTGTGGTAGGGTCGAAAAAACTGGAATATGATATTTGGGGCGATACCGTGAATATAGCAAGTCGTATGGAGTCTCACGGTTTAATTAATAAAGTTAACATCTCAGAGCACACCTATAATATGGTTAAAGATTTCTTTGTGTGTCAATACAGAGGGAAAATAGATGTTAAATATAAAGGAGAAATGGAAATGTACTTTGTACATGAAATAAAAAAAGCTCTCTCCGAAAACTCAGACAGAGTTACTCCTAATAAAGATTTCTTTATCAAGCTCCAGTTTATAAAATTTAAGGTTATACAGGAAGATATTCTGGATCAGTTACAAAGAAATCTGCCTTCCAATCTTTATTATCACAACCTTAAGCATACAATAAATGTATTATACATAGTAGAAAATATTGCTCGTGAAGAAGGTGTTGATGAGGAAGAAATGCTGCTTCTTAAATGTGCAGCATTATTTCACGATGCCGGATTCATGGTAAGCTATGACAATAATGAAGAAATAGGTGCTAAAATGGCTGCTCAGACTTTGCAAAAATATAAGTTTGACGAAGTTCAGATAGAAACTGTTAAGAGACTTATTATGGCAACCAAAATGCCTCCAAAACCTAAAGATCAACTGGAAAAAATTATATGTGATGCAGATCTGGACTATCTGGGAAGGCCTGATTTTATTCCTATATCACAGAATTTATTCCGCGAATTATTTGAACGTGGAAAAATAAATACTATTGAACAATGGAATAAAATGCAATATAAGTTTATGCTTAGTCACAACTATTTTACAGCTACTGCCCGCAAAAACCGGGATTTAGGAAAACAGGCGGTACTAAAAGAATTAAAAGAAATGGTTTAGCAGACAATTAGCTTTCGTCTTCAGGACCTTCAATAACTTCTTTAGAATGGTTGTCATAAAGATTTCTTACTGCTTTATACACTTTTAGGGCCTCTTCATAATCTTTATCCATAATCATTACTCTTATCCCGTCAATCTGGCCTAAAACACTTTCGTTGCTGATTGTACATTCTATCCCTTTTTCCTCGAGCTTATCTTTTAAAATTTCTGCTCTGTACTCGTAACGATAAGTTACCAATGTAATTAATCTGTCCTTCATATCTTAAATTTTTGTTTCGTTTACGTAAAAAAAGTAAAATAGTTATAACCTGTATGATAAAACTCTTTAAACATTATCTTTGTAAAAATTTTAGAAATGAAGAATAAAGTTGATTTTTTGGTTATCGGTAGTGGAATTGCCGGGTTATTTTACGCCCTCAAAGTGAGTAAATCAGGAAAGGTTGCGATAATATCCAAAGACAACATAGACAATACTACTACAGTAAAAGCTCAGGGAGGTATAGCATCGGTAATGTACAATCCCGACTCGTATGATAAGCATATTGAGGATACAATAAATGCCGGAGCTGGATTAAACGACAGAGAGATCGTTGAAATAGTGGTGAAAGAAGGCCCCACAAGAATTCATGACCTTATTAAAATCGGAACTCATTTTGACAAAGACAGTGAGGGCTTTTATGATCTTAATAAAGAGGGCGGCCATTCAGAAAGCAGAGTACTTCACTTTAAGGACAAAACCGGCCAGGAGATACAAAGAGCTCTTGTTCAGAGAGTTAGAAATAATCCCAATATTCAGGTATATGAGAATCATTTTGCAATCGAGATCATAACCCAGCATCATTTTGGAGAACTTGTGCGTAAATCTACCCCGGACATTACATGTTACGGAGCTTATGTGTTTGATCAGGAGAGCAAAAATGTTGTTACATTTCTCGCCTCTGCAACTATGATTGCAACCGGAGGATGTGGAAATGCCTACCAGAATACTACAAATCCTGTAGGAATTACAGGTGATGGTATTGCTATGGTTTACAGAGCAAAGGGGGTTGTGGAGAATATGGAATTTGTACAGTTTCATCCGACGGCATTGTATAATCCGACTGAAAAGCCGGCATTTTTAATAACAGAAGCATTGCGTGGTGCCGGAGCGATACTTAAAAATCATAAAGGAGAAGAATTTTGTCTTAAATATGATCCGCGAGGATCTCTGGCTCCACGCGATATTGTTGCCAGAGCTATTGACACGGAAATGAAACTCTCAGGTGAAGACTTTGTTTATCTGGACGCAAGGCATATAAGCAAAGAAAAACTTATGAATCATTTCCCGACTATTTATGCAAAATGCATGGAAATCGGAATAAATATTACAAAAGATATGATTCCGGTGACTCCTGCGGCGCATTATCTGTGCGGCGGAATTAAAACTGATAAATCAGGAAAATCCAGTATTGCAAACCTTTATGCAGCCGGAGAAGTAGCCTCAACGGGATTACATGGAGCAAACCGCCTGGCTTCCAACTCTCTTCTCGAAGCTGTTGTATTTGCACACAGAGCTGCAGTAGATTCGGAAAATATTAAACCTCAAAGCGCTGATATTTTATCAAAAATCCCTGATTGGAATGATGAGGGAACGATAAAAAATGAAGAACTGGTTCTTATTTCGCACTCCCGTAAAGAAGTTCAGCAGATAATGAGCAGCTATGTAGGAATAGTACGAAGCGATTTGCGTTTACAAAGAGCTTTGGACAGACTTGAAATAATTTTCCGTGAAACGGAAGATCTTTTTAAAGCTTCAAAAATAACTGTAAGCATATGCGAACTACGTAATATTATCAATGTCGGTTATCTCATTATAAAGATGGCAAAGGACAGAAGGCAGTCTGTGGGCTTACATTATAATTCAGATTTGTTAGACCCTGTGCAGCCAAAAGTATAAATTAAGAGTCTTCATTCTGTTTTATAAAAAAAAAATGCTTTATTTGTGTTATAAACTATAATTATTGTTATGAAAAAAATTGTTTTGTTTGTTGTTGTATCATTATTTTCACTTTACATGTTTGCAGGCTTTGTTCCTCGTAAAAATGCGGAAAAAGTTGCAAAGAGTCATTTTTATCAAAGTGTCAGCAGTTTTAAAGCTGTAGAATGGGATGAATTAAAAACAAATTGTTTATTTGATCCTTCGGAAAATTCAGAGTATAATTTTTATGTTTTTAATATTAACGGGGATCAGGGTTATGTAGTGGTTTCTTCTGATGATAAATTAAAGCCTGTTCTTGCATATTCTTTTGAAGGAGGTTTTAATCAAGACAATATGGCTCCGGCCCAAAGAGAATTCCTGAAGTATTTTGAAGATTGTATTGCATTTGCTTCAACAAGTGAAAGTTGCAAACGAATGGGATGAATTAATTTCATACTATCCCGGTAAATCGTTTGGACAAAAAACAACATCTCCGAATTTATTGAAAAACATCAACTGGGATCAGGGTTGGCCATATAACGCACAGTGTCCTGCAGATGCAGATGCAACTTATACAAATGGTCATGTTCCGGTTGGTTGTGTTGCTACAGCAATGCTACAGGTAATGAAATATTACAACTGGCCACCAAGCGGAGAAGGATCAAAATATCATTCCAATTGGGCCAACGGTGGTTATGGAAACATAACTATCAATTTTGCAAATCAGACTTATGATTGGTATTCAATGCCGAATGCGGCTTCTTCTCAGGTTAATACAGAGCTTGGTAAAATTAATTATCATGCAAGTGTTGGAGTATCAATGTATTGGGGTCCTGACGGATCAGGAAGTCAGACAGATAAGATCGTTTATGCTTTGGAAAATTATTTCAGATATTCAACGTCCTGTCAATATGTAACAAAGTCAAGCTATAGCGAAACAGACTGGAAAAACCTTATTAAAGCCCAGATTGATGCTGAGAAGCCTGTTGTTTATTCCGGAAATTCTACAACTACAGGTCATGCATGGAATTGTGACGGATATCAGGATGACAGTTTTCATATGAACTGGGGATGGAGCGGAGCAGGAAATGGTTATTACACTCTTGATAATCTTACTTCTACTGCAAATCCAGGTGGCCCGGAAGCTAATTTTAATCTTAATCAGGATATGGTTATAAATATTTTTCCTGAAACCGGCTATCCTTCATACTGTACAGGTTTAAAGACTATTACCGGAACAGAAGGTTCTTTTGATGATGGTAGTTCTATTTATGATTATGAAGCAAATTCTTCATGTGCATATGTTATAAAACCTACCTGTGGGGCTGTTGTTTCGGTTAGCTTTAATGATTTTGTTCTTGGTGATGGTGATGAAGTTTTACTTTATGACGGTGATGAAACTTCTGATGTGCTTCTTGCTTCTTATGATGCTGCAAACACTCCGGGGTCAGATATTATTTCGGGAACAAAAGGAGCTATAACAGTTCGCTTTAATACAGACGCAGCTTCTCAGGCAGAAGGTTGGAGTCTGAGCTATACTGTTAAAAACTGTAAAACCAATATAAGTTATACCGAACCTACAGGAAGTATAGAAGATGGTAGTGGTCCGTGTAATTATTCAAATTCAACAGTATGCTCATGGATAATTCAGCCAGAAGGAGCAAATTATATCACAATAGATTTTGATAATTATGATGTTGCCGGTAATGCTGAATTTGTAAAAATTTATAAAGATGCTCTTTCATCTGCAAACCTTATTTCTACTTACACATCAACAGCTATTCCGTCGGGGCCTATAAATGTTCCAAGTGGTATTGCTATTGTTCAGTTCTTTGCTGATGCAAACAATAATGCACAGGGATGGAGCTTAAATTATACATCCAGTACAAGTGACATTAAAGAGAACAAAGTTATGTCGAATATGAGCGTTATGCCAAATCCTGGAAACAGCACATCACAACTTGTTTTCACACTTACAGGATATGCAGATACTAAAATTTATGTTACAAACATGTTGGGAGAAATTGTAGCAGTGCATAAGTACAATCTGACTGAAGGTGTTCATGAGTTCTC
Source organism: Bacteroidales bacterium (assembly GCA_003249955.1). GTDB lineage: Bacteria > Bacteroidota > Bacteroidia > Bacteroidales > ML635J-15 > Bact-19. The sequence continues at coordinate 14,481 of QKHS01000013.1, read as the reverse complement.
TGTAGGAGATATTTTTAACGGTGAGCCAGAAAGCGGAGTTTATTTCATAAATGTTGATTCAGGAAATGAAATCAAAACACAAAAGTTTGTAGTTTTAGATTAACTATTCTTAAAATATAACAAAGAGGTTGTCTTTTCAGGCGACCTCTTTTTGTTTAATAGAATAGGGGTTACAACGATAGAAGTAACTTTTAGTGGCAGAACAGGAATATTGGCTGAATGCGGTTATGTAGAATCAGAGAACTCTGATTCATATGATTAAGTGGCTGTTTCCGGAGAAAGTTCACGCACCTTTTTAATTTTAACTCTCTCTTTAGATTAAGAATATAACATGCATACTTAAGAGAAAGGACAAGTTGTATTTTGCCGGAATATAGATTAAGAAGATAATGTTTTTGTAACAAGCAATTTTACAGACAATACCAATAATGCATTTTGACTGTCTGTTTAAATAAAAATTAAGAAGCGTAAGACTTTCTCAGGATTCTTTAATTGGAACTCTGTTTCTCTTTAATCACATAAATATAAGCCGGGAAATGGTCACTATAACCACCCATGTAGGTGTTGCCAACATATGTTCTGAAAGGATAACCTTTGAACCTTCCTTCTTTTTGCATAAGAAACGGCTTGTTATAAATGTGTGCCTGATAGAAACGATATGAAGACATGTCTTTTTCCAGAAAAGCCGGTGTAATTATTATCTGATCAAACAGGTTCCATTTGTCCTGATATGCTAAAGAACCGGTGCCGCTTTTGTAAAGTTGTTCCATAGGATTATAGAGTTTTGGAAGCACAGCATCTTCTTTTTTTGCGGCAGTGTTTAAATGTTCTTTCAGGCTTTTGTCAATAGGGTCGTCGTTTAAGTCACCCATGCAAACTACTTTTGCTTCCGGATTTATTGTAAGTAAAGAGTCAACAATATGACGGGTTACATCAGCAGCAGCAGCACGTTTGGGAGCAGATCTTTTTTCTCCGCCACGACGGGATGGCCAGTGCAGGATAATAAAATGCATTTCTTCGCCATCGTACAAACCGCTTACCAGGAGTTGGTCACGGGTACGGAAAGCAGTATCTTCAGGAGTTCTTACCAAATGCATTGCAGTATTGGTAACTGTGAAGAATTCGGGACGGTATAACAACGCACAATCAACACCTCTACGGTCTGAGCCATCAAAATGTACAATCTGGTAATTGTATTTCTTAATAGAAGGGGCATTAACGAGGTCTTTTAAGACTGTCATATTTTCTATTTCGCTTAAGCCCACAATTGCAGGAGCTGTTCCTGTCATGTCTGAGCCCACGCCAACAATAACAGAAGCCATAGCTTCCATTTTATCGAAATATCGTTTTGTATTCCATTGCTTTTCGGTGTCAGGAGCAAATTCTTTATCATTATCTCCGGGAATAGTATCAAAGAGATTTTCAATATTGTAAAACATTATGCAGCCTACTTTGTATTCTTTGGTATCCTGAGAGAATAATGATAAACTTAGTAATCCGACAAATGAGAGTAATAAAAATAAACTTTTCATAATATAATTTTTTAGGAAAACATTTTTGTCAAAGATAATACCATAATTAAATTGATGAACTTTTGTTCGGTTATTTTTTGATTAATTCAGTAAGAAATGCCTTATTTCTGTTCACGTTCTTCGATATAATCAAACAGAGTTCCCTCTTTTATGGAATAATTTGACTGGATAAAACTGTTTATATTCAGCCTTTCGAGTAAGAATTTTGTAATCACAGCTGCAACAGGAATCATTTTTACCCGGATTATTTCCATCCCCGGCATTTCTGTTCTCTGAGATTCATTAAATGTGGTAAGCTTGTCATATATTTGCATGAAACGACAAATGTCAATAAAATTGGATGTATTAATTTCTCCGATACAACATTCCGGGCATTCGTATTTTACAAGATTGGCAAATGTCTCAAATGATCCTGACGACCCGATCAGCTTTTTTACCGAAAACTCTTTACAATTAATCAGAAGTGTTCTGAGTTCCTCATCAAGAAGTTGATAAATAGCATTAATATCTGATGAAGAAAGAGGATCTGAATAATTGTATTTTGCAATTAATCTGGCAACGCCAATGTTATAACTTGCTTTCCACTTAATTCCCTTATTGTCACATATTACAAATTCAATACTTCCGCCTCCGATATCTATTATAAGAACAGGACTTTCATCAATTTTTACGGCGTTTTTGACACCTTTCCATGCGAGTTCTGCTTCTTTGTTACCGTCAATTATATTTATCTTTATCCCGCAACCGGTCTGAACGGTGTCAATAACTGCTTCCCGGTTTGATGCCGAACGTATTCCGCTGGTTGCAGTAGCAATAATTCTATCTGCGTCTTGAGAAACTATTATGTCTTTATATGCATTAAGTACATTAATAAGGTTGGAAACAGATTCGGGTGAAATAACATTGTTTTTAAAATCTTTATTTATTAGTGTTATTGCACGTTTTTCCCTGTGCAGAAATGTAAGTTCTGAATCTTTTTTATATTCTGCTATAAGCAGATTACAAGTATTTGTCCCGATATCTATAGACGCGATTTTCATAGTTTATTAAATTACAAATCCTAAAACTTAATCCTATTTCAAAAACCTGTTAACAGATTTCTTTGTAATTTGTATTTGCTATTTGGCGCTCACTTTAGTTCTTATACTTAAACCATTTCCATAGTTCCTTGTAATTTACTTTTTTCCCATACATAAGAATTCCTACTCTGTAAATCTTGCCAGCAAACCATGTCATGAATATGAAGGTTCCGATTAATAATGTAATTGAAATTGCTTTGTCAATAAATGGCACTCCGTAGGGAATTCTGGCCATCATAACAATGGGGGATGTAAATGGGATTAGTGAGAACCAGTATGCCAGAGAACCATTTGGGGTTTTCATTGCCGACATCATTACAAATAATCCCAGAATCAATGGTAGCGTTATTGGTAGCATAAACTGCTGTGTGTCGGCTTCGTTATCAACAGCGGAGCCTATTGCAGCAAACATAGCAGCATATAAAAGGTAGCCGCCAAGGAAATAAATAATGAAATAAATAATAATTTCAACAAAATTGATCGAGTAAATTGATTGGAATGCTTTTTCAAACTTCATTGCCTGTTCATCCGGGACAACCCCAGAATCGTCCAGTTGAGAGCCTACGCTCATTGTCTGAGGATTCATCTTGCTTGGATTGTAGTCTTTAAGCACAACTGACTGAGCAACAGTAACGATGCCTCCGGTCAAAATTATCCATAATAAAAATTGTGTTAATCCTACCAGAGCAATCCCGATTACTTTTCCCATCATTAGCTCAAACGGTTTAACCGAAGAAACAATAACTTCTATAATTCTGCTTGTCTTTTCTTCAATAACACCTCTCATTACTTGTGAACCATACATGAACACAAACATATAAATCAAAAATCCGCATATGTAACCCAAAATCATATTAACTTCAGCAAAAGACTCTTTCTCGCTACCGTCTTCTCCTAAACTGGATGTTACTACGTTTATGTTTGAATTTACAACAGAAAGAACACTGTCAACAGCCGTTTCTTTAAGTCCGAATTCATCCATAAGCATCTGCAATCTTACATATTCTGTTTGCTTTTCAACCAAATTTGCAATATGCATGTTTAACCCGACATTGGGGCTGTTATATGAATAGACAACGACTTCCCCGTCTTTTGATTGTATAGCTGTGTGTGGAATATACAGTAATGCATAATAATCTGATTCTTTAAGATCCTTTTTTGCTTTTGTGAGATTATAACTTACAGTGGCATCATCGTAATAGCTTCCTGAAACGTCGTCAAACGCTATGTATTTTGTATCTTTAAGAACATTTGTAAAGACTCCTGTCTCATCAACTACAGCGATTCTCTTAAACTCATCATCTTCCATCTGCATAAGGATGGCCGGAGTTATCATTAAGGCTGCAAAAAGAATCGGACCAAGAATGGTCATTATTATAAATGTTTTTTTCTTTACTCGGGTACTGTATTCACGTTTTATTATTAATCCTATCTTGCTCATAGTCAAATAGTTTTATTCTGTTACTTCGTTAGTATCACCTACCACTTTAATAAAAATATCATTCATCCCGGGTAAATGTTTCTGGAATGATGTAATAGTACCGAAATTTGTCATTCGGGTTAATAAGTCGTTGCCACCCATTTCTCTGTTTAGGACTTCTACTTTGATTCTTCCGCCTCCGTTGGTTTCATTCATTTCTATAATCTTATAGTCAGAAGTGAGTGTTGTTCCCAATTTGTTAAAATAACCTCCGTAATTTATTTCATAAATATCCGAAGCATATGTTTTTCTTACGGTATCAATACTGCCGTCAAGGATTTTTTTTGATTTATTGATCAATGCAATATAATCGCAAATTTCTTCAACCGAACTCATATTGTGAGTAGAAAAAATTATAGTTGCGCCGTTCTTCTTTAATTCAAGAATCTCTTCTTTAAGCATATTTGCGTTTATGGGGTCGAACCCGCTGAAAGGCTCGTCAAAAATCAAAATATCAGGCTTATGTAAAATGGTAATAATGAATTGTACCTTTTGTGCCATTCCTTTTGAAAGTTCTTCTACTTTTTTATCCCACCACGATTCAATTTCGAATTTACTGAACCATTTTTTTAGGCCTTTAAGTGCATCAATTCTTGACATCCCTTTAAGCTGACAGAGATAAAGAGCCTGTTCCCCGACTTTCATCTTTTTGTAAAGGCCTCGCTCCTCAGGTAAATATCCTATGCTTGCCACATGTTTCTGGCAAAGCTTTTCCCCGTTTATAAAAACCTGTCCTTTGTCCGGAGCTGTTATTTGATTAATAATTCTTATAAGCGTGGTTTTCCCGGCTCCGTTAGGCCCAAGTAATCCGAAGATACTACCTTTCGGAACATTAATTGAAACATCATCAAGTGCCAGATGATTTGCAAATTTTTTCTCAATATTTTCTGCTACAAGTGTGTAATTTTCCATTCTTCTTTAAGATTTCTGAGATGCTAAAACTACTAATTTAATCAAATCAAATAATTAATATTTTATTAAAAGTCTATCTGCCTTCTACTTCAAGGATTCTGGTAAACTTCTTAATAATTTTTAATGTTATAAATATTATAAAACCAAGAGCAAAAATGATAATCCATGCCATATCAAGATAAAACTTTCCGTCAACAATGAGGTAGCCTATTACCCGGAAGGAGGTCATGATTAAAATAAGGTTAAAGAATCCGTTATATTCTCTTTTAAGCACATTGCGGATTGAAAAGTTTAGCTCTGATTTACGATAATTTGATAGTTTGGGAAAGAATGCCGGCGTTTTTTCTGCCCATTCAAAGTATGCATTCCCGAATTTTTTACGTAAAAAGCCTTCTTCGGCATACATTATTCTTTCGTAATATATCCAGTAAAAAGCGCAGAAAAACATTGCAAACCATATATCCATAATCATAAGAACCGGAGCCAGCCACATGAAAAAATTACCAAGATATAACGGATGTCTTACCATTGAATAAATACCTGAGGTATTAAGAACTTCGGCAACCTGTCCTTCGGTTGTATTTCGTCCGCTTGTTCCTTTAGGCGTAAATCCTACGGTGAATATTCTTATTCCCAGTCCGAAAAATCCTATGAAAAGAAAAATTAAGTCCAGCCACCAATAATTTACAAAACCCCGGACGTAAGCAAGATATACAAACCAGGCCAAACCCGGGACAAAAATAAACAAAGGCAAAAAGCTACGATATTTAAACAGCCAGTTGCCTTGTTTTTCTATACTTTCCTGTAATGCCATAATCAGATTTTAAAATAAACAACAAAAATATTCTTTTCGGCGGATATTCACTAAGCATGACTGGTTTTTCTTGTTTGTTATCATGTAAATAGTTTCTTAATTTATTTTAAAAAAGGGCAAACAACCCTGGAATATGCGTAAAATTGTAATTGTTGCATGCATTTCCTGATTTGCCGTAAATATGCTAAACGCAAATATGGTGATTTTTTATTGTTACGTCTTAATTTAATCCTTTTCAGGAACTTAACACTTTCTCCTTTTTCTCAGCATTAATGCAGGTTTAATTACACATCCGGTTAACGTTAAAGTTTTTTTATCTGAATATTTAAAAATCAAAATAATCCGGGGTATTTTTTTAGTTTTGTAAAAATTTTCTGAGATGGATTATGTTCTGGTTATAGCCGGCATTGTATTACTTGTTTTATCCGGAGACTGGCTTGTAAGGTCCGGATCGGCGCTTGCTTCGTATTTTCGTATTCCACCGTTTATTATAGGTTTGACTGTTATTTCTTTCGGGACATCGGCTCCTGAACTTTTTGTAAGTCTAAATGCTTCTGTAAACGGGTTTTCCGATATTGCAATCGGGAATGTTGTAGGGAGCAATATTGCAAACATAGGACTTGTTCTTGCTGTCAGTGCATTGATTATAGCTATTCCGATTCAGTGGGCAACTATAAAGCTTGACTTTCCTGTGCTTATGTTGTCCGGTGTTTTGCTTGCCGTTTTTATGTCAGACCTTGAAATAAGCAGGATAGAAGGAGCTTTGTTGTTAGCTGTGATGATCGCTTATTTGTTTTTTATTATAAGAAATCTTAGAAAAAACAAGACAGTTCCGGACGAGAGTGAATTAAAACAGAAAACATGGCATCCGTTACTATCCTGTCTGATTATTGCGATAAGTTGCGGAGGATTAATGTTCGGATCTCAGTTTTTGGTTGACGGAGCTGTAAACATTGCCAAGGTATTTGGTGTGAGTGAGCGCATAATTTCAATTACTGTTATTGCTATAGGAACAAGTTTGCCCGAGTTAACAACATCTGTAATTGCCGCAGCTAAAAAGAATCTGGATATTTCTGCAGGAAATGTTATCGGATCAAACATTTTCAATATTCTTGTTATAACAGGTTTTAGTTCTGTTGTGTCTCCATTAAAAGTAAGTCCTTCAATTTTGCATTTTGATTTGTTGTTTATGCTTGGATTTTTTGTGCTTCTGGGGCTGTTCTTTTTCCCGTTACGAAGGCCACGTATAAGCAGATGGGAAGGTTTGTTCTTTCTTCTGGCTTACATAGGTTATTATGTGGTTTTATTTACGTGGCAAAAGGTGTAAGTTTTGCATGCCGCAACAATGAACTCAGGATTTAAATCCGGGAAGTGAAGTTATATCTTCAGTCTTAAGATTAATACCTTCAACTGTAAATTTAGCCAGAGAATAATATTTTTCGCGCGACTCGAGCATTCCCGATATTTTATCATATAATTCTTCAGTAGTTAAGCCTGCAATTAAAGGTCTTTTTGTTTTTGATTTTGTTAACCGGCTGGCAAGAGCTCCCGGGTTCATCTTTATGTAGATACTTATTCCTGATTCGTTTATAATATTCATATTATTATTGAAGCAAGGAGTCCCTCCTCCGCAGGCCAAAACGAAATTATCGTTAATAATAAAATCTTTAAGAGTTTTTGATTCCAGATCTCTGAACAGTGGCTCATCAAATCTGGTAAATATTCCCGGAATAGTCATTCTGTACCTTTGTTCTATAAGCTCGTCCAGGTCGGCAAATTCAAGCCCCAGGTTTTTTGCCAGCTTTTTCCCGAAAACCGACTTTCCGCTACCCATAAAACCGATCAGAAATATCTTCATATTAAAATTATCTGTATATAATTCGGGTTTAAGGTAAATACTACTTTTAACCCATGAAAATTATGTCTTTGTGCGTCTTAATCCTGAAAGATACCGGCTCAAAATCAAGTTAACCAGGCCCGGACTAATTAACCATAACCTGATAATCTCTGAACAGAAAGACTTTTAAAACCCTAAGCTCATCTGTATTCCGCCTTCCGGAGACTTTTTATCTTTATCGTCTTTTTTTTCTTTTGACTTAGAACCAGGTTTTTCTTTATCTGTTTTTTCGGTTACAGTTTTATTAATTTCTTCATCTTCGTCAACAGTCTCAATTATTTCAAGTTCAATATCTGTTTCTTCGTCCTTAGGTTCAATTATTTCGAATTCAATATCATCTGAATCTGTAATTGTGTTTTCACCGTTGTTATCATTGTCTTCAGAATCATCTTCGTCATTATCAGACCCGACAGATGATTCTTTTTCCAAAGGCTCATCAAAAAACATTTCTTTAATCTCGAAAGTTGACAGGCGTTTCCCTCTTGCTTTTATCCCTTTTACAGCAATAAACTCTTCTGCATCAATCATTTCAGGATCTCTTGCTTCGTGTTTTCCTCCGAATACAAGCTTAACCTGCGGGAATTCATCATCACTCAATTCAACAAGATAAGATCCCGGAACCTCGGCAATAAAGCATTGTTCTTTACCGGATTCATCCATCTGAAAGCGTTTCAGGTAGAAGAACCCTTGTTCGGCATCAAAATGTATTGCTGTAAAGACTTTATCAGGATTGTATTTCTCGATAACAATAATGTTCTCCTCGTAGTGGTTTGAAAGATCGAAATTTGTTAATCTGCAAATACCGTCACGTGTAATGACAAGAATTTTATCATCGCCGACAAATTCTCCGAGATATCTGCCACGGCTATCCGCATTAAGCCTGAAAACCTCTTCGTCAAACCATATTTTACGTCCGCCGAGAGTTGAGATACCTTCTTCTTTAAGCGTAATTTTATGAATATCGTTTTTCGAAAGGATGTTTCCCTGGGCATCCCGGCCTTTTATTGCTACATCTTTAAAGTCTATTTCAAAAACCAGTTTGCGGACTTTGGGTTTAGGTTTAAGATATACTTTTATTACTTCGGCTTCCCCGTTTGGATTTGCAGTGAAATAAATAATTTTTGATCCGTCAAGTCCTTTGGTGGTGTCGTATTCTTTATCACGGGTAATGCCTGTTACAGCAAAGCGTTTTATGTAAGAAACACTGGTTCTCCCGTCGCGATATGCAAGATTATAAATTGTACGTTTGTCATTTTTCTTGAAAACATTTACATACAGAATGTCTTTGCCGAAAAATGCTTTATCCTGAACTTTTGAGACAATATATTTACCGTCTTTGCGGAAAACGATAATGTCGTCAATATCGGAACAATCACAAACATACTCGTCTTTTTTAAGTCCGTAACCTACAAAGCCTTCTTTGTAATTTACATACAATTTTTCGTTGGCAACTGCAACCTGGGCAGTATCAATAGTATCGAAATTGCGGATTTCGGTTTTACGTTCCCTGCCTTTTCCGTATTTATCTTTGATTCTGTTGTAATAAGCTATAGCATAGTCTATAAGATGATCAAGATTGTGCTGTACTTTCTTTATTTCATCAAGAATTGCAAGTAAATCTTCCTCTGCTTTGTCGCTGTTGAAACGAAGAATGCGTTTCATCTTTATCTCAAGTAACCTCAGCAAATCATCACGGTTAACATCACGAACAAGTTGTAGCTTGTGTTCAATTACTTTTGAATGTATAAACTCTATTGCTTCATCTGTTGATTTTGCATTCTCATAATTTTTTTCCTTATAAATGCGTTTTTCTATGAACCATTTTTCCAGAGACTGATTATGCCATTGTTCTTCCAGTTCGGCTTTCTGAATAAGCAATTCCTGACGAAGCAACTCAACCGTATTTGCAACCGATAGCTGAAGTATTTCAGTAACTCCGATAAATCTTGGTTTGTCATCTTCAATCACACATGCATAGGTAGGAATGGACACTTCACACTTTGTGAAAGCATACAGGGCATCAATAGTCTTATCTGTAGAGACTCCGGATGGCAGGTGTATTATTATTTCAACAAACTCGGATGTATTGTCGTCTATTTTTTTGATTTGTATCTTTTTCTTCTCACTGGCAGCAATGATTGAATCAATAATTGAAGATGTTGTTTCTCCAAATGTTATTTCTCTTATTACCAGAGTTTTTTTATCAATTTTTTCAATCTTTGCCCGTACTCTTGCCCGTCCGCCACGTAGCCCGTCGTTATATTTGCTGAAATCTGCCATGCCGGCAGTAGGAAAATCGGGGAATATCTCGAAAGGTCTGTCTTCCAGAATAGCAATACACGCATCAATAAGTTCATTGAAGTTGTGAGGGAGTATTTTTGAAGCGAGACCAACAGCAATCCCTTCAACTCCCATAGTAAGCAATAACGGGAATTTCACTGGTAAAGTGATAGGTTCTTTGTTACGTCCGTCGTATGATGGTTTCCAGAATGTGGTTTTAGGGTTAAATACAACTTCAAGTGCAAATTTTGTCAATCTGGCCTCAATATAACGTGATGCAGCAGCGGAATCTCCGGTTAAAATATTTCCCCAGTTCCCCTGACAATCAACCAGCAGATCTTTTTGTCCGAGCTGAACAAGAGCATCTCCGATGGAAGCATCACCATGAGGATGGTATTGCATTGTGTGCCCGACAATGTTGGCAACTTTGTTGTAACGGCCATCATCAAGTTGTTTCATCGAATGCAGAATACGACGGTGAACAGGTTTTAGTCCGTCGTAAACATGCGGAACTGCACGCTCCAGAATTACATAGGATGCATAATCGAGGAACCAATCCTGAAACATTCCTTTAAGACGGGTAATTTTAGGTTCTTCCGTTTCATGTATCTCTACCGGAACAAATTCTTCTCCGTTCTCAAATTCTTTTTTTTCTATGTTGTCGCTTTCTTCACTCATAGTTTTTGTAAAATATTTTTTCGCCATTAAAGCACTAATGCACTAAGTTTTTTTCTTTTTGTTGCCACCAAAACACTAAAGGGATTTTTCTTTTTTGTGCTTTCGTGCTTTTGTGTCACCACGGCATTTCTAAGAACAAATCTTATGTGCTGGAACTCTGTCAAATAACTTCTTCTTCTATTCTCAGATTATTGATAATGAAATCCTGGCGGTCCGGGGTGTTTTTACCCATGAAAAACTCAAGAAGCCCGCTGATATGGTCTGCTTTTGCCAATGTGACAGGATCTAATCTCATTTCTTTACCAATAAAATTCTTAAATTCATCAGGAGAAATTTCACCTAAGCCTTTAAATCGTGTAATTTCCGGATTGTTTTTCAGTTTCTTTATTGCCTCTTCTTTCGCTGTCTCATCATAACAATAAATGGTTTCCTGTTTATTCCGGACTCTGAATAATGGGGTTTGCAGGATGAACAGGTGGCCTTGTTTCAACAGGTCGGGAAAAAACTGCAAAAAGAAAGTTATCAATAACAACCTTATGTGCATACCGTCAACATCGGCATCTGTAGCAATAACAACCTGTCTGTAACGGATATTTTCAATTCCCTCTTCAATGTTTAATGCCGCCTGTAATAAGTTAAATTCTTCATTTTCATAAACTATTTTTTTAGTCATGCCATATGAATTAAGGGGTTTGCCCCTTAAGCTGAAAACGGCTTGTGTGTTAACATCTCGGGATTTGGTGATTGATCCGCTTGCAGAATCTCCTTCCGTAATAAAAATAGTGGTCTCGTAACGCTTGTCATCATTAGAGTTATAGTGAACCCGGCAATCGCGGAGTTTTTTGTTGTGAAGGCTTACTTTTTTTGCTCTTTCACGTGCAAGTTTCTGAATTCCGGCAATAGCTTTACGATCTTTTTCCGAAGCCAGAATTTTCTTTTGCAAAACATCGGCAATCTGCGAGTTTTTATGGAGAAAATCATCTATTTTCTTCATAAAATCGAATATGTAATTTCTTACAGAAACACCATCAGGACTCATATCTTTTGAGCCAAGTTTTGTCTTTGTCTGTGACTCAAAAATCGGCTCAATAATTCTTATGCTTATTGCGGCGATAATGCTTTGACGTATGTCGGCAGCATCAAAATCTTTGCGGTAAAAATCCCTTATAGTTTTTACATATGCTTCTCTGAATGCCGAAAGATGTGTCCCGCCCTGAGTTGTATTTTGTCCGTTGACAAAGGAATAATATTCCTCGCTATACTGGGTTCCGTGAGTTATTGCTACTTCAAAATCTTCGTCTTTAATATGAATTATAGGATATCCCGGTTCCTGATTAAGATTTTCCTGCAATAAATCAAGTAATCCGTTTTTGGAATAAAAACGGGTTCCGTTGAAATTTATTGATAATCCGGTGTTAAGATAAGCGTAGTTACGCAACATAGTTTCTATAAACTCGCTTATGTAATTGTATTTTCCAAAGACTTCTTCATCAGGAGTAAAAACTACCAGAGTTCCGTTTGGAGAATTTGTATCAACAAGAGGAGTTTCTGATAGTAGCTTTCCTCCGGAAAACTCAGCAGTCTTTTTCTTCCCATCACGATAAGAAGAAACTTTGAAAGAAGAAGACAAAGCATTTACAGCCTTTACCCCAACTCCATTAAGGCCTACAGATTTTTGAAAAACCTTTGAGTCATATTTGGCTCCGGTATTCATTTTTGAAACTACATCTACAAGTTTTCCCTGTGGAATGCCGCGACCGTAATCACGTATGGACATTGTACGTTCGTCCAGTTTGATATCTATATTTTTTCCGAATCCCATTGCAAACTCATCTATCGAGTTGTCAATGACTTCCTTTATCAGGATATAAATACCGTCATCACGTGATTTGCCATCACCCAATTTACCGATGTACATACCCGGACGCCGCCTGATATGCTCTTCCCAATCTAAGGTTTGTATGCTGTCTTCTGAATAAGTTCCAACCATTTGTACAGTCTTTTCCATTTTAGCTGCAAAAGTACATGATAAAAACGCACAAAATACAGTTGCTGCAAGATAAATATTAACATTTTTCAGTTGATAATCACAGCAACTTTAAACTATATTTTTATGGGAAAAGATATTTAAAATGTAGGTTTAAATTTAAAAATTTTCAGTTTTTAGCAGTATTGCAGACCCGCATTACTGCTAAAAACCAAAGAATATTAATTTGTACGTTTATTTACCGGTTTTATGTTAACCGGAGTAGTTTCGTTTTTATTGCCATTAACATTTTTAGTTCCGGTGCTGCCGTTTTTGCTTCCCCCATTGTCATCCGACTCACAAGGGCTTCTAGGCCTGTCGTTACCAGTACCGGACTGAGGGTCTGAATCGGATTCGATACAGACGGACCATTGTCCCATAGATCCCGGATTTTGAGTGCTTACGGTAACTCTGAGATTTCCGGTAAACAGATAGTATTTCCCGGAATATATTGAGTAAGGACTTCCTTTTACTATGGCATCTCCTCCTCCGGCAGTTGCTTTAAAAAACAAACTTGTTGCTGTTCCCGAATAAGTAAAATTAGTATCAGTAAGATCATCACGGTTATAAGTAGCATCTCGTGTAATCAAACAAAATTCCCAGTCTGAATTTCCGGGATTGAATCTTGGCCCGCAAGCTTCCGCTGTAACAACAACCTGCTTTGATTCGGTATCCTGTCCACATTCATTTTTTGCAGTAACGATTATTTTATGTGTTCCTTCTTTAAAATTATATTTACAACTTATCTGGCTTGTACCAGGTACAAACTGGAAGCTGTTATCTGCTTTGCCGTCAACAGTTACGGTAATATTCGCCTTGCTATTAACATTGGTAACAGTGCCCGACATCTGGTGTGTAAAATTGTCCTGAGTCGTTTCAGAAACCGTTATAGTAACCACAGGTGCAGAGCAAGGTTCTTTAACAATAATCTGGGTAGTTTCTGTATCCTGCCCGCAATCGTTTTTAGCTGTTATGGTTATTTTGTGTGTTCCTGCAGTAAATTTATAAGAGGAACTTATTTGGCTTGTACCCGGTATAAACTGGAAACTGTTGTCTGCTTTGCCGTCAACGGTTACAGTAATGGCTGATTTGTTCTTTACGTTGGCAATTGTACCGGATAACTGATGAGTAAAGTTATTCTGATTTTTTTCAGTAACTGTGAATTTAATTACAGGAGCAAAACAAGGCTCTTTAACAATGACCTGGGCTGTCTCAGTATCCTGTCCGCATTCGTTCTTTGCAATTACAATTATTTTATGTGATCCTGCAGTAAATTTGTACTTGGAACTGATTTGTCCTGTACCTGGTATAAACTGGAAACTGTTATCTGCCTTGCCGTCAACAGTTACGGTAATATCGGCTTTGTTTTTCATATTGGTAATTTTGCCGGATAACTCATGTGTAAATGTTTCTGAATTGGTCTCAGACACAGAAAATTTAACTACCGGAGCAGAACAAGGTTCCTTAACAATAACCTGGGTAGTTTCAGTATCCTGCCCACATTCATTCTTTGCAGTTACAGTTATCTTATGAGTGCCTGCAGTAAACTTATATTTAGTACTTATCTGTCCGGTAGCCGGTACAAACTGGAAGCTGTTATCTGCCTTACCATCAACAGTTACAGTAATATCTGCCTTATTTTTTACGTTAGCAACAGTACCGGATAGCTGATGCGTAAAGTTTTCCGCATTCGTTTCAGACACAGATAATCTAATTACCGGATCAGAGCAAGGTTCCTTAACAATAACCTGAGTAGTTTCAGTATCCTGCCCACATTCATTCT
>QKHS01000008.1 GCA_003249955.1 Bacteroidales bacterium | reverse complement strand
AATCTTGCGGGTTTTTTCATTTACAAAACGTAAAAACATGAATGAATTTATTGTTTACATACTTTTCTCCCAGACTGCTGAGAAATATTATGTTGGGTTTACAGGAGACTCTTTAGATGAAAGATTGAGACGGCACAATTCGGAGCACAAAGGATTTACCGGGCAGGCAGGTGATTGGAAAGTCGTGTACACTGAATGTTTTTCCGAAAAGGCTGAGGCTATGCAGCGGGAAAAAACAATAAAGAAGTGACAGGCAAAAACACAATCCAAATTCTGTCAAAATAAGCTTATTTTGTTAATTGTGTTGCTAATAAATTGTAGTTTTGCAGCAGGTATCAGTCTTTACGTTATATGGACGAAAAAAAAGAAAAAAGGGAAGTGTTTTCGGGTGGATGGAAGAACTTTAAGGAAATTATTCCGAACAACAAAGAGATTTTTAAACAGATATTTACATCTCTGCACTCAAGAAACTACAAGCTATATTTCTACGGACAAATCATCTCATTAGTCGGATCTTTTATTCAGCAGATAGCTATGAGCTGGCTGGTTTACAGAATTACCGGATCGGTTTTGATGTTGGCAACTGTTACTTTTGTTTCACAGATTCCTTCATTTTTCATCTCTCCTATCGCCGGAGTTATTGCAGATCGCTTTGAAAAAAGAAAATTATTAATGTTGACACAATCCCTTTTCATGTTACAGGCTCTTGTTATGACTGCACTTGTCCTTGGGAATGTAATAGAACCCTGGCATATCATAGCTCTCAGTTTATTTCTCGGGCTTGTTCAGGCTATGGACATGCCCGCCAGACAAGCCATTACAATTGAACTTGTTGACAGAAAAGAAGACATCGGAAACGCTATCGCATTAAATTCGGCAATGTTTAACTCTGCAAGGTTAATAGGCCCCTCTATAGGGGGATTTCTGATTGCAATATTTGGTGAAGGGCTTTGTTTTCTTATTAATGGTTTAAGTTACATTGCCGTATTATTTTCTTTGTATAAAATTATTTCAAAACCGGTTGAAAAGACCAACGAAAAGAAAAATATCAGACAGGATATTAATGAAGGTTTTAAATATGCCATGCGTTCTGTTCCTATCCGAAGTGCATTACTAATGCTCGGGATTGTAAGTTTTTTCGGATTTTCTTTATTAGT
The DNA here is from genome assembly GCA_003249955.1 of Bacteroidales bacterium. Classification (GTDB taxonomy): domain Bacteria; phylum Bacteroidota; class Bacteroidia; order Bacteroidales; family ML635J-15; genus Bact-19. The sequence goes on along the minus strand of QKHS01000008.1, from coordinate 54,944 downwards.
ATTTTTACCTCCGTTTGCCAAAGACATCTTAAACGGCAACAGCAATACTCTTGGTTTTATGATGTCGGCGTTTGGTGCAGGAGCATTAGTGGCAGCATTGTACCTTGCTGCTCGTAAAAGTGTTATCGGGTTAGGAAAAATTGTAATGCTTAGCGTTCTTATAATGGGAATTTCTCTCATAGCAATGTTTTTTGTACACATAAGCTGGCTGGCTTATATTATCGGATTTCCGCTGGGATTTACCCTTATTGCATCAGTAGCTTCTCTTAATACACAACTGCAGACATTTTCGGACGAAAAATTTCGCGGGCGAGTAATGAGTTTATATGCAATGTCACTTATGGGAGTTACTCCTATTGGAGCTCTTGTACTGGGATATCTTGAAAAATTCGCTGGCATTCAGGGACTCTTTTTGTCCAACGGAATAGTCCTGATATTAATTGCATTGGTTTACGAACATTACAGACCAATTCTAAGGAAACATATGCGTAAAATATATGTTGAGAAAGGAATTCTGCCCGAAATTGCAATAGGAATCCAGTCTGTCAATAAAGAATAATCCTTTCTTCTGATTGTAAATTAATTTCAACGGGATAGTCAAAATTTTTCCGATATGCCGGGAGGTATTACTAAAATTGATTAACAGTTATGAGTAAAAATTTGCAACTTTGATGTTTTGAACAAAATTAAAGCCTCTTCCCCGCAGGTTTTCTCAAAATCATCAAACCGCCAAATGTAATTAATCCGTTCAGAAGCAATAATTCATAACCGGTTTTGTAACCGGTGTAATGGTGCAGCAACCAGCTTGTTGCAAAACTAAGTACCGGGCTTAAAACTGCAATAAACGGAACTCCTTTGTCCCGTAACTGAAACTTTGTAAAAAGTCCGAATGCATACAGACCCAAGAGAGGCCCGTATGTGTAGCCGGCAATTGCATAAATTGCATCAATTATGCTCTTTTCGTTAAAGACATCAAACATAATAATGATAAGAGCCATAACAAAAGAGAATGCTATATGAACTTTGGTTCTTGTTTTTTTCACCTGTGCTTCGGTCTTGTTTTTTATCCCGATAATGTCAACTGTAAATGATGTGGTTAGTGCAGCAAGAGCAGAGTCAGCACTCGAATAAGCCGAAGCCATAAGGCCAATCAGGAATAAAATCAAAATTCCCGGGCCAAGTAAATTTGTAGCAATATAAGGGTATAAATTATCTCCTTTTATTAAAGCCGGATCAATTCCTGACTGACTTGCAAAAGTGACCAATAAAACTCCCAGTGATAAAAACAACAGGTTGGCAGGTAAAAACGCGAGACCGTAAGTCATCATGTTGCGTTTGGCTTCTTTAATGTTTTTACAACTCAGGTTTTTTTGCATCATATCCTGATCGAGACCGGTCATAACAATTGTAATTAATGCTCCGCTGATAAACTGCTTAAAGAAGTTTTGGGACGAATGCCAGTCCGAGAATTCAAACATTTTCGACATGGGACTTGCAACTATTGACGAGACTGTGTCTATAAAAGAAAAATTAAGTTTGCCGGCAATTATTACAATTGTTGCAGTCAGAGCAGTGAACAAAAATATTGTTTGCAAAGTATCTGTCCATATAATGGTTTTTATTCCACCCTTGTATGTGTAAAGCCATATAAGTAAAATAGTAATAGCCACAGTTACCCAAAACGGAACTGCAAGTTGCTCAAAAATAGTGACCTGCAAAACATTAGCAACCACATAAAGTCTTGCTGCCGAACCGATTGTCCTGGATAAAAGAAAAAATGCCGCACCTGTTTTATAAGACGAATTCCCGAATCTTACATCGAGATATGTGTATATGGAAGTAAGATTCAATTTGTAGTACAGAGGCAGTAATACATGTGCTATTACCAGATAACCAAGCACAAATCCCAAGACCATCTGCATATATGTCATCTGATTTGTTTGAACCCATCCCGGAACTGAAATAAACGTAACTCCTGAAATTGATGATCCCAACATCCCGATTGCGATAATATACCATCTTGATTTTCTGTTCCCCAGAAAAAAACCTTCATTATTAACATTACGGCTTGTGAAAAAAGATATAATTATCAACACCATAAAATACGCCAATACTATTCCGAATATCACAAGTGGGCTCATAGAAATTTATTTTTTGTAATTTTCATGTTTTTTATTGCTTTATCCAATATCATTTGTTGAAAGTTTTCATCTGCTCCTTGTTGAAATGTCCTTACTAAAGATTATTTTTACATCAAAAATAAGTAAGAATGAAAAGGTTTTTTCTGTCCTTAATACTTGTAATTATTTCAATCTGGTTTTATTCTGCCGCTTTGTCTGCAGGAGAAATCAGCCAGACCCGGTTCATCCCGGAAAACCTGGATACGTCAACATATTATTATTGCAGGCTTAATGATACATCATATTATCTGAAATTTGAAAAAATATGTCCCGAAAAAGCCGAAGGTGTTTTTTTTGTTCTTGACGGCAGTGTGACAGTCAGGCCAGAGAATTTCTATATTACAAAAAAAAGAAAAAACTATATTGTTCAGTTTGCCGGAGAAAGCAAAAAAATAAGAGCAGAAATCTCAGTAAAAGAAAACGGGTTCACACTAAAATACGCTACTATTTCGAAAATACTCGGAATCTTCAACAAACTGAACTGGTCCGAAGAATTGTTCTTTAAGAAATACAATAAGCCTCCGTTTGTAAAATATCCGCAACGATATAAAACCGGAATTTTCGATAAAATTGTTGTAAAAAACGATGTGGTTTACGGGAATGCCGAAGGTTATTGGGATTCATACCCTTCCGAGACAGAAAGCTATATAGAAATTCTCACAAAAGGGATTCTGTCAACTGTAAGCAAAAAAAATCTAAATCTTAAAATAGATATTTATTACCCTGAGGCTGACAGTCTCGAAAAACGTCCTCTGATATTATTTATTCACGGCGGAGGATTTTATATCGGGGATAAAAAATCGGAAGCAATGGTTGAGTGGTGCCGCTACTTTGCCGGAATGGGATATGTGACAGCCTCGGTAAATTACCGTTTGGGATTTAAGCCACTGGGGCCATCTGTAGAAAGAGCCGGATACCGGGCTTTGCAGGATGTTCATTCTGCGATGAGATTCCTTGTTAAAAATGCTGACAGATACGGAATTGATCCTGATTATCTTTTTGCCGCAGGTAGCAGTGCCGGAGGAGTAACATCACTTAATCTGGCTTTTATGCGCAATAAAAACAGGCCGGAAAGCACAGGCAGCAGTCTGTTATATAATGATTTGGGCGATATTGAATCATCCTCAAACAATATAAGTCAGAAATTTCAGCTCAGGGCAATTGCAAATATGTGGGGGGCCGTAAACGATCTGGCTCTGCTTAACAATGCGAAAACTTCAGTCATTTCTTTTCACGGCGATGCAGATAAGATAGTCCCTATTGATTACGATTTCCCGTTTCAGGATATGAAATCAGGTTTCAGCAGCCTGGTATTAAAAAAGATGTATGGTTCTTTACCGATTCATATCAAACTTAAAGAACTGGGGATTAGGGAAGAACTTCACATTTTCGAATCTGCAGGACATAGTCCGCACGTCGATATCGATAATCATCTTAATGAAAACTTTAATTTTATAAGTAAGAAAATACGCGACTTCTTTTACGAAGAATTTTTTCCCGAAGACTGTAAGATAAAACCGGTACCGGCAATGCCCGATAAAAGAGCTATGCCTGTTTACGAAACAGAATATAAAAAATATGTTAAAATCTTCTGGGAAATTGAAGGCGGAATTATAACAGGCACAAAAAATAATCAGGTAAGAGTAGTATGGTTCGGAAACGCAAAAACACATAAACTGAAACTTTCTGTTTTGTCAGAAAGCGGAGCCGGATTTTATGATGAGTATGAATTTTAAAACAACAAAATATTACAGCCTCAGGCAGATGCATACAGGAAAGCACAAAAGCAGATTTTATTTGTAGTAATACAGGTTTGCAGATTCCGGGATGTAAATAATAAAAAACAGGAAAATGAATTTTGACGGGAAATCGGGTAAATATCTTGAAGATGCAATAATGCAGTTTTCGACATTGCCGGGAATAGGAAAAAAAACAGCTTTAAGATTTGCTTTACATCTGCTCCGTAAACAGGAACATGAGGTTGAAGCATTTGCATCAGCGGTTGTAAGTTTAAAAAAAGATACGAGGTTTTGTAATATTTGTCATAATATATCAGATGAAGACATTTGCCATATTTGTAGTGATAATTCCAGAGACACGGCAAAAATATGTGTGGTAGAAGGAATTCACGATGTAATGGCAATTGAGTCCACTTCTCAGTTTAACGGAGTTTATCACGTTTTGGGCGGAATTATCTCCCCTATGGACGGAATAAGCCCATCTGATTTAAATATTATGACTCTGGTTGACAGAATTAATGAAGGCGGTGTGACTGAAGTTATTCTGGCTCTACCGACTACAATGGAAGGAGATACCACAAATTATTACATAAACAGAAAAATTGCAGACAAAGGAGCCGAAATTACAATTCTTGCCCGAGGAGTGGCAATAGGCGATGAACTGCAATATACCGATGAAATTACACTGGGGCAATCAATATTAAACAGAAAACCTTTTGTAAACAAATAAAAATCTTTACTGCCCGGGTAATTTTTATTTATCAAACCATATTGTAAAACAGGTAAATTTGTTTTCAGTTACCGTTTGGAAATGTTATTTTTGGAGAAAATAAAACTTCTTCAAAATGTCAAAAAATATAGAAAGATTATTGTCAAAGAATATGGCGGCAGCTAAAAGATCTGCAATCCGCGAAATTCTTAAACTCACACAGAGCCCCGAAATTATTTCTTTTGCAGGCGGACTTCCGGCAGAGGCATCGTTCCCTGTTGAGGATATTCAGTTATGTCTTAACGAAGTTCTTGAAACTGCCGGAACAAAGGCATTACAATACGGGACTACTGAAGGTTGTAACGAGTTACGCGAAGAAATAGTAAAACATTATAAATCTCAGGGAATTGAAATCGGGGTTAATAATATAATGATTACCACTGCATCCCAACAAGGACTCGATCTTACCGGCAAAATCTTTCTCGATCCGGGCGATAATGTAATTGTAGGCTTGCCTTCATATTTAGGTGGTTTATCTGCTTTCAGGTCTTACGGAGGAGAAATGACAGGAATAAGATTTGATAAAGACGGAATGAATCCTGTTGCACTTGAAGAAAAACTGTCAGAACTCAATAAGATTAATAAACTTCCTAAATTCATTTATCTCATCCCCGATTTCCAAAATCCTGCAGGGATAACTTATCCGGAAAAAAGAAGACAGGAAATTCTGAATATTGCAGATAAATACGACATTCTGATTGTTGAAGACAGCCCGTATCGCGAATTAAGATTTGACGGACAGGAACAAAAGACAATGTTCGAACTTGACAAAAGCGGACGTGTAATTATTCTTGGCACTTTCTCAAAAATCCTTGCTCCCGGATTCAGAATGGGATGGGTTATTGCTGACGAAAGCATAATAGAAAAATATGTAACTGCAAAACAGGCTTGCGACCTGTGTACACCGGCAATACTGCAAATGGCGGTTGCAAAGTATATGCAAAAAGGATATCTCAAAAAGAATCTGGATAAAACCATCGCACTTTACAGAGACAAAAGAGATTTGATGCTTGATTGTTTCAGGAAATATATGCCTGAGGGAGTTAGCTGGACAGAACCGGAAGGAGGTTTGTTCTTATTTCTAAACCTGCCCGAAGGCATGGATGCCGAAGAATTATTCCATATTGCCATACAAAACAAAGTTGCTTTTGTTATCGGTAAAGTATTTCATTGCGACGGAAGCGGTGCAAATACAATGAGAATGAATTTTTCATTCCCTACCAATGAACAGATTATAGAAGGTGTTAAAAGACTGGCAACTTCGATAAAAGCTATGATGTAATTCTTAACAGCGCTCTCTTTAATAATACCGGCCTGAATTAAAACATAATATTCAGGTAGCTTAACGATAATTTTATACAGTTTATCAATTCAGTTCTGACTATTTTTTTAATTTTGCTGAAAATAGTTTATTATGAATTTATTATTTATAACATGGAATGTCGATCCTGTAATATTTTATATCGGTGAAAGAGGTATAAGATGGTACGGTTTTCTGTTGGCACTGGGTTTTTTATTGGGATATATTATTGTGTCACGTGTAATGCGAAAAGAAGGACACAAGCAGGAAGTCATTGACAAGTTGGCTATTTACGTCATTGTCGGCGTTGTAGTAGGTTTACGTCTGGGACATTGCCTTTTTTACAATCCCGGTTATTACCTTTCTCATCCATTGGAAATACTGTATGTCTGGGAAGGCGGGTTAGCCAGCCATGGAGGAGCAGTCGGGATTTTACTGGCTGTATGGCTGTATGCACGAAAAATTAAAATGCCATATCTTGCTTTGCTGGACAGAATAGCTCTTATTATCCCGCTTGCCGGTGGTATGGTAAGACTGGGGAATCTCATGAATTCCGAAATTTTCGGCGTTCAGACATCCGTCCCGTGGGCTTTCAGATTTTTAAAAAACAGAGAAGATCTTGTTCCTGCGTTTAATGCTTCGGGAGGAAAATGCAATATAACAGATCTGAGCTGCCTTACTGATTACTGGATTCCAAGACATCCTACCCAGCTTTACGAAGCAATTTTTTACTTTCTTATGTTTATTGCTTTCTATTTAATTTATAAAAAATTTATAAAAAAATGGAAAGAAGGAACATTCCTTGGATGGTTTGTTACAGTATTGTTCGTTTTCCGTTATCTCATTGAGTTTACAAAAGTCGATCAGGTCGAATTTGAAGGTTGGACAGAAGCTATAAGAATGGGACAACTACTTAGCATACCGTTCATTTTACTGGGGCTGTTTTTCCTTGGACGTGGCTATGGATGGTTTAATAAAAAGCCAAAGCCCGAAAACGGGAAATAGTATTTTATTAAAAAGCTGATTCTTTTGTCTGTTTGACTGCAGAACAATCTGCAGCAGATTCTTGTTACAATAAATTGATTACAAAAAATGTGATATATGAAAAATTTTGAATTTTATAATCCGGTAAAAATATATTTTGGAAAAGATCAGGTAAGTAAATTGTCAACAGAGTTACTTCCATACAAAAAGATAATGCTGGTTTACGGCAAAGGAAGCATTAAAGCTAACGGCGTTTATCAGAAAATAATGACAGCACTGGAAGGGAAAGATGTAATTGAATTTTCCGGTGTGGAACCAAATCCTGCTTACGAAACTTTAATGCAGGCAGTAAATCTTGCAAAAAAAGAAAATGTGGATTTTCTTCTTGCTGCCGGCGGAGGTTCGGTAATAGACGGGACAAAATTTATAGCCGCAGCTATAAAGTATGAAAAAGAAGATCCGTGGGATATGCTTTCAAAATATGAAAAGGTTACAGACGCTGTAAAACTTGGAGCTGTTCTTACCCTGCCTGCCACCGGCTCCGAAATGAATTCAGGAGCTGTTATTACACGTAAATCATGTAATGAGAAACTTGCCTTCGGTAGTCCGTTGCTATTTCCAGTATTCTCTGTTCTGGACCCGGAAACAATGTATTCTTTGCCCGATATTCAGATTGCAAACGGTATAGTTGATGCATTTGTTCACATTACCGAACAATATATTACATATCCTGACAGAGCTGCTGTTCAGGATGCATGGGCGGCATCATTGCTGAAAGTCCTTATAAATGAAGGCCCGAAAGTGCTTAAAAACCGTAGTGATTATGACGCGAATGCAAACCTGATGTGGGCTGCAACTATGGCTCTTAACGGATTGTTGGGTGCAGGAGTTCCGACAGACTGGAGTACTCACATGATAGGCCACGAAATAACAGCACTTTACGGCGTAGATCATGCGCAGACACTTGCGGTTGTCCTTCCCGGAATCATGACCGTAATGAAGGCAGAGAAAGCAGACAAACTGATTCACTATGCCGAAAACGTTTGGGGAATTTCCGGTGCCGGAAAAGATGAAGTTATAAATGCTGTTATTGCTAAAACCGAAGAATTCTTTGTTTCACTGGGAATAAAAGTGAAGCTTTCAGATTATAATATTCCGGAAGATTCTATTGACCTGATTTGTAAAAAACTGGCCGGCAAGAAATATGTAAAACTCGGGGAAAATAAAAATATAACACCCGAAATTGTAAAGCAGGTATTAACCTTAAGAAAGTAAGCAATTGTCGAATTGATTGTAGTTTAATTGCCTGAATCATATCACAAAGAACTTTAGTTAATTGATTCGTAGTCAATAATTTAAAACTTTGAATTTTTCAAAAATATTTTTATTTTTTGATTTTTATATCAAACTTATTTTTAATTTTGAAGAATCACAAACTAAAAACTATTTACTATGAAGAAATTATTTACTCTTATTGCAATTATTTGTATTTATGCCAGTACTTTTGCACAGGTACAGACAACAAGAACTTTTACCTGGGATGGCACCGAACGCCAGTATATTGAATATGTCCCGGCTCTTTACAATCCTGAAAATCCGGCTCCGGTAGTTTTTTGCCTGCACGGATTAGGAGATAATATGAATGCATTTTCTGGCATTGGGTTTAATTATGTTGCAGACCTGTTCGGATGGATAGTTATTACACCTCAGGCTCTTGATGCTGTAGTGTTGGGACAAAACTTCGGAGCAGCATGGAATTCAGGCGCAGGCGCAGAAAATGTAGTTTATAATAATATAAATCTGGGAAATATTATTTTAAATGAAGATGTGGACGATTCCGGATTTTTAATGGCAGTATTAGATTCTTTAGAAAACAACTTCAATATTAATACAGACTCTGTTTTCTTCACCGGATTTTCTCTGGGAGGTTTTATGTGCAACAGAATTGCGGCAGAACATTCGGACAGAATTACAGCGGTTGCTTCTGTAAGCGGAACATTTGGAAAGTTCTTTACTCCAAATCCGTCTGCACCCGTAAACACACTTCATATTCACGGAACTGATGATCAAACAATCGGATACGAAAATGCTGAATTAGATACAGGTGTGGGAATTTATTCTGTTGGTATGGGTGCTGAAGCTTGTGTCGAATTCTGGAGAAATTATAACGTTTGTGACGTTGAGCCAATACTTACAAATTTCCCGGATACAAAAGAAGATGGAAAAACATTTGAAAGATATCTTTACGAAAATGGTACAAACGGAGTAAAAACAGCATTTATAAAAGTAATCGGAGGTGACCACGAATGGTATTATGATCCACAAAACGATATTGATTATACTACCGAAATTTACAAGTTTTTCACAAACACAATGGACTTCCCTTCTTCTGTTGATAATTCAGTTGCTTCGGAATTAAGTTTATTCCCTAATCCGGCAAACAGTACTATTGCAGTCAGAATTGAAAATGCTAAGAACAGCAGTTTGTCAATTACAGATATCTCGGGTAAGAAAGTTTTAAATCTTGATTTGTCTGAAAATGAAACCAATATTGATATTTCTGATTTATCTCAGGGATTATATATTGTAAGAATTAATCAGAACGGAAATATTTCGGAACAGAAACTTGTAGTTACACGATAATACTTAACTAAAATACAAACGGGGATTTTGTTTTCTATCGCAGAATATCTGCACAAAACAAAATCCCCGTTTTTTTATTTTACAAATTCGCGCACAATTTTCTCAGCTTCTGCCAAGGCTTTATTCAGACTGTCGTTTATTATTATTACATCAAACTGACCGGCAAAGCTTATTTCGTATTTTGCTTTTTCAATACGCATTTTAATTGCTTCGGGCTTATCCGTAGAACGTGCAATAAGCCTTTGTTCCAATGCATTAATATCCGGAGGCATAATAAAAACAGAAAGAGCATTTTCTTTGTAATGTTTTTTTATGTTAATGCCACCCTGTACATCTACGTCAAAAACAACATTTTTCCCCTCCCCTGTCAAACGGTCAACTTCCGACTTAAGACTTCCGTAATAATTATTTTCATAAACTTCTTCCCATTCCAGAAACTCATCATTGCTGATTTTTGACCTGAACTCGTCTGCTGTCAAAAAATAATAATCTTTACCGTGAACTTCGTTTTCTCTTTTATTTCGGGAACATGCCGAAACCGAAAAACTCAGATTCAGATCACTTTTGTTCAAAAGATGATGTACAATTGTAGTTTTACCTGCACCGCTGGGGGCTGAGAATATCAGAACTTTCGGATTCATATTTACAATGCATTGAGAAGTAATTCCTTTATTTTTTCAAGTTCATCCTTCATCATGACAACTATTTTCTGAATTTCCACATGATGAGCTTTTGAACCCAGAGTATTTATTTCACGTCCTATCTCCTGCGCAATAAAACCTAACTTTTTGCCGGAAAATTCATCTGCATTAATAGTTTCAAGAAAGTATTCGCAATGCTTTTTAAGTCTTACCTTTTCTTCGTTTATGTCGAGCTTTTCGAGATAAAATATTATCTCCTGCTCATACCTGTTCGAATCTGTTGTGTTATTGCCGGCAATTTCCTGCAAGCTCTGACGCAAACGTTCACGTATTGTATCAATTCTCTCATTTTCAAATTGCGGAACCCCGTTAAGTAAACTTAAAATTGAATTTATATTTTTAATAATGTCCGATTCTATTACAGTGCCTTCATTCCTACGAAATTCATTGCACCCGGCAATAGCTTTGCCGGCAGTTTCCAGAACAACTTTCCATTCATCATCATCCAGATCTTCCGAGTTGTTTTTTAATACGTCAGGCAACCTGATAATACCTGAAATTGTTTCAGAGCCAATAGGAATATTGTTTGAATCACAAATATCTTTTAGTTGATTATAATAATGCAGTATCAGATCATTATTAAACTGATTGGTGTTTTCGGTTCCGTTTAATTCAACAAACATACAAAAATCAATTTTCCCGCGCTGTAACTCCTGAGACAATAAACGTCTTATTTCGAGTTCTTTTTCTTTGTAATACCCGGGAATTCTGGTGTTAATATCAGCAGTTTTTGAATTCAATGATTTAACATCAATACTTATCTTTTTGTTTTTATACTCTGTTACGGCCCGTCCGAAACCTGTCATTGATACAATCATAACTATTTTTTGATTAATTTTATGCAAAGATGCATTTTTTTAAGTTAGGTTGAAAATAAATCAGGAATAGTAATATCAAAAACTGTTTAATATTCTTTTTTTTCCATTATCTTCATTATAAAATTACCTTTAGCTTGTCAATCGTCTGAATTCAAAAGTCCGGATATGTTTTTAATTTTCCATCGGAATTTCAATCACAAATTCAGTTCCTTTTCCTTCTTCAGTGTTAAAGTATATAGTCGCGTTATTACTTATAAGCATACTTTTAACCATACTTAGTCCCAGTCCCATACCTGCAGATTTTGTAGTGAAATTTGGCTGGAAAATTTTCGGACGCATAGCTTCAGGAATTCCGCTGCCATTATCCGCAACCTTAACTATATAGCTTTTGTCGAGTTCCTCCATACTTATTTTTATTTCACCATGTTTACCGTCAGGTATAGCCTGAATGCCGTTTTTTATAAGGTTGTTGAATACCCTTAGCATTTGTTCTTTATCAGCATTTATTTCACCGGTATTTTTAATGTCTGTAATTACTGTAAATTCTACATTTTCTGTAGTTTCAAACAATTGAACCGATGTATTAATCAAATCTTTAAGGTTAATAATCTCTTTTCTGGATGCAGGCATTTTGGCAAAATTAGAAAATTCCGAGGCGATACCCGAAAGTATATCTATCTGCTCAATGAGAGTTTTGTTTACTTTGCGGTAAGTCTTTTCCCAGTTTTCATCTTTAAGGTCATAGGCACGTTCGAGATACTGCACACTCAGTTTCATAGGAGTTAACGGATTTTTAATCTCGTGAGCAATCTGTTTTGCCATTTCACGCCATGCCATTTCACGCTCCGATTGCGCAAGTTTATTTGCAGACTCGCTAAGTTCATCCACTTTACGGTTATACTCCCTGATAAGCCCTCCTAATTCATCATTGCGTGTATAAATTATTTTTTCGGCTTTCTTCTTTATGTCCATGGCCTTTATTTTTTCCTGAATAATTACCAATGGCCGTGTAAGCTGCCTGGAAATAAATATGCCGATTACAACCGCCATCAAAATAAGCGCAAGAAAAATATTTGAAAAGGCTATTACGAAATTCGATATTTCCTCAGTAAACTCACTTTGCCTTGCAAAATAAGGCAGATTCAGATAAGCAATTATTTCATTGTCATAATTTCTGAAAGGAACATATGCCGACAGATAGCTTATATTATCAATAGTTTCGTTAACAATAACAGTCCCTGAATTGTTTAGAATTAATTCCCGGTATGCCTCCGAATCAAGATAGCGGCCTTTAAGGCCTTTGTCATATAATTCTATTCTCGACGAAGAAAGCAATATTCCGTTAAGGTCGTAAATGTTTATATCCGTGTAAAATACGTTTGAGAATTTTACAAGTATGGAATTAAGTTCTTTTGCATCTTCGTAATTAAGCTTCTTTGCATTCCCTACTTTGTGCTCCAGTTCTATCAAAACAGAATGTGCCTTATCCTGAACCGTCTCTTTTTGTTTTTGCTTATACCCCTGAACAATAAAATATATTGATATGCTCCCGGTAAGTATTAATGATAATATTAAAATGGTAATAAATGAAATCTGAATTTTCACCTTAAGGGTGGCTCCGTTTTTTAAATTCCCGTTCTTAAAATTAGCAAGTAACCATAATAAATTGAAGATGATAAATAAAAATGAAAGAATATAAGTAAAAGAAACAGTTTCTTTGGAATATTGAGTGTCCGGCTTACTTAAGATTATTATGTTTTCTTTGTCGGGACGATATTTAAAATGAATATAGCCATCGTTTACATAATAAGAATACTCAGCAGTATCGTTTTCTTCAGGTTTCAATGTGAACTGATATTTAAAATCGCCTTTGCTGGAAATCAGCCTGCCTTTATTGTACTTGGCATAATTATATTCCTTGGCAGTCTTTTTTACCAAAAGTTTCTTGTCCAGCAACATTTCAGGGTAACCCAACCCCTCGCTGAATATCTTTGAATTCAGCTCAATATAAATATTAATGAATACCGAATCTTTTAATTTAGTGCCGATTTCTCCCAGATAAGAAATCCTTCCGTTATGATTATCCAGAAAATAGAAATTAGTATTGGGAATTATTATCCCGTATGAATCAATCTGATTCCTGAAAAACTCAAAGCAATCCACAGAAATCATGTCAGGCTCAATCAACAGGCTGTCGGAGCATAAGCAAATTGTGGTTTGTATCTCGTATTTGTTGAAATAGCGTTTTGAAAGAAGTATGTTATTTATAGAATTCTCAATTCCTTTAAAGTCTTTGGCACTTATCCGTTCAGAAAGTTTTTGGTCAGATTTTATTTCATTATATGTCTCTTTTAAAAAGAATTCAGCACTCACATCTCTTTCTGCTGCAAGGTTATATGTTATTACCTTATATGCATCAATTTCTTTTTTGTTTGATAATCTCGAAAAATGTTCCGATGTAATAAGCGAAATCAGAATAAGTAATATTACACTTAAAAAGTATGTAACCTTTCTTCTGAGACTGATATATGTTAATGTAACCCATAGCAGATAAAACAGAGTCCCGAAAATAAGACCGGTGTCAAAACTTATTTCTTCAGGCCTGTAAAAGAAAAGAGAACCGGCATGAAGCAAAAGTAAAAAAGCAGAAATCTGAAGTATCGAAAGATATTTTTTCAAGATGTGCAGTAACCGGTAAAATATCAGGACAAAACCAAAAACAACTCCCACGATAATAATAATGCCAAGAAAGCTGAAGATATCAAGATTCAGTACATTTTCGAAAGAAAAAGAAATTGATGAATTCCAAACCAGCCCAAAGAACAGACCGGAAATGAAAACCCCGCAGATATACATCAGAATTGAAACGGACAAACTGAAAACCAACGTTATAAAACGATTCGTTTTGCAATTCAATTCCGGTTTATAATAAAACACGAATATCACAGAGAACATAAAAAACAGATACACATTTATAGCGTATTCTCCCAACGACGGCATCCAGAATGATTCGGCAAACAGTTCCGGCCCCCAGAACCGCAGTTCACTCATGCTTGAGGTATATCCTGCTTTAAGCAACAGATACCTGAACACAAACAGGCATATAAACAGCAAAAGAGGGAAAGTTTTATTTATGATTTTGTATTTATCCGCAAGCATCAGTATTGCAATAATCAGAATAAAACTAAAAATCATGAAGTTGAAAATGATAAGAAAATTTCTGAAAGTAAAATGAGGCTCTACCTGCATATTATCTTCTTCAAACAGTAAATAAAAGCATGACTTTTTATCGTTAAAACATATTTTCACACTCCCGGGAACAGAATCTGTACTGACAACAATACTTTCGTCAATGTTAAGAGATTTGCTGAATGAGTTTTTTATAATATCATTTTCGTAAGAATATTCTTTTTTCAACTGGTAAAGTCCTACTATGTGCCAGTCTTCTTTTTCTATGGCATAACATATATACCAGCCATTGTTCAGATTCGCTATGGGTTTGTCAAAAAAGCCAAAAGTAGTACTTACCGGAACCGGAATATTATTGGTTGACCAATATTTGAGATTATTCTCTTTATAAAAGAAGAAACCTGTTTCGTTTTTTTCAAATAATCCGGAACTTTCTGTATAAAAATATTCTTCCGGATTCTTATCTCCGTTTTCGAACTTTTCAGCCAGTTTTTCCGTTTCGGTTTTAAGCCCGGAATATTTTTCTTCAAGTACAGATTCTATCTCAGACTTATTTATGTAGTCTTCTGTTTTGCGTACTTCTGTAAAACTGAAAAAGTATGTAAGAGAAAGTGAGACTGCCAGTATTCCTGTCAGTATTACCAGATGCCTTATTTTTAAATGTAAAAAACAATCTCTATTCATGATGGTACGGTTCATTATTAATAATGCTGAAAGCCCTGTAAAGCTGTTCTGCAAAAATAAGTCTTATAATTTGATGTGAAAATGTCATCTGAGACAGGGAAATCTTATAGTTTGCCCTTTTATATACAGCTTCAGAAAACCCGTAAGGTCCGCCGACAACAAAAATCAGATTTTTCACAGAGCTGTTCATTTGTTTTTCTATAAACGATGCAAAGCCTTTACTGGTATATTCTTTCCCGTTCTCGTCCAGAAGAATTACAACATCACTACTGTTTACCAAAGATAAAATTTTCTCTCCTTCGAGTTGTTTTTGCAGATTTTCGTCAATATTCTTTGTGTTTTTCAAATCCTTAATAACCCTGAAATCAAAATTAATGTAACGCTTAACCCTTTTAAAATATTCGTCTGTGCCTGAATTAACAAACGGAATATCTGTCTTCCCTACTACTGTAAAACTGATGTTCATAAATCTGCAAAAAAATTGACCATAAAGATACTCGAAAGATTTAAATAATTTGTATCTTGCGGTTCAATTTATTTGGTTTGGTTTTTGTAAGCATAAGACCGGAATCTGATTTAATAAACAAAAATACTGTAAGATGAAAAAGATTAAATTATTAGTAATCGCAATAGTTTTAATAGCCGGAGCAAATGTATTATCTGCACATCCGATTTTTGACATTCCTCCTAAAATTTTTGATGCAATGAAAGTTGGAAATGCCACCGAACTGGCAAAACACTTCAACTCATCTGTTGAACTTGTGATTCTTGATAAAGATGATGTGTATAGTAAGCAACAGGCAGAACAAATATTAAAAAGTTTCTTTGAAAAAAATAAAGTCAAATCATTCACACTGTTACACCAGGGAGGCAAAGAGGGTGCTCAGTATGCAATCGGGAATCTCGAAACAGTTAGTGGCAAAATTTACAGAGTTTATTTTTTGGTAAAAGAAAGCACAGGAAATCCATTAATTCATCAAATGCGAATCGAGGAAGAATGATACCGGAAAAATATTTACAATCCTTAATTAAAAGAGCTTATAAGGAGGATGTCGGCGATGGCGACCATTCCTCCTTATGCTGTATTAATGAGGATGCAACAGGAAAAGCAAAATTACTGGTCAAAGAACCGGGAATTATTGCCGGTGTGGAAGTAGCCAGACAGGTATGCAGTTTTTTTTCAAAAAAGCTGAGCCTTAACATTTTCATTAATGACGGACAATCCGTAAAGCCCGGAGATATTGTATTTGAACTTTCAGGTCCGCAACTGGATATTCTTACTGCCGAGCGTACTATTCTTAATTTTATGCAACGCATGAGTGGCATTGCAACGGAAACCAACCGGTATGCAGAAGAATTACGCGGTTTTAAAACCAAAGTTCTTGACACACGAAAAACCACACCCGGGTTGAGATTAATTGAAAAAGAAGCCGTGAAAATCGGAGGTGGAATAAACCATCGCATCGGACTTTATGATATGATAATGCTTAAAGATAATCATATTGATTACGCAGGAAGCATTGAAAAGGCAATTACAAATGCGCGTGAATATCTGTACAGGAAAAATCTCAGCCTTAAAATTGAAATTGAAGTACGGTCTTTGGCCGATGTTAAAGAAGTATTAAGAGTTGGCAAAGTTGACAGGATAATGCTGGATAATTTTAATATCGGAAACACACGTGCCGCAGTAGCATTAATAGACGGCAAATATGAGACAGAGTCTAGTGGCGGGATTACGTTTGACACATTGAAAGATTATGCCGCCTGCGGAGTCGATTTTATTTCCGTAGGAGCTCTTACTCACAGAATAAGGAGTCTTGATTTAAGTTTAAAAGCAATTTGAAGTGAAGGAAAAATACATTAAACTTCTCCACAGGATTGATCTGATTTTAAAATCACTGACAGACAGAATAATACTGCCCGGGTTTAATGGTTTCTCACTTTATGATGTAGGCTCATTCTTTTTTAAAGGAATACAGAAAGGTTCCGTTTCGATGCGGGCATCTTCTGTTGCTTTTAATCTTTTTATTTCTCTATTTCCGGCTCTTATTTTTCTTTTTAGTTTAATTCCTTTTATTCCGGTTGAAAACTTCCAGTACGAGCTTTTCAGCGTTTTGGCCGAAGTACTGCCCGATAATGCATATTCTTTAATGCATGAGACAATTTCTGATACCATACTGAATCAAAGAAGCAGCGTTTTATCCCTTGGTTTTTTACTTATGTTGTTTTTCTCTTCTAATGGTGTAATGGCATTAATAGAGGCTTTTAACAACACTTACCACGATTTCGAAACAAGAAGTAATCTCAGCATCAGATTCGTTTCAATAATTCTGGTTCTTATTTTAAGCTCGTTGCTTCTGGTTGCAATAACCATGATAATTATGGGAAACAGCTTTATAGTCGGGTTTATCAGCAAACATCCCGGGTTATACGATAGTTCGTGGTTATATTTTCTGGTTGGTTTTACCAAGTGGACATTGATTGTTGTATTGTACTTTCTCGCAACGTCATTTTTGTATTTTCTGGCACCTGCAAAAAAGAGTAGATTCCGTTTTATTACCCCGGGAGCTATTTTTGCGACTTTTTTACAGATTATTACAGTACTTGGATTCTCTTATTATGTTAATAATTTTGCTCAATACAACAAGTTATACGGATCAATCGGTACCGTAATTGTTGTAATGTTGCTTATCTACATCACTTCTCTTGCATTGATTCTGGGATTTGAACTTAACGTGAGTGTCCTTAGCGGGAAAAAGAAAGTCAGAAGAAAATAAAGCTTTTTTTTATTTGTATTTGTTTTTTTTTTATTTTTGGAATAATTGTTTTCAGGCTATGTTCGTTTGCAAATGTTTGATGTCTGTGAAACTATTCGAATTTAAACTTTATTTTATGAAGAAACTTTTACTTAGCATCTTTGTCGTTTTTCTGTCTTTTAGCATGTATGCCCAGCCAACTGTTGCAGAAGATTTTACGGTTACAGATATCGACGGCGTAGAGCATAATTTATTTACCTATCTTGATCAGGGAAAATATGTGTATCTGGATTTTTATCTTACCACTTGAGGCGGCTGTATCGCGTCTGTCCCGACGGTAAATAACATTTATACAAGATTTGGTTGTAATGAATTTGATATGGTAGTCCTTGCTGTTTTTGGCGGAGGTCCTACTGACGAAGATTGTATTGCATTTCGTGATGAACATGGAACTATATTCCCGCTTGTAAGTTCACAGGGAGGAGCAGGTTCTGTAGTATATTATTACGGAGTTGAAGCATTTCCCGAAACAGTTCTCATTAAACCTGACAGAACAGTTGTCTGGGATAGTGAAGATCCTGATCTCGGAGTAATTGACGATATTGTTGCTTTAGGGCCACAACAGAATGCTTGTCCTGAAAACTGGCCTATAGCTGAATTTTCGGGGACTCCGCTTGTTATCCCGATTAATACAGGAGTGACTTTTACCGAAGAGTGCCAGAATCCTGTCAATCAATGGATATGGACATTTGAAAACGGAACTCCTGCTAACTTTAACGGACAAACTCCGCCCGAAATTATTTATAATGTTGCCGGATATCACGATGTCAGTCTGATAGCCAGAAATGAGTTTGGAAATGAGAATGAAATAACAAAGAATGATTATATTCTCGTTTACGAGCTGGCGGACACATTACCTGTTGCCGGATTTTCTGCAAATCAGGTAATTGTTATTGCCGGAAACTCTGTCGATTTTACCGACTTGTCTTATGACTTCCCGTTTGAGTGGCACTGGAGTTTTCAGGGTGGTTCACCGGCAACGTCAACAGTCCAGTATCCGCAGAATATTGTTTACAATGCTGCCGGCACCTACGATGTGCAGCTTATAGTAAGAAACTCACAAGGATATGACACCTTGCTGATAGAAAATTATATAAGAGTTATTCCTGAAGTCGGAACCGAAATTCCGGTTGCGAATTTCACTACCCGTAATCGTTTGGTTAAAGTAAACACCCCTGTAATATTTCAGGATTTAACAACAAATAATCCTATGTTTTGGTCGTGGGCATTTGAGGGCGGTGATCCGGCTTTCTCGAATGAGCAACTTCAACCAAACGGGATAAAATATCCTCAGACAGGTTTCTTTGATGTTACACTAAATGCCGGAAATGTAAACGGTGCCGATGTGTTGACAAAACGTGATTATGTTGTAGTTTATGACTCTTTTGTCGGAACGGTATGTGATACCGTGGCCAATCTTCTTCCCGGAGAAATTCCGTATGCAATGCAAATAAACGGAATGACAGGATATTACGGCGGACAGAACTCCGACAGAATTACCATGTATGCAGACTATTACGATTACCATACATTTAATCAGGTTTACGGAGTTATCGTTCCGGTATTGCAGGTTGATCATCTTAGTAACAGCTCTTATATTCGTTTTATAACATGGGACGGAGCAAGTGATGAACCAACAACAATATTGGGAGAACAAAAAGTTTACCTGAGAGATTTACGCGATAATTACGTACAGGTAATTATTTTTGATGAACCTCTGGCGATAGATGGTCCGTTTTATCTCGGATATTCTATAAATTATGCCGATGGAGATAATTTTGTTGTGGGAATGGCTCCTAACCGCGGTAACGGTGGCATAAACACGCTTTGGGTAAATAAAGATAACCAGTGGCTGAGTTCCCCTTCTGCATACCAGATATCTACTTCTACAGGAATAAGACCTTTAACATGCCTTGTAGGGATTGATGATGAAGTATTGTCAGAAAGTACCGGTATTTATCCAAATCCTTGTTCGGACAGACTGTTTGTTAATAATGATCTGTTGTTTGACAAAGGAGACTTTGTTGAAATATTCGACAGAACAGGAAAAACTATCACAATGCAATTTGCAGAAGATGGCAAAAACACGATTGAAGTAAACACTGAAAATATTGCCTCCGGAGTCTATTTTGCAAGAATATTCACCAAAGGCAATTTAGTTGTTGAGAAAATAAGTGTTGTAAAATAGTCTCTTATTTTACACCGGAAAAATATCTGAAAATATCATCTTTGTTGTTTTCTTTTACAGCAAGATGATATTTTTCGTTTTTATAAACAAAATACTTATATGTTTTTCCGGTTAGTCCTGTTCCCGGATATTGGTCAACTGCCGAATCTTCACATCTCCAGAGAGAGTATTGCCCGTTTACGTAAACAAGTTCCATTGCGGCTTTACCTGTGGAAGCGAAAGGCATTTTCAGCATTCTTGACGTACCGGCAGTTTCAACACTATTAGTGTTCGGGGTTAACCCTCCGGCATTTAAACTCAATAATCCGAAAGGGATTAAAAAAATGATTGATAAAAAGAGCTTTTTCATATTGCATATTTTTTTAGGTTTAACATTGTAATTTATACGACAAAAGTACGCTGTAGAAACCATTAATATGGTTAAGGCAAACCTAAATGATTGCTAAATAATGTTAAAAAATACAACAAGCATCACAATATCAAAACACTGAAACACAACATGTTAGCACTTTATCACAAGAGAGCAAAAGTTAAATTTTGTTAAGGATGTTAAGCAAATGCTAATAAAAATCAGACAGCAATATTTTATTTATCTGACAAAACGGACAAATTTATTATCACAAATAACTTTTATATAGTTTTATTTTACAATAAACTCCAATGAAACACTTTACGATAAATCCCAGTATAAACAGCTCACTACCCCTTCTGCAAATTATTCTTCAATAAAAAGCATTCGTTATCCATAACATTTCCGTTAAAAAGCACTTCACAGGCTTTCAGGTACCCTTCGTACTTAAACCCGCATTTTTCCAATACTCTTTTTGATGCCAGATTGTGTGGATAACAATATGCAGAAATATAATCACATTTTAATTCCCTGAAAGCATAGTTGATTATAGCACCTGCAGCTTCTGTCATTAGCCCTTTACCCCAGTATTTTTCCCCCATAGCATAACCAAGCATTTTTACACCGGGGTTTACACGTTTAGGATCATCCATTAATCCTGCTGAACCAATAAGTTTTCCGGTTTCTTTAAGTACGAGTCCGAAAATAGCAGGCTTATCAAGAAATATCAGATTAATAATCTCAATTGTTTCCTCAATATTTTCATGAGGTTTCCATCCGGCATTTACACCTACATTCGGACCTGATGAATACTCAAATATATCAGCCGCATCACCCATAGTAATTGGCCTTAATAATAATCTGGGGGTTGTTATTTGCATAGCTAACTTTTAAAAATTATTTTAATATTACGCAATTTTTTTCAAATTGTAGCGGGATTTTTAATTTTTCTATTCTCCGATTTTATAACCGTCCATCAAACAAATTTAAAGTTGAATATTTTATGTTTTTTACAAAAAATATTGATTTAAGGCAATAAAAAAATTTAATTCTATTAATTCTGGTTTAACCATTTACAGTAAAAATTCTCTGATTTACCAGAATCAGCAAAATTGTTTTATGCAATATTTTTACATATATACAGCACTCTGTCATAAAACATCTTAAATTCAGGTCACAATAAACACCGCAATTATTTATACAATAATTATTAATTATCTGATTATTTTTCATATATTGCATCAAAATAACAATCTAACCATTATGAAAGAGCAAAATTTAGAGCACAAAACCAAAAACATTAAATTAAATTCTCAGAACAGCTTTGGAAAAGCTTTTCAGCTGGTTCGGTTTACAGGGAAAAATCATAACTCGACAACTCTGTCAGGAATACAAAAAATGGCAGATAATTATGTAAAAAAAATCAATTATCCTTTTCAAAAAAAAACAAACGGGGTAGTGCAAAGGGTAACAAACATAAAATATGATACCACTGCTTTTGACTTAGAACACGATGACAAAAAAGAAATCGTAGGAAAAAAAATGGAAGCCACACTTGATCCTACAGATAAGATTCATGGCTCGGCCCCGGGTAGCGGCGTTCAGACTGAATTGATGGAAGACCTGAAAGCCAAAGGTTATAAAAGGATGGTTCGCGGGCACTTGCTAAACGGCCAATTAGGAGGTTTGGGAATTGCAGCCAATTTATTCCCGATTACTACTCAGGCAAATGCAAAGCATAAAAACCATGTAGAAAATCCGGTAAAAGATCAGATTACAGATGGTAAAGAAATAAAATATACTGTAGAAGTTATCGCGGCTAATAAACTTAGTAACCCTAATGCTCAGTTTGTTTGCAATGCTAAAGCTACAGATAATTCATGGTCAAGAAGCGAGACTATAGATTCTGCCCCGGCAAAAACGGCTACAAGAGGTTCCAATATCGAAGGAAGTGCTGCTTTGGGAACAAGCAGCATGTCTTTCAGATCAGGAGACCTGCCCAAAGGATGGGGCGAAAAAGGGAGCGGATATGACCAGAGTACCGACCACAAAAAAACAGCCGGGAAATATAAAATCACATTTAACGGAGAGACCAAAGATGTTGACAACAGTATATACGCAAAAGGATTACACTTTAATTCAGGACTCATTGACAGACAGGAATATGCCAATGAATTAATCGGGAAATACAACGGAGATCCGGACAACAAGTGGCCGATATATTTTTTCAACAAACCTTATACCAGTCAGGAGCTGGAAGACTTTATTGACACAGCAGGAGAAGATACAGTAGAGGCGATTATAAAGAAACTTGAAAGCTTACTATAAAATCCGGTTATCATGAAATTACAGAGTCCAAAAATTAACGAAAGCAGTAGCAAAGATAATTTGGCTAAGGAGTCTCAATCTGTTCAATTTAAAGATAATCGTCCCGAAGCAGCTACTCAGTTAAAAGTTCAGCAAATGGCAAACGAATTTACAGGAAGCCGTTTAGTTCAAAATAAAGTGAGCCTTGAACCAAGTAAAAAAGAGAACAAAACCGGATTGCCCGACAATTTAAAATCCGGCATTGAAAATTTATCAGGTATGGATCTGAGCGATGTAAAAGTACATTACAATTCTCCTCAGCCTGCACAATTACAAGCTCATGCTTATACTCAGGGCAATCAGATACATGTGGCATCAGGACAGGAAAAACATTTACCTCACGAGGCCTGGCATGTTGTACAGCAAAAACAGGGACGGGTTCAGCCTACTACACAACTGAAAGGTAACGTGAATATTAATGATGACACCAGCCTGGAGAATGAAGCGGATGTGATGGGAATGAAAGCATTACAGATGAAAACCAATTCATCAGATTACCATGGCACACAATTAAAACCAGCCCGTATAAGCAAAACCGGAACCATGCAAAGGGTAATTGATATTGATATTAATGGGATTTCAGCTACAGCAAGTACAGAAGAACTTGATAAAAATGTTACTCCTATTGAATATTTTCAAGAAACGACATCACAAAAACTGAAAAGTCCCCAACCCGGGTATATTGGTACTGCAATTGTTTATTCCGGAGAAAAAGATGCTGTAGGCTTAGTAAAAAAATATGTGGAGAACAGTCAGGATTGGAGTTCCAAAGAAAGAAAAGCAAGATTAGGTGTTAAATTCGGATACAATAAAAAAGCCAGTGTTGACCCGATTGTAAATCCCGGAATAATAAATGATGTTAAAACAAAAACAACAGGTGCATATAACAATGTTGCCGGAAAAGTTTCGTCATATATTTTCGGAGTTACCTGGGGAGTGTCATATAAATTTAAAGGAAGACAAGGTGCTTATACAACGACACAAATAAGGGAGGCTTTAAATGGAACAAGAATTCTGGATGACGATATTAAATGGAAAAACGGACAAGTTGATGCTGAAAAATCTGAAGTTATTGGAAAATGTGATCAATTAAGTAAAGCAAAAGGAATTCCTTATGGAATGTTAAGAAGTTGGGTAACGTTTAATGGTAAAGCTGTGAATCAACAATTACAGGCGAATGGTGCTACTCCTGTTTACAATCATTCAATTGATGCTGATGCTCCTGATTTTGTAACTTTAAAAAAGAAAACCAAATCATCAGGGTTTAAAAAAGTACTGGATGCTTATGATGAGATTATTGGGGAAACAGGTAATCCTAAAATGGTAATTGGCGGGTACAACTTATTGGCTCAACCTGAAAAATACTCAGGAAAAGACTACCAACACACTGTTCGTTCAAATGTTGTTGATCTTGCTATACGACAGGCAATACATAGTGTAGCTCCTATTATGACTTACCCTACTGAACCTAACTTCTTAATAAGAACTGACATTTACGATCACGCCGAAAGAAATGAAGCTCCCAAAAGTTATGCATGGGGAGATACGGCTTTTGAAGGTCGTAATTTATATGATAGTCTGATTAGGGATGGCTTAGACCCAAAAGATGTAGTTTACGACCCGTTAGCCTCTGTAGCAACCGGTGTAGAGGCCGGAGGAGAAAGATTAAAAATTAAAACCGGTAAAAAATATGATGAAGGGACAATATCTGTAAAACCTCAAGGGTCAACGAAAAATGTTACGGATGAAATTCCTTTGGAAGAACAATATATCGTACAGGCACAATCTCTGGCAGGGGCAACAAGATTAGCAACAGCTTATCTTGCAGCCTTCAGGGCAAAAAACCCTAAGCCTGGCTATGTCCCTGCTTATCCTAAAAAAGACACACTTTTCCCTTACTTTGCACCAATTGAAGAAATGGTATTAGCTCTGTTAAAAGATCAGGAAATAGTTCCAAGACTTCCTGATATTGGTTTTGATGACAGTTCAATTCCCATTCATTCCATTATAAAAAGTGTAGCTGCCCGATTATTAAAATTACAACAACACCCGGCCTTTAAGAAGATAATTGAGTAAGCGTAATTTAAGCCGTACTGTATAGAGACATGGAACAATTAAACTTAACTACGAAACCTGAACCGTTACCTGGCCAGCCTGAGAAATGCTGATTATTCCGCCCCACATGCAATTAAGAGTACAGGTATTATTAAGTGATGGCATATTTGCTATCATTACATCACTTGTACCGGGAGTCCATGGAGCAACTGTAACCGGGATGCATGGCATAGGAGTTAAAACTCCCATGGCAGCAGAAGTAGCAGAAGCTACAGTAGGATTAGACAAAGAATTGCATGCCCCAAACGGTAATATATTTAACATCGGGACATTATCCATAATATTTGCTGCAGGCATTTTATTTGTCATTACTCTGTTCAAAGGTAATACTATCAATGATGATGGTGCCATTCCGAACGAGCATGTCATCATAGCACCCATACAAACTTGTTGTGGCATAGTAAATTGTTTTATTGTTATAATTTTTGTTCAAAACAATTGAATTTAAAAAATTGTTAATCAGCTTATTAACGGACACATTTCAGACTTTGCTATGACTTATTAATAGCATTTTCACTTATAAAGTACTATACCAGACCAGCTCCATACATCCTGTTCTCATATTCAATTTTCCTCCGGGGATATGTCTTTATAAAGAATCAATGGCTAAATATTTATTGTCTGAGTACCTTCGATTGTATAGATTCTTTGTTTTATCTCACCGTCTGTTTCGAACATTACATTAAGCTCAATCGTTCCGTTTGTGCTTACCTGAATTATTATCGGATCAGAATCGCTTTTACGTTCTTCACATATCAACTGACTAATGAATTGCATACGTAAAGGTTTTCTATTCCATGTTTTTTCCAATAGTTGTATATTCCAGCTTAAAGAAGGAGTCTGCTTTTTACATGGATTTACTTTTATACCTATTCTGTACTCAGACACAAATAATATTTCTTAACTTAAAGAAGAATGTTATCAATTTTGAATTGAAACATCCCTCTTTAAATCATATGGATATTAAACAAATTTATTATTCACCTAATTGCTGATCTTCCCACCTAATCATCAAAGTAACGTTTGCAAGACTATCGAAGCCGCTTCCGCCGTCCGATACTCCAAACACATAGGTTCCCCCGCGTTCTTCATTATCTGAAGATATGAAACTTGTATGTGTTACATCAACGTTACTACAAAGTTCAAAAGATACTTGTAACCCTTCCGGAGCCCAAAAATATCCTGAAGAAATAAGTTGAAGATTTGCCGGTTTGGAGAAATTCCCATTTACAGGAAACTGCGAATAATCACCTGCTAATTTAGTAAACTTAACAGGATTATTATTAGAATCCAAAATACTTACACTTTGTGCTAACTGTGCATGACTGAATATTGTAAAATACACAAGCTGTCCTCCAGAAATTAAATTTAAATTATAATTTTTCATTTTTTTACTTTTTAAATAATTATTAATAATTCATTTTACATTTATGTATAATTAAGTTTAATAAAACAGGATTTGAATCTTACTGTACTATTAACTATTACACAGATACGATAGTAATTCCTCCTTTCTTATTTTAGTTTTTGATAATTTTTTATGATAACCATTACTTTAAAAAACCGGGATAAACCCCGTAACTTATAATGTTATTCTTAGCATTTATCAAAAAAGTTGAAGTTATAGATATTGCACGAAACCTTTAAGTGCTTTTTGGTTGAAATGTTATTATTTTCTGGTATTGGTTGGATTAAAATAATATTTGCAGCAGGCATACCCGAATCATTCCCCTGTTTACCGGAAGTACCCGGAAGCTGCCCCGAACGAACATGACATCATTGCTACCATACAAACTTGTTGTGGCATATTATTTTGCTTTTATATTGACTCAATTGCTACTCTTCTTCTACAATATTGAGGGTGTAAACATCTCCCTCATCTTCTATCTGAAACTCAATACTGTTAACATAAAAATCTTCCCAATCTCCGGTGTCAATCGGCCAACCTCCTATTTGGTTGTAGTTCTGGTCGAATACCATAAACAAAGGGTAATTATAATCCTTAGTTCCTGCTGCTACCCCGCCGAAAACAAATATTCCATCAGAGAATTTAGCATAAGATGCTGCAATATACTGATCTTTGGTAATTCCCTGTGGCAATGGAGTCGGGTTTTGCATAATGTCTGTCCAAAGTTTCTTCCCGTTTTGGGGAATTGTCATTGTTGCTTGTAATTCTGAGTCTTTCATAATTATTCTGATTTAAATGATTGATGATTTGTGTAGTTTTATTATTGATTCTCAGGTTTTGTTATAAACATTTTTGTTTAACTATTTATATTTTATCACAGAAAAAATTATTTTATCCCTAACTCATTAATCAATAACTGAGCTAAAGCACCGGTTTCCTCATATTTGAACCAATTTGTAAATGACTTTTCAAATGCTACCCCAAATTCTTCACCAAAAAGAGTACTATAAAAGCTCACTTTACTCTGTATCCCTGAATCTTCCAGATAAACAGTCATTATTGCTCTTTTCATAATCTCAACCTTATTCATATCTTTATATCCCAAACTTAATTCTGTAAATTTTTCAAAAAGTTCATTTTTATCTATAACAAATTCATCATTCATTTCACTGAATGATGCTAATTTACTTTCCAATTTTTTTATTTCAGGATCGTTTTTTTTAGTTAATTTTAGTTCTTCTATTTCCTTTCTGATTCTTTTTTCCTCTTTATTAAATTCATGTGTCCATAGTGGATGTTTTCCCCTCTCCACATCAATAATATGTATTTTATCCTCTATCTTTCCGAAACCTTTCCAATTGGGATAATCATATTCAACACCTTTCGTTTTGGACAAATCCAGATCTCCTAAATTTTTTATCCGGTATCTGTCATTTGATTCTTCAAAAAGCTCTTTCGCCAATGTTGTTTGCTCAAGATTTAAATCTATATCACTTTTATAAATCTTATTTACAAATTTTTTGTTTTCTTCTAATGAATCAGGATCATACGTTCCTCCAAAAACTCCCGGCATCATCATTAAATCCTGAAAATTTACTTTCTTCTTTGTGCTGCGACCATCAACAGGATTATATGGATTAGCAACATTATGTATAGGAAGAATATATTTTGTATTCTCTTTATCTTTTACCCGTCCAATCATGTGACTTTTTTTTCTGTTTAATTGCAATACCGGTCTTTGTTTGTCCAACTTAACTTTGTTAGCTATTTCTAAATGCCGTCTCTGAGATACCGTCTCTGGCCTGTTGTCCACAAACCGAAGAGCAGGCTTGGTTTTGCGCTGCATTTGAGGTGATTCATTTGCAACCGGATGGCTTTTATTCTCTTTTGATTTATTTACTTGTGCATACATATCTTAACCTTTTAGGTTTATTTTAGTGCCTGTTAAGGCTTTCTTCATTGCCGATAACAATTGGGCAAAAGACGTTTTCAATGACTTTTATGTTTTGTTGTGAGCCTGTCCCTTTTCCTTCATAATAATGGGGGATTGCGAGATACTGCTTTCTTAAAACCGCTATCAGTCAGTTTGTCGAGGTCTTGTCCTCTAAATTTGTTGGTATCCACATATTCATCATCAGAATCGGGTTCTCTATCGTATCGTTCCATTTTCGACATTGCTGTCAATGTAGGAGGGGTATTATCACCACCAGTGGAGTATGGTGTAGAGTAATAAAATGGTAAATTACTTGGCATACCCATGTCTTTAGTAGGAATACTTCTACAACCATTAGGATCTCCTGGGTTTGAATCACACGCCTCATTTCTTGAATATATTGCAGAAAGGTTAGGTTTTGATTTCATCTTAAGGTATCTACTTATAATCCCTGAAGAAAATAGTGATTTCCATATCTGTTCAGTATGTGCAGCAGAACGACCTCCACTTTTTGGATGTGCTCCGCCTAACCCAGCGCTCATCAGATGAAAAGTATGATTTCTTCCTCCAAAATGGATTGTAGCAATAAATATGTTTCTGCCTGTATTTCCCCCTCCTTGTCTAACCCTTATAATCTGAGCAGATCTGGCTGCTCGTCTTCTAATATCTGTATCTTTTTTAGCAGTAGGATGCAGCTTTTTCTTAGCATCTTTTATCGTTCGAACAAATTGAAAGACTGTATTAATATTGGAAGTATTATCGATTAATCTTTGAGTATTTCTGAGCTGCTTTACCCGAGAGCCACTATACACCATCTCTTGCAGTTTTCTTTGAGCACTTGCTGCCGACCGATTATTAACAAATCCAAAACCTTGCTTACCGTTACTTTTCTTTTGAGTAACTGAATTAGCAACCACTCTACTTTTATTCTCTTTTGTTTTCTCTACTTGTTCATACATATCTCAATCCTTTTTTAATTTTCTTTAGTCGATGTTATAGGCTTTTCTTCATTGCCTATAACAATAATTATTAGTTACCTCTTGTCTTTATTTCTGATATATCATTTTATTAAGGTGCCCAATGGGGATTTCAGATTCTCAAATCCTTTTTTAGTTAAATGTGTATATAATTCTGTAGTTTTGAAACTACTATATTTTTCAGCTATTCTATTCATAATATTTGAGTTTTTCTATTTTTAAAAGAAGACCCTACTCACTCTCCAACGCCCTACTACCCATCACATCAGCTTCATGCTCCAAACTTGGGTTATCATTTATTGCCATTCCATTAACCGATGTTGTAGGTTTTACTTTCCCATTCATCTGTTGCACCACATGCCAGGCTTCGTGTGGCAAATGCTTTTCCTGTCCTGATGCCACGTGAATATTAGTGCCTTGGGTGTACGCATGTGCTTGAACAGATGCTGGGTTAGATGAGCTATAATGCACCTTTACACTATCCATAGATAGTCCCGAAAGGTTCTCAATACCTGATTTTAAATTATCGGGCAACCCGGTTTTATTTTCTTTTTTCTGTATTGGTTGTGGTTGTCTGGCTGAATAATCATCAGCCACTTTTTGCAATTTTCTTTGCGCAACAGTTTCCTTCCGGTTGTCCGCAAACCGCAAAACAGATTCCGGCTTTGCCTGTCTTTGAGAAACATGATTCCTTTTTTTTGGCTGGTTCTTATTCTTCTGTATTTTGTCGACATGAGCATTCATAAACATATTGATTTTATTTTTAAAATATTCTATTGGAGATATGATGCTTTAATAGTTTTTTAGATTTTGGGATTCTTTTTTAAAACACGGTTTTTCAATTCAATAATGTCTTTTATTGCTTCACCTTTTATTAGCCATGAAATCCCAAATGCAAAAACTGAAATTGTTTCCAAAATATATACATCATATTCTGTTACAGAACAACCTGTGGTAAATCTTATCAATAAAAGGACTATTGATACCCACATAATAATACCGCTTGATTTATAAAATATATTTTTCTTTCGTTTACCTTTTGTTTGCTCTCCTTTGGTAAATCTGAAGAATGCCATCCAACCCATTGATGTAAGGAAAACACCTGCACTAATAAGGTGTATAGTACTATAAACTTTATTACAGTGTCCAAACAACTGACATTGAACTGTCTTATCCAAGCCAAAATCAAATGACGTTGGAATAAGAATAACCACTAATGCGGCAAAACCACCAATATGTGTAATCATATTATCACTCAACAGTTCTGTTTTTTTATCTCTCTCGTATCCTTTATACGAAATAAGAAGCAGTCCAAATGCTGAAAGAATGGCAATAAAAAACACTGCCGATCTGGAGTAATAAAAAGCACTGATTGAAGGTAAAAATTTACCATTAAAAACTACAATTACGATTGGTAGCAGAATTCCCAGAAATCCAATGATTTTTCGTATGGTATAATACGAATACATAAAACTTTTTTTGTTTTCCATGTTTTACAATTTTTAAAGGTTAATAATTTACAAGCTATTCGTTTTGGAGTTACAATTTTTTTTAAGAAATGTATCTATACTAATTTTGCATATGCATAAAGTTTGTTTTAATTAAATCAGATTTAAATCGTCTTGTTAAGTTTACCGTATTCTCTTCTCACCCCCGTTTTAATATCATTCAACTCAATTGTTTTGTTGTTTCTCTTTGCAGCTTCAAGGGCACAATATCTAAGAACATTTATCATATCACCACCACTTAATTCATATTTATCAGAAAGTTCGTCAAGATCAATATCCTGCCGGAGGTCGAAAGTGTCAGAAAAGAGTTTTTCCCATAATTGTCTGCGTTCTTTTTTGCCTGGTTTAGGAAAATGTACCATGCTTTGAAATCTTCTCGAAAATGCTTCATCAATATTTGTTTGAATATTTGTTGCAAGAACAACCAATCCCGAAAAATCCTCAATGCGTTGCAACAAGTACGCCACCTCCTGATTAGCATACCTGTCGTTAGCTCCTTTTGTTACAGTTCTTTTCCCAAATAATGCATCTGCTTCGTCAAAAAACAAAATCCAGTCTTTATGCTCTGCCTCGTCAAAAAGTTGTCCTAAATTCTTTTCTGTTTCTCCTATGTATTTGGAAACGACTATAGATAAATCTACCCTGAAAACAGGACGATTGGTGACTTTTCCAAGCAATGTTGCAGCCATTGTTTTTCCGGTTCCCGGCGGTCCGTAAAACAACACTCTGTACCCCGGCTTTAATATCTTTTCCAGATCCCAGTTTTTAAGAATAACATTGCTGTAATTTAACCAGTCTTTTATTTCTGTAAGATTCTCCATAACATTGGCATCTACAATCAGATCGTCCCAATTTAATTTAGTTGAAATTTCTTTTGCCGGAAATTTAAATCCGAATTGTGGTAGGTTCCTTTTGCCGGTTGTAAAAAAGCCTAAATATTCATTCGAAATTTTCAACTTCTGATGTAATCCAAAATCCTGCTCTGTATCATAATCCAGAATCCCTCTCTTATACAACAGATGGTCTTTATTTATAATGTTAAGAAATGTAAACCTGTTATCCAAAGCATAACCTCCCAGAATAAAACAAGCTGTTTCGAGAGTAGGAAAAAATCCTGACTTGTTTGAGTCCTTATATCCCCCGAATTCAGAGAATTCGCAATCAAGATTATGGTTTTTTATTAAGAATACATCCAGGCATTGTGGCTTTATGTGGGGGATTAAGGCTAATATTAAAACTAATCTTTCTTCAAATCCCAGTTTATATTCTTTTATAAGTTCCGAATATGCAGATACGCTATCACTTAAATCGGGGGGATTGTGTGCATAAATACTCTCAAATTCACTTTCATTCTCAAAATAAAGTGTAAGAGTCGTACCTGTCACTCTCTCAAACCAGGAAATCTCGCTTTGAATTGTATGTGCAGAATCACTTATCATCTCCATTCTATAAATAACATTTTTTTCATCCAGCTAAGTTTAATTCTCGTGATATTCCAGGGAATCTGATCTAATAGCATGTCGAATGCTTTTTGTTCTACTTTTAAATAAAATTGTTCATCTTCCTCTTCAAGCTTTCCGTCTCTTTGTATAAAAGACTCTCTTAGCCCGTCAACGGAAGTCCCGTTTAAAGGTCTCCATTGCTGAGTAACAGCAACTAAAAGACTGTTTACTGTTTCTTTTTCTGTATCGGTTAATTCAATATTTTGTTCTATCGGGGCTGTTATTGGCATGCCGCATAACAGTTTATTTATAATCAACTCACTTTCTTCTTTATAAGCCTCTCCTGTGGCAGCATATCTTAGCAGGTGAACAGCTTTAACCATACTTTCATCATTTATAAACCCGTTATTACCTGTAAGATTGAATTTACCGAACAACATACCAAGAAACGGGGACAATAATATAAGTCCGGCATTTTTAATATAAACCGGATCCAAAAATTCTCTTTTTGTTTCTTCTCCTAATTTTTTATAGTCTCTTTCTTCTTTTGTTGTCATAGTAGTTTGTGGTTTTAGTTCTTCAATTGAAATCTTAAATATATGATCTAACAGAACAATTCCGTTTTTATACTGGTCGTCTTTTTCTGATAATAACTTCCCGTTTATTTTCAAGAAGATTTCTTTGCTTTTTACCCCGCCAAAAACCCCACTCATACATTGCATTATGAGTTGGCTCCAGTTTTCGATATTCCATGAACTAAAACCTCCTGCGCTTAATTTTAATAAAACAAGGCTAAAATATTTTTTTCTTAAAACAGTAAAATCCTGTAATGAGACAAAATAACTGCTACAATTAATGATTGCCATTGATTCTGTTAAGAATCGTTGTTG
The DNA here is from genome assembly GCA_003249955.1 of Bacteroidales bacterium. Lineage (GTDB taxonomy): Bacteria > Bacteroidota > Bacteroidia > Bacteroidales > ML635J-15 > Bact-19. The sequence goes on along the minus strand of QKHS01000008.1, from coordinate 21,944 downwards.
TTTGGCATTCAGATTAAAGTTGATTAATTTTACAAAATCTTTTCCGGTTAATCCGTCTGCCAGACTTTCTCTTAATTCACTGTCACCCAGAATATGTTTAATTTCTTCCGTAGAAAAATTTATTATATCTTCCGGGTTATCAATAAAAGGTATATTTTCTGATTTTATTTCTGAATGATCTGGTATAAATTTACGAACTGCAGATACAGAGCTTAAACCTGATTTTTCACTATTACTAACTTTTAAACATTCACTGACCAGTTTATTTAGTCTTCCCTTTAAAGCAGAATCATTCGCTTTGATTTCAATTTGTTTCAAAACATCTGTAAACAGTTGCGCCGTGCTTTTATTTTTGAGAATATCTGTAAATTCAATCAATTGTTCAATCAATTGAAACAATAAGGATTCTACGCTTTGATAAGAAAATTGCTTTTGTAAAACACTAAAATATTGCTCAGTAATCTGATTGTATTGTTGCACAGTAATTATTCCGACAGGCAATAACCTGTTTTTAAGCAATTGAGTGACTTCCTGCATTAAAAAAGAGTAAACCTTACCGTGCGACTTGTCAAGTGTTTCCCATACTTTATACAGATTGTCTTTGTTTAGTATTTTGTGAAAATGAATTCCTTGTTTATTTAATTTAAAAATTTCAATAATTTTATTTTTCTTAATTGGCGAATTCCATAATCGGGCAAAATCCATATTAAAATCATCCCATGAGTAATTATCTGACCACCATGGCAAACATCCTTTTTCCAATACATAAACACACATATCATTACGATACAGCGTTTTATGCTTTGTTTTCGTTTTGTCCGAAAGAATTGTAAAGTATCGCGAACTTTGCAACTTTACCAACAGATCACCGTAACCGGAACCTTCAACATTCTGACCAAAATATAAAATTAAAGACTCTAAAACAGACCTTAACTCTACCCTATATTTTTCACTGATTTTTAATAATAACTGTGAAACTTCCCTGCTCCATTCTGAAAACAGCTTTACTTTTAAAGTAATTTCTGAAATTTCTTTTTCCAGAAATTCCATAACAACAGTATTCCGGCAAATATTTTCTGCTTGTGTAAGCATTCCGGAATTATATACTGAAAGACTATTCTGATTTATGATATTTAATGTATCAGGACCAGAATATATATTTGCTGAATTCCCTGTATTTAATGTTATGCCAGCTTCAATCTTCTTTTTTATTAAAGATGCAACTCCGGGAGATATATTTCTGTTAACCGATCTTTCCTTTAGCTGATTTAAAAAATCATAATTTGTTAAGTTAGTCATCCTTACCCAACCTGAAAATTTATTCTCTATCCACTGATTCCATAATTCAACTTCATTTTCATCGGTATAGGCTTTTATTTCGTTAATAATATTTTCCCAGATTTTGCTTTCTTTACTTTCATCAGTGTCAACAACTGCTTCCAGAACAGATATCACGTACGGATCAGAAAAATTTATTGCTAATTTGTATTTGAGTTGCTTAATAAATTGTTGTTTATCCAATCCTGTTATTTTTATCCATTTGTATAAATGCTTGTTTATCCGGCTATACCATAATTCTGTTTTGTTTTTGCCTGAAAACTCCCTGATTTCTTCAGTTATAGTCTTCCATACTTCGTCATCTGCCATTGATAGTTCATGGATTGTAGAGAAAGTCCCCAAAAACTGTTTAATACAATGCCGGAATTTTGCGGGAAGTTTTATCTGAATTTCTTCAAACAATTGAAAAAGTGTACGGGTTTGATCATAAAATTCATTTTTTATTTCTTTCAACAAACATGATAAAGCTTTTTCCTGAGTACAATTATTAACAAAAGCACTTAATATTAATCTGGCTTTTTTTTCTCTTATATAGTTGAATATGGTTCTTGTATTTGCCGAAAGATAAATTTTGTTTTTCTCAATTACTTCAAAGAATGCTACATTTTCTTTTATAGTCTGGATATCAAGACTTTTTAAAAGCAGATTTAAAGTATTGTCATTAACAATAGCCAACAAACCATGTTTTTTTCCCGAATCACTTAACCATTCTGTTATCTTGTTAAAAAAGGTTTGATTTCCTGATTGAATAGTATTTACCAATTGAAGGTTAAACTCCTCTTTTGAAACTATTTGAAATTCCGGCTTGAACGTTCCTGTTTTCAAATAATAATCCAGATATTCCATCAACTCTGAGGATGATATTTTTTTCACAATCGGGTTTAATTTGCCTGCAGTTTCTTTTTTTTGCTGGTCTGCCTTTAATTCTTTAATTATTTTTCTGAACTCAAGCTGATCAGATGTATGTTTTTCTGATGCTACCCCTTTAGCAATAATATCCAGTAACAGATTATAAGTTACATTGTATTTTACAGCAATACTATTTATTAAATATTGTAAAAAGCTTTTCTTTGTGTAATAGCTATTTGACTCAACAAACAAGTATGTTAAGATAATCTCCCATATCGCATTTCTGAAGGAACTGAATTCTGTATCAATCAGACGGTTCTTTTTCTGATGTTCCAGGATATTTCTTTTATAAAGGACTATATACTTACTGTCAGTTTTCGCTGTTGCATAGGTAATGCCCTCCAAATGTTCCTCGTCAAACTGGAATATAACTCTTTTACGTACAGATTCCGTTTTCCAGTATTTGGTTAACATACTTACCAAACCCGAAGGATTTTCTGCAATAAGACTTTTTAATAATTTTGAAGGAGATTGTGATTTAAGGGAATCCCACTTAAGATAACCTCTTAAAACAAAATGCTCAAACTGTTCAAGTTTGTGATCGTTTAATACAATTATTTTCCCGTTTCTAAGCGTTCCGTCTTCACGAATATTTAAACTGAAATACTTTATAAGCTCTTCTTCCAGCCTGAATACCAACTCATTCTCATAGTTTGTTTTGCTAATAATTCCAATATCTAATTCTATTCTGTCGAATTGATAAACACTATCTTTATCCGAATACTCACTTAAAATATCGTTTAATAATCTGTTTATTCTGGTTTCCTGCAATACACTAATGGTTGACTGAACTGCATGTGCATCTTCCTGCTTGTCAAGAGCAATATGGTATTGGTGTGATTTTATTATATGCTCTGTTTTATCCATTAGTGATTATTATTCTGATAATATTTCTGTATTTCTGTAATAATACGGTATGAAGTATTTATTCGTTCTTCAGAGTGTTTATTGTTTGAGATTAATTCAAACCATTTATAATATATTTCCTCAAAACCTATCATTTCGTTTAAGTCAATCCAATATAATTGAAATGCAATGTGAGCAGGAATTTGCTCATACAATATATTTTCCATTTTTGCCCTGAAATTATCGTCCTGAAATCTTACCGGCCACGAAGGCATAATGAGGCTCACCTGAAAAGAAAAGAATGTTTCATCTACTTTATTATCTCCATAATAAGCGTAATACTTAACTTCGCTTATTATCTGCTCCGGATTATCTGTTTTAAGCTGTTCTGAAATTTCATTCACTTTCTGAAGAGCATCCTGTTTATACATGAACACTTCCGATGCCTCCGCTAATTCAACTCCGTCCGGACTTACTATTCTGATAACATATGTATCTCCTTTCCCGACAACACGAACCTTATTGCCTCCTGTAAAACCGTTCAATATTTCATTTACACAATCTGCTCTATCGCCACAGGACTGCAACCGGACATGATTAAATTCCGTAAAACCTGAGTCTTTTGACTGAAGAGAAAAAGAAAACCCGAAATATTCTCCATGATATGGAGGAGCCAGTAATAAATGTTCAATTATATATAGTCCCTCACTCTGCTCATTTATATCAATCAGGAAATTTATGGCAGAATTTATTGTCTGATCTGCCTCATATTCTGAGTCGGATATGTGTATTACATTGAGTTGACCGGTTCCGTTAAACAGCACATAATAATTGTTTCCTTTATCGCCATCAGTCTGTTTTATGCTGTAATTATCTGCTAATATTCCTTTGGCTAACACCATCTGTAAGATATTTTCCGAATTCCCCGAATAAAAAATGGAATCTCTCAGATTTTCTACTTTTTTATCAATAATCAGTATATTATCCAGTTCAAATACTCCGACATCCGTTGACGGACATATAATTTCAAGTTTATTCCCAAACATCTCAAAGCCATCTCTTTTTTGATAGATTTTAATGCCTGAATCAGCAATAAGTTTTGATAAAAAACGTGTCCTTAAATTTTTAATACCCATTAAAACCGCTACTTTCTGAATAACAGCAGGAGTATTGTTTATTACTTCTTTTGTGTTTTCAGGATCAGTATTAATTCCCCTGGTATAATCAAAGGCTTTGGCTCTGTTATAACTTAAATTGCCATAATTTGAGATTAAAGTTCTCTTCCAGCCTAAAAGATCTTCTTCAAATTGTTGAGAAGTTAATTTTTTACCATAACAATTAGTGTGAATCTTTCTCAAAGAGTATGTGGGAAATTGTTCCCCGAACCTTGCCAACAGGTTATCTGCAATTTCGTTTAGTCTCAGAACAGCTTTCTGATCAAAATCAGAGTTTAATTCTTTTAAAATTATTTTCCAATTAATTAATGGGTCTTCATCTGGATAAATATCATTGTTTTTTATTAATTTAACCAAATCAGGCATATCGTCTAATTCCTGATAAAAATAGGAGTTTAAATTATTATTTTTAGTATCATACAATTTATACAGACTGGTCAACTGTGCCAGAAAGTTAGCCATCAACTGGTCAAAAGGCAGTAAATACGCTTTTAATTGATTAACCTGAGCTTGTCTTTCAGGAGTAGCCCGGGATGATAATCCAAATTTACCTGTGCCGTAATTTAACGGGAACTGATTTCTTACAGAATAGTAATAATCCAGGTTAAGATTGTTTCCTTCCGGTATTTCTATAATATTTATTGACTTGGATACCGACCTGAAGCTACCATAGTTCATAGCCTGTATGTAAGACATTTGTTTTTTCACTTCAGAAATATCCGGAAAAAACTTTAATCCTTTGTGCTGAAGCTCAAGGTCTGAATTTTGTTTAGGAAATTTCAGAACCGGAAAATAATCTTCTGATATTAAAATATTTTCATCAGCTACTTTCACGCTTTCTTCCTGTCCGTCATAGCCATGTGTAAGCTCAAAAAAATCGACACTTATTACACCTTCAACTTTAGATATTATTTTCATTATTTCGGATGGGACAATACAACATAGCTGATCGTGCAACTCACTATCACTTATAAACCCGTTTTCGAGTAAAGGCCCGTTAAATATCGTATTGATATTTACGCCTTTTTCTCTTAATTCCCACAAAGAAGAGAACTGAATTTCATGAGAAAGGTAATCGTTTATTTTATAAAAAATATTTGCAAATACGTCTTCCCCATTAAACAATTCTCCTAAAGTTAGTTTTAGTTTTAAATATAGATTATAGGGTTTTATTATTGTGATATCATACAGGTCTTCACAAAGATTTCTGTGTTCATGAAACAACTCTTTTATCTCTTTGACAATCCTGATTTTCTCATTTTTAGTAATAGTTTCATCTGTACTGTAATTGTATAACCCTACATAAATTCTGTATAGTCCGTTTATACTGTTATTATTATCAGATTCATCAATGCCGGTTGATTTATATTTTAAAGGTTTTATCCAAACATTTTTAACATTTGTAATTTTGTCAATAAAAATTTTTCTGAAATCGTTTATTGTAACCGGATTAGTTGTTAGAATATCCGAGGGAACAAAAAAACCGTTATCTCCTGACTCCAGCCTGCCACCTTTGGACTCTGCAAGAATATCCCTTATTGGTTGTTGAGTCTTAAAAGAAAGATTTGTCATTGTATAAACAATGTTTTCCAGAATAGTAACTCCCGGGTCATGCTCATTATAATCTGTCCATATAGCACCTGAGAGTTTCTGGAGCAACTCCACTCCTTCCAGATAAAGATCTTCGTATTCCCCTGATCCTTTGGCCTTTTTCGCAATATATCCTTTATCTGCTGTTTCAGACATTTTACTTATTGTTGATTAAAAATATCCATGATATCATTATCCCAGAGTTTTGTTATACAGAATTTGACATCCTGATCGGCACCATAATCGGATCTGGTTCTCAATTGCAGTGAGTAATTATACGTGGAACCTGTCCACCTTAATGCCAGTTTGTTCCAGAAATGCCCGTAATGAGCCTGGGTTGTTTTAATTTTATTCTTCGATTTCCCGAATGTACTAAGTGCATTGGCATGCAGTAAGGCATATTTTCCTGTTTTTTCTTTTCCTACCTGAGCTATTATTTCAAAAGCACAACATCCGTTTAAATCAGTAATTATATTATGCCATACACCGTCTGCAGGAATAGTAGATATTTTATAAGTCCCTATTCTACCTGTAATTCCTAATACCCCGTTTACCTCAAAAATAGTTTTTGGCTGCGTTGTGTTTACCCCGATATTTCCGCCTTTCTCAAAAAACATTCGTATTTTGGTTTCCGCATCCGGTACAGGTTCGGAGATTCCCAATCCCTGAGAACCGTCATCAGACAATTCTATACTCCATTGAGGCACATCATCCTGTATTTTTTTGTAAAAACTTACTAATCGATCCGATTCGTCTCCTTCAGGAGAAAGAATCAACCCATCTTTTATATTTTTAGAAATCCCGTCATCTACTTTGTTTACCATAGAATCAATCAGACTTCCGAAATTGTTCTCGTCCGGTCTGTTTCCGTTACTGAAAAAAGATTTTAAACTATCTCTGTTTAATGGTTTTCCATCCATATAAATTAGTTTTTATTTTTAATTATCAGAATTGCATCGTTAGGGACATTATTACCAGATGTTTGCTGCGCTTTATTTACAGGAAAAGACGAATCTTCTTTCGCCACATAAATGTTATCTTCCAAAATAAAATCGAGTCCTATTTCCATATTACCTATTCCGACATTTAATATATCCGGTGTTTGATTGTTATTTATCTGGCTTACAATACGGTGCTTTGTCACAGGGACTAATACCGACCACGGTTTTGATGCTGTAATTATTTCTCCGTTTTTATAAACGCCTAAAGAATATCTGTTTGTTTCTTTCTGAACAATATGCTCTATTGTCAGATTTTTTATTCCTTTAACAAAATAAAGGTTTTCCAGATAACTCGCCAACATTCCCGGCACCACACTTCCTCCAATTCCTCCTGAACATTCGTCAATGCCTGATATCGGCGACAGGTAATCTGAAATACTGTCATTCAACAGGTTAAGATAATATCCTCCATTATCTTCTGGTTCAAATTCTACAATACAGTTAGTTAAAAGATATTCTTCCTCCGGATTTATTACACGAATATTTATAAACGGATCTGACAAACCTTTCAGCGTGTTTTTTATGAGACTAAGCTGGTCTTCATCATAATATTGCTTTTCAGTTATACTCCAGCCTGCTCCCAGCACAACAACCGTTACATTTCCGGGAACAGTATTAAATAGTTTATCAAGGTTTGTACATTTAACAATCCTCACATCTTTATAATAGTCAAGAACTATTTGCTCGAAATCCTGAACAGACAGAGCTCTTCCTTTATGTCTAAGCCGTTCACTAACGATTGAATAGAACAGATCGTCTGATTCTTCAGGAACTCCTCCATAAGATGCTGTAGGTTGCAGAACTTTTTTAACATCCGGAATTTTTCCGGCAATTTTATTTATACTCCCGGCAGGAATTTCTTTCCCCGTTACCAAAGAGCTATTAATGCAGCAAACCGCTTCAACAGCATTTAAGTAAATGCCTTTAATTACCGGATAAAAAGCTGCATCTTTCTTTGCAGATACTCTTATGCGATATATGTCAGATTTTTTTTCTCCTCCTGTTTCATTTACTTTTGGCAAAAGAATTTCAATTATTCCTGATTTAAAAAAGCCATTGGTATCATCCTGAATAATATTACCTCTCTCAAATTCAACCCACCCGTCAGATTGAAAATATTCCCATAGTAACCCGTTCTTCTCAGGAGCTATTCCGGCACATGATTGTAAAAGATGAAAAAATATTGCAACAGTAGTATTATCTTTTATTCCGCTTAGGCCTAAATATAAATACCCTTCTTGTTCAAAATCACAAACCAAAGTTCGTTTCCTGACATTTAAATTGCTTAAAACTTTTTCGGTGCCAAACGGAGTAATATGCAGAAATTCCCCGGCAGATTCCGTCATAGTTGCCGTTTTTGATAAATCCTCGTTAAAAGTCAGGATGTCTGAAGCCTTATAATTTACAGAAATTCCTTTTATTTTAGGAACAAACGGGATTTTCGGAAAAGGAAGGATGTCTTTGTTTTTTGCATTATGAATTGCGACTGCAGTAAATTCTTTCTGATATAAATCATTTCCAAACCCATAAGCCGGAGAAGTAAGTGTTATTTTAAAAAATCCGCTTTGTAATGAAACACTATATTTTAACGGATCTTTTAAATTAAAATCCTTAATTATTTCAAATTCATCAGGCTGCTCAATGCTAATTGTTATGGAGTTATTTAACATAACACTTTGATAGCCTTCGGGTGTTGTAACGTTATGTGTTTCAAACAAATTAAATACAGGAATATTTTCGGATTGGACAGGTAACCAGAAATTGTCTGAAAGGGCTGTTACCTGAACTTTAAAAGAATCATTATTTATATTTTCCTGATACTTTTCATAATAGGTGTCAAAACCTCCGTATTCGGAAGGAACAGAATCCCATTCAAGGTTAAATTCAACGGAATTTAGCTGCTTCTGAAACAACTCGCTTTTACCAATCATAAGGTAAGCCCCTGCTTTAGGAAACGGACCAAATAAATCAAACGGTTTTCCCAAAGCAATGCTTCCCACGTTGTTATACAAAGACAATTCCCTTATTCTCTGAACGTTTACAATAATTTCTATTGTATTAATTTTTAATCCTTTCCAAAATGAATACAGATATACGGGTGCATACTCGTTAAGTTCAACTTTAACAGACGGCCATTTTAACTTTTCTGTAATCTCCTGGCTTTGGCATAAAGCGGGGTCTGAATTTCCGAGAGCTATGTTAATTGTAAAACAGTTTTCTTCTTCGCTGAAATCCACTGAGTAATTGTCAGATTTTACCCAGCCTTTCTGTGTGGTATATGAAACTTTCAGACTTTGGTTAAATACTTCGAAAAAAGCGATATCCAATCCAATCTTTTTGTTGGTTTTTATCTGATTTAACAATTCCCAAAATATTTCTTTTGCAGAAACAGCATCCATATTTACCCTGATAACTATTTCCCTTTTTCCTTCACTCAGGAAAAGAACCGGAGATCCTGCTATAAATCCGATATCGGCTGTCTTATCCGAAAGAATCATAGTATTTTGAAGTGTCTGCTTATTCGCCCCAAAAACAAACCAGTCATTCTTTCGTGCAATTTCTTTGCTTCCAACAATCAGATCATTTTTTGAAACACAGGATATCAATGGTTCATTTGTCCCCACTTTAATATAAGGACTGGTATTGAAAAATAAAGTTTTTAACTCTGTAAGTTCAATTTGATAAGCGACTAGCGGTTTTGCTGTTTCGAAAATAATATCTGTTTTACTTCCGGATAATTTACCGGCATTTAACTGAGTCCCTTTATCAATTAGTGAATATTGAACTGCAGGCAATAAATCAAAACTGACAATTGTTCTTGTTGGCTTTCCAAGGTTTTTTTCCTGTATAAGAATATCTTTATAATAAAAATCCAGATGCCTTTCAGAAAGAGAATTGAGATTATTTTGTATATTCCTGAAAAGCATAGCAAATGCAATATACATTGCATTATTTGGCATGTGATTGTTTCTTGAAAGAATATTTTCTTCCAGATAGATTTTAGTGAGTTTCTGAATGTGAATTATTACTTTTTGAAAAGTATTAATAACTTTATCTATGTCTATATCTTCTGTAGGCTTTGGAGGTGAGGGCATATATAATTTTAAGCCTGAAGTTTTAGGTTTAAATTGCTGCTTATGCAGTAACAGGCTTTCTTTATAGTATTCCAATACATCTGAAAGAACGTTTTTAATTTTGTCGGCTAATTTTTTTTCTCCCTGATTATACAGGTTTTCAGACCAGTTATTAATTGTTCTGTACCATTCTAATAAATATTCTATTTTTCCCCGGGTTAAATCATCTTTTGTTTCTGTTGTATTTTTTACAATATGTGCAAAATCAGGCAATGGAGTATTTATAATTATTACCATAGAAATAACCGGATCAACTTCAATTAATGTTTTCCAGTCTCCATTGATTTTGTTTTCAATGTTGTAATAATTAATATTTTCCAGAAAAGAAGAGATGTAACCCATTATGTCCCAAAATGCTCTTTGGTCGATTCTAAAAGAATTATCTGAAAGAGTTTTGTTTAACCTGCTATCTCTTGCGGTTCCGTTTCTCCTGATAATCATAACGTATTGTCTCCGGATGCAATGTTTTGTGCTATTTGTTTATGGAATAATTTGGGTATTCCGGTACCTTCAACTTTATAATATGGTAATACAAGATTAAAGCGTGTATTGGTTGTTGCTACTGTATAGTCCAGTTTTACACGTATAATGCCATCCTGAAAATCGGAACGATCAATTATAACGTCATTAAGTTCTATTCTCGGTTCATAATTAATAATTGAAGATCTTATCATTTCCTGTAAAAGATTCATCTCCGAATCATTAATGGAATTAAATAAAAATAAATGTAAGTCACAACCATAATCCGGCAGCATTATTCTTTCTCCTTTACCGGTATTAAGCAGTACTTCCAGAGATTGTTCAATATCGAGTTCTTTTTCTACCATCTCAACACCAACTATCCCGGTGTTGCTAAATGTAGGCGGAAAACTCCAGCCCCGACCCAGGAATGAATTTTCTTTTTCCATAACTAATTAATCATTACCATTGCTCCCTTTACACTCATTTGTCCACTACTTGAAACCTCACATTCGGCACTTCCTTTAACTGTTGCTGACTGATCTCCGCTTACAGAAACAGACAGTCCTTTCACTTCTACTTCCTGTGCAGCCTTTAATGTAAGATTTGACTTGCTGTCTATAGTAATACCACTACTTGTCATTTCTATTTTGTTACTGCTTTTGTCTGTAATAGTAATTCCCCCGTCTTTCATTTCTATTTTGTTGCTATTCTGGTCTGTAACAGTAATTCCTTTATCCTTATCACTAAACACCATCGTATTACCTCCCGGTGTAAGTACAGTGATTACTTTGTTCTCATCATCAAATCTTAGTTGCAGTTTACTTTGAGTAATTATCGTCTTTATTGTATTTTTCTCGTCCGGAGTTTCCGGAGCAGGAATTTTGCTGCTAAATACACTTCCCAGAATAATTGGAAATCTGGGATCATCATTCATAAAGCCGAGAATTACTTCGTCATTTATTTCGGGCATAAAATAGGCTCCTATGGCGTTTCCGGCATAAAAAGCAGCCAATCTTGCCCAAACAGGTTCACTATTGTCTCCCAATAAAGGCATTTCTACCTGAACTCTGAATTCATTGTCAGGATCTTCATTAATTTTTTTTACAATCCCTGTCTGCAATCCCCTTATTCCCGGAATCAAACCTGACGCTACAGGGCTTGATACTGTGTTTTGCTCTGCAAATGAATCAGGGGAAAGTCCAATCTTTGCATTAGTATGCCACCTCCCGTTATCTACAGTATGAGTAATTCCGGTAATATACGCGTTACCATTAAACCTGTCGCTAAGTCCCATTAATTTTATTGTAGAATTTATTTTTGCTTTTGCAGACCCGTGAAAGGTTACAGAACCCATAAACCGTGACAAACGTAATCTTAATAATTCAGAATCTGCCCATGCCTGTAGTTCATCCTGAGCCATTGATCCGGATGTGCTAAGTTTTTTTGTACCCAGAGACAACACATCAGAAAGAGTTGAGGCGGTTATATCCCCCTGTTTATTAATCGAAGGTTCGCTTGCTGTTGCCTTTATCATTGTCTGGCTTGCAACATCCCAGGCACTGCATTCTACCCCGGAATATTGGTTTGTTACATCAATTTCAGTATCAAAATCAATCATGTCATATCCAAACTGTATCTGTAATTCGGGAGTATCCGAAACCTCGGGAATTGCCACAGTTACTTTATCCACACTGGTCTCTACTATCATTCCGTTGGCAGATGCACGTATATTTATAAAATCCCAGTCTGACGAATCGGACTGAACAATTTCTTTGTGTTCGACTGTTGTGGCTGTGACTTCAGCTGTTAATCCGCTTACACTTCCTATAATCTGCTCAATCAGTGTACTGTCTTTTATATTCTGAAAAACAGCATTCCTTCTGTTTCTTGTTAATGAATCTGCTTTATCTTTACATGTAATCTGTAATCTGGTAACACCTCCTTCTTCAAATTTTATAGATTGCTTCACTACCAGTCCTTTAAAAACTGTGTCATTCTTTGAGTGATATCCCAATCTGATTTCAATTTCAGCCCCCGGTTTAAAAACATTGGAATCTGTAATTTCGAATGTTTGTGAAGTAGAACTACCATCCCTTAAAGTTATATCTGCATTTGCAATTCTATTAATCTCATGAGTAATATTCATTTCCATTATTTCATAATCAGCAGGAATTTCTGTTCCTCCAGAAAGAATACTAAATGAGAAAATATTGGTTTCTTCTGATAAAGGAGAGCTTGGCATATTTTTATTTTATAGGAGGTAAATAAATTTTTGAACCAGGTATCAGATTTCTGAAATTTACAATATTATTATATCTGGCTACTTCTATGTAGTAACCTGGGTCTCCGTAAATATTATTGCAAATAAGAGGCAATGTATCTCCTTGTTTAACTATTATCAAGTGAGTTAAATCAGGAGATTTATTATTAGCTTCTTTTGCTAACGAATCTGCATCTATGGCTTTAATAAAAGAGCATGAAGCTTTTGCTCTGAGCGGAATCCCGTTTTTTTGAAAAAGGGTGTACTCAATTCTTAATGAAGATAGTTTACACTTAAAGACTAATGACCCCCAATTAATAATTAGGTAATTTGGTTCGTGTATATCTCCGTTATAATTAAAACATACTTTTTTAAAAAGTGTTATTTGTGCTCCGACAGGCAATTTATTTACAGGCATTGATTTAGGTGCTTCTATTGCTCCTGTAGCATCAAAGTAAATATCAAAAGATATTGTTTCCGGCGGTATTCCTTTAAACATTAAAGGCGCACCGGGAGCCCCAACCGGAACATCCTCGCTATAATTTACTTTATGCTCATGAGTATAAGATGCCGGATTAATTATAACAATTGTTGATAATAATGGCGAACCTGAGTACTTATTATCTTTATAGGCAGCAATTTTTAGTTTATCCTGCATATTACCTTTCTTTCTTCCTGTTTAGTTGTCTGGAGATTTCTTTTTTGCATTCTTTTAAAACGGATTGTTTTATTTTTTCCAGATCGACATCAGTATTCTTTGCTCCGTTTAATGATTCCTCAATTTTAACTTTTATTACTAATTCTCTTATTTCTATCGCCATATTCCTGAAACAAATCAAATAATTTTAAAATAACTATAAGCAAATTCGAGAGTTTCTATTGCTATTTCATTATTCATTGAATTGAAATCTGAGATAGCCCATTTTACGGGCCAGGCATTAACAAAACTCCACGATTTAAGCGGAGTCCCCTGCTCATTTAATAATTTCACAACAATATTTTTTGTCGTCATTGTTTCCGTCAATGAAACTGGCCCTAAAGAAGCTCCGCCTGTAGGATCCAAACACCATTTTGCAACGGCAGAGTCCTTCGCTGCCAGACCTCTTTTCAACACCAGATTAGAATATCTTACAGCAGTGGGAACCCGATGTATATACGGATTCCCACCTTCTGTGATTTCTTCTATTCCCCGTTCCAATGAAATTCCGGATACTTCTTTAAAAGAAGCATCTGCCTTTCCTGTAACGTCAGAAAACGATAACTGAAAATAAAATGATACGGGTGGATATATTTCGTCCATTTATTAAGCATTTGCAATTGTTAAACCTTCATGGGCAAGCTCCAATGATTCAATAGCTACTTCATTCGCATCTGATTTCAAATCCGGACTTGAAATTTTAGTAGGCCATGCATTAAGCAATGTCCATGTCATTGTAGGGCTGCCCTTTTCGTCTAATAATTGAATTGTAACTGTTTCTCTCTTAATAGTATTCATTTTAATTGCATCATACCATTTAAAGAAATTGTTGTCTTTAACAAAAACACCTTTCTTAAGAGTAACATTTCCTGTTTTAGCTATTCCGGGCATTTTTATTGTGGAAAACTGTTTACTGTCTCCATGCCGATATTCAATAGCCTGTGTTTCTGTTTCTAGTCCGGATATCTCCTGGAATGAAACTGTGTTATCCTGTGAGCCTAATTTTACAGTAAAGTAAAACTTTGGTAAAGGCCATACATTGTCTTGAACTTCTCCTGCCATAATATTTATTTTTAAGTTAATTTAAATAATTTATCCTTTTTGCATTTCTTGCTGGAAAGTAATTTCGATAAACTCTGCCGGATGAGAAACCGCTACTTTAACCGCTACTCTCATAATCCCGTTAAGAATATCTTCTCCTGTCATTGTACTTCCCAATCCTACACTTACAGAGAATGCGTCAGCCGGCTTGGGCCCGACCAGACCACCTTGTTTCCACAGGCCTGTAAGAAAACTACTTATCATACTTTGTACATTAACCCATGTTCCGGCATCATTCGGAGCAAAAACATAAGCCTTTGCAGCATCTTTTACAGATTGCTCAATATATATCAATGTTCTCCGGACATTAATGTAACGCCAATCATTTGAGTTTCCATCAAGTGTTCTGGCTCCCCAAACAAGGTTTCCTCTACCGGTAAAAGCTCTGATTGCACAAACAGATTTTCCGCTAATCGGCATATTTAAATCTTCCTGAGTTGCCTGGTCTATGTTGATTGAAGGAGATACTGTACTCTGAACACCTACATTTGCCGGAGCAATCCAAACACCTTCATTATTGTCAACAGACGTGTAAATACCTGCCATACCTGCACTCGGAGCCATAAGATTCATATCTGACATTATAGCACTCATCAATAATTGATACGATTTACTTAAATTTTGCAATATTAAGTCTGCTTTATCAAGCGGAGTTAATTGCGGAGTAGTGGCCGGGTCGGAAGTAAATGCAGAAATAATTTTTGCAATATCAGGGTTTAATACTCCTTTTGCATCTGTAAATTCAATATTTAATAAATCTGTTATAACAGAATAGGAACCCTTATTAATATTTCCGAAAGAGATTTCAGATGTCTGATAAACAGTAGTATGCAGCCATGGATAGTAAACAGCGGCATAACTGTTAAATTTAGGATCTAATGGTTCAACACTGTTTCTGAATTGTTCCACGCTTGTGGTACCCACAAGAGGTTCGCTATAACCTCCGGGAATATCCAAAACAGCAACCCTGTTCATCATCTCACCACAATGATTAATCATTTCATTCTGAAGCGAGTACGCATTTGCATATTTATCCTGCAGATATGTTTCTGACGAAGGATCTGCATTAGGATCCATAATTTCTATCACATCAGGAATAACCAACATTGTAGGTTCTGTTTCCTTTTTTAACAATGTTATGGCATTCATAAAATCAGTGGTGTCTGTAATAGCCTGTTTTGAATAGTCATAAGCTCCTATACTCATTACATAACAGTCCCCGCCTCCATTCTGATAAAAGAACTTTATACTGCTATACATTCTGTAATTAATAGTGGTATTTTTAATACTGTAAGCCATTCCATTAACAGAGAAAGAAGCATTGGCAGCAATTGTGTCAATAGTTGTCTGAGCTGTTTTAATTGCAGCAACGAGGTCGCCATTCGGGTCTGCTCCTTTTGCCGCAACTAACGCGGCCTGTGCATCTGCCAAAGCTTTAATGTTAGGATCTGCCTGTGCTTTGGTTAAGGCATTTGTTGCATCCTGAACTGTTTTTTTTTGTTCATCCGAAGCTTTATCTCCTGCTTTTGCCACTATTGCAGTAGTTGCATCTACAAGACTCTGCAAAGCATCTACCCTCTCCGGTAAAACATTAGCAGTTATTTTGTACTGAATCTGCGGAGGATTTGGCCCAAAGATCATTAAAAACTCAGCTAAGGATGTTACCTTAACCGCTTTGTTCAACAGATTTTTTCCATTAAAAGTAGTTTGTGCCGTATATCCAATAAATGCCGGAACAGCAGTTGGAACAGGAACTACAGCATTTCCAAAGGCATCCAATTCCCGGATATAGACCCCTGGCGTTTTCATTGTTGTACTCATAAGACTTTCTGATTTAGGTTAAACATAAAATATAGTTGTAGAAAAAAATGAACCTTCATTTTTTCCATGATTATACTTTTCTATTTGTTCTGCTCCCGGATCCGGCAACTTTATTTCCAACTGTTTTTTTCTACCTGAAAAATCGTTTGAATATGTTACCTTAAGTTGAGGAGTCTTTTCCGGCTGATTTTGCATTAATACAGGATTTGGCGATGTAAATACCTGTGCTTGCTGCCCCCCCGGTATTTCCTGATCAACAGGGCCTTCATACTTATCATCACCGGTTCCTGACACGCTCATTTCTGTTATATTTATCTTTCTTGACTTTTGAACGACTATAAGGTATTGCAAAAAAACCGAACGTGCATTAAAATCTATGCTAAATTCTAAATTGTCCTGATTTTGTGAGATTATTTCCTTCATATTTAATCTTAGTATACCGATGCAGTTTTCAACTATATTTTCATTGGTCATAAAGAATGTTTCCTGCAATTCATTATCTAACCACAGCATATAAATCCCGTCATCAAATCCGCTAAGATTAAGCAGAAGATTTCTTATAATATTCCCATCTATTATTTCTGATTTAATTATCAGGCCATCGTTCTGTTTTATTTCCAGACTCACCTTTTTATCAGGCATTATAATATTAAATATTTTAGGTTTACACGAGACAATATCTTTCCCTGAAACGAACTTAGATCGTTGCATAACCTGAAGATTATCCGGATTTATGGAATTTTCGAAATAATAAAATTGATTATCGCTTACAGGTAAAATATCTGTGTAATTAAAAAATAATGGGTCAACAGATACAAGCTGAAAAAAAAGATCTGTAATTCCGTTAAAACTATCACTCAGCGAAAAAGTCTCTGTTTCTGCCGAAACTCCTGAATAAAATGAAAACATATTGCTTTCTTTCCTAATCAATATCTGATAGTTCTTAATCTGGTGAACGGTATTACGTAAAGGCAACATTTCAAGATAAGGACAAACTCCGTTAAGAAAGTAATTGTTTGTTACCTTAAGAGCCATCCATTTATAATAATTTATATACATATTACTTACTTGTAATACCGGAATTGTCCTGAACCCCGGATATTCCGGCAACTTCTTTAACAATCAGATCTTCTCTTATCGTGATCATCCTTACTTTATAAACAATTGAAGGAACATATTTTGCCCCGATGCCACTCCAGATATGGCTAAGCTCATTGATCGGCAAATTAAATATTTCAAAAGTTAATTTCTCAAGAGGGCTCTGCATATCAGGGTTCTTTTGCTTTGTGAAATATGTGTTTGATTGAAAAATTCCGATGACAGTGGACAACATCTTAAGAGCCTCTGTATAATTATTTGAGTTATAGTTTGCCGATATTAGAAGGTACAGATTTAAATGTACAGGCGGTGAAACTTTTCCAAAGTTGTTATTGCCGCCATTAATGTAATTACCTGATGAATTTGCAACTGTTTCATGTTCTAAGTTTATGACAGAAATAACAATCTTATTTTCCACACTTTCGGAAATACTGCCGTCAGGGCTAATTAAACTGCTTATAACCACACGATCCTCATCAATCCCATGTGTAATCTTAATCTCGTGATTCAGAAAGTCAGACACAAATATTAATGCTTTTGATATCATTAACTGTTTTTTTGCTTGCTGCTTAAAGTTTTAATTGCTCCGGCAACTATCCTTGTAAAATAAATACCGGCAACGCTTAGTGCATAAGAATATATAAATAAAGGCCTGCCATCTGACAACTTGCTGATAGCTTCAATAATCTTAGCGGAACAGTATGTTTGTATTATGTATGTTATAATTAATGCTACCGGAATAGCTGATATTAAAATCAACAATACCACAAGAAATCCTTTTGCAAAGATCTTTTTAACACTTGCGACAAGTTTTTTCAGTTTTGCTTCTCCTTTTGCAAGTTCTGCTTTACCGGCAGCTAACGAATTATTACTCATGGCATGTTTTTATTCAGTTTTTCGATTATTTTATTTATAAACCATATTGCAACTGCGCCCATAATGAAACCCAAAATAAGAGCTATTGACAAATCGTTAATTACATCTGTCCATCTTAATATAACAACCAGAGAAAGCAATACCAGACTTACATAATATATTTTATATGCCATTTTACTAAAAAACAGCCCCCTTGTGTCCGGGTAAAACAAAGCTATTACAAATCCAAGTCCTCCGAACAAAACGACAAAAGCCATTATAAATAACAATATTGTTTTGTAGTCAGTTACCTCCTGAAGCAAATTCTCTATTATATTTAATTTTGTTTTTATTACGGCAGTATCACTATCTGCTGTTAAATTAACCACATCTTTACCGGCAATTCCTTTTTTGTAACAATTATTATACAGGACATCTTTGTTGGTTAACTTCTCCGCTATTACCTTCCATAAATCATTATATCCTCTGTCATATCCCAATGCCCATATACCCATCCCTTTTAAATTTTTATATTTAATAAGGTTTATCTTTGCAGATATTGTAGAGTCGTTATCAAACCAACATTGCCTGAAATACGATCCTTCATTATCAAGTACATAGCTGCACCATGCCGTTTGACTTACCGAATCGTACATAACAGATTCTATTTTATTTTCCAGATTTTCTTTTAAGTAACTATAGTCTCTGTATCCTATAAAATCTTTTACTTTTGCCCCCTTTTCGCCGGTATGGGTATCCCAAATTACACCATAGTATGGTAAAGCCATTATTAATTTATCTGCAGGGACACCATTATTTAAATAATAATCAATTGAGTTTGTTAGATTAAAAGGTTCCCATATTTCACCACTTTCCGAAGGTGCGGTTGGACCTGCCACATCACTGTCAGAGCCATAATAGTCGTAACCCATAATTACAAAAACATCTACCACCGGAATCAAAACATCAAAATCAAGACTAGCCTGCCAATCCACACTGGGTACTGTAATATAAATCAGGCATTCACTATCGGACTTTCTCAATTCTTTACCAAGTAATCCGATAAATTTCCCATAATCAGATTTCTGACTACTGCTTATCCCTTCAAAATCGACACAGACACCATTTGCTCCGGTTTTTTGAAGTAAGGATTTTAATTGCGCTATTAAATTCTTAATTGCCAAATCATTCTTCAAAAACATTTGATTATCCGAGTTTCCAAAACAGGTAATCGTTAATAAAAATCTTACCCCGTTAGTTTTTATCGAATCCAACAAAGGCTCTGAGTCCCAATCCTGTACTGTCTTTGGGTTTCCTGTCTCAGGATCAATATCATACGAAAAATATGCAACAGTTGTCAACAAAGAATAATTCAGACTTTTATACAGATCTTGTTCCCAATATGGATACCAACCAAAAACTTCATATTCAAGCTTATATTTAGTAGAAGCATTATAGGCAATATTTTTTAAAGAACTTTTATCATATTCTGACTTATATGGATAAATTTTTTTCCCTTTACCCTTGACTAATTCATGTTGCTGGTGAATAAATTTATTTACCAGCTTAACAGAATCATTATGATAAAAAATAGTTTTTAAGGACTTAGCCCGTTTAAAGTCTTTAAAATTTTTTTTTGTTGATTTGATAATTTCACTTTGAGTAATGTCTTTATTTCCTAAAGCATAAGAAGAGCACAATGTAAAAAAGAAACAACAAACCAGTAAACACCACTTTATTTCCGAAAACCATGTATTATTTTCGTTTTTCACAGTAAATATATTTGTCTTTTGTAATTTTTAAAACCTCGTAAAGGAGTCTATCTCCATGTACAAATAGTAAATTAATTCAAAATCTCGAACATTTTGTCCTCAATATCCAATTCAAAACTATACCCCGGCAATCCACAACAAATTACAATCTTTGACTGATTCCCCAATTTTATTATTTCACCCTCTATCCCACTTAACACCCCTCCTGTTATTCTGAGTTTTTGTCCCTTTTTGTAATTCCCGGTAACCTGTGGTAAAGGATTATGCATGCAAAGTTTCTTAAGCCAACCTATTTCCGTTTCAGTTACTGTTACGGGATTGCCGTCAAAACATAATAATTGTTTACTGCCAACAATAAAATTCAATTGGGACAGTCTGCTTTCCATTATGTTCACAAAGACGTAATTTGTTATTAATGGGCATTTACGTAAAATTACCTTCCCGTTTCTGTTATATTCTTTTGAAACCAACGGTAAATATGCCAAAAATCCTCTCCTGACCAAACCGTCATAAACGACCTGTTCCTTTCCCGGTAATGTATGAACTACATACCATTCTTCTTTGTTAGAAATCATAGCGCTGCTTCCTGATGAATTTGAACAATTCTCAGATACTGAATAATGTTTTATTATTTGGGTTACTCTACCCTAAATGTAATATTTAATGCAATAATATAATTTTTAATTGTATTATACAAATATTTTAATAACTAATTATTATTAAAATTTTTTAGTGTTTATTAGTTATTTTTTTAATATAATAATTAATAAACAGAGATTATATCGCTTTTACATTATCTCATTATTAACATATTCTAACATTGTTTATCAAACATATAATTAGGCAAAAACATTTTATTTCTCTACCAGGAGCAACAAATTGCTTAAAATAAACCAAGAAATTAAAATCCACAAAACAAATTACATATTTGAATTTAATATTTTTTCTTATTTTTATGGAATTATTTTAATCCTGACATCCTAGCAAACCATTAATAAAAAATGAATCTTATGAATACAATGTTTTTTAAGCTGGCGCTCTTACTAACGCCGTTTTTATTTGTGAATAACTTTTCATTTACAGACCTTAATATTGCAGGTCCTGACAAATATGAAAAACTTTGGGAAGAAGTAGATAAGTTAGAATCCGATGCTTTGCCAAAATCAGCTCTGGAAAAAGTGGAAGAAATTTACAATCTTGCTCTTTCTGAAAAAAACGACAAACAAATAATTAAATCGACAATTTACAGAATTAAGTACACAAACATTCTGGAAGAAGATGGTTACGAAACAGCGATTGTAAAACTGGAATCAGAAATTCCCAAAGTCAGCGGTGTTTCAAAAGCAATGTTGCACATGCTTTTAGCAACAATGTACGCGGACTATTACACGAATAATTCTTATCTGATAAATCAGCGATCGGTAACTTTCAATTTTGAAATGACCGATTTAAAGACATGGGACAAAACCCGTTTTCAGGACCAGATAATTAAAAATTACATGCTTGCTCTGGACGATAATTTAAAGCAGGTTAATATTGATGAATATAAAGATTTTATCATCTACGCCAAAGAATCGGAAAAACAAATACCTACTTTATACGACTTTGTTGCATACAATGCAATTAACAGACTTTCTTCCAATTACGGTTATTATGATTATTACTATTACGATGACTATTATGGAGGCCGGAATTCTCAAAATGACAAAATAACAGAATTAGCTTATCTTGCCGATGCTTCGTCTTTTACAAAATTTCCGGTTGAAGCAGATTCTCTTTCATATAACTATGCCGTTGTTAAAATTTATCAAAAATGGCTTAACTTCAGGCTTTCAGATACAGAGAACATTGAGGCTCTGCTGTTCACAGATTTGAGGAGACTTAA
>QKHS01000017.1 GCA_003249955.1 Bacteroidales bacterium | reverse complement strand
TTTGTCGCTGGCATCCGGCCTTAGAAAAAACAAAAAAGCAGGAATTAACGGTAAACAGATATTTGCATACGATCTTTTTTATTGGGATGAGTCGCTGGAGAAACATGTTGCCGGCACAAAGCATGAAAAGCAGCTAAAGCCGGGAGATAGTTTTGTCGATTTATTCAGAGACTACCTGAAATTATATGCTGATTTGGTTGAGCCGGTTACGGATTTGGTTAAAACCGGATGGAACGGAGATAAAATTGAGTTTTTACTGGTAGATGCCATGAAAAAACCCGGAACTGCCAAAGTTGTTCTGGATAAGTTTTACAGGAGTTTAATCCCGGGAAAATCACTTATCTACCATCAGGATTTTGATCATTATCTTACACCATGGGTACATATTATAATTTATCTGTGTAACCCGTATTGCAGGCATATTCATGATGTGCCGGGCAGGGGAGGCTCTGTGTTTTTGCTAAAAGAATCATTGCCTGAAAGTCTTTATAATATGGATTTTATGTCAGTCAGTGATGATATTGCAGACAAAGCATTTAAGTACTGCCTAGGTATTGCATCCAAAACGAAATTGCATGGAATTGCTGCTGCTCATGTTACATGGTTTGTGGTTAAAGGCGATTTGGATAAAGCGTTTAACATCTGGACAAGTTATTTATGGAAAGGTTTTGAACTAAACAGCGATTTTGCCGAAGTAAAACTAATGTTGGATAAAGCCCGTAAGTAATAAATGATAAAATATTCTGTCATATTACCATGCTACAATGAGTCCGGGAACCTGAAAATGATACTGGACAGGTTCAGCAATATCATCAATCCTGATGATACCGAGCTGATTTTGGTAAACAACGGATCTACAGATGAGACAGAGCAATTTTTAAAAAATAATATCGCGGATTATCATTTTGCCGGATACATAACGGTTGAAGAAAATCAGGGTTATGGTTATGGAATTATGCAGGGATTAAAAGTAGCTAATGGTAACTGGACCGGATGGACACATGCCGATATGCAGACAGATCCTGCAGATATGATAAAAGCAATTGATATTTGCAGAGATTATTCAGATGACGGGTTGATATTTGTTAAAGGAGCCAGAGCAGGCAGGTCACTAATTGCAAATGTATTCAGCAGGGGAATGGAGATTCTGGTAAGGCTTGTCCTGAGACAAAATTTATCTGAAATAAACGCTCAGCCTAATATGTTTAACAGAAAATTGTTGGATATTATATCAGAGCCTCCCAAACATTGGGGACTTGATTTGTATTTTTACTATATCGCTTTAAAAAACGGATACAGTTTTTTTAGAATTCCTGTAGTTTTTTCTGATCGGATTGCCGGTAAATCAAAATGGAATAAAAGTTTTTTTTCCAGAATTAATCTTTCACTTAAAATGATAAAATATTGTTTCGAATTAAAAAAACGGAGGTAAAAGTTTATGGTAATAATTAATCACAGAGTTAATACATATTCTGAATTAGACAGGCTTAATCTTAATAACGGAGCCGAAATAGATGTTCGTGAAGCAGGCAGAAAACTGAAAATATCTCATGCCCCCTATAAAAAAGGAATTTTGTTAAGTGAATATCTCGGAAGTTATAAATCGAAAACACTTATACTTAATATAAAAAGTGAAGGTGTTGAGTTTGACGTTATAAAGTTATTGATAAAAAATAAAATTACAGACTATTTCTTTTTGGATTGCTCTTTTGCAATTATCAATAAAATGGTAATGAACGGGATCAAAAATTTTGCAGTGAGGTTTTCTGAACTTGAGAGTTTTGAAACTGTACGAAATTTTAAAGGTCTTGCAGATTGGGTTTGGGTTGATTGTTTTAATAAAAGTCCATTGACAAAAAATAACTTTCTGGAAATGAAAGATATGGGATTTAAAATCTGTATTGTATCGCCGGATCTGGTCGGAAGACCTGAAGATATTGAAGAATATGCCGGCTTTTTTAAAGAAAATGGACTGAAGCCTGATGCCGTTTGTGTTAAAGCGGAGAATGAGGAGAGGTGGCTTCAATAACGGTGGCTTCGGGAGCCTCAGCCACCTTGATAGCAGGAACCTCAGCCACTGTTGTTGATGCATCTCAGTCATATTGTGTATAAGGATATTAATAGCAGTGGTTTTATAATGTATTAAAATATTTTTTATGCAGGGTTACATGTATATTCTGGAATGTTCCGACGGGTCATATTACACAGGAAGTACTATTGATCTGGCAAGACGTTTTCTGCAACACCTTAACGGGGAAGGAGCCAATCATACAAAGAAACACTTGCCGGTTAAGCTGGTTTATGTTGAGATTTACCCACGGATTGACTACGCATTTTATCGAGAAAAGCAGGTTCAGGGATGGTCACGTAAAAAGAAAGAAGCTTTGATTTCGGGAAATCCGGAAAAATTGCCGGAATTAGCAATGGCTTACAGGGATATAAGAAACGGTAGCTTCGGGGGCTTTAGCCACCTTGATACCGGGAGCCTCAGCTACATTGAAAGTGAGACGCTCAGTCGCCTTGAAACAGATGACATCAACTATCTTGAAAACGATAATTTCACCCACCCGGAAGACAAGAGTTCTGTCCATACTGAAAATATGGGTGCTAAAAACAATGAAGATAAAAATGGTAATGATGTGCGTAATGGTTCAAATGATAATTCTGAGATTTGAGTTGAGCTGTTTATAAGATAACGGAATCATCATTTCCGGTGGCTGAGGCTCCCGAAGCCACCGGAAATGATGCTACTGATTTCCAGATGCTCCAGTCTTTGTTTCCCCATTCATGATAAATATGCAACAGGGCAGGATGGAAGGTCGTTTTAAAACCATCGCGTGTATATCCCTTGTTCTTGTCCCAGGCAATATCATTATTTGCATATTCGGTTATCCAGTTGAATTCCTGCGGAATTGTCGGGTGGTTTTGTAATCCGAATTTCCAGACGGTTAAAGCCAGTGTGCCCTGATCTCTGGTTTTTGTATATGGATTTGAAAATTCTTTTATTGTTTGTTCGTGCCAGTAGTTAAGAAAATCATTTGACGAATCGTTGAAAAGAAAAACTCCGCCATTCCAGTGTTGCCAGGTTTTGTCAATATTAATATTATATTCTTTGCTGATGTATTCTGTTAAATGGTCGCAGACAGGGGCCTTGAATTCGTACTTGTTTCCTGCTTTGTCTTCCCAGTAAGATTGTTTTTTATTAAATCTTATTCCGGAAATCTGCCACAGTTTTTTTTCATAAAATCCATAGTCAAACAATATGATATTACCATTGTTGTTGTACCAGCATCTGTTCTTTTTATTGAATTTATATCCTTGTAATTTAAACGATTTCAAAGGAATAATATATCTTTTCAATAAATAGCTGGTGGTTTTAAACAAATGCTTTACAGGTTTTGCACTGTACTTCTTGAAAACAGAAAGAAGTTCTTCGGATTGTTTTTTTATTATTTCATCAGATAGATTTATTTTTCCGAATAGTTCAGCCAGTTTTGAATTGAAGAATTTTTCTTTTTCAATTACTTCTTCTTCGCAACTGCAGTTTATTGCATGCGGACTGAACTCGTTTATTTTACAGTGATCTGAGCCAAAAGAAACAGGGCTTACAAAGTGATTAAATATTTCATCAACTTTTGGGTCAACAGCAACAATGTCGCCATCAAGATAACAGTAGTTATTGCCCTTTTCCAGAAATTTGTTTATAGAAGTCTTAAGATAAATACTTGCCTGATGGTTGTTAAATTCCCGCGGGGTTTCTATGTCAATAATATTGTTATGATCAATTTTTATTTCGTTACGTCCGGAGTCTGTTATTACAACTATCTTGTTTTTTGAGTAATGGCGTAAAAATTTCAGCGAAAAATTTAATTCTTCGATATGTTCCCGGCCTCCGCATACGACAAAAACAAAAGTGTTCATTCTAAAAATTTAGCTCTAAAAATACAAATATTATTTAATTTTTTATTCCAGCGGAACATTGTTGTTCTCCAGTTCAAGAAAGTTTTTAATTATTGAAATAATTTCAGTAGCAGACTTGTCTGTTTCGAACAGGTTTTCATAATCCTGCCAGAAGAAATCGCTGGCTAATAATCCGGTTTTTCGCGGAGATATTTTCCAGTCGTTATAATATTCGGCCAGGACATCTTCGATTAATTCTATTTTATTTTTATTGGTTTCGTTTTTTCTGTTTTTAATAATGTTTCTTACATAGTCACACGAAATGGAAACTTTATTGTCAGTAGCAGATTTTTGCCGGAGCGATCGGATTAAGTTGATAAAATCGTTGAATGTCCTTTTGTTGGTAATGCCTGCTAATTTATCGGAAGGCATATTCTCATACGCTGATTCATAAATATTTAAGATTTTATCGTACTCTTCTGTTGTTCTGCTCTCGAGGCTTATGTTTAAAGGAGACATTACCCTGTTAAAAAATATACGACATTTATTGTCATTTGCAAACTTTACGATGTCGGGAATTTCTTTGTAATTGTAAACTGTAGGACAGACCGAGATATACATGCTGTGTTTTTTTTCTGACATAGCAGAATTGAAGAGGCTGAAGTTTTTCATTATTAAATTAAAGTCGCTGCCCTTCCTGATAAATTCGTAAGTTTCTTTTTTTACAGAATCAATTGATAACGAAATGAAAACTTTTTTGTTTTTTGCAAGTTCTGCTATCTTTTCGTTGTAAACACTGCCATTGGTTTGAATATTAATATTGCATTCCGGGTTTTCGTTGATTATGATATCCCATATTTTATAATATATCTTAATCAGAAAAGGTTCACCACCCAGAAAGTTTGTCGATTTCAGTTTTATAAGATACTGGTACAATTCTTTAATGAAAGCATCATCATAAATTATTTTTTTGTCCGATTTATCTCTTTCGCACATAACACAGTTAAAATTGCAAAAGTCTGACAGTTCAAAGTCGATTCTACGTATTTTATTATCCGGTTTCAGATTTTTGTAATCGAAGGCCATTACTCCGGCGAAATTACCGGAATTAAGATTTTCGTTACAAATGTTGCAGCCCAGAGATAAGTTATTTTTAGCAATGTATCTTTGTTGTAATTTCCGGTTTCTGGAATTAATAATTTCGCTAAGTGTTTGTCCCGGATACTTACCGAGAGAATACCATGTTTTGTTCAAACAGCATGACCCGACTTCTCCGTCAGGATGAAAATAAAGTGATGAAAAAGGAGCATTGCAAACCGGTAATTTCCCCGAACTGAATTCAAGGTATTTATCAATAACTTCTTTCTCAACAGTTGGTTTTATTTTATTCTTCCAAAGCATTTTTTTCTGTGTTACATATCCATTTTTCAAACCATTTTTCTAATACAACAATCTTCCACAATCTCCAATGATCCTTGTCTTCTATGTATTTTTTTATTGACTCCGCGTTAATTATTCCGGCTTTTACCAGATTTGAATTTTTAAGTGTAGCGGAATACCAGTCAAAGTTCATGTAATATTTGTCAGGTCCTGTAAAGCCTTGTTTTTTACGTTTCAGAATTGATTTGGGTAAGTCTTTTTTTAACAATTTGTAAATAATTATTTTTTGTTTTTTTTTGTCAAAGTATGCCTCAGGCGAAAGGCTTAACATTTTTTCGCAAATCTCCGAGTTAAGAAAAGGCACTCTTACTTCTAAAGAATTGGCCATGCTTGCCCGGTCAACTTTTGTTAAAACAAGTTCTCCCATAAAGCATTTTATATCCATTATCTGAAAGCGTTTTGGCGCCGGAATATTTTTGTTGTAGAAACCGGCATAAAAGGCAGTTACATCTTCGGGAATAAATGAATGCAGATTCGGGTTCAGCAATGTTTTTAGTCCATCTGTATCAAAATTGCCCATAGCCATTGCTTTGGAATAACTATCAATATCAAAATTATTTACCGGCAAATTCCAACCCCACTTTTTTGAATCTTTAAGAGTTTTGCGGTCAATATGCCACAGGTATTCTCTGTGCCATGTGTAACCTGCAAAAAGTTCGTCGGCTCCTTCGCCCGATAAAACAGTTTTATTGTACTTTGAAGCCAGCCTGGAAACCTGATATGTCGGAATAATTGATATGTCGGCAATAGGGTCGTCATAAAAATACATCAAATCGTTAAGTATTTCCAGACTTGAATCTTTGAGAACTTCGGAATGTTGTACCGTTTTAAATTTTTTTGAAACCGTTTCTGCAAAAAGGTGCTCGGAATTGTCCCAGTTTTCAAAACCTAAAGAGAAGGTGTTGAAACCTTTTTCAAATTCAGAAAAGTATTTTACCAATAAAGTTGAGTCGTAACCTCCGCTCAAAAATGATCCTACTTTTACATCGCTGCGGATATGAATACCTACAGATTTTTTAATTAGTTTGTCGGTTTCTTTTACAAGTGTTCGTCTATTTGTGCTGCAATTGTCAGTTTTTAATCTGTAATATTCTGTTTTGTCAACTTTTAATCCGGCGGATATCGTAATAAAATGTGCGGGTTCAATTTTATAAATACTTTTAAAAATAGTTTTTGGAGAGGGAACATATCTGTAAATAAAATATTCACATAGCGAGTTGTAATCGATATCACGTTTAATATCAGGATTTTTAATTATTGCTTTTATTTCAGAAGCAAATATAACCTGTTGATTGTCAATAAAATAATATATCGGTTTTATTCCGAATTTATCTCTTGCAAGGATAAGCTTTTGATTTTTCTCGTCCCAGAGGCCAAATGCAAACATACCTTCCAGCATGTTGATCATGTCTGTTCCCCATTCTTCATAAGCATGAATAACGACTTCGGAATCTGTGTCTGATTTGAAAATATGATTCTTAGCTTTAAGAATTTCACGTAATTCAATGTAATTGTATATTTCTCCGTTAATGGTAAGCCATATTGTTTTGTCCTCGTTGCACAACGGTTGTTTTCCGCTTTCGCTTAAATCCAGAAATGATAAACGTCTGTGTCCCAGTGCAATGTTGTTGTTTTCGGAAAAATATGAGCCGTAACCATTAGGACCACGATGTGTCAGAGTATCACGCATCGTGTCAAACAGCTCCCGGTTAATGGGATAGTCTTTAGTCCACCATCCCGTTATTCCGCACATTAATATGATCTTCTTTTAGTTGTTTTATATCTGATTTAAGCATGAGCTTTAAATAGCTTTTATATTTTCGCAGATGCCTGTTAAATTCTGGTTTTTCCAGACTTAAAATCTCCTGAGATTTAAGCAAAAACCTGTATTCTGTGCATATACTACGGTAAATATCTGCTGAATAATATTTCCAGTAATTATCTTCAAGCAAACTTTCAAGTATTAAAATATTATTCAGTTTGAATGTTGAAATTTTGTGCTTTTTTGAAATCCCTTCGGAGTGGTCATTATACACAGACCAAATTTCGTTGAAATATTTAAGTTTGCTGTTTTTTATAATTTCAAGATGTAAAGCCCAGCTTAATGATAATTCAGAAGCTTTATAGTTTTCTAAAAAGTTTAAAAGCCCGGGATTTCTGAAAATAAGAGACGCGGTTGGAATAATATTTCTCTGGATTAATGCCCAGGGCATAAAAATGCCGGAATATCTGTTGAACTGTGAGTATGTCTTCCAGTATGTTTGTGTCCTGTGAAGAAAGTCGATATCATCGCTGCTGTTTATCTGTTCTATTTTAGCATCGTGAAAACAGCCTGCAAAGTCCTCGTTGTTTTCCAGAAAATCAATCTGATTCTGGATTTTTAATTCATTGCACCAATAATCATCTCCGTCCATAAAGCAGGCATATTTTGCAGTTAACAAACCCGCCAGTTTTATTGCCGATTTTACCGGACCTGAGTTTTTATCGTTAACGTGATAATCTATTTTATCAGGATACTGATTTGCCAGACTTTGAATAAGACCGGAACTCCCGTCAGAAGAACAGTCGTCAAGAATAATTATTTTGTAATTGTATGAGGTTGTCTGGTTTAAAACAGAGTTAAGAGAGTCAATAATAAAATCCTTGTGGTTATAAGTGAGTACCGCAATTTCGAGAATGATATCATTGGTTTTGTCCTGCATAATATTATTTGGTTTTCTCTTCTATGAGCTTAATAATATCGCTGAAACATGTGAGCTTTTCCAGATCGCTGTCCGGAATTTCTATATCGTACAACTCTTCAAGATCAAGAACAATGTCAACTAATCTGGCAGAATTGATTTTTAAATCTCTGATAATATTTGTATTGTCGTTAAATCCAACCCAGACTTCTTTATTGAAGGTATATTTCTTCAATACGTCTATTACGTTTTCCCTGATGTTTTTCATTGATTAATTGTTTTTAACAAAAATAAAAAAATTAGGTTAACTTTTTAAACTAATCTTATTAATTGTTGGGATTTGGAATTGTCGGGAGAGGTTGGAGCTATTTGGTGTATATTCAGGGGTAATTCTTACCGGCAAAGATGTTTAAAAAGTTAGATTTTATTATTTTTTCGGAACAATATTATTTCTCAATACATTATTCTTTTTTGTAATTATATTTTTTCTTAATTTCATTTATAAAATAACTCCCGATAGAACTTGCATTCATTAACTCATTATACACATATCCCGGCACATTAAAATATTGATAAACATCTCCATGATGAAACTCTATTTCAAGAATTCTGTTTTCTCTGTCGTATCCAACTGAGGCAATATTTGGCGAATCAACCGCAATCCTTTTATTTATGTTTTTGGAGTTGGCTATCAACTTTTTGGCATATTCTGAAATTACATATTTTTGATTTTTACTGGTTGGCTTTTCGGGTATGGTTAATTGCAGCCAACCAATATCAATAATTGGTTTAATGTGTCTGTTAAAATTTTTACTGTTGTTGTATAATGCTATGAATTTGAATATCTCTTCCCTTGTTCTGGGTTTTATACAATGCAATAAAATATTGAAATCTGTAGTGCTTAAGTTTAAAGTAGTTGTACTTAAATAGTTTTTTACACTGTCTTCAACTTTGTTCTCTTCTAGGTTCTCAAAAGGCCTAAGATAATTGTCTTTTTTACCTAAAGTGCTGATTGTTAGTATTTTATCTTTGGCTCCATCTTTGGCTCTAATAGGAGCCAAAGATTTAGACAAAGGATGAATTTTTATGATACTCAAAAAATACGAATTATCGTCATCGGTTTCAAATATCGGTGGTGGGGAACCATTTTTTTCCAAACTTGAGTAAATGATCGGCAACCCGGTCCCGCGTCCTTCGGTTAATTTTAACTCTTTTAAAAATCCTCCTATTTTACGATTGCGGTACTCTCTGGCTACAACCCGTTCCTTTTTAAGCATCTCTTTATTAACAGGAGGTAATGGCCCGGGGAAACTTAATATTTCAATTTTGTCAGGATGAATTTGTATTTCGACAGGGTTCTCTCTTTCGTAACTTCTGTGAAAAACTGAATTAACAACGGCTTCTTCAATGGCCTGATAAGGATAATTATAGAATCTTATTGCTTCTGCATTTCTTGACGTTTTGAAAACTTCTTCCTGAATAATATTGTTCTTGATATAGTTCAGGACATCCCTTAATTGATGTACTATTGATCCGGTAAATATTTTCTCTATATAATCTTTACCAACTTCATTTTTATGGATTACAACTTCAATTTTAGCTCCGGCAAAAAACTGTTCTGGATATGTTCATTAAACAGTAATAAACCGGCGTTTGTCGGCCTTAATAATTCATCTGACCCTTTTGCGATCCGCATATGTTTGCATAAATCAGGAAAAGAAATTTTAGTACTTTCTTCATATAAAGAACTCATAACTTCTTTCAAATGCGATTGAATCAGTTGTAAACTCAAATCATTAAGAGTTGCAAACTGATTTATCCTGTCGTCAAAAGGAATACGGGCAGTAAGTTCAATCAATCTTCTTTCATCATCAGATCCGTCTTTGACACGGATAGTTTTTGACCCTCGTTTAACATACATTGCCTTTTCAGGTTTCTTTTCACTAAGACTTATTGGTGCCTTATAAGGACGATTGTCTCCTGCCGGAGAAAAAATAATAAGAATATGTTTTCCATTCTTTAAATAAGGTTGAAAGACAGGAATGTAGGTTGGTGTTATTTTATAAGATAATTCAATTATTTTTTTCTGGATAGAATCTAATTGATCGGGGTTTAATCCAAACGGAGGGAGTTTTGCTTTCCCGTTTTCTTCTTCAACTCCAATAATTATATAGCCACCGTCCCAGTTATTAATATCATTGGCAAAAGCACACAACGAATGAATGATATCTTCCGGATTCCATCCTTTTTTTAATTCGATACGTTCCCATTCAACCGTATTCCCGTTTAATATTTCATCTGTATTAATGGGTAGAGCCATTATCTTTTTTATTAAATATAGAATTATGTTATGCTATCATGAGATTTTTCAATAGTCCAATCTCATATTTTAATCAAAATTGCGAAATCATTGTTAAATAAAACTGAAACTTTTCGTAATGGTAGCCTTTGTTTTTTTATGATGAGCCTTAGCTTTTCATTGATTGTTTCTGTTGACATAATTTCTGTTAATAGTACGTATCAAAAATAACTTATTTCATCATTTATCTAATGTTGTATTAAAAAGAGTTATTAACAAATTTACACGTCTTTGCGAATCAAGTGAGATTTTTGAAAGCTATGCGGACAGTACTGATATTAGTGCAATATTTGTTATGCTTTACTGACATAATAATAAATCAGGAGTAATGAATTGTATTTTGTCATTGGGCAAAAAGACTATTTCTGGAATTTTTATTATGCATTTTCAAATCAGAATTTCCCGTGAATAATTTCTGTTTGCAATAAAGTAGAGTTCATTCTTAATTATTTACAGTTTTAGCCGATTATATATAATGTTTTTATAAATTGCATGTTTAAAGAATATTTATAAAATTATCCTTTAACATTACAGAAATGTCAGGAAACAGAGGTCTGGTTTTATTGTTTTTTGCTTTAGCTTTACAGCTTCTGATTGCCTGTGGGCATAATAAAGATAGCCTGGTTATAAAGGAAGAAAGTCAGGTATCAATACAGCTTTCACAGTCAGCCGGTCCGGATTCTGTTTTGCCGTATATTTACATCGAAGATACAAGCGGGGCAGGACTTGATTTTACATTCAGCCTCAATAACTTATTCTGGTTTTCTCCTGATTCAATGATAAACTTTATACAGCAGATTCCTGTCGAAGATTGTTATAATACAGAAAAAGAGATAATTCAGGCATGGATATTTGCCGGTAATTTTTCTTTTCATCATGCTTCTTATGCGGCAGGAGAGAAAATTACCTATTCTCCCGGTATGTTGTTTAACTCAGTTGGTTATGGGCTTTGTGACGTGAGATCTGCCGCGCTTTGCATGATATGGCAGCAAATGGGTTATAAAACCAGAGTTAATAAACTGCTTGATTTTCACCTGTTTCCCGAAGTTTATGACGGAGAAAAATGGATGATGCTGGACCCTGACTTCGGGATTTGTCTCGTTAACAGTAATAACAGGATAGCATCTGTTGAAGAAATAAAAAAAGATTCGGGGCAGTTGACAGTTTGCAGCATTGAAACCAGATATCCGCACTTTTGCATTTCTCAGAATTTTGTTGAAGAATATTCTCCATATCTGGAAAATATTTACAAAAGTTCCGCTTCGGACAGTCTTGATAATTTATTGCTTGATAATGTAAACTGGCCGGCAGGTAATTTTAAGCTTCCTCCAAATAGCATTGTAGAATTTCCGGTTTTTACAGATAGCCTTATTTCTCCGGTGTGCAAAATAACTATTCTGGACAGTTATTGCGGTTTTGTTCAGATTCCGCTGGTTATTGCCGGAGCTAATAACGCGGTTTTTGAATCAACAGCAACAGTAGATTGCAAGGGGAAAGGAGTGGGGTATTGGTCTGATAAGCTATGGGTTTGCGGGAAAAATATTGAAATTCTTGCTTATGTAAATCCTGCACTTTTTGTAAGTGAAAATGAAATAAAATTTAATTATTATTCCGGCAATACTGTTTTGCCAAAAGTTTTGTTGGGAGAAGTACAAAAACCGGAGACACATATTCTCTTTATAATCAGCGGTTTGTTTGAGAAAATGCTGGCGAAAAAAGAATTGATGCACAAATTGTATGAGCATTATGTTGCGGATGAGCAGATTGATATTACTGGTCGTGAAGAAATGATAAAAGCTACCGGTGTGTTTTTAAAGGATGAGGTTAAAAGCTTTGATACTGCAACAATTCACAGAAATATCGCGATTACGGATAGCCTGTTATCCAGAGATACTGCTTTTCAGAAAATGTTTTATAAAAATCTTGGGGATACCGATTTGTTTGCAACAATATTGTTGGTTATGGAGCAGATTAAACCCGAAGATCTGGAAATCGTGCTGGGTTATTTTTATAAGTCGGAATAGACTAATAATTTTAACTTTGCTTAAAGATACTAAAGAGGTATGGCCCGAACAGAAAAAAATAAGTTGAAAGCTCTTAATTCGGTTAGAAATAATCCGGAATATTTGTGTCATGCTCCTTTTGTATCTATGAAGATAAGTATGGATGGAAGAGTCTCTCCATGCTGTTATAACAAAGATATGGATGATTTGTATCCGGTCAGTAATTTGCAGAATATCTGGGAAGGAGCGGTTTTTAAAAGTTACCGGAAACAAATAAAAAAGAATATTTTTCCGGCAGGATGTAAAACTTGTGAAAATTCATTTCTGAACGGAGAATTTGAGAGTATAAAAATTCCACAATACGATGTTTACAGGTTGAATAAAAAAATGCCGCGAATGATTGAGCTCGCTCTTGAAAATACCTGTAATCTTGAGTGTATTATGTGTGACGGCAATCATTCTTCCAGCATCCGGAAAAATATTGAGAATTTACCTCCCGTAGAATCAATTTTTGGGAATAGCTTTAGAGAAGAGTTTAAACGTTTTATCCCGCATTTGCAGGAAGTGGTTTTTGCAGGCGGGGAACCGTTTTTGATTAAATTATATTACGATATCTGGGAAGACATAATAAAGATAAATCCTGATTGTGAAATATCTCTGGTTACAAACGGAACCGTTTTGAACGAAAAAATTAAGGATATCCTCAGTCGCGGGAAATTTAAAATAAACCTGTCATTCGATGCTGTATCAAAAGAGGTGTATGAGTCAATAAGAGTTAATGCCGGTTTTGAAACAGTAAAGCAAAATATGAAATATTTTGCAGAATATTTAAACCAACGATCCCGCAGACTGCATATCCCGGTTTGTCCTTTGCAGATTAACAGATTTGAAATTCCTGATCTGGTAAAATTTTGCAATGAGAAAAATTATTCATTGAATTTTGTACATGTTTCCGGGGCTTTTAATTCTGCATTGTGGTCGCTTGGCAGTACAGAGTTAAAATCTTTAAAGGATTTTTATAATAGCTGTGTTTTTAATATCAGCTCAGACCTTCATAAGCAAAATTATAAAGCATTTCTTGAGTTAATCCGCAAAATTGATGAATGGATTGTTGGTGCGGAAAAGAGAGAAGATTTTAGAAAGCAGTTTGATCTGGGATGCAATATCTTACCTGAAATCAAAAAGAGAATTAACAGTAATGTGCATTCAAAACTTATTATGATGTACGATGATGAAGAGACGGCAAATTTAAAGAAAAAGGAATTTGACGAGAAGTTTGGAATAATCATGAATAAACTTCCTGATTATTTTGAAAGCAATCATTTTTATTTACAGCTTGAAAAATTATCCACATCAGTAATAGTAGTGGCTGTTTTAAATCATTCGCCCGAGGTAATGGCCGAAAAATGTCACGAACTGTTTTTCTTACCCGACAGGTTTTAATCATACTTTTTAAGCACAACACAGGCATTAACATCTCCAAACCCGAAGCTTGCTTTTACAACGTGTTTCAGATTGTAGTCAAAATCAGGTTCGGAAGCTATTTTATCCAATGGCCATGTGTCTGCGATATCTTCGTGAATATCTTCACAGTTAAGGCTTGGGTGGATAAAACCATGGTATAGCTGAAGTCCGGCAGCAATTAATTCGACAGCTCCGGCAGCTCCTATTAAATGGCCTGTCATAGATTTAAGAGAGTTTATGTATGGAAAATCGTTGTTAAGCATTAATGCTTTTTTCCATATTTTAATTTCGTCAGGGTCGGCTTTTGTTCCTGTCAGGTGTCCACAAATAAGATCTGCGTCTTTTCCTGTTATGCCTGCATCAGAAATCGCAGATTCGATACATTTTACCGCTTTTTCGGGATTGAAAAGAGTCATGCTGCCACCGTTTCTTTGTCCGCCGGAATTAATATGACAACCTGTAATTTCTGCAAATATTCGGGCATTTCTCTTTTGAGCATGCTCCAATGATTCCAGAATTAATATTCCGGCTCCTGCCGCGGGGACAAAACCTGCTGCTGATTCGCTCATCGGACGGCTTGCTTTATCGGGAGCATCATTAAAGTTTCTGCATAAAACTCTCATCGAGTCGAATCCCGCCCAGCAAAAAGGTGAATACGGGTCTGTGCCGCCTGCAAGCATCAACTCCGATTTCCCTGATTTTATTCTTTCGTAAGCCATAGCAACTGCTTCTGTTCCGGTTGCACAAGCTGATGAGTTCGTGTTAATCTGATTTGATAGGGCTAATATGTGTGAAAGTACGGCTGTTGAACCGCTTGGCATAATATTTTCAATTATCTGGCTGCCTAATTTTTTTATGTTTCCGGCAGTTACAAACGGGATAAGTTTTCTCGCGAATATTTCCATTCCGCCCGAAGTTGTACCTATTACAGCCCCGTAGTTGTCGTTTGTTTCACCGGAAAAATAGTCGGGAATTTCCAGCGATGCCGAAAGCCATGCTTCAATCCCGGCAATAACAGCGTATTTTATTGCAATATCTGATTCGGTAAGATGGTATTTTTCAAGAATTGCCATGCACTCTTCCGAACTAATGTCCGGCACTCCGCCAACCCTGCATGAAAAGTTGCAATCCTCAAGTTCCTGTATATATCTGATTCCTGACTTTCCCTGTTTTATAGCCTGTGTAAAAGCCGGGATACCTGTCCCGTTGGGGGCAACAATTCCAAGACCTGTTATTACAACTCTTTTATTCATTTAAATTTTTTAAAATTAAACAGGCATTTACATCTCCAAACCCAAAATTAGCTTTTGCCGCGTAGTTTATCCTGAAATTATACACAGCTTCTTCAGGAACTTTCTCACGGGATATCAGGTTTTCTATTTCAGGATTCAGGTCTTCACAATTTGATGTTCCGTGAATATAATTTTCTTTCATTTGAATTACAATTGCAATTACTTCGATAGCTCCGCAAGCTCCCAAAGTGTGTCCTATGAGAGATTTTACAGAATTTATGTAAGGAAATAAATTTCCGTCAGGCATTAAGTTTTTCCATGCTTTTATTTCCGAAACGTCAGCTTTTGTGCCTGTCAGATGTCCCGAGATGTAGTCAATTGCTTCAGGATTAATTCCGGCATCTGATATTGCGCCGGAAAGGCATCTTTCAAGTTGCTCAAAATTTGAAGCTGTCATACTGCCGCCGTTTCTTTGCCCGCCGCAGTTAACATTGCTTCCGGCTATTTCGGCATAAATATGAGCATTCCGGGCTTTTGCATGTTCGTATTCTTCGATAATTAAAACGGCACTACCTTCGGCAGGAATAAATCCACGTGCAGATGCACTCATAGGTCTGCTTGCTTTTTCCGGTTCGTTATTGAAATTTGAACATGTGATACGCATTGCATCCATTGTTGCCCAGTAGTATTTTGAATAAGCTTCAACCCCTCCGGCAATGATAATATCTTTATTTTCAAATCTTATTTTATTTGCGGCTTCTATTATTGATTCTGTAGAACTGGCACAGGCTAATGAATTAGATATTACTCTGCCGGTTGTTCCTAACAATCCTGATAACATTGCTGCCGGACTCGAATTTATTATCTGTTCAAAAGCATAGCTACCAAGTTTTAAATGCTTTCCTTTGTCAACATAATCAATTACTTTCTCCCCCCAGATATCTGCAGGCCCGACAACAGATCCGATTATTATATCTGCATTTTTAACAAGATGATTGTCTTTCCCGGATAAACCGGCATCTTTAAGTGCTTCGAGACAGCTTTCAGTAAGCAATAAAGTACTCCTGCTGATTATAGGGATATTAAGTTCCTGATATTTTTCTTTAATTGAACTGTTTTCAATTTTGCATAACCCGCCTACCTGGCAGTTGAAGTTTAAATCAGAAAGTTCTTTAATCCATGTAATACCCGATGAAGAAGACCGCAAACTACTGCCGAATTCCTTTATCCCGGTTCCGTTTGGAGCTACAATACCCATTCCTGTAATTACTGCTCTTCTCTTTTTCATAAATCTGTTACCAGTTGTAATTGAGCTTTACATAAAACACAGGTTTCGCCTTTTGAATTAAGTAAAGTAAGATTGGATTTTAATATGTCGTTTCTGAAATATATTTTTTCCGAATTAACCGTGAGCTTTTCACCGGCTTTAACCTGCATAAAAAAAGAAGCTTCGACATTGGACAGGAGAGGCCGGAACTTTACATTTTTTTCGTATATTCTGCTTAAATAAATCAAATGGCAAACCATGCCTATTTGCCCTATCATTTCTATTAAAATTACGCCGGGAGTTTCGGGTTTATGCAAAAAATGAGACTTGTAAAATTCTTCCTCTCCCGAAAAAGTAAAGTGTCCTGTTATACTGTTTTCATCAATTGATGAAATATCATCAACAAATCTGAAACCTTCGCCATACGGTAATGTCTCAATTATTTTTTTTATCAGTAGCTGATTTGCTGAATCCATATAATGCTAATTTCCGGCTAAACGTAAATGATAAGCAAAAATACAAAAAAATAAGTAAATTTGCACATACAAACCATTATTGATTTAGTGGGCCGATGTATTAATTTGCTGTAAAATGAATAAATTTCACACTCTGTATTTTGAAACTACAAGAAATTGTAATTTTTCCTGTCAATACTGCTCAACAGGTTCGTCAAAAGAGAAGAAATACACAGATCTTGACTTCGATTCTGTTGTTTCAAAAATACTTGAGCCTGCACGGGAACTGGGTACAAAATTTATTGATTTTTCAGGAGGCGAATTTTTGCTCAGGAAAGATCATATTGAAATATTAAAAAAAGCAAATGAACTTGGCTTTATAATCGGGGTAGTCAGTAACGGAAGCACTTTGTCGGATAGTAAACTGGCAGAACTTAAGTCTCTTCTGGGCAATAATCTTATTATTTCGTTGGGAATAAATTCTTTTGATCCGGAAAACAAAAATACAAGAGATACGGAAACAGAAAACGTAATAAAGGCGATTGAAAGAATTAACAAGTATGGTATAAAAATAAACATGTGTGTTACAATCGGGGAGTTTAACAAGCATTCTTTTGAAAATACAGTAAAAAGTATCAAAGATCTTGCTCTCCCGTTTAACCGTATCCCGTTTGTTCCGCGTAATTGTCCGGCAGAGAACCTGATGATAAATAAGGAATCGCTGAAAGAATATTTTCATCCTGCATTAAGAAAATACTTTAACGGACAGATAAGTTACGTTCCCTATATGTTACCTCCCGAAGTATATACAGAGCTTACCGGACAGGACTTTAGCGAGGATCAGATACCTCTGAATCCAAGTGTAGGATGTTGGGTAGGTTCGTATTATTCAATTAATCCTGAAGGTGAAGTCTCGCCTTGCCCGCTTTTTGCCGACCATGTCAGCGGTGGTAATGTTATGGAAACTCCTTTAAAGGAAATATTATTTGAATCGGAATTGTTTGTGAAAATTATTGACAGAAAAAATCTTGACGGGAAATGCGGTAGTTGCAGGTTTACAAACACCTGTGGCGGATGCAGGGTAATGTCGTATTATAAAACAGGTAATGTCTTTGCCGAAGACCCAACTTGCTTTATTGAAGATTTAAATGATTCTGAATTGAAAGACATTGAAAATCAGACAATCAGCAGCTTTAAGAATTATTTAAGAATGAATAAAATAAAAGATTTGCTGTTAAATGAAAAGGATAGGGAATAATA
Source organism: Bacteroidales bacterium (assembly GCA_003249955.1). Lineage (GTDB taxonomy): Bacteria > Bacteroidota > Bacteroidia > Bacteroidales > ML635J-15 > Bact-19. The sequence continues at coordinate 49,180 of QKHS01000017.1, read as the reverse complement.
TGCTGCACTGTGCAGTAAAAACTGCTTTTTTGAATCCTGAATAAGTTTTTTATGTCTGATTGTTGAGATCGTTTATTATAAATCCGTGGCTTGTTTTCAAAAAGTTAATGTAAATATTTAGGTGTTATCAGAGTTTCTCTTATTATTGTCATCTCCTTTGAGTAAAACATCGAATATTACAACATTTTATCAATAGTTCCTTTTCTTCAAAAAATAAGGTAATAAGGTTTGTTTCTACGATGTCTTATATTTCTGTTAAGGTCGAAAAATAATAAGGTTTAAGAAGGAATAAAAACCTTATTTTCTTATGTTAAACCTTAATAGCACAAGAATTAACACAACAAGTTCAACCTTATTACCTTATTAAACTATCGTTTTCTAAAACCACCTAAATAATTACAAGTTAATTATCATATTTTTTAATTTGTTCTTTGGTGGTTGATCAAAAATAATCATTGATCCTGAATTTGTTAGTGAAAAAATATTAACTTTAAAAATAATTAATTTTTTAAGGGATTATCTATGAGACCAATAGCAATAATTACAGGCGGAACAGGCGGAATAGGTTTTTCATGTGCAAAGTTGTTGTCTGAAAATAATTTTGATTTGATTATTGTTCATAAAGACAGAAGGTCAAAAATGCATGAGATTGAAAAGCGTTTTGATGAGTTGAGGTCAAATGGAACTGAAGTTGTTGCTTTTAATATGAATGTTAATGATGATTCAACCATAGACTCAGTTTCAAAATTTCTTGAAGGAAAGAATAAGGGGATTGTGAAAGTATTTATTCATGCAGCGGCAGATGCTAATGTAGGTAATTTATTCGGGACAGAGCGTGTGCTGAATAATGAGAATCTGGTTTATACTTTTCAGTCTATGGCCGCGTCTTTTGTATCCTGGTCTCAGTTTTTGGTTCAAAAAGAATTTATGCATTCCGGTGGCAGAATTATCGGTTTTACAAGCATGGGCAGTACAAAAGTATTAAAAGAGTATGCTGCTGTGGGGATTGCAAAAGCAGCACTTGAAGCTTCGTGTAAGTATATGGCGATAGAACTTGCTCCAAGGGGAATTACTGTTAATCTTATTAATGCCGGAGTGATAGATACATTGGCATTAAGAGTTTTTAGCTCACATGAAAGCTTTATAAGTGGAATGAAGTCCGCAAACCCTTCCGGCAGGCTTACTGTTCCATTGGATGTTGCAAAAGCAGTTCTTTATTTAATTTCTGATCAGGCATCATGGATAACCGGTGATATTATCCGGGTGGACGGGGGAGAACAACTTGTTTAATTATCTGTTCCACGATTTACATCTTCCGATTACTTCGGCATTATCAGCAAATTTGTTGTTTGTAATTTTATCGAAAATTCTTTTGCCCAGAAAATATAATCTGGCATCTAATCTAAATTTCCGGCATTTTGTTTTTAGTCTTAGCCAGCAAACAGGGTAGAAAAACTTATTTACAATAAAATCCAGTTTTCTGATTTTTACATTTTTTATTTTATAATGATGCGGGTTTGCATATTTAAAATAAAACCATAAAAAATCATGTAATTCGTTTCTGTAGTTTTTTCTCCACCAAGGGGCAACAAAGGGAGTTGATATAAATTCGACCATGTTGTCAAAACTTGTAAATGGAGGGAAACCATAATTTATAGCTTCTTCGTAAAGTGGAGTTTTTGGAAGCGGAATAAAGAAATTTATACCAGTTTCAAGTCTTGGGTTTATTAGTTTTGCCCTGCTTAAAAAGTTTAATGTAAGTTTAAAGTCTTTGTCAGGATTCCATGGGAATGCAATCATAATGTAAAAAACACATTTGATTTTAAAATGCGACAATAATTCTGCAACTTTCAGGCAAGATCCGATAGAAGTTTTTTTATTTATTTTATCTAATACTGTCTGATCTCCTGATTCTACTCCAAACTTTATTGAACGACATCCGGCATCGTAAAGAGTATTTATGTCTTCGACTGAATAGTTGTTCAGGAAATACTCAATGTGTGCATTTGCTTCCCATTCAAAATTTGTTTTGTTTTTTATAAGATTCTGGCATAGAGACATAACAAAAGAATGCTTGCTGAAAAAATTGTCATCATTAAAGCCAATCTTAAAAACTTCATATTCTGTATTTAGCTTTTTCAGATCATTAGTAACAATATCCAGATCTTTACTAAATGATTTTTGGCCCCATACCGATGGTAAGCAACAAAAAGTGCAGTTATACGGGCAACCTGAATTTGAAATATAATTGAGACTTCTGCTATGCAAATCTGTACAGCCGTTTATCTCAATAATTTTATTAATATCAATAGCTTCAAAATTAATTTCAGGAAATGTCTTATCATTTACAACAGGAGGCGGCTCGTTAATATGAATCCCTTTATCCGTTTTAAAACCCAGTCCTTCAATAGTTTTTAATTCTGTGTTGTAAAGCAATGCTTCAGTAACCTTTCTGAATGGAATTTCGCCCTGCCCACAAATTATATAATCGATAAAAGGCTCATTTATGGCAAGTTCCGGCGAAACGCTGGAGAACCATCCGCCCCATACAATTTTTGCATCTGTGATTTCTCTGACATTTTTTGAAAAACTACGGCCTGATATCATTTGATAACCACACATGGCACTTACGCCAACAAACAGTATGCTGTCTTTATGTTTTTCGATTTCAGAAAAATAATCCGGCTGTATTCTTTCGTCAATTAAAATTGTTCTTACCGGTAAATCCCTGACCATTCTTTCAAGATTCATTATCGAAAACGGCAGGTTGGGTATCATTGAATATTTATCAACCAAAGGATAGAATAATATAATTGTGTTTTTATCCGACATCAGAAGATAATATTAAAATGTTTCGAAATCTTTTAAATTTCTGTTTACAACACTTCCCGGACTAACAAAAACATTGTTGCCTATTGTAATATCAGGCAGGATGGTCGATCCCGCTCCGATATATGATTCATTGCCTATTTCAGAAGGACCGATTACTGAGCAGAGAGGACTTATATTGACGAAATCTCCGATTTTTACTTTGTGGCCAATGCTTGAATTTGCATGAATAAAGCATGATTTTCCTATTGTTACACCAAATGACATTACGACACCTGGTTGAAAAACAGATCCGTTGTCTTCAACAGACGATAAACTGAGCATAGGTTCCCAGCAGATATTTTTCGGTTTTCCGCCCATAGATATCAGTTTATCATACAGTTTTTTTCTTTTTCTCGGATTTCCGATGCCGATACAAAACTCAGGATTGCTATTTATCTCGTTTTGAAGTTCTTCCAAAGTCTTGATGATCTTGTATTTATTATCTATGAGGTCTGGACAATCAGGATTGTCGTCATAGAAGACAATTTCTTTTGGCGGTTTGCCAAGGGTATAAACTCCCATTATTTCTTTTCCTGCCGAACCTGCTCCAACGATTATCATAGCTGATAAAAATTTATGATACAGTTACAAATATAATCTATATTGCCCGAATCAAGACTGTCGAAAACAGGTAAACTCAAAACTTTTGATTTTGCATATTCCGCATTCGATGTGTCGTGCCTGAAGAACGGAAAATCTTTTAATAATTTATGTTCATGCAGCAAAGTATTGTAGTGTATTTTTGTTTCAATACCCGAATCTTTAAGATGTTTCTGTAAAGCGTTCCTGTTTTCGGCTTTAATTACAAATTTGTGAAATGAAGAAATCTGGTTTTCTTCAGGTTTAATAAGACTTATTTGTTTTACAGAATTTAATCTGTTGAAGTAATTATCTGCAATTTCGTTATGGCTTGAGATAATATTTGCAAGTCCCGTTAACTGCATATTAATTATTGCAGCGTTTAACTCAGGGATTTTACTGTTATACCCAAGTGTTTCAAATTGGTTCTGAATATTTTTTCCATGATGAACCAACCTTAGTGCCTTATTGTAGATGTTTTCGTTATCAGTAAGTAAAACACCTCCCGTACCGAATGCAGATACGATTTTAGTCGGGTCAAAACTTATACAGCTTACATCTCCGCCTTTACCACCTGGAATACCATTTGTTTCCGAACCAAGAGCCTGAGCAGAGTCTTCAATTAATACAATGTCATTTGCTTTTGTTATTTTTTTTAACTCGGTTAAATCAACTGATTTTCCGAATAACTGGACAAATATTATGGCTCGGGTTCTTTCCGTTATCAAGTCTTCAATCTTACGGGTGTCGAGCGTTAAGTCTTCTTTATTTATGTCGGCAAAAACAGGAGTAGCTCCGCACATTAATACCGGGCTAAGACTTGCTATATACGAAAAGTCAGGAATAATAACTTCGTCACCTTTTGTTATTCCCGATGCTTTTAAAGAAAAGAACAGTGCATCTGTGCATGAAGCCGTTGTGACAGCATATTTTCTATTGCAAATCCGGCAAAGCTTAGCCTCTAGTTTTTCAATTTCGGCTCCTCTTATGTAATCGCCTGAAGAAAGCACACTATCTGCAGCTTCAAGAATTTCTTTTTTGTTCTTTACATAAAAAGTGTTGAACTTATTAAATGGTATTTCCATTTTTATTTTTATTTACAGAAACTATATTTTTAACAGGAATATTTACATATCCCATGAATCTTGAAATTTTATTGGTATCATTAGTAATATCGACCTTGGTAATATTTCTGTACCCTATAATTATTTTATTATTGGTGTCGGAAATAAGTACGTCAAAAACAAACCTTGATGCATTTAGAGAATTTTCAGGAAAAATCATTAATAAGTTAACGTCATTTTTTACCTGTGATTTTTCAATTTCGGCAAAATGAGTAACAATAGCAGTTCCGTACTGGTCCTGAATAAGTAAGATCAATCTGAAATCCTGAGAAGAAATGTAACTGAAATTTAATTCTACGGTTATTTCTTTATCTCCACATATTTTTTCTTCATTATGATCGGGATTGTAAATTTTAAAATTCAGTAAATCAAACGAAGCTCCGTTAAGATCAATGAAACATCTCTTAAGATTTGATAATGTGTTAACATCAACGAAATTGTTTTTTGATATTACCTCAGACTGTTTCAAAGAAGAGGCTTTTTGATACTCTATGATTGTGGAGTTAGGATCTTCATTAAAAATAAGACTTCCCTTGTCTAATAAAATCATTCTGTCACATAAGTGATATATGATTTTGGGAGTATGGGTTACAATACAAATTGTGGCAGATGTTTCTCTGAGTTTTTCTATTTCTTTTAATGCTCTCCCCTGAAATACAGAGTCTCCGACACTTAAAATCTCGTCAAATAAATAAATGTCTGCTTCGATATTGATGATTATCGAAAAGGCCAGTCTCATGTACATTCCCGATGAATAGTGTTTTACTTCGGTATTTATGAAATCAGGAAATCCGAACATTTCGATTATTTTGTCCAGTTTTGAGATTATCTGTTTTTTTGTCAGACCATAAAGTTTTCCCGACAAAAAAATGTTTTCATATCCTGATAATTCAGGTTGGAATCCAATCCCTATTTCGAGTATTGAAGCAACTTTGCCAAAAACCTCTACGCTTCCTGAAGTTGGGGGAGTTACTTCTGCCAGAATTTTTAAAAGGGTGCTTTTCCCGGCACCATTTGAACCAATAATGCCAATTACTTCACCGCGATTAATTTCGAGGTTAATATCTTTGAGAGCAAAAAAGGACTGTCCTGATTTGTTTGGCCTTAATTTGTCAAAAAATCCTGAAGTCGAAGAATCCTTTTTATAGTACTCTTTGCTTAATCCCTTTATTATTATGGCTTTCCCGCTTTTCATAACAAATCTGTAATTTGTTTTTCAATTCGTTTATAAACAATAACTGCCGAAACAAACAGAACCGAAATTATTGCAAATCCTATCAGATATCCATTGTCAGGCAAAGTACTGCCAAATAAGATTGCTCGGAAGTATTCTATAACTCCGGCCACCGGATTGAGATACAAAATAAACCGGAAATTGCCGGGAACTATAGTGCCGGGATAAAAAACAGGTGTTACGAAAATTAAAAAATTAGTAACCTGAATTATTATCTGGCTGAGATCCCTTACGTAAAGTGACAAAATGCTTGTCCATAACCCAAGAGTAAGGCCACAAACAATTAAAACAATTACTACCAGTGGAATTGCCAGCCATGTTATTGAAAAGCTGACTCCGAAAATCAGGAATATTACCAGAAAAACCAAAAATCCGCTTCCGAAATCCAGTAGTCCCGGCAAAATTTTGGCAAGAGTCAGATTGATTCGCGGGAAATAAAGTTTGTTTATCAGATGTTCGGAGTTTGTTAAAACTCCGCTGCTGTTTCCTACAAGATAAGAAAAATACTGCCAGACAATTATTCCTGGTAATGCAAAAACCGGATATGGAATATCTCCGGTATTAATTTTAATCGCGATTCCAAATATCAGCCAGTAAACAGCCAGTCCTATCAGTGATTGAATTACGCTAAGAAATAGTCCTGTAAAAGTACGGGCATGCTTGTTCTTTATTTCACCAACTGCAAGTGAATGCGAGAAGTAGCGATAATCCCATATGAGTCTTAAATAGGAGTGAAGGCTAATTTTATTTTTCGGGCTTATCAGTTTATGTTCCATAAGTTACTACAGCTTGCTTTTATACCATTCCAGATAGTTATTAATGCCTTTGCGGATATCTGTTTGTGGTTCAAATCCTATCATTTTTTTTGCTTTGGAATTATCTGCCCAGGTAATATCTGATTCTCCTTTTATAGAATCAACGAATTCAATATTTACTTTTTTTCCTGTTTCCTGCTCAAACAAAGAAATAATATCGGTAAGTTTTATCGGGTTTCCGTTCCCGAGATTAAATGTCTCAAATTTTGATTCTTTATAATTAATGGCTTTAATAATGCCGGAGATAATATCATCGACATATGTGTAATCGCGTGAAGTGCTGCCATCTCCGAATATTTTCAGTTTTTCATTTTTGTAGATGCTACCTGCAATCTTATTCATCACCAGATCGGGACGCAATCTTGGCCCGTAAACAGAAAAGAACCTGAGAGATATAAAATTTATATCATATTTCTCTGAAAACTCTTTACCTGTTTTTTCGGAAAAAAGCTTGGTTTGCGCGTATGGACTTATAGGATGTAAATCATTATAGTCTTCGTTAAACGGTGCGGGAGCATTGCCATATATGCTTGATGATGAGGCAAATACAAATTGTTTTATTTTTTTTTCTACAGCAAGCTCAAGAATGTTTTTAGTTCCTGCGACATTACTTTCTTCATAACCAACCGGGTGTGTTAACGAATATCTTACTCCTGCTTTGGCTGCCAGATGTATTATTGCATCAAAATTGCCTTTAAGTTTACCTGAGATAAAATCAATATCCTTAATATCTGATTCCAGAAGGATAAAACCCGGTTTGGTCAAAGCTCTGGTCAGGTTTTGCCTCTTTATATTCGGAGCATAATAATCATCAAAACTATCAATGCAAACTACCTCATGATTGTTTGCTATCAGATAATCACACAAATTACTGCCAATAAAACCTGCACCTCCGGTTACTATAATCCTCTTACCCACCTTATTTAAGTTGATTTACACAAAATTAGTAAAAAAAATGTAACGGGATAAAATTTTTATAGTCAGAAAAAAATTAGAGAAAGTCCGTGGTTTAGCTTACATGTTTTTGTTTATTACAGAAGCTTTTTGTTTGACGAAAATGAATTGTAAAGAACTGAGTTGGTTAAAACATTCTGCTTGTAGAATAAAAAATAGCTATTTTGTTCTGTATGTGGAATAAAATTGCTTAAAAATGTTCTGTAATTAGAATAAAATAGTTATCTTTGTAAATAATAACACAAAGTTAAGGACTTATGATAAGTATCGAAAACATTAAAAAGATAATAATTGAGAGCCATGAATATATCCGGTCTCTTGATTTTGAGGACAGAATTATTGAGCTTGAAGAGAAAGCAAACTATGTGTTTGTAGGAATGCGACGTGCTGGTAAAACATTCCTGATTTACAATTTAATCAAGAGCAGAAATAGTACGGATTATATGTACATCAATTTTGAAGATGAAAGGCTAATGGAATTTACGGTTTCTGATTTTGATCTTTTACTTGAGGCATATAATCAGTTATTTAATAAAAAACCTGCTGTTTTTTTTGACGAGATTCAAAATATTTACGGATGGGAAAAGTTTTGTCGTCGGCTTGCAGACTCAGGTTATAGCATATCAATAACAGGCAGTAATGCCAATATGCTGTCGAGAGAGATTGCCACTACGCTGGGAGGCAGATTTTTGGTAAAGGAAATACAGGCATTATCTTTTCGTGAATTTCTTGTTTTTAATAATGTAGTTTTAGCTGAAAACTTTGAATATGGTAATCAAAAGACTCAAATAGTAAAGATGATGGATGAATATTTACACTTCGGTGGCTTGCCGGAGTGTATAAAATACAATGATAAACGGAATTGTCTAAGCAATGTGTTTCAGAAAGTATTTTTTGGCGATATTATCGCCAGATATAAACTGAAAAATGAATTTGCACTTAAAATGTTAATTAAAAAGATTGCAGAGTCAGTTAATAACGAAACATCTTTTAACAGAATTAAAAATATTCTTAATTCTGCAAATGCTAAAGTTGGCACAGGAACTCTTATCGAGTATTTTGGTTACCTGGAGGAGTCTTTTTTAATTTTCAGCATTTCAAATTACACTTCTAAATTTTCAGAAAAAGAGACGAAAAAGAAGTTTTATTTTGCAGATACCGGTATATTGAATTTGTTCTTATACGATCAGAAATCAAAACTTCTGGAAAATCTGGTTTATATTGAGTTACGCAGACGATATCAATCGGACATTTTTTTCTTTAAAAGAATTTATGAAACTGATTTCTTTATTCCTGAGAAATTATTACTTATTCAGGTTTGTATTTCGATAAAGGATTATGAGACACGTGAACGGGAAATAAAATCTCTGTTGTATTCAATGCGGGAATTAAACATTAAGGAATCTTATATTATTACTTATGATGAGCATGAAGAAATACTAACTGAAGCAGGTAAAATTATTGTAGTTCCTTATTGGAACTGGTCTCTTATAAATAATGCTGATCAAAACAGACCAGCATTATTATAAATTAAATCTATAAGTAATTTTTATAAACTTTCTGATTTTACCCTGCCAAACCTTAAAGCTTTAAGCATCCACATAGGTAATGATTTTTCGGGATCGCGTTTGCGAAGGTTAAGGTTTATTCCGAGTTTTTTTATGAGCGGGATTTTGTGAGTTTCAACAAACTCTATCAGGTTTCCGTCCGGGTCTTCGATATAAGTGAAGTGGCCTGCAGCTTCGCCCATGTCGAAAGAGTTTACATCGTTGTGTTTTACCGAACTGTCAACTGTAAACGGGTAACCAAGACTTTCACATTTTTTTCTCAGTCCGTCCATGTTTTTTATATCGAAACAAATTTGAATAAATCCGGGATCGCCCCAGAATCTTCCTTCGTAAATTTTACGTGGAGTGCGTTCCAATGCCTGAATTAATTCCACATAAGACTGTCCGAATAATTTGCTGAAACTTCCTTTTCTTGGCTCAGAATGAGTAAGTAAAAGTCTGCGGAATTTTTGAGTCCCGGAGTTAAGAGCAGAAATGTCCTCAAATGTCCCGGTTACATCAGCTATTACTTTATCGTAACCCAGAATGTCCCGGTAAACAGTCATTGATTTTTCAATGTCAGACACTCCGATCATTGCACCAACCGGCCCGCCTGAAGTTCTGCCTTCGTCTCTCAGGATGTAATCATCATGAACAATCTGAAAAATATTTCCGAAAGGATCCTTCATGAAAAATGTATAATTGCCGTCAATAGATTTGTTTAAGCCTCCGAGGATTTTAACTTTCGGATTTTTCTTAAATTCGTCAAATGTAAGATTAACATTGCGGCTTTTTATTTTTGCAACCAGCACCCCAAAATCGCCCATATTGATGTCGAAATCTATGGTTTTGGGTTTGCGGTTTGAGTATTGCCAGATCTCAAATCCACCGCCGCCCTGCATGTTAATTGCAATACAGGCATGGCGTTTTTGAGGGCTGTTCCCTGTATATGGCAACATCAATTCTGCAACTGTATCATCCTCAAGAATACGGCAATCCATATTAAATACATCAATATAGTATTTCCATGCTTCTTCAAATTTTTCAACTCCGATACCTATTTGTTGTACTCCGCTTATAATGTAATTTTCCATATTTTTTATTTTTTTATTGCCACTAAGACACTAAAACACTAAAGGGACTTTTCTTTTTTTTGTGCTTTCGTGCTTTCGTGGCGAATTAATTTTATTTCTACGCCACTAAGTTTTTTCTTTCTTTTTGCCTGCCACTAAGACACCAATGGCTTTAGCCCTCAGCGAAGCTAAAACACTAAATGGATATTCCTTTTTTCGTGCTTTCGTGCTTTTGTGGCTACTTTTTTTATCAATATTATACTATTCTATTTTTGTTGCCACTAAGACACCAAAACACTAAAAGGGGTTTTCTTTTTTTTGTGCCTTCATAGCATTTATTCCGGTTTAATTTTTCGGACTAGTTTTCTGGCTACATTAGGGAAGAATCTTTTAATATAAACCATTAATAATTCTTTTTTCCCTACCAGAACTTCCGGTTTTTGTTTTTTTATCGCATTAACTATTTTTTTTGCGGCTGCTTCTGTTGTTATTCCGCCGGCCTGTCCTGCATCTAGTTTTGAATGTTGTTTTCCGTCCTGCTCAAGTGCGTAGAAAGAAATGTTGGTTTTTACTCTACCGGGACAAACAATTACTACCCTGATATTCTTATCATAATATTCTGCATGTAATGTCTCGAAAAACCCGTACAATGCATGTTTGGATGATGAATAAGCAGAACGCAGCGGGAATCCGAATCTGCCACTAATGCTTGTAGTAACTGCAATTGTTCCGCCACCGTTTTCTATCATTTTCGGTAATAATAATTTTGTGATTTTTACCGGAGCAAAAAAATTAACTTCCATAATTTTTCTATCGACAGAAAAAAGTGTTTCTCCGGCAAGTCCGCGTTGGCTTATCCCGGCATTGTTGTACATAACGTCAATTCTGCCGAAGAAAGAAAAAGCTTTAGACACCAGTTCGTCAATTCCATCAATATCAGCAAGGTTGTATGGCAGAATCTCACATTTACCTCCCAGACCAAGACATTTGAGTTTTACTTCTTCAAGTTTGTCTTCTTCCAGCGCGGTTAGTATAAGATTGGCGTTTTCTTTTGCAAACAGGTAAGCACAAGCTTCTCCGATACCCGAAGAAGCTCCTGTGATCCAGATTGTTTTATTATTTATTTCCTGCATTTTAAACTGTCGTTTTTATTCGGTAACGATGAATAATCGCTTATTCTGACAGAACATCATCCCATAGTTGTTTTCTGAAACTGTCAATATTATGCGGTTCGCATTCGTCAACGCTATCAACATTTTTAGTCGTGTAAATCATCTGATCTACAAAGTCGGGAGCTCTGCGTACTCCTTCACCTGTGTTGAGCAATACTGTTTCCCCGTTTTTGATAAGGCCTTTTTTCAGAGCCTCGAAAAACCCGGCTACACATACAGCAGATGCCGGACCCAGAATTACTTTACGTTCGTATGCTATTAATTTTCCTATAGGTACTAATTTGCATTCTTTCATCCGGATAAATGTTCCTTCGGAATCTTTAACCAATTTTGCAATTATCGGATATGTTGCAGGATTTCCGGTTGCAAGAGTCGGAACTTCTGTCTTAGGATTGTCAATAACCGGGTAATCATTTTCGTGACCATCGGGAAATCCGCTTGAAGTTGCTTTTTCCCAGGCCTGAACCATAGGATCACAACCATCGGGCTGAACCATTATAAATCTCGGATTTTTAAGGTCTGGATAAACAGATTTTATTTCCCTTATACCTTTGTCTATTGCGATAGGTCCGGTTCCGCCACTTATTGCCTGAATATAAACATCCGGCATTTTGTTGATTTGGCGAAGCCATTCAAAAACCATTGTCTTTTTTGCTTCTACACGAATAGGATCAATGTTCCCGGAAGAAATAAGAATATTATGTTTTTTAGAATATGCAGCAGCAATTTCTTTTGCTTTGGCATAATCGCCTTTTACTCTGAAAACACGTTGTCCAAATGCACTGATCATAGCTTCAGAAGCTCTTAATGCATTGTCGGGGATAAATACAGAACAGTTGATACCTGCAATTGACAAATATCTTGAATATGCAGTTGCAGTATTACCTGTTGATGCTACACAGTATTGCTTAATGTCGTTCTCTTTAAATATACTTGCCGCAAGGGATGCTGCTACATCTTTAAACGTTCCTGTACCACCGTTTAAATCATTACGGTAAACCAATACTTCAAGATCAAGCCCGTATTTTTCTTTTGCAAAATCTTCAAGGAACCACCATTTCTGTAACGAAACTGCTCCCTCATTGCGCGAAACAATATTTTCTCTTTTTGATAAAGGCAAATAATAGAAATATTGCCAAAAACTTTCGGGATTGCCCTTTATAATTAAAGGTAATTCTTTGTAGTCGCTGTTATACCAAACTTCAGAGTGCTTGCTTCCGCATTCCGGACAAATCTGGTTTTGTTCAAACCATGTTCCGAAATCTGGAGTAATATGTTCGCACTTGACGCATTTTAAATAATACTTGTTTTCTTTCATGTCTGTATTTTTAAATTTAAGAAACGAAGCGGTTTTTGTATTTCTCTAACCGCTCCGTTTCATACTAAATATTTTCTAATCATTTTATAAATGATTAAGACAATAAATATTAACCGATTTTCATTGACTGCATTTCGGCTGTATTGTATTTTCCGGCTTCAAGATTTAATTTTATCTTTTTGAAAACTTCTATAGTCTCTGCTACATCTTCCATAGTATGTGCTGCTGTAGGAATTACTCTCAACATCAGAACGTCTTTAGGAATTACAGGATAAACAACAACTGAGCAGAAAATATTGTGATTTTCTCTTAAATCAACAACAACGTTGGTTCCCTCAGGAACAGAGCCGCTGAAATAAACAGGAGTAACAGGAGACTGTGTATTCCCGATATTAAAGCCGTTTTCTTTAAGCCCGTTTTGCAAAGCTGTAGCTATTTCCCATAATTTAGCTTTGTGTTCCGGTTCGTTTTGCAACATATCAAGACGTTTAAGAGCTCCGAAAACCATAGGCATTGGCAATGATTTTGCAAAAATCTGTGAACGCATATTGTATTTTAAAGAGTCAACAACATATTTGTCGGAAGCAACAAATGCACCTATGCCAGCCATAGCTTTTGCAAATGTAGAGAAATAAATATCCACATCTTTCTGAACGTCAAAATGCTCGTCTGTTCCGGCTCCTGTTTTTCCCATAGTCCCGAATCCATGAGCGTCATCAATCATCAGTCTGAATTTGAAATCTTTTTTCAGTTTTACGATTTCCGGCAAATTGCCAAGATCTCCTGCCATGCCGAAAACACCTTCGGTGATAACCAAAACTCCGCCACCGTTTTCTTCTGCATTTTTTGTGGCAAATTTCAGCATTTTTGCACAACGTTCAATGTCATTATGCGGAAATACAAAACTCTTTCCTCCTTTGGATTTATGAAGGAAAATACCATCCATAATACATGCATGAGATTCTGAGTCGTAAACAATAACGTCTTTTCTTGTTACCAGCGAATCAATTATTGAAATCATTCCCTGATATCCAAAATTGAGAAGATATGCAGATTCTCTTTTTACAAAAGAAGCGAGTTTGTCTTCCAGTTCTTTGTGATATTTGGTCTGACCTGACATCATTCTTGCACCCATAGGGTATGCCATCCCAAACTGAGCCGCAGCATCAGCGTCAGCTTTTCTTACTTCGGGATGATTGGCAAGGCCGAGATAATTATTTAAACTCCAGTTTAAAACTTCTTTACCCTGAAATTTCATTCTCGGTTTGATTTCGCCTTCAAGTTCAGGAAACATAAAATAACCTTCAGCTTTTTGCTGATACTGTCCAAGTGGCCCCAAAGCTTCTTTAAGCCTGTCAAAAATATCTACCATGATAGTTTTTTTATTGTTTTTAAAATTATATAAATTCTATAGATTCTTTTTTATTTACTGATTTTTTTTCGTTTTTTTCAGATTGCAAATTTAAACAATCTGCGACAATTTCTGCAATATCCATAACTTTTGCTTTGTTGCCGTGTACGAAAGATTTTTTACACAAAGGACATGCTGTAGCCAATACATCCGGCTTCGATTCTGTAAGAACTTCAAGAGCATGATTTCTTATCTTTATCTGAGTGTCCAGTTCTATTACTGTATTAGATAAACTTCCTCCGCAACAAAGTGCATTTTCTTTTTCAAATTCAGAAACTCTGAGATTTCCTGTTTGTCTCAGCACATCACGGGGTTGCTCAAAAATACCTGATCCGCGTCCCAATTCGCAAGGATCATGATAAACCATATTTAAGTCCGATTTTTTAACGTTTATACGTTTCTTGTCCATTAACATTTTAATGTATTCGGTATGGTGCATAACAGGAATATCGAGAACGTACTCTTCGGTGAATGATTTGTAGCAGATAGGGCAGGAGGTAACCATCATTTTTGCTCCTGAGGATGCAATAAGTCTCATGTTTTTGCTTATGAGGTCTTTGGATTGTTGTACAAATCCCTGTTGGCGCATAGGCCGTCCGCAGCACAGACCTTTGTCTTCGTCCATAAACCAGAATCTTTCTCCGGCTTCATTAAAAATCTTTTTCATCGAGATTATAATGGATGGTGTGAGGTGCGTCATGCATCCGGCAAAATAAATAACGTCTGTTTTATTTTTACTTTCTTCAGCTTTATTGTATTCAAAATAATGTTTTCCCGGAATTTCAGCTTTGTTTCTTAACTGCTGGCGTATTACAGTAAGTTCAAGCCCTACAGGGCAGGCTTCAACACAACGTCCGCACATAAGACAATTATTAGCAACTTCATCGGTTAATTTTTTATAGCGGGTATCGCGGATAAAGTAAACAGACTGAACATGATTGATGTCTGCTGCAAAATTTAGCTGACATGAGTCAATGCAGATTCCGCAACGTGAGCATGAATTTAACTGAAGATCTGTCATGCCTGAGTATTGTTCCCCTGCAGTAGCTCCCCATTTGCGCAAAAATATTAATGCAACTTCGGTAGGGATATGCATATATCTTGAAAACGGCAAGCTTACAAAAAATGCACAAAGCGAGAAAGAATATGCCCACCACATTGGTAACTCAATGGCTTCTACCGGTAAACCGGATAACCAGTTGCCGACTGTTCCGGTTAAAAAATTACCGTTCCCGGCAACAGCAGCGGTTGTGCTTTCGGCAAGTAGGCGTAAAGGGAAAATCCACCATAATGATGCTAATGCAATACGATCGAATTTACTGTGTTTGGTAGCTTTTTTCATACCCAGAAAATTTGATCTTACTCTTTTGAACAATGCAAGAGCTACGCCGCTCAGGACAATCAGAAGTAATAAATCCATTATGAACGAGAATTCTGCAGCCATAAAATAGCTGTGTTGCTCTTTTGCAAAGTATTTAAAGAATATTGCAAGCCATGGTTCCTCGAAGAATGTACCTGCATAAAATGAAGATTCTGTTTTCCCCACAGCTATCAGTAAAAACCATCCGAAAGCCAGACTCATGTGCATGTAACCCAGCAAAGGATTCTTTTTGTAAATATTACGATGGATGAGAGCTTCCCGAAATGTTTCTCCGATTGCTTCAATGGTTTTGAAGCTGAAAATATTTTTGTTTACAAAGTACATTTGTTTACGGTCAAGATTTCTGAACCATTTCACAAATTTATAAATTACAACTGCAAACAAGAATATTGCGCCGGCAGAAAACGGGATTATGAACGGATGATAATTCATGATTCAATATTTTTATAGTTCATATCATTTAAAAATATTCTCATATTATATATTATTGCCCTGGTGTTTACACCTCTGGGGCATACCATTTTGCATTTTCCGCATAACATACATTTGTCAAGCTCTTCGGCAAGTCCTTCGAATTGACCACGTCGATACATTAAATGTGAATGTCTGAAATTAAAATCGGTGTGATTTCCTGCAGAACATGTAGCTGTGCACGCGCCGCACATAAGACATCTTTTTGCTGACGGAACTTTTTCCACTAATTTTGAATACTCTGCAAGGTCGGCAGTATCAAAGTCTATTGCACGAGGCCTGGATATTTTAAAACCCCAGTTTTTCATTAATTCAGTTTTAAATAATTCAAAATTTGTACTGACGCAGCTCTTGAATCTGCAACTGTTTCGGGTAAAGTAAGCGGTCGTTTGCACGAACCGGCCAAAAACAGCCCTGCTTTTTTTGTAAGGTTGTCCGAAATGTAGAGTCCAAGACTTTTAGCAAAGCCGTATTCTCCGTTTATTCCGTTTTGTCTGCTTAGCTCTGTTGTAGATGCAGAAGACTCTATGCCTACCATTAATACGAGAATATCAACAGTCATTTTCATCGGAAGCCCTGTTAAAGTGTCTTCGGATTTAATCTGAATACGCTTGTCAAAAGTTGCTGCTGCTTCCGAGATTCTTCCTCGGATATAATTTACGTTGTATTTCTCCTGTGATTTGCGGTAAAGTTCTTCGTAGAACTGTCCTGCCATTCTCATGTCCATGTAAAAGCAATATGCTTCTGCATCTGGCACAAGTTCTTTGAATTCGGTAGCCTGTTTAACTGCATTTATGCAGCAAACGCGTGAACAGTAATGGTTCCCTACTTTTTCATCGCGGCTTCCTACACAATTTAAAAATGCTATTCGTTTTGGAACAGTCCCTTGTGCAGTAAGTATTTTGCCGGTTTTGTACATCTCTTCAAAATCGACAGATGTAATTACATTATCGTAAATACCATATCCTAATTCTTCTTTTCTTCTGGCATCAAAAGCTTCAAATCCGGTTGCCAGCAGGGCAGCATCTGCCGAATAGATAACATTATTCCCGTTTTTTGCAAACCATTTTTCGTTTTCACTATATAGTTCTGAGATTTCCACACCTGTCTGGATTTCGATGTTTCCTTTATTAACTTTGTCAGCAAATGCTTTTCTGATTTCGGCTGCATCTCCGAAATCAGGGAAAAGTTTAACCCATTTTTTTATGTTTCCGCCAATTTCATTATCTTTTTCCAGAATGGTAACTTTATAACCATTTATAGCAATATTGTAAGCTGCTTCAAGTCCTGCAGGACCTCCTCCAATAATCAAAATGCTTTTACTTTCCATAATCAACTACAAGATTTTCGGGTTTTTCAGGTTCGCCCAGATACTTTCCGGATTTACCAATAAATTTATCGTCAGGGTTATATTCAATACCTATTTTGTCCAAAAGTTGCTCAACCTGTACCTGATGAATTTGTAATCCAAGATCCCAGGGATTGTATCCGAGTAACATTCCGGCCATTTCTTCATAAGTCAGAACAGGAATCCCCATTTTATTGTCGTCATAAGTTATCCCTTCCATTTCAGCAATTGTATATTGCCATCTGTCCATAAACATTGCACAACCAGGGCAGTTGGCAACTATAAAATCTGGTTTGTATGGCTTCATTGATTCAAATTTTTTCTTGGTATTGGCAACAGAATACCCTCTGTTTGCCATAACAAGGTATTGTCTGAATCCAAAGCCACAGCAATGTCTGCGTTCAGGATAATCAACAACTTCGCCTCCCCATTCTTCAATCATACCTGCAAGAACCTGAGGGAACTCAGCTCCTCCGACGGCATGTTTTGAGAATATTTTACCATAATGACAACCTATATGTTCAACAACTTTTAGCGGTTTACCTGTGTGGCGGTTAACCAGTTGATATTTCATTTTTTCTTTAAGCTCCTTACGGTACTTATAAATAATATCAGAAGGGTGTGCAATGTTTTCAGGAATGTCGAATTCTCTTCCTGTTGCTTTTCTTAAATTATCGCGTGTTTTTTCCAGTTCTTCAGGAAAATGTTTCCAGGTTTCCACAACTTCGGTAAAAACTCCGAAAGAAGTAACGCAGGATGGAACGTAATTCCTGACTCCTGAATCTTTCATGAGAGAGAACAATCGTCCTACAACAGTCATTGTGGTGTCGAAAGGTACTACATCGGAATGATATCCGATTCCTGTACAGGTATGCTGGTTGGGATCGTCAATAATATTTTTACCCAGATCGTCAGTCAGAATTTTTAAAAATATTGTTTCGGAACCCGGGAAGAAAGATTGGCGGATACAACTACGTTCATAAAAAAAATTATCTTCTGCAATTTCTTTCTGATATTCGTTCCAAAAATGCTTTTTTGTCTCTGTCATTTTTTATTTCTGATGATTATTTGAATTTTCTATATAAGTGTGAAAAAAGTATTCGTTGTTTATTCCTTCTTTCTCGAAACTCATTTTGAATTTGTCTGCAACTTCTTTTGAAAATTTTTCGATATCTCCGTACAGTTCTGACCCGCCGGTAACATCAAATATTTTTTTTACTTCGTCAAGGTTCTTTTGTGAAATCTTACGCAATGCTCCGCCTCCTTCTTTGTTGTAGTTTGCTCCCAGTCTGTCGGCAACTTCTTCGGCATTTTCCACATACCATTTCCATACAGGTCCTTGCTCGGGGTGAAGCTTTGGGTTTACATGATCTACGTGTACACAATAGCCGGT
The DNA here is from genome assembly GCA_003249955.1 of Bacteroidales bacterium. Lineage (GTDB taxonomy): Bacteria > Bacteroidota > Bacteroidia > Bacteroidales > ML635J-15 > Bact-19. Next base: position 30,489 of record QKHS01000017.1, on the reverse strand, counting down.
ATTAATAATATTATCTCCCACTGTTCTTTTAATTGCAAATTGCTGACGGCCTTTTTCACTTTGTGTGAAATAACCAAGCTCTTGTGAGACTTTCCTTAAAACAGAAATTATTAATGCCGGCACATTACCTCTCGGACAACGGGTTTTGCACGACATACATTGTCCGCAGTACCAAATAGTATCACTTTTGAGTAATTCTTCTATCTTGTTGTCATCACGGGTTTGTACCAAATTACAAATTTGCCTCGGATCATATTTGTAAAATTCAGCAGCCGGACATATTGCTGTACAAACTCCACAGTTCATGCAGGCTGTCAGACCTTCACGAAAACGAACATCCTGCATTAATAAATCATAGTAACCAGTCATGCTTAAATTTTGTTTGCCCAAAATTACATTGTATTAATATGGTGTAACAGACTGTAAATACTGCATTTTTGTAGTAGATTTACTTGGCTGAATAAGTATTTGTACTTATTGGAAGTTGTGCCGGAACTGTCTCAGAAGATTTGCTTTTGTTCTGTTGACGAATTCGTGTTTTTCCGGTTGTTTTTAATTATCACATAGTTATAACCGTTTTTACAAGGATCTTACGGTTGAAATTGTGTGTGTTTGTTATTTCGTGATGATAATCCTTTGTACTGATACTCCGTTTTCGGTTTGTACTCTTACGAAGTATGTTCCGGCATCTACATTGTCAATGGGAATGTCAACCGGAGTTCCGGGAATACCTCTGGATCTTCCGCCCTCATAAATTACTGATGATTGTGCATCAATCATTTTAATACTTTCAACATTTGTTACAGAGTTAAATTTTATGCATAGTTTTTCGTCAGCAGGGTTAGGGCAAATATCAAAAATGTCAGAATTTGTAAGCCCTCTTGATTTTGCTGTTTGTGCAGAACCGGAATATGAAAATTGTGCGATGTAGTTAAAAGTGGCATTGTTAAGGTAAAGCAAAATGTTTTCACCGGTTTCTGCGGAGAAATAAATTTCTATAGAATATGTTCCGTCTGTTAAGCCTGTAAGAATATTAAGATATGTTTCGTCAGGAGCATCATTCCACCAGAGTTGATTGGTAAATCCACTTTCAACCCATTCAGAATGCAATGGAAGATTTACATTTATAAATTTCCCGGGTGGTTCTCCGTTTTTATAAATACGATAAAACATATCAGCATCAATAATCTCTCCTGAAGTGTCTTTGGAAATTAATGTCCTGCCGGATTTAAGGAAAAAGCTGTTCTCAGATGTAAGTATGCCGAAATCATGATTGTTAAAATCGTCTGCATAGTAAAAACTGTCGGTTTTACCTCCTTCCCACATAACTATGACACCAAGGTTCAGGCTTTCGTGTTGTGCCATTGTTACACTGATTAATGACAGAAATGTTACGATAAAAATAATTAAGCTCCTTTTCATTAGATGGTTGATGCTAATGCTGTTGAGCAAATATACTAAATTAATCTGATTAATACAATTTAATTAATTTTTATTAATGGTTTTATGTGAATTGTTTGCTGTAAGTTGTTGTGTTGTAGATTGTTAGAGATGGTGTTGGTGAGTTGTGCTATTAAGAGCTGTTTTGCAGTTTTAAGTAGTGTGTTTATACTAATTGCGTAAAATGTGAAAAACATGCTGTTTGTGGATAAAAAAAAGACGGCTTACACCGTCTTAAATATTTTTGTTAAATTGTTTTTACTTGGAGATTATAATCCGTTGAACCTGAGTTCCTTTTTCTGTCTGTACACGAACAAAATAAGTTCCCGGCTCCATATCATCAACAGGAATGTCCAGTACTGATCCTGTAGTTCCTCTTGATTTTCCTGTTTCAAACACAACAGTTGAATTATTGTTAATCATCTTAACACTTTCAATGTTTGCATTTACATTGAATTTAACGCTAATGCTTTCATTAACAGGATTTGCAGTAACCTCAAAAGTTTGAACCGTTGTAGCTTTAGAGCTTTTGTTTCCGTCTTTATCATTAATTGCGATATTTCCAGCACTGCACAATAAAACAGGTTCCGGTTGCTGAGCCAAAACATAAAGGCATGAAGCAAAAAGAGTAATTATTAAAACAGCGAACTTTTTCATCTCAATTTTCTAAATTCTGTACAAATATACAAACTACTTTTTACATAGAACAAAAAAAACAAAAAAAAGTTTAGTAGAAATGTAACCCTGTTTGTAAGTTATTGGTAATCAGTAGTTTATGTATGGTAAAAATTATTAACAATTTTGCTGTTGTGTTGAAAACCACTGCCTGAAATTATACAATATGTATAAATTAAGGGTAAAATGTATTAATATCAGTAATGAAAAATAACCATAATGGAGATGTTTTCATATTTTTCCTGCAACTACAGTATGAAAACCGGAATTTTGAAAAAAACGTACAGATAAATCCTGAAGTTCAGAAGCCGTAATGTTTTTTACTCTTGTAATCTGTTTGTTAATAAAGCTGCTGCTTTTTCCGGTGCTTATCAGCTTTTCCCAGATGGCAGATGTTTGAAATACTCCGTCGAAGGAGGAAAGCATATCCCCCAACATGAAATTGCGGACAAGGTTTAACTCTGAAAAGTGTATTCTTTTTTTGCTTAGGGTATCAATTTCTTTAAAAATTTCGTCAATAGCATTTTGAGTTACATTAATACCGACATCAGTTGTTATTTTAAGTACCGTACAGTCATTATATTCTGATAAAAAAGAGCCTATCCCATATGTGTATCCTTTGTCTTCGCGTATGTTTTTCATTAATCTCGATCCGAAGTATCCGCCAAGGACAGTATTTAAAATGCTAAGATCAATTAATTCATCTTCTGTTATTTTTCCAAAGTTTTTGCCTACGTAAATACTTGATTGTACAGCGTTATCCATATCGAAAAACCTGAATTTTTCTGACGATTCGATAATTTCATGTCCCGGTTTTTTAACAATACTTTTTTTATCCGCGGTTTTTCCGAAATATCTGTTGCAAAGTTCAATTGATTCATCATCTGCCATTCCGGATATTTGCATAAAGCAATTTTGAAGCTGGTAGTTTTTGTTAACAAAGTCTTTTATTCCATTGAGTCTGATAGATTCAACATCTTCAGGCATTGCCATATTGCCACGTGGGTGTCCGCTGCCAAAAAGTTCGGAATTTAGCCCCTTCATAGCCACATATTTAGTCTTTTTTAAATTGTTCCTCAGCGATTCGGTATGTTTGCTCTTAAGAATTTCAAATTCATTTTCAGGTAAAGACGGGTTCTTAAAAAGATCTGCAAAAACCGGCAGCACTTCGGAGAGGTATCTTTTAGGAACATATAGTCTTAGGCCTGCGCTGTCGTTACCTGTAAAACCTTCGGGGAAACTTCCGTAGTAATCAAAATATTCGGATGTCTCGTCAGGTGTCATCCCTTTAGGTGCTTCTTTTAGCAATGCATTTGCAAAAACTGCCTGCATCTTTTCCGATTCGTATTCAATGCCGGCATTAAAAATTACATCAAGTTTTATAACAGGGGAGTTGTCAGAACGAAAAGAATATAAGTTTACCCCGTTTGATAATATATGTTTTTGTGGCTTAACCAAATTTATTTTTGAAATTTCTTTTACTGCCGGAGCAATATTTCTATTAATCATGATCTTAGTTTTTTGATTTGTAATACACACAAGATAAATTGCTGTCAGTGAAAATTTTTGATGCAACTCCGGTAATGTCGGATTTGCTGACATTCAGAATTTTTTCTTCTGTAAGATTTATCATTTCAGCATCTCCCAGCCATTCGTAATATGCCAGTTCCATAGCGACGTTTAATACCCCTATTTTAGAGAATAACTGAGTCGAGAGTGATTTGTTTTTTACTTTATTAAGCTCTCTTTCTGTAAAATTTCCGTTTATGATTTTGTCAATTTCAGTTTTTATAGCATCTTCTGCGGTGACAAAGTCAACTCCCGGATACATTTTTCCGTTTATCATAAATAATCCCGGGTCAAGACTACCCTGAATATATGCATCTACTTCGGGAAAGAGCTTTTTTGTCTTAATAAGGTTCAGATCGAAAAGCGAAGATCTTCCGTTTGACAGAAGATCTGAAATTAAATCCGTTGCATAATAATCTTTGTCTGTTCTTGAACACATGTGATATGCCATGTAAATAGCATCATTAGGCACGTCTCTTTCCAGTGTCAGAGTGCGTTTTCCCGTTTGAACCGGCTCAACCGGAAGGTTTCTTTCGGGAACTTCGCGGCAGGGAATGTCGCCGAACCATTTGTTACACAAGCTTTCCATTTTGGATGTTTCCACATCGCCGCCTATTACAAGAATTGCATTATTAGGTGCATAATGTTTGTAAAAGAAGTTCTTTACATCATCAAGGCTTGCTTCGGTAATGTGTTTAATCTCTTTTCCGATAGTTGACCATTGATACGGATGAGATTTGTAAGCCAATGGCCTTAAATATAAAGATACATCTCCGTAAGGTTGGTTATAGTATCTCTGGCGAAATTCTTCAGATACTACATTTCTCTGTACATCAAGACTTTTTTTTGAGAAAGCAAGCTCAAGCATTCTGTCGGATTCGAGATAAAATGCGGTTTCTATATTTTGTTTTGGTACGGTTATGTAGTAGTTTGTATGGTCATTATTGGTAAACGCATTGTTCTCGCCGCCGGCTTTTTGTAAAACAGTATCAAAATTCTTAATGTTTTTAGAGCCGCCGAACATAAGATGCTCGAAAAGATGTGCAAAACCGGTTCTTTCAGGAGCCTCGTCTCTGGCACCGACATCATAGAGCAGGTTAAATGCAACCATTGGTGTCGTTTTATCATGATATACAAGCACTCTGAGTCCGTTTTTTAATGTGAATCTGTCAAATTTTATCATTTTTAACTTTTTATTGTCAAAGATAAAAGTTTTACATAATAATTTTTTAAAAAATCTGAAAAGGATTGCTCTTAATGACAATAAATTATGGTCTATGTAAAAATGATGTGCGAAAACAAAACAACCCGGGAAATTTAAATAGCAGGTTATTAACTGTTGTTAAAAACAAAACAGCCATAAGTTGAAAAATAAATAATATTTTAATTAATTTTGGTGCAACCTAATATTCAGACACATAGTTTTAAGGTTATTGTTTCATTTAAAGGAGTAATGTTATGAGAAAACTTTTATTAAGTATTGTAATGATGCTTTGTTTTGTATGGGTGTATTCACAGAAAACCTATGAAACTTTATTTAATCAACCTTCCGAAGGTATTTATGAAATCACTTTTAACTCAAAAAATTTTAATATTGAAGAGTTAACATCCGATGGTATCACATATCAATATGTGAATATGGGAGTTTCAACAATGTTAAATGAAAAAGGCTGGGCAGAGTTGCCGTTTATAAGTGCATCAGTTGAGTTGCCGGCAGATAAGGATGTTGATTTAAACATTGTTTATACAGATTATGAGGACATTCATCTTGACTATCCGTTATTACCATCGAGAGGGACAATTTACCGTAATCAGGACCCATCTCAGATTCCTTACGAAACAGACCCTCAATCAGTAGTCGATGAGTTTTATCCACAGCAGGTTTCTGTTGTAGAAGACCCGTTCATTTTCAGAGAGGTGCGTGGGGTTACAGTAAGAGTTTTTCCGTTTCAATATAATGCGGTAACAGGAACGCTGAGACATTATAAAACTATCAGGGTGGAACTTGCAGAAAACGATAATCCTCCTACAAATCCGATGCTTCTGGAAAGAACTTCCAATATACGTGAAGTAGAGGGAATATATCAGAATATTTTTCTCAACTATGATGCTTCAAAATTATCTGCAAACCTTACAATGGATGAGTATGGAGATATACTTGTTATAACCACATCAGCATATTCAACAACAATGGACACCTATATACAGTGGAAGAAAGAAAAAGGGTATAATGTTACAAAAACAATTGTTACGGCAGGAACAAATGTCGCTACAACAATAGCGAATGCTTATGCTTCTAACCCGAACCTGATGTTTGTTCAGTTGGCAGGCGATTGGGCAGATATAAAGTCGCCGACTATTAATGTCACTACCAGTGCAGATCCTGTTGATCCTTATATGGGTTGTGTCTCGGGTAGTGATAATTATCCTGATATTTCTGTAGGACGTTTCTCATGCTCAGGGAGTGCTGATCTGCTGATACAGATTAACAAGGCAATTAATTATGAGAAAACTCCTGATATGACTGCCGGATGGAGAGAGACTTTTATAGGTATCGGTTCAAGTGAAGGAAGCGGAATAGGTGATGACGGAGAAATAGACTACACACATATTCAGCGAATATTTACATCAAGACTTGATCCGTTTACCTATGACACACACAGACAAAATTACGATCCCGGAGCTTCGGCAACAATTTTGGCCGGACACATAAACACCGGAGCTTCAACAATTGCTTATTGCGGTCATGGTTCGGAAACCACTTTTGTAACAACCGGTTTCAGTAATACAAATGTAAACAGCCTCACAAATGGAGATAAATTGCCTTTTATTGTCTCTGTGGCTTGTGTAAACGGGACTTTTCATTATTCTTCCAACTGTTTTGCCGAAGCATGGTTGAGGAAATCGGGAGGAGGAGCAGTTGTAACATTGATGTCAACAATTAATCAACCATGGACACCTCCGCAACGTGGACAGGATTATTTTTATGATATTTTAATAGGCGGTTTTAATTATGATACTGACGGCATTTCGGGTACAGCCGGTTATAATACAACAGAACAGCGCACACATTGGGGATCAATTGTTGTAAACTCATCGGTGCTGATGCTTACACAATCTTCTGCTTCTGATGATATTGAAACTGTAAAAACATGGACAACTTTTGGCGATGCCTCATTGCAACTGCGTACAAAAGTCCCTGCAACTCTGACATTATCAAATTCATCACCTGTCGTAGGAGCCCCGTTTACAGGAACTGCTTACATCGGAGGTACTCCTGCCGAAAATGTACTTATTTGTATATCTGCCGGTGGCCAGTATTACAGCGGGCTTACAAATGCATCCGGGGCATATTCTATTGCACATAGTCTTACTGCCGGCAGTGCATTGTTGGTTGCATCTGCTTTTAATTCTACAACTATTTATGAAACCGTTACTGTAATTGACTCTGATCCATGTTCTGCAGTATCTGATTTTACTGCAATTGCCGCAGGAACAACGGCAAATCTTAGTTGGACAGCTCCTGCCGAAGGTAATGTGACAGGGTACAAAATATACAGGGACGGTGTCTTGCAAGGGACAGTTACTGCTCTTACGTATTCTCAGAATTCTTTGGCTAACGGTACTTATGAATATTGTGTTGCGGCAGTTTTTGATGGTACTGAATGCTATGTACAGGAATGTGCCGAAGTTCTGATTAATGACGGAAGCAACAGCAATTGTGAGTCCCCAGGCCTGTTGGAAATTGATGAAGTAAGTGCCGGAGTGCATAATCTTACATGGACAGCACCGGAGGTTTCAAATTCAATATTTGACGATGTGGAATCTCATACTGCTTTTACAATTAACTCTGCCGGCGATGTTCCGTGGACATATATTGACGGAGATGGTACAACAACTTATTCTATTTCAAATTACACATTTACAAATAATGGATCAGCTATGGCGTTCATAGTTTTTGATCCTGAACTGGTTACTAATAATAATGATAATACTCCGTTAACACAAACTACAGATGGGGTTCCGTTTACAGCACATTCCGGAGATCAGTTCTTTGCCTGTTTTAATTCAGGAAGTGTTGTTACCAATGACTGGATTATAAGTCCTCTTTTATCATATACTGCTCCGTTTGAGTTTTCATTTTATGCCCGTAGCGGTCATAAAACAGCATATCCCGAATCTTTTAAAGTGGCATATTCTACAACAACCAATGCTCAGGCAAGTTTTACAAATGTTGTAGCAACAATTGCATCTGCTCCGTTTGCATGGACAGAATACTCATATACAATTCCTGCAAATGCAAAATATGTTGCAATAAACTGTAACTCTGACGATATGTATTATTTCTGTGTAGATGATATTTATATCGGGGACGGAACAATGCCGGGAGCCGCACTTACAGGTTATAATGTTTATTGCGATGATGTTTTTCTGGGTACTGCTACAAGTACAGGTTTTACAAATGCAGAAGCAACAGACGGATATCATGAATATTGCGTAGAAGCTGTTTATGCCGATAATTGCATTTCGCCTAAGGTATGTGCAACAATAGGTACAGGAACAGTGACATATACAATTTCAGCTTCTGCCGGAAGTAACGGAAATATTAGCCCTGCTGGTACAACAACAGTAAGCGAAGGAAGCGGACAGACATATACAATTATTCCGAATTCCTGCTATCAGGTTGAGAATGTGCTTGTTGACGGGGTAAGTGTTGGTGCAGTTGCTTCGTACACATTCTCAAATGTTACGGCAAACCACACAATCTCTGCAACATTCAGTCAGATTTCATACACGGTAGTTTCCGATGCAGGAACGGGCGGTTCAATAAGCGGTGCCGGAAATTCGGCTGTCTGCGGATCATCAGTAACATTTACAGTAACTCCTGAAGCGTGTTATTCGATTGCTGCCGTTACTGTAAACGGGTCTCCGGTAAGTCTGACAGGCAATAGTTATACAATAAATAATGTGTCTTCAAATACTACAATAGCTGCAACATTCAGCCAGATAAGTTATACAATATCGGCAACAGCCGGAACAGGAGGTTCAATAAGTCCGTCAGGAAGTGTTTCGGTTGATTGTAATGGAAGTCAGCTTTTTACAATAACTCCTTCTGAAAACTATGAAATACTTGCAGTTTATATTGACGGAGCTAATCAAGGAGCAATATCTTCTTATAATTTTACAAATGTTGCCGGTGATGCAACTATTAATGCCGAGTTTGAATATGTTACCGGAATCAGCGGGCTAAATCAGGAATCAGGAATTTCGTTATTCCCGAACCCCGCAGGTGAATACATGGAATTGGTTTTAGATGACCCGAATGTTAAATACACTTCTTTGCAAATTATTTGCTTTGATGGTAAAGTCGTTCTTGAGCAGGGAATAACATCAGAAAGAATGATTGTGGATATTTCTTCATTTGCAGATGGTGTTTATATGGTTCGCCTTAGCGGAACAGACAAATCTGTGATGTTGAAACTTAACAAAATAAAATAGTTGTTTTTTTTACATAGTTTGATGAAAAGGCTGTCTCCAGGGGCAGCTTTTTTTTATGCTGACTTACTTTTTTCAGAACATTTTTTATTTGCCGGTAAATAATTATCTTAGCAGGGAAAATTAATACAACTTAAAATGAGAACGAAATTATTTTTAATTACAACAACATTATTTTGTCTGAGTTCATTATATCCTGTAGCCTGCACTAACTATCTTGTTACAAAATCCGCATCTGCAGACGGAAGTACAATGATAAGTTATGCTGCAGATTCGCACATAAGATACGGAGAATTATACTGGCGACCTGCCACAAACTGGCCGGCAGGAAGCATGACAACATTGTATGACCGCGGATCTGCCAAACCTTTGGGGCAGATTCCTCAGGTGGCACACACATATCAGGTTGTAGGTTTTATGAATGAATTCCAGGTGGCCATAGGCGAAACTACATTTGGAGGAAGATCGGAATTAAACGATACAACAGCAATTATTGACTATGGCAGTCTTATGTTTTTAGCATTGCAAAGATCGAAGAATGCCCGTGAAGCTATCAAAGTTATGACAGAACTTCTGGATGAGTACGGTTATGCCAGTAGCGGAGAGTCTTTTTCAATAGGCGATCCTGACGAAGTGTGGATTCTGGAAATGGTGAGCAAAGGAACGGATATGGTTTATGACAAGAAACAGAAAAAGTATATCAATAAAAACAAAGGTGCAGTCTGGGTTGCTGTGAAAATTCCTGACGGTTATGTTTCTGCTCATGCAAATCATTCCAGAATAACAAATTTTAAATTAAGTGATGGCAGAACATCAATCAGCAGCAAGGAGATGGATAAAATATTTAATCCTGAGGTTGAGGTTATTTATGCTGATGATGTTATTTCATTTGCAAGAAGTAAAAAATATTTTGAAGGTAATGATGAAGACTTTTCCTTTTCAGAGGCTTATGCCCCTATAAATTTTGAAGCAGCCCGTTTTTGTGAATTAAGAGTCTGGGCAATGTTTAATGCTGTAAATGATGATATGGCAAAATATTGGGATCATGCATGCGGAAAAGATCTGACTATAAGAATGCCTTTATATGTTAAGCCAAACCGTAAACTAACACCTCAGGATTTATTCTCGTTTAAGCGGAACTATCTTCAGGGAACAGAACTGGATATGAGTAAAGATGCAGGAGCAGGTTCATTCGGGTCTCCGTATCGTTGGAGGCCGCTTACGTGGGAGGTTGATGGAGAAGAATATTTCAACGAACGGGTAACTGTTACACAGCAAACAGGTTTTTCTTTTATTGCCCAGATGCGTTCGTGGTTACCCGATCAGATCGGCGGAATATATTGGTTTGGAGTTGATGATGCCGGCTCATGCGTTTATGTTCCGTTTTATATGGGTATTACCAAACCGGCTGAGAAATGGGCAGAAGGCTATGGAGATATGTTAACATATAAGGACGATGCTGCATTCTGGGTTTTTAACAGAGTCGCGCATTTTAAATATTTGTTTTATGACCGTGTAATGGTCGATATTTTAAAGCATCAGTCGGAACTTGAAAATAAATTTGCGGAGTATCAACCTGAAATTGAAGGTGCGGCTTTGGAATTATATAAGAAGGATCCTGCTTTGTGTAGACAATTCTTAACGGACTACTCATGTAATATGGCAAATTATGTAGTTGATTACTGGAAAGAGTTTGGAAATTTTCTACTTGTTAAATATCTTGACGGTAACGTTAAGCATGAAAAAGACGGGGAATTTTTAAGGAATACATGGGGGTATCCTAAGTCTCCGATGTTCCCCGGATATTCAGAAGAATGGAAGAAAAACGTTGTTGAGAAAACAGGAAATAAGTTTTTGATGGAATAAAAAAACAACGAAATACTGATGAACTGAAAAAACGGCAGGTTTGTTTTTGTAAAAATTAAAAAGGGAATGATCAAAATGAAAATTCCCTTTTTTTATTATGAATAAATAATAAGTTATTTTTTGATAATTTTAAATGTTTGTGTTTGCATGTCTTTTTTGACTTTTACAAAATATATTCCCTGTGCTAATTCAGAAATATCTATAGTCCCGTTAACGAATGCAGGATTTGAGTACATAACTCTGCCGCTCATATCAGATATACTTACATCAGATTCCTGGCTAAGCCCGTAAACAGTAATAATGTTATCTGCAGGGTTAGGGAAAACAGAAATTTTATCATCAGCATTATTATCATTTACTCCGAGTAAAACAGCTTCGTATGTCAATTCCCAACCGTCTGCCTGACCTTCGGAGTCGGATGTGAATGTTATAAGTATCTGGTCAGCTTCAGTGATAATTTCAGAAGGAGCTCCGGCAGCAGTATAGGTTCCGATAAGCGGAGAACCGGTGTTGTTTCCTTCATAAATTTTAAGAATATCATTTTCCAGTAAATCATATTTTGTAAAATTTATTTTTACAAAGTCATGCTCGTGTCCTGTAAGATCAATAAGCCATTCGCAATTGGTATTGTTAAAATAGTAATTAGGTCCGCTTCCGTCACCAAATGACCATGCAGGTTGATCGTAAACCATGCTGCTGCAATATTCGGCATCATTAGGAGTGATATTAAACAAAGCACCTTGTCCCCAATGAAAATCCATTTGCGGATTTATATTATCAAGGTAATAATTACCGTTTCCGTAACCACCCCAACCCCAGTTAAAATGGAAATATGAAGTGTCCTGATATCCGTCACATACAAAAGCATGTCCGTCTCCGTTATCATCAGTTCCGCGGTATAAAACAGGGTGTCCTTTGTCAAGGTCTTCTTTTAACATAAGTTTCCATTCAAAGTCTTCAACATCATTTTTATCTGTTTCGGAAATCCCTGCACGATAACGGAAGTTTTGTTTAAGTGCAAAATAAGAACTGGTAATTGATGCAGAAGAGCCGGTGTGACTGAAATTCATATCAACAGAAACTGCACAATGAAAAATTAATTCGGCAATTGCATCAGGATCATTTGTGTTTATGGTATTTGTCATCTCATCCCATTTGTAAGTAGTTGCTCCGAAGTCAACAGTAAAGTAATCACCCCAGAAATAGTCTGCAGTACCACGGCCTGTTTCAGGATAATTCCAGTATTTCATTATCTGAGCCATTGCTGTCGCAACACAGCCTGCATAAACTCTGCCGCCCGGGCCTGCAGTATGTAACGGACAATAATAATTATACGGGTAATCCTGATTCCATTTTGTAGTAAGCAAAGTGGAGACTCCTTTTATATCTGTTGTGTTGGACAAACCGTTTTCTTTGTATGTTTTCCATGCGGTATTTATGTTTTCGGTGACTTCAATTGAATTTGCTTCAATAATGTCAAATTGCTCAAGGTATTTGTCAAGCCACAAACGATTTGCAGGAGCCATATTATTAATGTCAAATCCGTCATCAAACGAATAGGCCAAAACCGGATATGCTCTTTTATCAGCACTGACAAGAACAAAACCCCCGCCTGTGAATTCAAATGCATATATGCAATCTTTACCGGAGACCGATTTTATCAAACTTTCTGATTCAACAGAAACATCAGACTTGTTTATGCTGAATGCAGAAGCATGTTGTTTATAAAAATTGGTACCTGTTTGCAGCGCTTCATCTCTGGAAACGTTTTGAGCATTCGAAAATAAAAACAGTAAACTTAATGCAAATGTAAAAATCAGATATTTCATAATAACAATGTATTTAATGGCGTAAAATTAAGATTAGGACTTAAATAATTGGCAAAACGAATCATTTAATGTTGAAATTTATACAACTGGTAGTTTGTGTAGTTAAATATTTCTGTAACGTTATACGTTGATAATTTAAAAATGAAGATAATTTACAAACTTACAAATAATACAAAAAAAAGCCGGTTACATAGGTTTCTGTAACCGGCAAATCTTCATTGAAATTTTAGCATTGTTTCCGAAAAGTGAAGATTATTTTTTTATTAGTTTTTCTAAATAAGTATTTTTATTATCTGTAATTTTAATTATGTAAATACCTGTACTAAGGAATGAAATGTCTGTTTTTGCTTCTGTTGTTGCAGGCTGTTCATAAATCAGTTTACCCGAGATATCCAATATTTCCAGATTATAAGCAGAGTTTACTCCTGCAACATAAAAACAATCTCCGGCAGGATTCGGGAATATATTAATATTTTCGGCATTTTCTTCATTAACTCCTAATGTAACAGTTTCGTAAGTAGCTTCCCAACCATCTGCCTGTCCCTGGCTGTTTGTTTTAAATTCCAGATAAAATTTGTTCCCTTCGGTTGTTATTTCTCCCGGATTATTTGACGCGCTGAAACTACCGATAAGATTTAATGTCTGAACATCAGCAAAGCCTTCATATATTTTTAAAGTGTCGCCTTCAAGCAAATCATATTTTGAAAAAGTCAGCTTTATATAATCAAAATCTTCAACATCAGGCGCTATAATCCAGTTACAGTCAGTTTCATTGAAATAATAGTTTGGACCGCTGCCATCTCCGAAGCTCCATTGAGGCAGGGTGTAAGATGCGCTGCTACAGTAATCAGCATAGTTTGGAGCAAGATTAAACAGTGCTGCCTGACTCCAGTAGAATTCAATCTGCGGGTCGATAGCGTCCAGATAGTAGTACCCGTCATTGTAGCCGCTCCATCCCCAGTTGAAATGGAAGTATGAGGTGTCCTGATAGCCGTCGCAAACAAAAGCGTGGCCGTTTCCGCCATCGTCGGTTCCACGATATAATATTGGACGGGACATGTCGAGATCCTGTTTTAATTTAAATTTCCATTCTGCATTCGGAGTAGTATCTTTACTTTGTTCGTAAACTCCGGATCTGTATTTAAAATACTGTTTAAAAGCCCACCATGCAGAAGAAATTGATGCACTTGATCCGTCATAACCATAGTTCATGTCAACAGTAATCCCACTGTGGAATATAATCTCGGCGATTTCTTCTTTTGCCTCCTGAGTTGTGTTGAAAGCTATGGTGTTAGGCATAAGATCCCAGTCATAAGTTGCTGCTTCCAGATCCACATCAAAATAATCTCCCCAGAAGTATTCTTTTGTTCCGCGTCCGTGTTCCGGGTAATTCCAGTATTTCATTATCTGAGCCATTGCTGTGGCTACGCATCCTGCATAAACGTGTCCGCCCGGACCTTGTGAATGTACCGGACAAAAGTAATTATAAGGATAATCCTGATTCCATTTAGTAAGAACCAATTTGCTTACCGCTTCTGTTTCTTTACTGCCAGTGAAAATTCCTTTGGAATAATTATACCACATTTGCTGTACCTGTTCAGACTGAGGTAAATCTTTTTCTTTGATAAGATCGAATTGCTCCATGTATTTATCAATCCATAAACGCGTTGCCGGAGCCATGTCAGAATAGTAGAATCCGTCTTCGTCCGAATATGCCAAAACCGGAACCGATCTTGAATCTGCACTTACCAATACAAATCCTCCTTCGTTAAAATTAAAAGCATAAATGCAATCTGTTCCATTGGTGCTTTTTACAGAGAAGCTTTCTTTTACGCTTAAACTTTGCTTTGGATTGTCAGTACTCTTCAACATATTGCTGTAGAAGTTTGTACCAACTTTTAAGGCATCTTCTTTACTTACACTAAATACATTGCCTGTCTGGCAAAATCCTGATTGAATGTTCAGCATAGCTAAAAATACAACCAGGCTCAAAAACAAACCTGTGTTTTTCATAAAACTTAAATTATTTGATTATTTATTAATTATTTGTTTTCTGTTAACAAATATTTATCTTGGGCGGGTGTTCAATACTTATGTCAACAAGCTCGGGAAAAGAGAAACTGTATTCTCTGAACTTTGCTTTAAGAAATTCAATATTTATTGTAATGCAGAATTTTTCCGGTAAAGAAAATACCATCTGGAAAAATCTCGAAACTGTTTCGGTTGTTGTCTTATTAACAGGGGAATTCCCGTTTAATTTATTATAATAATTACTCAGGTTCTTGTTTAACTCGGTTTTCTTTAAGTCACGCCAGCAATAATAAATAACATCATTGCCCGAGTATTTTACTTTTACAATTTTATAAATATAATCCGTAAAAATAAATTCCCTGTCGCTTACCCAGTTTATATCACTTGAGAGTTGTTTATGCGAAAATGTCATTTCAACAAGTTCAGAATTTATTGAACCTGAGTTTATTTTCAACCTGAAATAATTGTCAATTTCGATATTTTTGAGGACAGTATAGGACATAATACTGATAAAAGGCAATACCAGTACACATAATAACAATATTGTTAATCTGTTCCTCACAATAAAAATTAAAACTCAAAATTAGTAATTTTTTTGATTGAATGAATAATATAAGCAGAAAATTGTTTTTCTGAATTAAAAAAATATTTTTCATGGTTTAATTCAGATTATTCATTATTAGCATTGCTGAATTCCAGAATAGTTTAAATATAATTGCTTCACATCATTTTTATTTAAAGATAATTTGATACTCATAATTTGATAATTATAAATAATTGGGTTAAGTTTGTAATAATTAAAAAACTAAGTATGAATATTGGATCAAAAACAAAAATTATTGCCACTTTAGGTCCGGCAACAAATGATAAAGAAGTCCTTAAAAAGATGATTATGGCAGGGTTGGATGTATTCCGTCTTAATTTCTCGCATGGAAGCCATGAGGATAAAACTAAAATCATTGAAATTATCCGTGAACTGGAAAAGGAACTTTGTGTGAATGTTGCTATTTTGGTCGATTTACAGGGGCCAAAATTGAGAATCGGAGTTGTAGAAAACGAACCGGTGATTCTTAAAGAAGGTGATGTTATTAATTTTTGTACCGATAAATCAGTGTCAAAACCGGACACATATTACATGAGTTATCCTGATTTTCCAAAAGATGTGAAACCGGGAAATGTAATCCTGATTGATGATGGCAAATTAAAACTTGAAGCAATAAAATCAGATAAAAAATCAATTGTTTCTGCCAAAGTGGTATATGGTGGCCCTTTATTTTCCAGAAAAGGAGTGAATTTGCCTGATACAAAAACAAGTTTACCCAGCCTTACAGATAAAGATAAAGAAGATCTTTTGTTTGCCCTGAATAATGATGTGGACTGGATTGCTCTTTCTTTTGTGAGAGAACCTGAAGATATTATTTATTTGCGTGAGTACATCTCGAATTTTAAAAAGGAAATTAATATTATTGCTAAGATTGAAAAGCCTGAAGCCGTAAAAAATATTGATTCAATTATCAGGCTTGCAGACGGAATTATGGTAGCCCGTGGAGATCTGGGTGTTGAAATGAATTTTGACAGAGTTCCGGTAATACAAAAGATGATTGTGGAGAAGTGTATAGATTTATCCAAACCTGTGATAATTGCGACTCAGATGCTTGAAAGTATGATCGTCAATTTCAGGCCAACACGTGCCGAAGCTAATGACGTAGCCAACGCAGTACTGGATGGGGCAGATGCTCTTATGCTCAGCGGAGAAACGTCTGTAGGACAATTCCCTGTCGAAACCATTGAAGCAATGCAGAGCATTATTGACTTTACGGAAAACAGCCGGGATATATATTATAAAAATCATGTCCCTGACCAGTTCAGTTCCGATTTTCTGCCGGATTCTCTTTGTTATAATGCTTGTCTCATGGCACAGCAAACAAATGCAAAAGCAATAATACCGTTTACATTTTCGGGAAACACAGCAATCCGGTTGTCCAGTCACAGGCCTAAAGCCGAAATATTTGCATTTACTGCTAATAAAGAATTGTTGAAACAGTTGCCTCTTTTATGGGGAGTTTCGACTTTTTATTTTCCGCTTTTTGATTCGATTGATAAAGCTGTCGAATATTCGATAAAGCATTTGGTCGAAAAAGGATTGCTCGAAAAAGGAGACATGGTTATTCATGTTGCCAGTACTCCTATAACTGCAAAGGATAGAACTAATATGATTAAACTGAGCAGGGTTTAGTTTAATCATATAATTCAAAACCTGATTTGTCGCAGCAGAAATAACTGATGAGTCAGGGGCTTTGAACCTGTCTTTTACTTCTTGAATAAAGAATCTACAAATTCTCTTTTGTCAAAAACCTGTAAGTCTTCAATACCTTCGCCGATTCCTATATATTTTACCGGTATTTTAAACTGGTCAGAAACTCCGATTACCACACCGCCTTTTGCTGTTCCGTCAAGTTTGGTTACAGCAAGTGCCGATACCTCGGTAGCAATAGTGAAGTGTTTAGCCTGTTCGTAGGCATTTTGACCGGTAGAACCATCCAGAACCAGTAATACTTCGTGCGGAGCATCAGGAATTACTTTTTGCATAACACGTTTAATCTTTGACAATTCGTTCATTAAGTTAACTTTGTTATGCAAACGGCCGGCAGTATCAATAATTACAACATCCGCACCGGCATTTTTTGCCGAGTTAACAGTGTCGTAAGCAACTGAAGCCGGGTCGGAACCCATGTTTTGTCTTATCATAGGTACCCCTACACGGTCGGCCCAAATCTGTAACTGGTCTATTGCTGCAGCACGAAAAGTATCAGCAGCACCTATGTAAACAGATTTTCCTGCCTGTTTGAATTTGTTTGCAAGCTTTCCTATTGTTGTGGTTTTTCCTACGCCGTTAACGCCAACAACCATAATTACGTATGGCTTGTGATTTTCAAAAATACTGTCATCATTAAGCACATTAGCGTGGTTTTCTTCCAGTAACGAGGCTATTGTGTCCCGTAATAATTCGTTTAATTCTTCTGTGCCGACATATTTTTCGCGTTTCACTCTTTGTTCGATTCTGTCGATAATACGCATTGTTGTCTCAACACCGACATCAGATGTAAGCAATACTTCTTCGAGTTCATCAAGAACTTCGTCATCCACTTTTGATTTGCTGAAAATGACACGGTTAAGTTTGTCGAACACACTTGTACGGGTTTTTTCCAACCCCTGATCTAATTTTTCTTTTTTCTCTTTTCCGAAAAGTCCGAAGAAGGCCATAGCGCAAATTTTTTGCAAATATAGTTTTAAAATTCTGAAAAACAAAAAAAGCACCTATCCAAAAAGGAAAGGTGCCGGATTATGTTAAGTTGTCTAATTACTTTTTGCTAAAAAATTCTTTAGCAAGTTCTTTATCTATAATAGCTTCTTTAAACTGGTAAGATCCGGTTTCAGGGTTTTTTACCATCTTAATGCATTTTGCTATATTTTGTCCGCCCTCTTTTTTAAGAGTAGCAACTACTTTCTTTGCCATAACTTAAGTCTTTATTTGATTTCTTTGTGAACAGTTACTCTCTTCAAAATAGGATTGTATTTTCTTCTCTCCATTCTGTCGGGAGTGTTTTTTCTGTTTTTTACAGTAACATATCTTGATGTTCCGGGCATTCCAGATTCTTTATGCTCAGTACATTCCAATATAACCTGAATACGGTTTCCTTTAGCTTTCTTTGCCATTTGTAATCCTCCTGACTATTAATTAATATATCCTTTTTCTTTAGCGTCTTTTAAAGCTACGCTCAAACCTTTTTTTGATATGGTCTTAATCCCTTTTGCAGATACTTTTAAAGTAATCCAGGTTTTTGTTTCTTCATCAAAAAAACGTTTGGTTGTTAAATTAACTTCAAAAGTTCTTTTAGTTCTGCGCTTTGAGTGAGAAACATTGTTCCCAACCATTGCTGTTTTTCCGGTAATTTGACAAGCTCTTGCCATAACAATATATCTTTATTTTTTTAGGACTGCAAAAATCGTTATTTTTATTTTAATAGCAAAACTTTTTTGCAATTTTTTTTATAAAATTTGATTTTAAGGTTATTAACATTCTTTAAAGTATTGATAATCATGCAAAAATATGATTATACTGTTGAAAACTATTATAATAAGACGGGAGGCTTTACAAAAAATAGATAAATTCATTTTTAATTAATAATCTAACTCGAAATTAATTTCTATTTTTACACAGATAATTTTAATGTTAACCTAAAATTGTATTTTACATGGAAGAGCAGAACTTAAACCCCACTTTAGCTGATACCAATCAAAAAGATATTGTTTGTACCAATTGTGCGGCCAAGTTGGTTTTTGAACCCGGAACCACTTCGCTGGCATGTCCTTATTGTGCCAGGAGTCTATTGATGAGCTTGATTTTGAACAGTATCTAAAAGATGCCGAACATGGAAGTGATATTGAGGAGATTTCAACAATTGCCTGTGATGCCTGTGGTGCGGTTACATCTCTTGATAAAAATGTTGTTTCAAGTGAATGTCCGTTTTGCGGTAATAAGCTTATTGTTAAAAACGAAAGCACAAGTAAGCAGCTTAAGCCTAAATCATTATTACCATTCAAAATATCGGGTAAGGAAGCTCTGGAGTCTTTCAGAGGTTGGCTAAAGAAATTGTGGTTTGCTCCTCCGGGTCTTAAAAAATATGCTTCTCAGGCAGAGAAAATTGCCGGTATGTATTTGCCTTACTGGACGTACGATTCTGATACTTTTACTCATTACAGGGGGGAACGTGGCGATGATTATACTGTTACCGAATCATACACTGACGGTGATGGAAAATCTCAAACACGTACAGTTACAAAAACACGATGGACAAGCGTATCTGGAAGCCTGAGTCTTTTCTTTGACGATGTTCTGGTCCTGGCAAGTAAATCATTGCCTCAGGCAAAAACCGATAAACTTGAACCATGGGATCTTGAAAACCTGATTCCGTTCGATGAAAAATTTCTTTCAGGTTTCAGAACCGAAAGCTATGGAATTGGTCTTAAAGATGGCTTTGATACAGCAAAAGTAAAAATGGACCCGCGTATCCGTCAGGCAATTAACAGACAGATTGGTGGAGACCATCAACGTATTACTTCCATGCAGACAACATACTCAAAAATAACATTCAAGCATACATTGTTACCTATCTGGATCAGTGCTTACAGATTCAAAGATAAAGTTTACCGGTTTATCGTAAACGGACGTACAGGGAAGGTTCAGGGAGAAAGACCATGGTGCTGGTGGAAAATTGCATTGCTCGTTCTTGCAATTGCCGGAGCTATCGGAGCATTGGTTTATTTTGGAGGACAGTAGTAAATTATTAACAATAGAATAAAATGAAAACAAAATTTTTAAACATTATGATTTTTGCGTCAGTAGTAGTTCTATTGACTGCATGCAACAACACTCCCAAAAAAGAAGAAGTAAAAACAGAAGAGCTTACAGAAATGCAAAAATTAGTAAATAACTACGCAGAGGTTGAGCTTAAGGCTGATCTTAGTCATTTGTCTGCCAATCAGAAAGAAATGGTTAAAAAGCTTATCGAGGTTGCTGATATTATGGAACAATTGTTCTGGAAAGATGCAATAGGAGATAAAGAAACATTTTTAAATTCTGTTGAAGATAAAGATGCCAAAAGATATGCAATGATTAATTATGGCCCTTGGGACAGACTTGATGGCAATAAACCATTTATTGATACTTATGGAGAAAAACCTTTGGGTGCCAACTATTATCCTCAGGATATTACAGTTGAAGAATTTGACGCTTTTGCTGACCCAAATAAAACAAGCTGGTACACACTAATCCGCCGTGATGAAGAGGGCAATTTAAAATGTGTATGGTATCACGAAGAATATGCAGAAGAAATAGCACGTGCAGCAAAGTTGTTGGATGAAGCATCAGAACTGGCAGAAGATGAAGGTTTTAAAAATTACCTTAAATTAAGAGCAGAAGCTTTGCGCACTGACGACTACTATGCAAGTGACATTGCATGGATGGAAATGAAAAATAATTTAGTTGATTTTGTTGTTGGTCCTATCGAAAGTTACGAAGATGCTTTTAAGGGAATTAAAGCAGCTCATTCAGGTCAGGTGCTGGTTAAAGATCTTGTCTGGAGTAAAAACATTGAGCATTTTAATGCTGTTTTACCTGACTTGCAGGCAAGTCTTCCTGTTGATGCAAAATACAAAAAAGAATCGGCATCATCATCAGGCGATATGAACGTTTATTACGTAATATATTATGGGGGAGACTGTAATTCCGGAAGCAAAAACATTGCAATAAACCTTCCTAATGATCCTAATGTACAGGCTAAAATGGGCTCACGTAAATTGCAACTGAAAAATGCAATGCAGGCAAAATTCGAAACTATTTTAGTGCCTATTGCAGAGTTGCTTATTGATGAATCTCAAATGAAACATGTTAAATTCGAGGACGGATTTTTCCAGAATGTAATGTTCCACGAAGTAGCTCATGGTCTGGGTGTTAAATTTGTTGTTGACGGCAAGCAGTCTGTCCGTGAAGCACTCGAAGATTATTACAGTCCGCTCGAAGAAGCAAAAGCAGATATTACCGGATTATATATGGTAACAAAACTTTACGAAATGGGCGAATTCCCTGAAAAAGACCTTATGGATAATTATGTAACTTTCCTTGCAGGTATTTTCCGTTCTGTACGTTTTGGAGTTGCCAGTTCACACGGTAAAGCCAATATGCTTGAGTTTTACTATTTGCAGGAAAAAGGCGCATTTACACGTAATGCTGAAACCGGGAAATACAGTGTAAACTTTGATAAGATGAAAGCTGCAGTTTCTGATATGGTAAATGAAATTATAGTTATTCAGGGTAACGGAGACAAAGCTTCTGCAAAAAAATGGATTGATGCAAAGAGCAATGTCGGCGAAGAATTACAAAAAGATCTTGACAGAATAGGCGAAGCCGGAATTCCGAAAGATATAGTCTTTAAACAGGGCGTTGATATTTTGGGATTATAAGACTTAAACAAATACAATTCAGAAGGGGCAGGGAGACTGTCCCTTTTTGCATTATATAGATTAATAAAAATAAATAACAAACTATGAAAACAACAGGCTTAGGTTTTTTTGTTATAACAGTGGCAGTTTTATTTTTTTCCTGCGCACAAAAAACAGAAATAAAAAATGATTGCCTAAAAGCAGAAAAACAAGATTCAATTCAGATTGATAACGAGAAACATAAAATAAACAACATGCTTGATTCTTTTAATATTGCTGCGGCTAATGCTGATTATGATTTGTATTTCAGTTATTATGCCGAAGACGCTGTTTTTATGGGAACAGATGCGACAGAGAACTGGAGCAAAGATAGCTTTATGGTTTGGGCAAAACCATATTTCGATAATGGCAGAGCCTGGGATTTTAAGTCACTCGAACGAAACATATACTTTGATAAAACAGGCAAAGTCGCATGGTTTGACGAATTGCTGGATACTCAGATGAAAATTTGCCGTGGTTCGGGAGTCCTTACAAAACAAGGAGATGTGTGGAAAATACAGCAATATGTGTTGTCGATGACAATTCCGAACAGTATAGTAAAATCGGTATCTGAGCTTAAGGCAGACGATGAAGATGAAATTATTAATAGTCTGAGAAAGTCAGAATGAGAGGCAACTGGTTTTTAGACAGTTTGGTTGTAATTTGCCAGCATTTTGGTAACTCTTTCTTTAAATCTTTTTCTGAACCAATCAGGCTTGAGAATTGTAAGGCTTTCTCCAAACCCGATTAATTCACGCTCGGCTTCAAAATTAAGAATAAGATTGAGGCTGAATGTAGTTCCGGTTTCGTCAGTATTTATTATTTTTTGACTGTGGTGGAACGGTTTTGTTATTACGTAAGGAGCTTCGTTTGTCGTAACGTGAAACACAATTTCTTCAATAGGTCTGTTAGTGTGTTTTGTTACACCGATGATATTATTAAAATATTTTTCAAAATCAGGTTCGCTGTTTGTGTCAAAAGGATAATCAGAAGTACACGTTAATCTTAAAATTCTGTCCAGAGCCAATGGCGTCGCATGTCTGTTCTTTTTCCATGCCCCGAAAACAAACCATCTGTTCCGGTATTCTTTTAACAGATACGGACTTAAGAGTATTATTATAGGATTTTTTGCGCTAAAAGGCTGATAAACAACTTTGAGATTCTTTTTTTCTTTGATTGCATTATAAACAGGATCTATAAATTCCAGTCCTTTAAGATTATTGTTTTTTTCGAAATCAATAATAGTTTTGTTTTTATTGTTGATTGCGAAGATTTTATTTTCAATTTTCTTTAAGACATCATGCATATCTGCAAATTGAGAGAAACCCTGAAATTGTTGTAAAGTATGAGTGATCTGAGATATTACAGAAATGTCATCCGGGGTAAGAGGCATGTTTGTAATACTGTAATCAGGATCATCGTAAGTGTAATATTTTTTGTCAACAACAACTATGGGGGCATTATAACCCAGTTTCTCACTTCTCATATTCTGAATATCAAGTTGAACTGTGCGTAAACTTACTCCCTGATATTTTCCTTCAAATTCGAATAAAGCATCTGAACAGGCTTCAACAAGGTTGTGAATTGTCCATTTGCGAAAGCGGTTTCTCAAACAATTGTCTATGGTTTTGTAGCGAATTAATGCTAATCTGTTTACAGGCATGTTTTTTTTGTAAAAATATTTAAATAATTTTAACTACGCAATATGGTTGCGTAGTAGGTTTATATTTTTGCATCAAATTATTTTATTATGCAAAGAATTATTGAAACAGAAAAGCTGCCGATTAAGTTGTGGCTTGATGAAATTGAAGAAGGAGCTGTTCAGCAGGCTATTAATCTTGCATCTCTGCCATTTGCATTTGATCATATTGCTCTTATGCCTGATGCACATGTAGGCTATGGTATGCCTATCGGTGGAGTTATGGCTACGCGTGGAGTTGTTATTCCTAATGCAGTTGGTGTTGACATTGGTTGTGGAATGTGTGCCGTGAAAACTAATATCCGGCAGGAAGATATGACGGATAAGAATCTGAAGAAATTGCTTTCTTTGATTAGGGGTGTTGTTCCTTTGGGATTTGAGCACCACAAGGAAAAACAGGACGAGGCTTTAATGCCTCAGGGGCATGATGTTGAAAAACTTACAGTTGTCCGTCAGCAGTACATGTCTGCGATTAAGCAAATAGGAACTCTGGGTGGTGGAAATCATTTTATTGAAATTCAGAGAGATAATGAAGGCTTTGTGTGGATTATGATACATTCAGGAAGTAGAAATATAGGGCTTAAAGTGGCAGAATTCTATAATACGAAGGCTAAAAAACTTAACGCTTTATGGCATTCTGCAATAAATCCTAAATTCGATCTGGCATTTTTACCGTTCGAGACAGAAGGAGCAAGAGATTATTACCTGGAAATGAAATATTGTGTTGATTTCGCATTTGCAAATCGTTTGCTGATGATGACCAGAATTCAGGATGTTTTTGTAAGCACTATGCCGGAAACAGTATTTGAACCTGTGATAAATATTGCTCACAATTATGCTGCCTGGGAAAAACACTATGGCGAAAAGGTCCTTGTACATCGCAAAGGAGCCACTTCGGCAAAAGAAGGCGAAACCGGAATTATCCCGGGTTCTCAGGGAACAAAATCTTATATTGTTGAAGGACTTGGTAATCGTGAAAGTTTTATGAGTTGTTCACATGGGGCCGGTCGTTTAATGAGCAGGAGCAGTGCAAAGAAAAATCTGAATCTTGAGGAAGAAATCGCTAAACTTGATAAACTTGGAGTTATTCATGCAATTCGTAGTCAGAGCGACCTTGAAGAAGCTGCATCAGCATACAAAGATATTACTCAGGTTATGGCTTTTCAAAAAGATCTGGTGAAAATTAAAACAGAGTTATCACCTATGGCTGTAATTAAAGGGTGATAAAGAAATCTCCATTTTGGTCAGACCGTCAATTATGTGCGGTTTGATCAAAATGAATATTTTAAAAGTTATTTAAAATATTTTACAGTTTTCCTGTTACATCATAAATCAGATATCCTGATACTTCGTGCACCAGTAATGTCCAGTTGTTAAGAATTTCGGGTTTTGGTACAAACAGATCGGGAGTAAAAATACGCTTACCCGCATACCTGTCCGTAACATAAGTATCGAAAATAAATCCCTGTTTTTTGAAACATCCTTCGGCGCGGCGCATGTGAAAAGCTGAAGTAATTAAGAGATAAGTATCATTGCTTTCGCCAGGCTTAAGAATTTTTGCCGCTTCAACAGCATTCCCGTATGTGTTTTTCGATTCTGTTTCAATAATGATGTCCTCGTCAGGAAATCCAAGTTTAAGAAGAAAATCTTTAAGAATAGCCGATTCCTTATCTTTTTGGTTAAATACGTCGCCAGACCCTCCTGAAATGAAAATTTTGTCTATTCGACCTTCCTGATATAATTCCAAAGCCTGTAGCAATCTGTCAGAAGAAGATTTAAAATTAATCCTTTCAAATTTTGCATCATAAGTCATCATTCCGGTAAGCACAATGCCATAATCGTAATGATCTTTTATCTCTGTTTTTTGTTTTGCTTCAGGTTCCCAGGCACGCATAATTTCGTAAAAAATAAAAGGATTTGAGAAAAACAACAGCATTACAAAAGCGATGATCCTGAGGTTTTTAGCTGTTTTTTCTTCCTTAAGTATAAGTGAAATTGCAAAAAGAACAATTATCCAGATTGTAGGAGAAAACAAATATTGAAATATTTTTGACAAATAAAAAAACATATACAGATGCTTTAAAATATATTTTAGCCTAAACTCATTGTTACGTGAACAAAAATATTTATTTTTAGCGAAATTTGATACAGAAACTAATTAATAAAAAAAGATAAGACATGGGAAACACACAATTTGATTTAAATCCGCATGTGTTGGAGCGTTATCTTAAAAAACATTCCAAAGATTTTACCAAAAAGGATATTATTGATTTTATTATCGGGAATGATATCGAAATGCTCAATTTTCGGTATGTAGCAGACGATGGCAGATTAAAGACTCTTAATTTTGTTATTAACAGTATGGAGCATCTGGATTTGGTGCTTACAACAGGTGAAAGAGTTGACGGGTCAAGCCTTTTTAAATTTATAGGAGCAGATTCAAGCGATTTATATGTTGTTCCGCGTTACAGCACTGCATTTGTAAATCCTTTTGAAGAAGTTCCGAGTCTGGATATTCTTTGCTCATACTATAACAACGAAGGAAAACCACTTGAATCATCTCCTGAATATATTCTGAGAAAAGCTCACGAAGAATTTAAAAAGACAACAGGTTATACTTTTAAAGCATTGGGAGAACTCGAATATTATATTATTGCAGATAAAGATGAAAATAAACTGTTCCCGGCAGTTGACCAGAAAGGTTATCATGCGTCTGATCCGTTTGCAAATTTCGAATTTATCCGTAAAGAAGCAATGCGTTTAATTGCAATGTGCGGTGGTAAAATAAAATACGGTCATTCTGAAGTTGGCAATTTTACTGACGATAAATGTTATTACGAACAGCAGGAAATAGAATTTCTGCCTTGTAATGCAGAGTCTGCAGCAGACCAGATGATAATTGCCAAATGGATTCTTCGTAAACTTTGCAGTGATTATGAAGTTAATATAAGCTTTGCTCCGAAAATTACCGTAGGAAAAGCAGGAAGCGGCCTTCATATTCATATGATGCTGGAAAAAGACGGCAAAAATATGATGATTGAGGATGATAAACTGAGTAAGGATGCAAAGAAAATGATTGCAGGTATTCTTGATATGGCAGATGCCCTTACTGCTTTCGGTAATACAATTCCTACATCTTATCTCAGACTTGTTCCGCATCAGGAAGCTCCAACAAATATTTGCTGGGGTGACAGAAACAGAAGTGTTCTTGTGAGAGTTCCTTTGGGATGGACCGGAAACGTTAAGATGATTTATGATGCAAATCCTCAGGATAAGTCAGAAATGAACTTTGGACAAAGCAAACAAACTGTTGAAATACGAAGCGGTGATGGTTCTGCAGATGTTTATTTGTATGTGGCATCATTAATCGTGGCTTCGCAGCACGGACTTCAGATGCCCGACTCGCTTGAACTGGCAGAAAAATTATATGTCAATGTGAATATTTTTGCAGATGAGAATAAAGAAAAACTTTCGACTCTTAAAAATCTTCCGTTGTCTTGTTACGAATCTGCACTTGCGCTGAATAGCAAAAGAAAAATGTTTGAGAAATCAGATGTTTTCCCTGCAGGACTTATTGATAGCGTAGTTGCCAAGCTTAAAGCATATGATGACGAAAAACTTAGCGAACAGCTTTATGGCAAACATGATGAAATTTATAAACTTGTAATGAAATATTTGCATTGCATGTAATAAACTTTGTTTATACATAAGCCTCCGGAAACGGGGGCTTTTTTTATTGAAAAAATAAACCAATGATTAATGATTAAAAAACCGGGAACAGATAATCAGATCCTAATACCCTCCCCAATATTTTCTTAGAATCCATTCTGCTGCTGCAAAGAGAAGGATTACAAAGAATATGAGATAAAGATCTGTTATGGTATGTAGCTTTTCGTCAGTGTATGCAATGTCCGTAACTCCTGAGTTTTGTTTAAGAGTTTCAGGTATTTGCATCATGTTGTCAGGATAAAAAACTTTCCCCCCTGTTAACTCGGCAAGTTGGTACAATACATTGTGTCTGGCTGTAGTAACAAGAGCTTCAATATTTATTTTCTGAACTATAAATTCTCCGCTTGCCGTGTATTCTTTATTGTCAAATAAGGTTTTTGCAGTATATTGATATGTACCTGCAGGTAAACGGCCAATGTCTGTTCTGTATGAGTTGCCGAAATTACCTGAAATATACCTGAATTCTTTCCCTGATTCATTTTTTAAGTTAATAACAATCTCAAGATTCGGCACAAGCTCATAAGCCTCATTATAAAAAGAAGCATTTAAAACAACCTGTTCGTTTTCGCTGAAAACCTGTTTCGATTCAACGGTTAATTTATCCTGAACACGCCTTACCATCAGATACTGAACCAGACGGTTTATTAAGGTGTTAAATCCCGTATGTTCCGAATTGTATTTGTAATCGTCAATTCTCCATCTCCAGATGCCTTCTCCGGTAATGAATCCGTTTTTTGATTTGTTTTGTTCTGTAAAAGCTATAAGCGGTTTTTGAGTTTTAACCCCGTTAACGGACTGATAAAGAAAAATTCTGGTATCGCCGCTAAACTTATATTCTCCGAAAAATACTTTTAACGGTGATAGATTTTTGTAGAATACAGATGCATCCACTCCGGGGTCAAAAGACAGGAAAGACGGGTTTGCAACAGGTGATGCGTCGTCGGTCTTGTTGCTCATATTTGTAATTTCAAGTCCTGTTCCCAGTGAATTAAAAGCCTGTAAAGAACTTGATGTCCCTAAAATGTACAGAGCCGGAATTGAATTTTTTTCAATCTCTGATAATACGTTTGTTGCTTTGTTTTGCAAAGATGGTAATTGATGCAAAATTACAAGGTCATAATCTTTTATGTTTACGTTAATATCATTTATGTATTTAACGCTAAGCTCAAAATCAGGATTATCCTTTAAAGCAGATTTTATTGCTCCCAAATCGGGATGAGGAGCATTTGCCAGAAGCAATATTTTGTTACGGTTGTCAATAACATTAACAACAAAAGTACTGTGGTTATTCTCGTAACTTATTTCATCTTTTAAATGTCTTAGCTCTGTTTCATATTGTTGCACTCCGCTTTTGTCTGCCGTAAGTTCTATTTCCAAAGTTGTTGAAGGAGTATTCTCAGGTAAGGAAAATTTTGCCGAGTAAACAATCTTTTCATCCCGGCGTATTATTATTTCCGATTCTTTCTCCGGGCATTTCTCGGCATTTATAAAAACTTTCAGCGGAAATTTGTTCCCCAGAAACGCAATACGGTTGTGCATAATGTCTTTAAGAACCAGATCTTTCTGGGTTATAGTGTCTCCCAGAGCTATTGAGTAAACGGGAAAATTCAGATTGTTACTGTAACCCGGATTTACCCCACGATTATAAATGCCGTCGGTAGCAATGATAACAGCACCCAGATTCATTCCCGAAAAACGCGAAATAACTTCAGGGAATATGGATGAAATGTCTGTTGTGCTGCCGCTGTAATCCAAAACAGAGTCTGTTGTCGTGGATTCAGAAAACTGAAGATATTTAAGGTCGTAGCTGTTCCGTAATTTTTCGAGCAGTGCGTCAATATCTTTTTTATATTGATTTTTATAGTACGAAGAATCGCGGTTTAAAATTAAGGATTTTGAATTATCCTGCACAAAAACAACAACAGGTTTTTGAATTACGGTACCGGTACTTTTAAAAACCGGATTAAGCAAAAGCAGTAAAATAATAAATATAAAAACAAACCTCAAAGCAGTCATCAGATTCTTTTTCCATTTTTGTAAATCTGCGAAGAGTCTGTCTTTATAATAAAGTAAAAAAGAAACAGAGGCTGCAATTAATGCAGCCACTATTATAAGATATGACGGATATTCGAAATGTATTTCCAATTTGTGAACTATGTAAGCATTGCACCACAAACATTAATAACCTGACCCGAAATGTATGAAGACATATCGGAACCGAGGAAAATCACAAGATTAGCAACATCTTCAGGTTGTCCGGCACGTTTAAGCGGAATTTTTTCAGCCCATTCTTTTCTTGCTTCTTCAGGAATTGCTTTAGTCATTTCGGTTTCGATAAATCCCGGAGCAATAGCATTACAACGAATATTGCGCGGGCCTAATTCTCTTGCCATAGATTTTGTAAATCCGATTATACCTGCTTTGGAAGCAGAATAGTTTGCCTGACCTGCATTTCCGGAAACCCCTACTACAGAACTCATGTTGATAATAGAACCGCTACGTTGTTTGAGCATGGTTTTCTGAACCGCTTTAGTAAGGTTAAATACTGATTTCAGGTTTACATTTATTACAAGATCCCATTGCTCTTCTGTCATTCTCATGAGCAGAGTGTCACGGGTAATACCAGCATTGTTTACCAGAACATCTATTCTTTCAAATTCTGCAACAACTTCGTCAACTGTTTGTGAAGAAGAGTTAAGATCAGCAGCATTTGAAACAAAGCCCATAGCTTTTACACCTATAGATTTAAGTTCATTTTCCAATGCAACAAAATTATCGTCACGTGCAATGTCAGTAAATGCAACAGCAGCTCCTGCATTGGCACAAGCAATGGCAATTGATTTTCCGATGCCTCTGGCAGCTCCGGTCACCAATACAACTTTTCCTTCTAATAATTTCATATTTTTAATTTTTAATTGTGCAAAATTACAATAATTCGGTCTAAATAACAATAGTTTAAAAACAGATGGGATAAAACTGTTTAAAATCAGGAAATAATTGCAGCGAAATTTAAATTGTTTATAAATTGAGAATCCCCGGATAATGCAGGAAAAATTGTGATATTTATCAGGATTTGCAAGAAAATTTGTTACTGTTTCTGCGTGTCAGAAAGTT
>QKHS01000039.1 GCA_003249955.1 Bacteroidales bacterium | reverse complement strand
GCCGGAACAAGCATCGCTCTTAAAACATAATTTGCCCTGAAATGATCGGCCTTTTCGCCGTCAATAGTAACATTCCATCCATGAGGATAATATATCTCAGAGAAAACCGCGAGTTGCTCTCTTGAAGTATTTGACTCATAAACAAGATAATCAGGAGCGTATTCTGTAAGTTTTATTGTTGCCGTACTGTCAAGCGAAGCCGTAAATCCCTTGAGCTGATCCTGGAACGACCTGCCAATAACTGCCTCTTTTGACGGATCCAGCGTTTTCATGGCATTTATTTCCTCATCTGCATTTTCGGCAAAATTATATTCGCCTACAAACCACGCATTGCCAAGTGCATGATGATTAACCATAGGTGGATATTCGGGATGATAAATGAGATATCTTGCATTAAGCATATCGAGGACAGGTGTTTTAGCCTGTGTATCGAATAAAGCCTGAACGGCGGTATCACTTAACCCGTTCTGGAACCCATAGCTTACAACATATTGTGCAAGCTGCAATTCCCTGTACATTACAGAATCTGCAAGTTCCTGGTAACGTCTTATCTTTGCCCCGCTATATCCACCGATAGATTTATGGTAGAAAGAAATTGAACCATCATTAAAAACGGCTCTTGCATCAATAGTACTTACTCTGTAGCTAAGATCTTTATCAGCAAGGATAAAATCGTCAGCCTTGGTTCTCTCATACGGAGTCTCGAACTTTCGTTTTGGAACAAACTTTTCATCATTAAGGTAGCGTTTGTCAACAGGCCACATATCTGCAAGTACTATAACTGCAAATGCTGCGACAGCAATTTTAGGATTTATTTTTTTCTTTATAACAAGATAAACAACTCCGGCACCAAGTATTATAAAGATAAGCGAACGAATAGCATCATTACGGACCATATCTGCCCTGTCTTCATAAATTGCACTTACAAAATCTGATTTAAACTGTTCTTTTGCCTGATCGTACTGAGCATCCTGAGGGAAATAAGAAGCAAGATTTTCTGCCATCTGAACCTCACTTTTCCCTTCTCCGCTTAATCCGGTAACCGAAGGGGCAACAATAAACACCATAGTTGCAAGACCGGTTATACCAAGAGCGATATAGAAATAATTCAAAAGTTTTGATGTTTCAATTTTTTCTTTAAATATTTCGACCAGAGCCAGAATTGCCAGTAAAGGCATGGCTGTTTCGGCAAGCACCAGAATCATTGATACTGTTCTGAACTTGTTGTATCCCGGGAAGTAATCAAGAAATAAATGTGATACAAATTCAAAGTTTTTACCCCATGAAAGAACTATTGAAACAATTGTAACCGTAAGCAACCACCACTTAACTTTTCCTTTAACAACAAGCAATCCGAACACAAACAAAAAGACAATAAATGCCCCGACATATACGGGTCCTGCAGTCTGCACCTGATCTCCGAAATACGTGGGCATCATTTTACCTATATCTCCGGCAGCTTGTTTCCCGAAAATCTTTTCGACAACGCCATAGCTTTGTGAATCTTCACCAAGTTCTGAATTAGAAGCTCCTCCTTTTGCATTAGGAATCAGCAAGGTAAATGTCTCATCAATACCATAGCTATACTGGGTAGCATAAGATTTATCAAGACCTGAGGTTCTGTCTCCGGTTGCAGTAGTCAATTCTGATTTGCCGCGGATAGAGTAAGGAACGTATTCCTGAGTTGTCATTATAAATGCTGCATTTATTCCGACAGCAAGCCCTACTCCTATGCATAAAATCCCTACAGTTTTTGCAAACCGCAGCATATATTTTTCTTTTATAGCCCATACGAGTTCAAAAATTCCGTAAATAAGAATTGTTAAACCGGTATAATAGGTTATCTGAACGTGATTTGTCAAAATCTGCAAAGCCATAAAGAAGGACATCATAAACATTCCCGCCCATGGCCGCTTTTGGTCGAATGCCATATAAATTCCGCCAAGTATAGGAGCCATAAAACCAATCGCCATTGCCTTGGTAAAATGCCCTGCAACTATGATCACAAAATAGTATGACGAAAATGCAAATGCAAATGCCCCCACTATTGATAACCATGGGTTAACTTTGAATGCCCCCAGTAAAAGGTAAAATCCCATTAAATACCAGAAAATCATGTTCAAAGGTGCTGCTCCGCCAAAAATAAAAACATTATAAATTTTATTAAAAATATTTTCCTGCTTGGCTGTAGAAACCGCATATGTCGGCATTCCGCTGAACATGCTGTTATTCCAGAATACCAGACGGTGATTGGCAGCTTCATAATCCCTGTTGGCTTTGGAAATAGCGGTATATACATTGTAATCGTGTGTTGACAGCCTCTTACCTTCGAGTAACGGCTCACTATACAAAGAAGCTATTATCAAAAATATAACTACAGCTACAACATGCGGGAAAATCTTTTTTAATAATTCTTTATTCATAATATAATGTGTTTCAAAATTTTAAATAAAAATAATCGTTGTAAAAATAACAACATTTAAACATACTTTAACTGACATACTTAAAAAAATCACAAAAATTAAAAGAAATACTCATTATAGAAAAAATTACATTTATTGTTTTTATCTTTACGACGTGAAAAAAATTATTGTTTTTATATCATTTATTCTGGCGTTCAGCGTGTCATATTCTCAACATGAGGGTATAGAAAGACACTTTAAGTCATTCACAATGGACATTACCGAATGTGAAAACTTTACTTATGTTGACGACACTCTTACAGACAATTTTCATAACTATCTGCCGCAACAAAAGTTAAGTTATAATCCGCTTGGATCGCCAAATCCCGGAACTCCGTTTATTCCGGCAGTATTCTCGGATCAGACTTCGCACACATTCTGGTTTTTAAATAATTATACCCCGTATATCCAGCAACATGATAACATTATTTATTTTGATGCGACAAAACCTTTTACGCTTTTCAAGTTTTCGGGGGGGGCTAAAGAACAGGAGCTGGTAAGTTTTCTGCACACTCAGAATATTTCCCCGACTTTTAACTTTGCCTTTAATTATGATATCATAAACTCGAAAGGGCACTACCAGTTTAGCAAATCAAAAATAAATGCTTTAAGCCTTGCAACTGCTTATACAAAGAAGAAATACCAGTCACATTTCAACTTTATTTACAACAGGGTGAATCATCTTGAAAACGGAGGACTGGAGGACCCGGAAGCATGGGAAACGACAAATTATAATTCGGATTTATACTCGGTAAACCTCGAAAAAGCACAAAACACTATCGGGCAGGTCGGATTTCAGTATAATCAGGAATTCCGGTTCGGCTCCTACACCTCGGACACAATTATTTTTAATAAAGATACTGCGATAAATAAGGTTTTCGGAAGCCACTTTTCAATAATCCACGACATTAAAGCTGACAAATTTTACAGAATTTATGAAGATGTACCAGGGAGTTTCTACAGCACGATATACAGGGACAGCCTTAATACTTTCGACTCAACCTATTACAAAGTAATTGACAACAAAATACTGTTAAACTTTCTGCTCGAAGGTAAAGGTAAAATTGAGAAGTTTCAGGTTCTTGCAGGAATTAATAATTATTTTTACAACTATGGTTTTGATTCAACATCTCAGTCATATTTATCAAATTATGTTACCGGCATACTAAAATTCGACACAAAAAGATCTGCATTCAATGCCAAAGTAAATTACTGTTTTGCAGGTACAGATATTTTTGATACTGACATTTCGGCTGATTACAGTCTTAACCTTAGCGAGCATACAAACCTTAGTGCATATTTCGGATTTTCCGTCTTGAATCCGTCAATTTTCATGTATTACTACAAATCAAACAATTTTGAATGGGATATTAATGCTTTTAAAACAAGTACAATAAGTACAGGTGGAGCATTAAACCTGAGCAAGTACAATATTAACATAGGCACAAACCTGAATATGCTTGATAATTATTTCGTATTCAACACTTTAGCTATGCCTGTACAGATTTCAAAAACAAATCTTATTGCAGATGCATTTATAAGCAAGCAGTTTAATTTCGGAAAATTTCATTGGTTTACCAGGTTTACATACCAGTACATTTCTGACCGCGTTAATGTGCCGTTACCTGAATTTGTAGGATACTCCGACATATATTTTATTAGTCCTTTATTTAAAAATGCGTTAACACTACAATTAGGTTTTGACGTTAAATATCATTCATCTGTTTACGGGTATTCATACATGCCTGCCTTAGGAGCATTTTATCTGCAGACCGAACACAAATTCGGTAATTACCCTAATGCAGGATTTTACGGGGTTGTAAAAATAAAAAGACTTCGCGGATTTTTCAAAATAAGTAATTTTAACAGTACATTTATGCCAAGAACCTATTATCTGCTAAACGACATTCCGGACAATCCGTTCTCATTTAACTTCGGTATTTCATGGGAGTTTTACGACTGATAATCAAAAGCCTGCACAATATTTATTTTTGTTTTTAGTTTTTCCTTAACTTGTGCCTGAAATTAAAAAGGCAGAATTACAAAAGATGAAGAATTTTAAAAGGTTAACAATATTTCTTGTTGTCGCAACTGTTTTGTTGTTTGGCCTTCTGCTGTTTCGTTATTTTTTGACAAAAGATGCTGATGAAGACAATAAAACAGACTATCCCGAAATTGCAAAAGAGGGAGTTTTAAAAGTTGTCGTCAGTACAAATCCTATTGATTATTTTATTTATCAGGGACAGCCCATGGGTTTTCAACTGAATATGCTGGAAGATTTTGCCGGTTCGCATGGATTAGCTCTTGATATAATTGTGGAAAACGATCCCGATAAAGGTATTGACATGTTGATGAGCCACGGCTGTGATTTGCTTGCTCAAAGTATTACAAATACCGCCGACAGAGATTTGATTATCGATTTTACGGTTCCTGTCCGAAAGACAAAACAGGTTCTTGTTCAGAGAACACAGAATGCAAATTCCGGTACGGATACACTTATCAGGGATTTGTCTGATCTGAAACTTAAAACTCTTTATGTTCAGAAAGGCAGTTCAAATCTTAAATCGTTGAATAATCTTGCAAGTGAATTAATTCAGAATTTTTATGTAGTGGAAATAGATTCAATATCTCAGGAGCAAATGATAAAAAATGTTTCGGAAGGCTTGTATGACTACGTAGTTTGTGACTATAATATTGCAAAGATATCCCAGAGTTATTATCCTGATATTGATATCGAAACAGATATGAGCTTCCCTCAGAATATTTCGTGGTGTGTAAGACCGGAGTCTGAAATTCTGCTGGATAGTTTAAATCTGTGGTTGTCGGAATATACCCAATCAGACAAATACTCAAAGCTTGTGCGGAAATACATAAACAACAACCGCATTCTGGTTGATATTAACAGCGAGTTTTACTCGGGAAATGAAGGTCTGATAAGCGAATACGACGAATCGTTAAAAAAATACTGCAATATAGTAGGCTGGGACTGGCGCTTAATAGCTTCTCTTGTTTACGAGGAATCCAGATTTAACCCTAATGCAGAAAGTTGGGCCGGAGCTTACGGATTAATGCAGCTTATGCCTGTAATTTATCAGAAATATACCGATCCGGGAATTAGCGGAACAGAAGCGGAAATATATGCCGGAATAAAATATCTGGCTTTTCTTGACTCGCAATTATCTCCCGAAGTAGCAGATTCTGCCGACCGCATAAAATTTATACTGGCTTCTTACAATATTGGCCCCGGGCATGTTGAAGACGCTATGCGGCTTGCAAAGAAACATAAAAAGAACCCGGCTTCGTGGGATGATGTCTCGTACTTTTTAGTAAATCTGTCAAATCCTAAATATTATAATGACACTTCTGTAAAACACGGTTATTTCCCGGGAATATACTCGGTTGACTTTGCAAATTCAATTACAAACAGGTACAAGCATTATGTTAATATAATACCGGAATAAACCCGCTATTCTACGGGAACTGTGACCATAACATCTTTGTTGCACATACTTCGGGAAACCAAACTCAAAAAAACTGATCTATTTTATTCCCGATACTTTCTTTATTTCATTCAGTTTATTCAAGGCTTCCAAAGGAGTAAGACTATCAATGTCCAGTCCCTGAATTTCTTTGCGTATCTGGGAAAGTACCGGATCGTCCAACTGGAAAAAGCTAAGCTGGTAGCCTTCGCGGTTTGAAGCAATTTTTTCGACAGGTTTATTTAAAGTTTTTACGGCACTTATATCTTTTGAATTCCCTTCCAGTTGTTCTAGTATTTTTTTTGATCTGTAAACTATAGATTTAGGCATTCCGGCCATTTGTGCCACATGAATACCAAAACTGTGTTCACTACCTCCCGGCAAAAGTTTACGGAGAAAAATAACTTTGTCTTTGGCTTCCTGCACCGAGACATTGAAATTTTTAATTCTGCTGAAATCTTTTTCCATTTCGTTAAGTTCGTGATAATGAGTCGCGAACAGAGTTTTTGCTTTTGCTGCCGGATGTTCGTGAATATACTCGGCAATTGCCCAGGCAATACTTATACCATCGTAGGTACTTGTACCGCGGCCTAATTCATCAAGCAGAATAAGGCTTTTGGGCGAAATATTATTCATGATACTGGCAGCTTCGAGCATTTCTACCATAAAAGTAGATTCTCCCATAGAAATATTGTCAGATGCTCCTACCCTGGTAAACACCTTATCCACAACTCCAATCTCAGCAGCTTTGGCAGGAACAAAACTTCCGGTTTGAGCCATTATGCATATTAAAGCCGTTTGCCTCAGCAATGCAGATTTCCCAGACATATTGGGACCTGTAATCATTATTATCTGCTGAGTGCTGTCGTCGAGATAAACATCGTTTGAGATATACTCCTCGCCAAAAGCAAGACGCTTTTCGATTACAGGATGGCGGCCTTCTTTGATATCTAAAACATTACCGTCGTTTAATACAGGTTTACAGTAATTATTCTGTAATGCTGTTTTGGAAAAAGAAAGAAGACAGTCGAGTTTTGCAATCAGATTTGCATTTGTCTGGATAGCTCCTATATAATCGGCTATATGCATAATGAGATCGTTGAAAAGCCGGTTTTCTATGCTCTGAATTTTATCTTCGGCACCTAAAATCTTTTCTTCGTACTTTTTAAGTTCTTCGTTTATGTAACGCTCTGCCGAGACCAGAGTTTGTTTTCTTATCCACTCCTCAGGAACTTTGTCTTTATGAGTATTTCTTACTTCGAAATAATAACCAAACACATTGTTAAAGCTGATCTTCAGTGAACTTATCCCGGTTCTTTCGCTTTCAGATTTTTCGAGATTTTCGAGATATTCCTTGCCATGATATGCAATCGATCTTAACTCATCAAGTTCATCAGACACACCATCGGCAATAACATTCCCGCGGTTAAGCAGGTTCGGACAATCGGGTTTTATTTCCCTGCCTATTTTTCCCCTTATTTCGTCACACGGATTAAGCTGTTCAGCCATCATTTTAAGCAAAGGGCTGTCAGAATTTTTGCAGGCTTCAATTACCGGAACTATAGCGTCGAGAGAATTTTTTAAAGAAACCGTTTCTCTCGGGTTTATTCTTAATACTGCAACTTTCGATGCCAGACGCTCAATATCACTTATTTTTGTAAGCTGATTATGAAAAACCGTACGTAAATCCTCGTTTTTTACAAGATAGTCAACAATGTCAAGTCTCTCATTTATTGCCGCGGTACTTTTAAGAGGAAGCCCGACCCATCTTTTGAGCAAACGTCCGCCCATAGATGTAATTGTGGAATCAATAATGTCGATAAGACTTTTGCCACCTTCGTTTGTAGAGTGAAAAATTTCGAGATTTCTGATTGTAAATTTATCAAGCCACACATATTTATCCTCGTCCAGACGGGAAAGACTTTTAACATGATCACGGCTTAAATGCTGGGTAAAGTCAAGATAATCCAGAATTGCCCCGGCAGCAATCACTCCTGCCGTAAGTTTTTCAACACCAAATCCTTTTAAAGTAGAAGTCCTGAACTGACTGGTTAATTTATCCGTAGCATTTTCGATTGTAAAAACCCAGTCATCCATTCCGAAATTTATATTGCTGTCTTTAAAAGTTTCGTGGAAGAGTTTCTTTTTGTTTTTCTCGAAAATAAGTTCTTTGGGTTTAAAATTCTGTAAAAGTTTATCAACATATTCCTTATTCCCCTGAGAAACTATAAACTCACCCGTGGAAATGTCCAGAAACGAAATTCCGAAAATTTGTTTGTCCATGTAGATGCTTGCCAAAAAGTTGTTCTCTTTCTGTTCAAGCACATTATCGTTCATCGAAATCCCCGGAGTTACCAGTTCGGTAATACCGCGTTTTACGATGGTTTTTGTCATTTTGGGATCTTCCAGTTGCTCGCATATCGCAACACGCTGACCAGCACGAACAAGTTTCGGCAGATAAGTATCCAGCGCATGGTGAGGAAATCCGGCAAGATCAATATAAGAAGCGGCTCCGTTAGCTCTTTTGGTAAGTGTAATTCCTAAAATGCCGCTTGCTTTTACAGCATCTTCTTCAAATGTCTCGTAAAAGTCCCCTACTCTGAACAATAAAATAGCATCCGGGTGCTTTGCCTTGATATTGTAATACTGTTTCATCAGCGGGGTTTCGGCTGCCTTCATAACATTTCTTTTTAATCAAAAATAGCCTGTAAATATACAACTATTAGTCTGGTATTAAACCAAATGTTGACTGTTTGTTGAAAAGTTACAGAATTTCAGCTTTTGATTTAAGCAGAAAAGCTACTCACGATTATCTGTCAAAGTCTGTTTTGCCTCAGAAATCAATCTTAACATTTCGTCGCTTACAACAGGGTATTTCAAATTGAGAGATTGAAGTTTCTGCACAATAATTTCGCTTACCAGTAGCCTCGAAAACCATTTGTGATCGGAAGGAATTACATGCCACGGAGCAATGTCCGTAGAAGTATTTTGCAACATTTGTTCGTAAGCCAGCATATATTTGTCCCAGTGTTTTCTCTCTTTTATATCTGCCGCCGAGAACTTCCAGTTTTTTTCTTTCAGTTCTATCCTGTCGAGAAATCTCTTCTTCTGCTCCTCTTTTGAGATATTAAGGAAAAACTTTAAAACAATAATTCCGTTATCGTTAAGGTACTTCTCCGAATTATTAAAATGGCTGTATCTTTCGTTCCAGAACCTGTCCGAATCAAGATAATCAACAGGTAATTTCTGAGAGACAAGAAACTCGGGATGTACTCTGCAAACAAGCACTTCTTCGTAATATGAACGGTTGAATATGGCAATATTTCCGCGCTCCGGCAGGTATTTGTTGCAACGCCACATATAGTCGTGATCAAGTTCTTCAGAAGAAGGTGATTTAAAACTTTTTACCTGACAGCCCTGCGGATTTACCGAAGACATCACGTGTTTTATCATGCCGTCTTTCCCTGCAGCATCCATAGCCTGCAGAACTATCAGTATCCCGTACTTATCGTAGGCATAAAGTTTTTCCTGAAGTTCAGATAAAAGCATGATATTGTCATTTAGCTTTTCTTCCGCTTCTTTCTTGTTTTTGTATTTTCCGGTATCCGAAGGTGAAAAATCTGACAGTTTCTGATCTCTTTTAAACTGGTAATGGCTAATATTTATCATACAATTTTTTTAGTAAAGTTACGAAATTTCGGTAAACTAGTTAAGGTAGAAAAAGAAATTGACAAAGGAAGAATATTCAACATTTAATAACGACACTCAATGAAGCTTGAAGTCGGAAGACGGAAGACCGGAGTTAGCTGACACACAAATAATTTTAGCTGAATCCATGTTGCATGAAATACTTTGTGAATAAATCAACAAATTTTTCGCTCCTGACTAAAACTTACTATTTTTATAAAAAATTATCATCATTGAAAAAAATAGGCTTAATATCTGATACTCACGGCTTTATTGATCCTGAAATTATGGATTTTCTTAAGGACGTTGATGAAATATGGCATGCCGGAGATATTGGAAGTGAAGCGGTGCTGGATAAACTGGAAGCCTTTAAACCTGTTCGCGCTGTTTTCGGGAATATTGACGACTACAAAATAAGGCAACGCACGAAAGAAAATCTGAAATTTGAAATTGAAGGCAAAAAAATATGGATTACTCACATAGGAGGATATCCGGGGAATTATGCCACACATATAAAATCTGAACTGATTCAGAGCCCTCCCGATTTATTTATAACCGGACATTCCCATATTCTTAAAGTCATAAATGACAAAAAACTTAATTTGCTGCACATAAATCCCGGAGCGGCAGGGAACAAAGGATGGCATAAATTTGTTACTGCTGTAAGGTTTGAAATTACTGACGGAGAAATAAAAAATTTTGATATTTTTGAAAAAAAAAGATAAAAAAGATAAATTCGCAGAGACGAATAAAAAGACAGAAAACCCAAAGTGCCTTAAATGCTCTAAAAGGGATAAATGTACAAAGCTGAAGAAGTGCTGAACAGGCTTAATCCGGAATTAACAGCCGGGAAAAGCAGATTTGTCAGGATATTTCCGCAAGCGGAAAAATTAAAAATGCTTCAGATACTTAAAAACTAAAAAATGGAAACAAATTACAAAGACAAAATTCTTAATGTTCAACATCTGGTTGAGAAATATGATCTCCCTGCATTTGCCTGTACGCAGAAATTTTATGCAAAACACAACATTAAGCCATGTCTTGCTGTAATCCTCACAAGTGCTGATCCCGGAAGCGTTTCATACACCAAAGGAATAAAAAAATTCTGTGCCGCAAATGAGATTGAATGCAAAGATTTTCTGGTTAATTCGGCTGACAATCTATCGGAAACAATAAAAATGCTTAACGAAGATGATTCTGTTCATGGCATTATGATAATGTATCCTACCGGTTACGGAGTTAAGGACACATCTTTTATGAACATGGTGAATCCGATGAAAGATGTGGAAGGCCTGCACAATACGTATCTGGGCTATCTTGTGCAATACGAAAAATTCAGAGACCCGGAACAATTGTTAAAACTGGTAATTCCTCCTACTGCCAAGGGGATATTGAGCATATTAAAAAGATATCACATAGATTTTGAAGATTTTTACAAACAACGTGGTTTTTATCCCGAAAATGTTAAAAACAATCCTTTTGATCTTGAAGGAAAACGTGTAACTGTAATCAACGACTCGCTTGCCGTGGGACGCTCTCTTGCTCTGATGCTGCTTAACGAAAACGCTTACGTTCAGGTTTGCCATCAATACACTCCTTTTGAAAAAACACTGGAAAGTGTAAGTTTGTCCGACATAGTGATTTCCGCAGTACCTTCAGGCAAATTTAAGATCCCTACCAAATATGTTCCGGCTAATTCAATAATTATCGACATTTCGTTCGGAGGCAATTTTGATTATCCTTCGGTATTTGAGAAATGCTACAAGATTGCTCCGCGCTGGGATCTGGCCGAAAAAGGAAACAGAATAAATGATATGACCCTAAACCGTCTTATCTCCAACCTTCATTATCTTGTAAATTGCCGGCTACCGGAAGAAACTCTTCTGAAAATGAACCGCAGCTAGAAACTCATACCGGGATATTAATATCACTATTAAGGCATTCCGAAATCATATCAAGATTCTCCCTGTTCTCCGATAGAATTACAAATATATCACCTTCTTTTATTATTGTATTTCCTTTGGGAATTACAAATTTTTCGCCCCTGTGTATCATTGCGATAATAGCTGTCTCAGGGAAATTAAGTTCTACTATTCTTTTTCCTATGTGAGGAGAATTTTCGTTTACTGCAATTTCAAGTATCTCAGATTTTGAGTCTTCGTCGAGCAGTCTTTCGATAGGAGACTTTTGTTTTGCTTTTTGTGGCATGCATACTTTAAGAAATCTTGAAACAAAGCCCAGGCTTGTCCCCTGAATCAAAACAGATGAAACAGAAATAAAAAAGACAATATTAAAAATCATTTGAGAATTTTCTACACCTGCAATCATAGGATAAGTTGCAAAAACAATAGGAACAGCTCCTCTAAGTCCTACCCAGGAAATGAATAATTTATTTTTGGTTTTCAGCTTAAAAAAAACAAGACTGAGAAAAACACTGAGAGGTCTGGCAATAAAAATCAGAAATGCGGCTATAAGTAATCCTATTCCTATTACCGGAATAATCTCGCTTGGGAATACCAGTAATCCCAGCGTAAGAAACAAAATTATCTGAACAAGCCATGCAAAACCGTCAAAAGCTTTAATTATAGCCCGCTTATGTATAAGATCGTGATTCCCCAGATAAACAGCAGCAATGTATATTGCCAGAAATCCGTTACCATATAAAAAATCTGTCAGCGAAAATGTGAAAAACATCCATCCGATAACAAGAACCGGATATAAACCTTCAAAACCCAGGTTTATTCTGTTAATAATATGTTTACCTGCAAAACCCGACAAAAATCCCAGTCCGGTTCCTACAGCAATCTGCAATAAAAACACGGGAAAAATATCGAATATTTTTGCATCAGGCTCAGAAATCAAGCCTGTAAATGCAATAGTAAGGAAGAATGCCATAGGATCATTACTCCCGCTTTCCAATTCGAGCAAAGGCCGCAGATTGTTCTTTAAGGCTATGTTTTTTGATCGCAGAATTGAGAAAACCGCTGCTGCATCAGTTGATGAAATAATCGAGCCTATTAAAAACCCTTCTATTAAACTGAACCCAAAAACCAGATGAATAAACGCTCCCACCGACAGGGCTGTTATCAACACTCCGGCTGTTGACAGAGCAAGCCCCTGCCACAGTACAGGTTTTATAACTTTATAGCTTGTGTCCAGCCCGCCGGAG
Organism: Bacteroidales bacterium; assembly: GCA_003249955.1. Taxonomy (GTDB): domain Bacteria; phylum Bacteroidota; class Bacteroidia; order Bacteroidales; family ML635J-15; genus Bact-19. The sequence continues at coordinate 11,827 of QKHS01000039.1, read as the reverse complement.
AATAATATGAAGTTTAATGAAACTATTCCTATAAACTGAGCAATTTTAGCATTGTCAAACTTTATTCCGCCGGGGCCTTCGGAACCGGCAAGCATTCCTATCGCCAAAAACAATATAAGAGTAGGAACCCCAAACCTGTAAGATGTCTTTCCTGCAATAATTGAGATAATCAAAAGTACAGAACCTGTCAATAATATGTTTTCAATTGTAATTGACATTTTGTCAACGTTAAATATTAATCACAGGCTGATTTTTGAGAACTTTATTTTTGATTTTTACAAATTTAATAATGTTCTATTCTTCCAACAGCCTGTTAATGTCTTCATTCTTACCGTACAAAACAATAATATCGCCTTCTTCAAAAGTTGTTTTTGCATTCGGAATCCCCTGTTGAAGGAAAACAGGTCTTGAAACCCCGAGGATGTTCTTGTTAAATGTCTTTTTCATTGTCGTAAGAACAATAATATTGTAATTCTTAATAAACCCTATTTCTTCAAGAGTCCTTCCTACAAATTTTAAAGGAACCTGAACCTCGGTTACACCAAAACCTTTTGTCAGTTCAAATGAATTTATAACTCCCGTATTTGACAGACGTTTAACCCATCTTTCGGCAGACTCTTCTTCGGGACACATTATTTCGGTTACACCCATAGCCTCAAGAACTGTCTCGTGTAAAGGAGATATTGAGCGGCTGATAAGACGGTTTACATTATTTTTTTTCATAAGAGCCGTAGCCATAATATTGGCCCCCTCATTTTCACCGATACAAACAACAACTACATCGGCATTTTTAAGCGGTAAACTTTTTACTGCTTCAGGATCGGCACTGTCAAGACAAACAGCGTGAGTAACAATTTCTTTCATTCCTTCTACTCGCATCAAATCTTTGTCAACACCTATAACTTCATGTCCTGAGTTCGTGAGCTTTTCTGCCAGAGCTGCTCCAAAGTTTCCCAATCCGATAATAATGTACTTCATATCTTAAGTTTTTAACTTATTTCTTTAATAATTTGAACATTTACCAATTTTGCAAACGAAATAATCTTTCTAGTTAATTAATATTGTTTCCGTCGGATATCTGTAATTGGCATGAGAAAATTTATTGAACAACGCGATCAGAATAGTAAGCATATTTACTCTTCCGATAAACATTGTGACAATAAGAATAATCTTTCCGCCTTCGCTAAGCCCGGCAGTTATTCCTCTGCTTAAGCCTACGGTAGCAAATGCCGATACCGACTCAAACACCAGATTAAGCAAGCCTTTATCCGGGTCTGTAATTGATAATAAAAATACCGAACACCCGATTACAATTATTGACAGAAAGATAATTGCAAAAGCCCTGTTTACAGAACTTTCGGCAATTTCCCTGCGAAAAATTTCTATTCTTGTTTTATGTTTTGCCAGGCTAAAAAAGTTAAGTACTGCAATAGCCAGAGTGCTCGTTTTTATTCCACCTCCGGTTGATGCCGGCGATGCTCCCACCCACATAAGAAAAATAACCAGCAATGTAGCCGGAACTGTCATCTGCGAAAAGTCTATAGTGTTAAAACCGGCTGTTCTCGTTGTTACCGAAGTAAAAAATGCATTTACAAATTTCCCCCATAACCCGTGCTCCGAAAGAGTTGTATTATATTCCAACCCGAAGAAAAATGCCATTCCCCCGAAAATCAATATTAAAGTGGTAATTACAACAATCCTGGTATTTATATTAATAATCCACGGAAAATGAATTACCGGTTTTCGTGTAATCCATCTGCGTACTCTGTTGCGAAAATAATTTGTCAGATATCTGAAAAGATTAAAAATGATTGGAAACCCCAACCCGCCCAAAATAATAAGGGATGCTATTATAAGCTGAAGAGGGTAATTGAACTTAATCAGCGGTTCAAACAAGCCGTTGCTTAAAGTTGAAAATCCCCCGTTACAAAAACCTGATATTGCATGAAAAACCGAGAAAAAGATTCTGTCACCAACTCCGGAAATAATTGTTTCGTCAATGGAATAATAAATAAGAACGGCTCCTATGGCTTCAATTAAAAAGGTCAGAAATAAAATACGTTTTAATACGACAAACACTTCCCCTATCCTGTCGGAACTGGTCATATCCTGTAATGCAAGCTGAGAGTTAAAAGAGGATTTCCCTTTGAAAAAATAACTGAAATAACTTGCAAAAGTCATAATTCCCAATCCTCCTATCTGAATTAACCCGAGAATAATCATTTGCCCGAACTGAGTAAAAAATGTTCCGGTATCAACCACTATAAGGCCTGTAACGCAAACTGCACTGGTTGATGTAAACAAAGAATCTATATATGACAGATTTCCGTTGGTGGCTTTGGGTAACAGCAACATTAAACTGCCAATAATTATTATTACAAAAAAGCTGAGTATGAATATCTGTGCCGGGCTTATTTTTTTGCTGCTGAAGTTGATTTCCACTTCCGAAAATTCTCTTATAAAAATAAGTAAAACCGAAATGTATATCCATATTTCACGACTAAGATAACCGGCAGGAAAAAAATCTGCAGATATCAGTTCACTGTGAACCAGAAAAACAAGACTTAAAAAGGCAAGAAATAAAAAGTCGAAAGGAATAGCTTTTAAACGAGGCCTTAAAGATTTGAAAAAATAGCGGAATATAACAGAAAACACTCCTGTAGCAATTGCTGCAAGAAATGAAATATCAATAATTTCTTTCTCTTCCGGACTATGATTAAAACCAAGATCAAACACCAGAATAAGCAACGAAAGAAAGGCAATTATCAAAGTCAGATATCTTGCAAATCCCAAATTACTTTTTTTTCTGAATGTGATTTTATGTTTTCTCATAATTAATAAAGAACCGGTTACAGCCCGTATAATCTTTTAATGAACTTTACAAAAATACTATTTTCCCGGAGAAATTTCAGATTATTTGATTTTTGTTTAATGAAAACTTGTGCAAAACTTTTAATTTTTTGTCCTTTTTTATCTATCCAAAAATTCTAATTTTGAACCGATTTAAAAACAAGAACTTCTATGCAAAAGAAAATTCAATCCGCACTTATTTCGGTTTACCACAAAGACGGTCTTGACGTAATAGTAAAAAGTCTCGACAAATACGGAGTAAAAATTTATTCAACAGGAGGAACCTGGGATTTTATCACTTCACTTGGAATTGAAGCTGTTAAAATTGAAGATTTAACCGGTTACCCCTCCATTCTTGATGGCAGAGTAAAAACTTTACACCCTAAGGTATTTGGCGGAATACTATCTGTTCGTGACAATGTAAAACATCAGGAAGAAACAGAAAAATACGAAATCCCGGCTATTGACCTGGTAATTGTTGACCTGTATCCTTTTGAGAAAACAATTGAAAATGAAACCGACGAAGACGTAATTATCGAAAAGATTGATATTGGCGGAATTTCTTTAATAAGAGCTGCTGCTAAAAATTATAATGATGTTCTGGTTATTTCCCATATGGGACAGTATCACGATCTTCACAGTCTGCTTGAAGAAAACAAATGCCATACAGATCTGGAAACACGCCGCCATTATGCACGCGAGTCATTTGGGGTAAGCTCGGGATACGATTCTGCAATTTTTAACTGGTTCGACAACAATAATTATTCTGAGTTCAAAGTTTCGAAAAACCGGAGCACAGTTTTACGTTACGGAGAAAACCCTCATCAGAAAGCCTTGTATTTCGGAGATTTTGACAATATGTTTACAAAGCTTCACGGTAAAGAAATAAGCTACAACAACCTTCTCGATATAGATGCTGCCGTGAACCTCATCAGCGAGTTTGAGGATATTACATGTGCTATTCTGAAACATAATAATGCATGTGGAATTGCCTCCCGCGAAACTCTCGTACAGGCATGGAAAGATGCTCTGTCTGCAGATCCGGTTTCTGCATACGGAGGAATCATAATCGTAAATAAAATTATTGATCACGAAACTGCCGAAGAAATAAATAAAATATTTTTCGAAATAATTATTGCTCCCGATTACACGAAAGATGCTCTGGAAATTCTGCAACAGAAAAAGAACAGAATAATTCTTGTTCAGAAACCGTCAAAAATTCAGTCAACCATATACAGAACAGTTTTAAACGGGGTTTTGGTTCAGGACAGAGATGCAAAAATTGAAACAAAAAAAGATCTTAACTACGTTACCGACTTAAAACCAAACGACGCTCAGATTGCAGATCTTTTATTTGCCAATAAACTTGTAAAAAACACCAAATCAAATGCAATTGTACTTGTTAAAAATTCACAGCTTTTGGCCAGTGGTACCGGACAAACATCAAGAGTTGATGCTCTTAAACAGGCAATAGAAAAAGCAAAAAGTTTTGGTTTTGATCTACATGATGCAGTAATGGCCTCCGATGCATTTTTCCCTTTCAGCGACTCAATCGAAATTGCATACAAAGAAGGTATTAACTGCGTAATCCAACCCGGAGGATCAATACGTGACGAAGACACGATAAAGTTCTGTAACGAGCACAAAATACCTATGGTATTTACAGGAATAAGACATTTTAAACACTAAAATTAAGAAACCGGATTAACTCCGGTTTTTTTGTGTGCAATTGGTAATAAAAATATACGTTTCAGAAAAACTCTTTTTTTATAAAATTAAGTTAAAACCTCTGAAAACCAAATGACGAAAGCAGTCAGATCAGAGTCTGATTTGCCGAATCTTTTTTAATTTATGAATTATTTTTTGTCAGTTTGACATGAGTTATCACAATTATGTTTTCAAGTAGTTTTACAACATATTGACTATCAGCAACTTGACCATTAATTTTATAAATAATTCATTTTTTGCAATTTTTTAAAGAATATGTATCTTTAGGGGTTAAAAAAATTAGGACATTATGGGATTTTTTTCGTTTTTACAGCAAGAAATTGCGATGGATTTGGGAACCGCAAATACTATTATAATTCACAATGATAAAATTGTTGTTGACGAGCCTTCAATTGTAGCATTGGACGAAAGAACAGGCAAAGTGGTTGCAATAGGCCACAAAGCCCGTCAAATGCATGGAAAGACTCACGAAGGGATAAAAACTGTAAGGCCTTTGCGTGACGGGGTAATTGCCGATTTTAATTCCGCAGAACTGATGATTCGCGGCATGATTAAAATGCTCAACAAAAAACGCAACTGAATGCTCAACAAAAAACGCAACTGGTTTAATCCTTCTATTAAAATGGTAGTTTGCATACCTTCGGGAAGTACCGAGGTTGAATTAAGAGCAGTACGTGACTCTTCGGAACATGCCGGAGGCCGCGAAGTATATATGATTTACGAGCCTATGGCAGCCGCAATCGGTATTGGAATGGACGTAGAAGCACCTCAGGGAAACATGGTCGTTGATATAGGGGGCGGAACTACAGAAATTGCTGTAATATCGTTGGGTGGTATAGTTTGTAACCGTTCTATACGTATTGCCGGTGATGACTTTACTGATGATATTCAGGAATACATGCGTCGCCAGCACAACATCAAAATCGGGGATAGAACCGCCGAAGACATTAAAATAAATGTAGGTGCCGCAATTCCCGAACTTGAAAATCCGCCGGCAGATTATGTTGTAAGAGGCCCTCATCAGATGACAGCTTTACCAATCGAAATTCCGGTATCTTATCAGGAAATAGCACACAGTCTCGACAAATCTATTTCTAAAATTGAGACTGCAATAATGGCAGTTCTGGAACTCACACCTCCTGAATTATATTCGGATATTTATTCACGCGGAATATATCTTGCTGGTGGTGGTGCTCTTTTGAGAGGTCTGGACAAGAGATTATCCGACAAAACAAACATCCCTGTTCATATTGCTGATGACCCGCTTCATGCAGTTGCCAGAGGAACAGGAATAGCTCTTAAAAACGTAGATAAATTTCCTTTCCTTATCCGATAGGTTATGTTAAATGAGAAATTTAATAAACTTTATAATAAAATACGCTTACACTCTGGTATTTATACTGTTTGAGATTATTTGTTTTACTTTTATCTTTACGGGAAACGGATACCAGAGAGCTTCTTTTTTTAATTCGTCAAACCGTATAACAGCTTCTATCCAGGAAAAGTGGAGTGCAATTACTGATTACACAAAACTTAAACGCGTAAACGACTCATTATCAGCCGAAAACGAAAGGCTGTTAAACAATCTGGAAAGATACAGACGTGACGACATTCCTTCGATAGAACGCAGCGGATACGAATACATTTCTGCCAAAGTAGTAAGTGCTACCGTAAACCGCAAGCAAAATTACATTACCATAAACAAAGGAAAATCACATGGTGTTGAACCGGAAATGGGAGTAATAGGACCGGACGGACTTGTAGGTATTGTTGTTAGTGTTTCGGATAAATACTCTTCGGTTTTACCAGTAATTAATCCCGAAAGCAGAATATCTGTAAAACTCGAAAAGAATAATTATTTCGGATCATTGTCATGGAACGGGAAAAACGTAAATAAAGCAACGCTTAGCGAAATACCAGGGTATATAGGGCTAAAAGAGGGCGACCGCATTGTTACAAGCGGCTATTCTGCAATATTCCCTGATGGAGTGCCGGTTGGGAAAATACAATCATTTGAAAAAGATCCGTCAACGGATTTCTACGAAATTACAGTAGTATTATTTACGGACTTTAACAATCTGAGTTATGTGTATGTAATCAAAAATTTAAACAGTAATGAACAACGTCAGCTAATGTCGGAAGGTAACGAAGATGATAAGAAATAATTTAAGATATATATTGCTTTTTATTCTTTCAGTTCTGTTTCAGACACTGATTTTTGACCGGATATATTTTACCGGATTTGTTAATGTGTTCGTATATCTGCTGTTTATCATTTTATTGCCTGTTGAAACAAACAAATTTTTTGTGTTACTTCTTGCATTTTTGCTTGGTTTAAGCGTTGACATTTTTAATTCAACTCCGGGAATACATGCATCAGCAACAGTTCTGGCTGCTTATCTCAGGCCGCTTATTCTCAGGCTCTATTCACCTCGCGACGGTTACGATTTAAATAAATTCCCGGGGATTAAAAATAACGGACTTTTGTGGTTTTTAAAATATGCTTTCAGTATTATTCTGATTCATCATATATTCTTGTTTTTCATCGACGCTTATGGCTTTTCCAACTTTTTTATGACTTTGGGGAAGATAATAGTAAGTTCGGTGTTCAGTTTACTTTTTATTGTAATCGGTCATTTGTTGATAATGAGGGATTGATATGAAAAATCCGGAATCCAGGAAATACACAATAGGTGGAATTATTCTTATAATTTTTTTAATTGTATGGATAAAACTTTTAAACCTGCAACTCCTCGACGAATCGTTAAAGACATCATCTGACAATAATTCGCAGAGAAGAGTTACCGTATATCCGGGAAGAGGACTTATTTATGACCGTAACGGAGTTTTACTGGTATGTAACGAAGCTGCTTACGACCTCATGCTTGTCCCCAAGAATATGAAAAGTTTCGACACCTTGTCTTTGTGCAACGACCTGGGAATTGACAAGGATGATTTTTATATGAGACTGGATAAGTGTAAAACATACTCCAATTATCGTCCTTCAGTATTTTTTAAACAAATAACATCTGCCCAATATGCTAAATTGCAGGAACATATGTACAGACTTTCGGGCTTCTTTGTTCAGTCCCGTACTTTGCGCAGATATACCGAAGGCATCGCGGCTCAGGTTTTAGGCGATGTGGGCGAGGTTGATCTTGAAACTCTGAAAGGAGACAGCTATTATTCCGGCGGAGACTATGCCGGCAAAAGCGGGATTGAAAAATACTATGAAAAAGAATTGCGCGGAGAAAAAGGAGTTAAGGTATTTCTTGTTGACGTTCACAGTAACATTCAGGGGTCATACATGAACGGCAAATATGACACACTGGCCGTACCTGGCAAAGATTTAACACTTACTATTGATGCCGGACTTCAGCGGTATGGAGAATTACTGATGAAAAATAAAATCGGCAGTATTGTAGCAATTGACCCTGGAACCGGCGAAATTCTGGCTATGGTTTCGAGTCCCGCCTACGACCCGCAGTTACTGGTAGGAAGACAGAGAGGGATGTACTATGACAGTCTCGTCAATTCTCCCGGAAAGCCATTGATAAACAGAGCCGTTTCGTCAACATATCCACCCGGCTCAATTTTTAAAATGGCAAATGCTCTTACTGCACTTCAGGATGGATTAATAAAACCCGGATCATTTTTCCCGTGCGACAAATCAAAAGTCGGGTGTCACGGACATCCGCCGGCAAACGGAGTTGCCAGGGCTATTCAGTATTCATGCAACCCTTACTTTTATTTTGTATTCAAAGAAATTGTTCAGAGAGGCATAGAAAGAAGCCACTTTAAAGACTCCAGAATAGGTCTGGATTTATGGAAGAAAAAAATTATTACTCTTGGCTTTGATCAGGCTCTGGATGTAGGATTACCTGCTGTTAACAAAGGTCAGGTTCCGGGGCCCGACTATTACGACAGACTTTACGGCAAACACCGCTGGGCTTTCAGCACGGTTTATTCACTCGGAATTGGTCAGGGAGAACTGCTTGTTTCGCCTTTGCAGATGGCACATTTTTGTGCAATTATTGCAAATCGCGGTTTTTATTATAATCCTCATCTGGTTAAAAGTATTTCCGGAGAACCTATAAGCGGAGCAAACACACAAAAAGTTTTCACTCCGTTTGATAAAAAATATTTTGAAGTAGTTGCCGAAGGAATGGACTACGTTGTAAACGATGAATTCGGCACCGGATATCTTGCAAGAATTAATGACATAAGAGTTTGCGGAAAAACCGGGACTGCACAGAATTCCGGCAAAGACCATTCTGTATTTGTAGCATTTGCCCCTAAAGACAACCCGCAGATTGCAATTTCGGTATATGTCGAAAATGCAGGATTCGGAGGACTTTGGGCTGCTCCGATAAGCAGGTTGATGATCGAAAAATACATAAAAGGATATGTTACCGATACGATACTCGAAAAAAGAATAGTTGAATCAGTTTTATTTAATGCAGATGGAGAGGAATAGACGGGGAAATACTTTGATAAACATAGACTGGGTAACTGTTATCATTTATCTGCTTCTCGTTTTTATGGGTTGGGTAAATATATATTCGGCTGTTTATGATGATTCTCACAGCAGTATTTTTGATTTCTCGCAAAGATATGGCAAGCAGTTATTATGGATCGGAGCTGCTTTTATTTTAATATTTGTTGTCCTGATAACAGACAGTAAATTCTATTCGGCATTTGCGTATCCTTTGTACGGGATAGGAATTCTTCTTTTAATAAGTGTTCTTATTTTCGGTATTGAAGTAAACTCGTCAAAATCATGGTTCGAAATAGGAAGCTTCAGAATGCAACCGGTAGAGTTTACGAAAATCACCATTTGTCTTGCTTTGGCTCAGTTTTTAAGCAGCGAAAGTTTTTCTTTTTACAAGACCAATAAACTAGCCGTCCTTGCCGCAATATTGGGATTGCCGGTTATGTTGATTTTTATCCAGAATGACACTGGTTCCGCCCTTGTATTTTTTGCTTTTGTGTTTGTGCTTTTCCGTGAAGGCATGAATAAAGTACTTTTCTTTACATCTTTTGCCATTATCGCACTTTTTATAATGGCACTGGTAACAAACCTTGAAGTACTGCTCATAATTGTGCTTTGCACAGGAGTATTGGGCTTTGTGCTCTCGAACGGACGTAATATTATTACACAGATTGTTGCATACAGTTTTTTGCTTTTTGCCATTCTGTCAATTGTTGTTTACAATTATTCCACAGTTTTTGACAACAAGCCCATCAACCTTATTTTGCTTGATATAGCTTTGATGGGCCTTATGATGCTGGTATTGTATTTCGTAAAACGGAATAAAAATCTCATTCTGTTCTTTAGTGTAATAATCGGAATTACAGTTTTTGTTTTATCGGTAGATTATATATTTAATAATGTATTACAGGAGCATCAGCAAAACAGAATAAACGAATTACTGGGCAAAAATAATGACCCTCTGGGTGTAGGATATAATGTAAACCAGTCTAAAATTGCAATCGGCTCCGGTGGGTTTAGCGGAAAAGGCTTTCTGAAAGGAACTCAGACTAAATATAATTTTGTCCCGGAACAAAGCACAGATTTTATTTTCTGTACAATTGGTGAAGAGTGGGGATTTGCAGGGACAACAGTAGTATTATCATTATTTGTCTTCCTTGTTCTGAGAATACTTTTTCTGGCAGAAAGACAAAGGTCTGCATTCTCACGTATTTACGGCTATGGAGTAGCATCCATATTGTTTTTTCATGTTGCGGTAAATATCGGAATGACAATAGGGCTGGCTCCTGTAATAGGGATACCTTTACCTTTTTTCAGCTACGGAGGCTCCTCTCTATGGGCGTTTACAGTTCTGCTGTTCATTTTTGTAAAACTGGACTCGGACAGGTTGCAGATATTCAGGTAAGCAATAAGATAAATAATCCGGCATTCAGAACAACAAAAGCATCTGCCCAGAAAAAGTGTGACTCTATGCTTATGCTGGATATTTATTAAACTGATTATTTGTAAGCCATGGTTTTCAAATAAGATATTCCTGTACTTAGCAGTTACAGGTTTTTTTTTAACTTTGCTTTTATAAACAAAAAACATCATGACAGACAGATTTGAACCTATTGAATTAAAGCAGTTATTGCAAATTATATTAGTCGAACATAAAAACAATAAAAGCATATTCGGAATTTCTGAAGAACTGTTTTTTATCCCTTCGGCCAACAGTCCGTTCAAAGTGAACCAGTTTAACAAGCTAATTGACACTCCGTTGGGAGTAGCCGCCGGACCACATTCCCAAATGGCTCAGAATATTATCGGAGCATGGCTTATGGGAGCAAGATATATCGAACTTAAAACTATTCAGACCCTCGACGAACTGGATGTTGCCAAACCTTGTATTGACATGCAGGACGAAGGCTATAACTGCGAATGGTCACAGGAACTCAGAATTAAAGAAAGCTTTAACGAATATCTCAATGCATGGATAATAATTCATATCCTGCATAAAAAACTTGGCTTCGAAGGTGGAACCGGAACTATTTTTAATATGAGCGTGGGCTACAATCTCGAAGGAATAATGAAACCAAATGTTCAGTGGTTTTTCGAAAAAATGAATCATTGCAGCAAAGAACTGGAAGCAAAAATTGATGAAATAAAAAATATTTATCCTGAAATAAGTTCAATCTCAATTCCGTCACAAATTTCCGATAATATCACATTATCTACAATGCACGGTTGTCCGGCAGACGAAATTGAAAGCATTGCAAATTACCTGCTGCGGGAAAAACAGTTGCATACTTACGTTAAGCTAAACCCGACATTGCTGGGGCCGGAAATGCTCAGAGGAATCCTGAACGACAAACTGAATTTTAAAACCAATGTCCCCGATATTGCATTTGAACACGATTTAAAATATCCCGATGCATTAAATATAATACGGGCTTTGCAAAAAACAGCTAAAGAACAAAACCTGCAATTCGGGCTAAAACTTACAAATACTCTGGAATCTGTAAACAATAAAAACATTTTCGGTTCAGATGTGGACATGATGTACATGAGTGGCCGTGCCCTGCATCCGGTGTCAATAAATCTGGCGAATAAACTTCAGCATGATCTTAACGGAGAAATTCCATTCTCATTCTCAGCAGGAGCCGATGCTTTTAACGTTGCAGACATTTTGTCCTGCGGGTTTAAAACCGTAACTCTATGTTCCGACATCCTTAAGCCAGGCGGATATATGCGTCTGAATCAGTATTTTGAAGAAAT
>QKHS01000023.1 GCA_003249955.1 Bacteroidales bacterium | reverse complement strand
TTGTATATCCAAGCCTGGAATTATTTATTTTTGCTTTTAAAAGCATTTCCTGAGTAAAATCAAGTCCGGTGACTTTACCTTCGCTTCCTACTAAAGCACGTGCAACAAAACAATCGTTTCCGGCACCTGATCCAAGATCGAGAATGCTGAGTCCTGCTGTTATTCCTGCAAATTGTGTAGGGATTCCACAGCCTAATCCAAGGTCAGCGTCAGGATTGTAACCTTTTTCTTTGTCATAGTTTTCGCTGAACATGGTATAATCTACCTCGCCACAGCAACTGCCGGTTCCGCAACACGATGTTTCATTGCCGGTACCGGACTGTCTGGCAATATCTCCATATTTGCTTTGCACTATATTTTTGAGTTCGTTTTTCTTATTTTCCATATTAATCTTTATTGTTAAGATTTCTGTATTTCAACTGACATGCACATGAGCCGGATAACATTTCCGATTTATCAACAGTTAAAGGTAGATTTAAGCGTTCCCAGTCAACCAGCCCGCCTGCAAGATTACAGACATTGGTAAAACCGGCATTTGTTAAAATAACGACGGCTTCTTTGCTTCTTATTCCGGCAGAATCGGCAAAAATGTAAACATCTGCTTTGTTGAAGTCCGGCAAGTGTGATTCTAAAATGCTTAACGGAATTTCGAAATATTCGGGTACTTTAAATTTTTTGTGGGCATTTAAGTAATCTTCCTTTACATCAATAAGAATTGCTCCGGATAAGCATGCCTGTAATGCGTCTGCCGGGGTTAAGTTTTTAATTCCACCTGCAATAAAAGCGTTTTTTATAAGAGATTTGTCCATAGCCCGTTTACTAATGAATTAATACTATTTTAAGTCAAAACTTCAGTTATAATATCAAAATATGAGGTTAAACAAAAATCCCACTATCATAATTCCGACACCAACTACTCCGATAAATGTTAGGATAAGAGGCATCTTCAGCACTTTTTTAAGAATAATCACTTCTGGTAATGATAAGCCGATTACCGACATCATAAACGCTAATGCTGTACCAAGTGAAGCACCTTTCTCTATTAAAACCGAAACAATAGGGATGATCCCTGCGGCGTTGGAGTACAATGGTATTCCCAATAATACCGATAACGGAACTGCATACCAGACAGATTTTCCCATAAGTGATGCCATGAATTCTGCAGGGACATATCCATGAGCAGCTGCACCTACAGCAATACCTATTGCAACATAAATCCATACTTTACTTACAATTTCTTTTACAGCACGGTAGCCTGAGTCAATTCTTCCTGAAAACTTTTGTTTAACTTCGGGTTCATCATCCCTGTTCGCGGCCTGCATTTTGTAAACCCAGTCCTGTACCCATTTCTCAAGTTTCAGTTTTCCGATAACATAACCGGCAAAAATTGCGATAAACAACCCGGTAGAGACATATATTAATGCTGTTTGCCAGCCAAACATTCCGAATAATAAAACTACAGCAACTTCATTAATCATCGGAGCTGCAATCAGAAAAGAAAAAGTAACGCCCAGCGGAACGCCTGATTCAACAAATCCGAGGAACAACGGGATTGCGGAGCATGAACAAAACGGGGTTACTATTCCCAGAAGGCTGGCAAGTACATTACCGGCAAAAAGAGATTTCCCTTCCAGCGCTTTTCGCGTGCGTTCTGCCGTAAAATATGTTCTTACAATTCCGACAAAGAAAATTATCAGTACCAGCAACAAAAGAACCTTTGGAACCTCAAAAATAAAAAAGCGAACGGACTCGGTTAAATGAGATCCTTTTTCCATTTTTAAAATATCGTCGATTAAAAAATCAACCATCGGTTGCAGGTAATGATAAACTACAAACCAAAGAGGCAACAGCAAAACAGGAATCAATATTTTGCCTTTCTCGGTTTTGAAAAAATTCAGAGACATAAAAATTGTTTTTTGTAATTATTTAGGGAAGCCTGAAGATTGAAGACAGGAGACGGGTGGTTTGAAGCAGAATTGCCCGAAAGCTTCTTACTTAAGGCTTCTGTCCGCCTGACTTCGGTCTTCAATATTCCAACTTTTAAAAATAAAAAATCCATATATAATAAATTCCGACCAGAATAAATATAACAGCAACCACTCTGCGGAACCAGATTTCGAAGTTCTTAAGCCGGTTATAAAATTTGCCTACACTTGATAAACTGAATGCCAGTATCCATGCAAAAACAATAACCGGTAATCCGGTTGCAATCGCGAAAACGGCAGGCAGAAAATATCCTCCTGACGAAGTTACAGATAAAGGGATTAACGCTCCGAAATACAGAACCCCGCTGTATGGACAGAATGCCAGTGCAAATACAAATCCCAGCAGAAACGAAACCCAACTGCTGCCGGATTTTGATTTGTCCTCAACACGTGAGAAGAATCCGGAAAATAGTCTGATCTTAATTTTAATAAAATCAAGCATAAAGAATCCGATTAAAATCAAAACAGGACCAAGAAAATATTCGCCGTAATGACTGATTGCTTTTTGTATTTTAAAGGCACTGGAACCTTCACGAATAACAGCAATCAGGATTATTCCCAAAGCGGTATATGATATTGTACGCCCCAGTGTGTAAATAAGCCCGTTGATAAATACCCGTTTTCTGTTCTGTAAATCCTTGCTTATAAATCCTATTGCTGAAATATTTGTTGCTAAAGGACAAGGACTTATAGCTGTCATTAAACCGAGTATAAATGCCGTAATTATCGGGAATTCCGTGTTGTTTGCAAGATTGTGTAAGAATTCCATATCATTTTTTCTTTTTAGCCATATCTTTTTGTATTTCGAGGATAAGATTATTTCCGGCCTGAGTTTTTTCATCGGCCTGAGCAAGCATGTATTTTCTGACTAAGTCGGATATGTCATAGTATAAATCGCCCTTTTTCTTTTTTACCACTAAAATACATGTCTGTGATTTTGCATTGTGTTGTGCAACAAGCTCTTTGTTAGCTTCGTCAGAAATTTTTATTGTTTTAAAAATCACATTGCCTTTAGGATAGTTTTTTTCTACCATGGCTTTAATATCTCCCTCGAGAGCGTTACATGATTTTGCTTTACAACATGCCAGATCTGCTTTGAAATAAAGGAATTCTGCTTTTTGTGCCTGAGAAAGTATGCCAATGCTCAGGAAAATACCAAATAATAAAATAATTTTTTTCATGATTCAGATAGTTTTGGGTTATAACATTTTATTAATCTGGTCAACAATGATTTGTTTCAATTTCTCAGGGTCATTTTTTGCAAATGCAAATGCATCGTCTGTAAGGTCAACAACTTTGTCTCCGCTTACAATAAGAAGACTGCTGCTGGCAATTTCGTATTTGTCTCCGATTTTTTCACCGTCTTCGGTAGAATAATCAACTTCCATAAAACTGACATCTTTATTATCTGCAAATTTGGCTTTAACTGTTTCTGACGAAACATCTCCGACAGCAATACATGTAGGACAACGTTGCTCACCATGGAAATAATAAACCATAACTTTTGACTCCTGAACGGAATCTGTTTTTTTGTCAGAATTGTTTTTGCATGAGGCAAGAGAAAACACCGAAATAATTATCAGTGCAACATAAATTAAGTTTTTCATAATTTTTTGGTTTTTAATTTTATTTAATTGTTTGATCTATTTGAAATAATCCGGCATAAAGCTGTTTCGCTTTTTCCCAGTTCTCGCGGTTAAGACAGTATTTAATATAAGGCGGTTCTGTTTCGCCCTGTATCAATCCGGCATATTTTAATTCTTTAAGATGCTGCGAAAGTGTTGAACGGCCTACAGGAACTTCGTCAACAAGGTCGCCGCTGTAGCAGCATGAATTCATCTCCGACAGCTTTTTTAAGATATATAAGCGTGTGGGATGGCTAAGTGCTTTTGAATAGCTTGCAAGAAGACGTACATCTTCTGATAATTCAATTTTGTTACTCATTTAAACCTCCGAAATTTTCTTTAATATTTCGTCCTTTGACGGTACATAACCTTTAATAACAACTTTGTTGTCTATAACCAAAGCAGGTGTGGACATAATTCCGTAATTCATTATCTCAACAATGTCTTCAACTTTTGTTACTTCTGCATCAATTGAATTTTCTGCAACTACTTCTCTCACTGCTTTATCCAGTTGTTTACATTTAGGACAACCGGTACCCAGAACTTTAATGTCTTTTTTCATAAATTAAATTTTATAATTTGCATTTCGTTTATTCGTTATTTCGCAAAAATACGAAATGGAATAATGTAAAATTAATAAGTTTTTTTAATTTATACTTTATGCAAAATTTGTTCTAGTATATGAAGACACCGAATCATCAAACCGGAAATAAATGATTGATTTTGCAGGTAAACTGACACACGGATATTTTACAGCCAGCATCAGATGTTTTTAAAACAATCCGTTAGATTTTTTCTCGACTTCGTTCTCAATTTCTTTTTTAATATTTTTCACACTCTTGCCTTTATTAAAGCGATAAGTAATTTTAAACATTATCATGTTTTTAAGAATGCTGATGTCGTATATGTTTGTAGCTCTGTATAACTCTGTGTCAACAAAACTTCCCTGATTATATGTTACCCCAAAATCAACCGGGAGCATATACCCAAGCATAAGGGTCATATTGTCTTTTAAAACTGTTTGCTGGACAAAAAGAAACCAGAAGTCGTTATTGTTATAATCGTAACCTTCAGTGTTAATCAATTTCTTTATGTTTTTTTGGTAAACAAGGCCGGCAATGGTTTTTTGCTTTTGACTCATGTATATTATCTGGGAATTCATAATCCAATCGTTTAAATTATTGGTTTTACCATTGTAAGTAATGCTGCTGTTAAAGAAATCGAAATTCGACTGAATTATTAAACTTTGCTTAAACAGCGGGATTGTAAAATCTCCTTTTATTCCTTTATTTACATAGTTACCTACGTTATTGTAGAAATATCCGAACATACCGTTACCGATAGGTGATAATGTTCTGCTTATAAGATTATCGGAGAAATTGTAGTATGGTTCAAATGACAGAAGCCCCTGCATTACCCGGAATCTCACAGATACTTTATGGATAAGTTCCGGTTTTAAATCAGGATTTCCTGTTTCGGTTAAGTATTGATCAACAACATGTGTAAACGGAGTTGATTGCATAATGGTCGGGTAATTGCTGTCTGCCCGGTATATGATTTTAATATCCAGAAGTTTATGGGCAGCAATTTTAAAATCCAGATGTGGTTGGTAAATTATAAATGTTTTATCCAATCTTTCTGATACAGGATGGCTATATTCCATTGCCGAGCCTATTTTAAAACTTAATTTCCTGGAAATATTTAATGAATAATAGGAATATATTTTGTGTCTGGATTCATCTAAAACAGAACTGTTTGTGCTTTCAATAAAACTGTCTGTGTAAAGGAGTCTTGTTTTTGTCGCAAAATCGTTTTCTACTTTTCTGAAAGTATTCCCGTATCCGGCCATTAGGGAACTTTTGTTGTTGAAAATGTGGCTTATTTCAACATAGAATTTTGTGTAATCCTTATTGTTTTTCCCGGTTTCGTACATTTCAAAACCGTTACTTTGATTTATATTATTTATGTATTTGTCAGAATAGTTCGAATAAGTAAAGTCGGCATTCAGAGTGTTTTGGTTGTTTATTTTAAAGACATAAAATAATGAGTTTGTAAAA
The DNA here is from genome assembly GCA_003249955.1 of Bacteroidales bacterium. Taxonomy (GTDB): domain Bacteria; phylum Bacteroidota; class Bacteroidia; order Bacteroidales; family ML635J-15; genus Bact-19. Next base: position 26,117 of record QKHS01000023.1, on the reverse strand, counting down.
TCCTGAGTGCCCGAATTGTTCTCATTTTGGGATGTATAATTATCCGTTGTTGCACCATCAAAAGTCTGTATGATATTATAGCCGTAAGAAGTGTTGGATTTTGTTAAAGGGAATGCCATAATATTACTTTCAAAACTTATGGTATGTTTTGGATTAACATAGTAATCAATGCCGGCAGTGTAAGTATTCGAGAAATTGTTGGCAAATAAGTTGGCTCCGCCGTCCAAAGACTGATATTTTATAATGTTTCCGTTTTGATAGTCTTTTTCAGACTCGCTATAAATATTTATATCTGTATAGCTCTGATTCAGTTTGCCATAAATATTAAATTTGTCATAAGTGTAATTATAGGTTAATGATAAATTATTTATTGGCAGATAATTATTGCTTTTTGTATCAATGTCAAAAAGCGGTGTGGTTTCAAAATATGCTTCGGTGCCTTTGTAGTCACTTTTTAAAATAACATTTATTATTGCAGAATATCCTTCCAGGGCGTAACGACCGCTGGGATTGCGGATTACTTCGACTTCTTTTATTCTGTCCGGGGAAAGGTTTTTAATATATTCCTGATTTTTTTCCAACCCGTTTACCAGTATAATAACATTATCGTCACCGTCAACTTTAATTGAATTATTGTATCTGTCGTAAGACAAGCCTTTTATTCTGTCCAGAACATCTGAGGTGTTTGCCGCTCCTGTCCGCATTTTTGCCGTTACGAGTTCAACTTCTTTATCAAGAGCAAATTCAGATGTCGTTTCTCCAATCTCGACTTCATTCAGGCTAAATACATTTGCTTTCATTTTTATTACCCCGAGAAACTTGTTTTCTGACCCAACACTTATAGCCAAAGTGTCTGTTTCATACCCCATGTAATTACAGATTAAATTGTAATTTCCTTCCTTAACGGGAAGGATAAAAAATCCTTTGTCGTTGGTTATTCCTGCTACAACAAGACTGTCCTGCAGATTATAAATGCAGACGCTGCAAAACATCAATGCTTCTTTAGTGTCATCGTCCTTTATTTGTCCTGATAGTTCGACCTGAGCATTTGCCTGAAAAAATATATTGCTAAGTAAGATGATTAACGCAATTGTGTAAAATTTCTTTGTCATTTTTTTTGTTTTAATTGTCAATTTTGAAAGTGTATTTCGGTAAAAAACGAATAACTTGCTTTAATGTTACAGGTACATTTAAATAATTTTCATCACATTTAGTCATAGAGCAATGTTGTGGCAAAAATTGTTATGTACTCAATACCCGACGGGAGGGTGAAACTCTTTTCCTTTCGGAATGTTTAAAATGTGATGTTTAAAAATATTTCAGGACTTATTTCAGTTTTTATTATGTAAAAAAGTGTTGTTTAAGAAATTGCTGTTTCCTTATTGCTAGTAACGTTTTTTATTTATCTTTACAGAGTATATGTTAAATAAGTATGAAATTGTTTATTATCGTAGTTTTTGCATTATTGCTGTCGAATTCTTGTTTGTTTTCTCAGGATAGAAATGTATATAGTTACTTTGAAGGTAGTAATGACAATATGGTATTTGTGGATTTGGCATATTTGCACAAGCCTTTTTATGTAGTAGGTTATGAGAGAAAATTTTATCCAAATAAATCTTTTGCAGGGGGAGTCATTTTTCTTGATAAAAACACCGAATACAGAATTCCTTTAACAGAAATGGATTTTGGAGAAGGAACAACATTTAAAAAAGCAGACGGTAAAATAAATATCTTTCTAATAGGATCCCATTATTTTGACTCACGTAGAACTTATTTGGAGAATTCCATTTCTGTTGGCTATCAACTGGTAAACTTCGATGATGTTGTTATGAACGATTTTTTTATAAGGAAAAGTATTATTGCAGTCAAGATAAGTGATAGATTTTACTTTAACCTTAGTGTCCAAGCCGGTTTTAGATATATTAAAATAAGAGAGCCTGAGTTTGTATTTACAATGCAGCAAGTTATTAAGCATTCTTTTACACTACACTATCATGCACCTTTCGTTGTAGGATTTAAATTTTGAACATTATGAAGATTAACCTAATTCCATTATTATTTATTTTTACAGTAATAAGTGGTATTTCTGTTTTTGCTCAAGACGAAAATTTATATTATAATACAAATAATAAAGCCCCGGAAAATGGATATTTTGCAAATCAATTTGAAGTGTTTTCGGGGGTAGGTTATCCATTTAAGAAAAGCATTAATCTTAATATTCAGACTCAAATATCTAAAAGAAATGCATTGAGTATTGGTGGTGGGTATTGTTTCCCCGGGAAACAGCATGTTACAATATTTAATCTTTCAGATTTTGATGTGAATATTTATGAATATACCTTACAAATTCCCGGTTCTTTATATTGCATGTTTTTTAGACATTACATAAATAAGTATCAGGATGGGTATAATATTGCAATTGGAATAATTCATAATCGATTATCAAACTTTATTTTTAACGAAATAAAGTTTTCTTATGGGTATAATTACGTAATATCAAATAAGTTAAGCATGAAATTTGACATTGGATTACAATATTGTGATTACAGTGGTAAAATTCCATTTACATCATTTAATTCAATAGGCTTTTCTCCAACAGTAAATTTAAGCCTGGGATATATTTTTAAAATAAAATAAACTTTATGAATACAATTAAAAAGATTACCTCATTTTTTTTAACAAAAACTCTTGTTTTTTTAGGAATATCACTATTAATGTTTAGCCATGATGCGATAGCTCAAGAGAAAATAGAATGTTTTAAATTGTTTAATTCCTGGGATAGTAAATACTCATTTAAGTATGCTGGTCACGATTCTAAATATATTTATTGGTTTACCGCGTATGACAACAATGATGTCTTATATGTTAAGATTGTAGATGTTGAGAATCGGGCAATATGTGTTGAAAAAAAAATGAAACTGCCATATAATTATGCCAAATCTGAGATATTAAAGCTAAAAATGTATGATGGTAAAATCTCAATTGTTAGCACATATTTTAATGCAGAAGATAAAAAGCACTATATTTTTAGGGAAACTATAGACATCGAAAAAGAAAAAACATGTGGAGATTTAGAAAAAATCGCAGAAATCCCGGCAACAAATAAGAACGCTGTTTGGAGTGTCGTAGAAAGTGAAGATAAAAGCCACTACGCATTATTAATGCATTATTATGAAGGTTTTGAATATTCAGAATCTCAGTTATTAGTTCTTAAAAATGATTTTGCTCTGTTGTATCAGACAGATTTGTTAAGATATTTGCCAGGAATTAAAAAAGTAAATGAAATTATTGTTGATAATGAAGGGAATGTTTATACTATGATAATGAGCTTTAAAAGTTTAGATGATGCAAAAGATTATGAGGAAATAAAAGTGAAGTTTTCTTCAGGTAATCAAAAAATTGGTGTCCAGACCCAGAAATATCAATACCAGATGTTATTTACCAATAGCATAGGGGGATGCTCAAGTCATGATATTGTTTCTCCTCAAGGAAAATTCATAAAGTATGCTTCCGTTTTTATTAATGATACTGCAAAAATGATTTGTGGCACCTTGTGCAATATCGGAAGTTTAAATAATAGTGATGTTTTTTCTTATAAACTTAATGACAATGTTGTTAATAACATAACAATTTCAGATTCCAAAGAAATTTCTCTTAAATTACAAACTGATTATCTTGAATCTAATGACAGAGATCTATATGATGACGCTCAAAAAAATGGAAAAAGTAATTTATGGGATTATCATAGCCTTACAAATAGGGGAATGATAAGATTCAAAGAAGGATATATTGTTTTTATTGAAAAGACTACGAAATTTTTCTATACGGTTGGATCATCTTTTGATAATATATCAGTAAATGATTATGTATATGGTATTTACATAGACTATGCCGGCAAAATCAGGAATCTTTTTATTATTCCAAAAAAACAAAGCAAAAAAGAAGATCCAAATTTCAAAAGTTCCTATTGGGTTAAAAATGACAAGCTATATTTTCTGTTTAGTACAGATGATTATATGCAACAGAAAATGGAGAAAACTATTTGTTACATTTATGATGGTGAATTTAATAGGACATCTGTTGAAATACCATCGTTTGGAATATGCGAAAAAGGGTTTACCACCGGAAATATCTGGATAGATGATAAAACTCTGATTGGTTGTGGCTTAAATCGTCCAAGTTATCAATCATCTTTTGTATATTTAATAAAACTAAATATTGACTAATAATAGGAAATTAAAACGATAGTGTTATTTATTTTCTACAATTTATTGTTTATCATCAGGGAATAGATCATGTTTGTAATTATTTACGTTTTGTCTCAACTGCGGGATAGATAATCAATACATTATGTTTCGATTATAATGTAGAAGTAAATTTAAGTCTGATTTTGAACAATAGAAAAAATATCATATTTTTAGCATCATAAAATTTTAAGATATGGAAAACGAAATATTAGGAATCGGATCGAGAGTAAACCATAAAGACTATGGTTTTGGAGTAGTAATACAGGTGAAAGCAGCTTCGTACCTTATTACATTTAAAGATCAGGGAACCCGGGAAATTTTAAAAACTTTTGACGGCCTCGAAGTTATAGATTTAATGGAGCAACCCGATGATCTGGTAAGTTATGAGCAGATAGAGCAAAGTCTTATTAAAATTTTACGTCAGTTTTCAGATTTGCAGGAAGTTGTTCCGATTGCAGATAAATGGAGAGGCGGAACTCTGATTCTGAAGCCTGCGAATCCTGATATGAAGCCTTACGAAATGCCGATTTCGACATTCTTCAATAAAATTATTATGATTCGTGACAGAATAAGAGTGTTGGAGCAAAAAGTTAATTCAAGCAGCATTCCTGAAGAAGAAAAAATTGCAATACAGCAATATATAACAAGATGTTACGGTAGTTTAACTTCGTTTAATATTCTCTTTAAGAACAAATCTGATAATTTTGTAGGCGAAAGCTCAAGAGATTAGAGTAACCTGAAAATATTTGCATCAAATGAAATTTATAACCTGGAAACAAGCCTGTCCGTAAAACAGGAAGATGCAATTATTGTATGCTTACGGAATTGTTATATGAAATTATTTTTATATTTTATATAAAGTGTTATTTTTGCATAAACCAAAAGCTAAAGTAATATGAAGTACGTCCTTGTAGCATTTATGCTGTTCGCAGGTATTAGTGTGTATTGTCAGGAAGATGCTCTTAATGAATTAAAGGAATGGGAGCGTAAATACAATCAGGCAAATGAAATTTATTATGCTGTTATTGATTTGAATAAAACAAATCCCGGGTCGTCTGAAATAGCGGATAAATGTAAAGAAGCACTGGCACTTATTAATGAGTCTGTTGAGAATTGCGAAAAATCAAAAAAACTACACACCAGATATGTTAATGATGCAAACCTGTTTATGATAGAGTCGTATCTTTTGGCAGCATGGTTTAACGAACTTAGTTATTGTAATAAATATTTTACTGACGAACTAACCAAATCTTATCTGGACAAAGCATATTCACTAAGGCCTCAGAAAACTTCAATTTCGTTTTCTTCATTGGTTTTAAAAACAACTGAAGATAAATGGGCATCTTTGTACGAAGATCAGGTTTATCTGTGTTTCAGGAATAGCTGGCTTGCGGGGAATGATGATGATGCTGTTGTATATGGGAAAGAATGTGTTGCAATGTTTAAAGAAAAATACGGTCAGGATTATATTAACATTGTTTGTAATAAAACAGATTCTGATTTTGAGAAAGACAGACTTTATCTGGTTCTGACAAAACTTCCCAAGATAGTTGAAGATGCCGAAAAACCTGAATATTACGTAAGTATGGTTGAGCTGTATGCAGGGTTTTATGAATTTAAAACAAAGCAGGACAAAGACTTTAAGTACAACCCTTCGCAAAGGAATGACATATTAATGGCCGGTTTATATTGTACAGTAACACTTATTGACGAAAAGTCAGACAATTACAGTCTTATAATGAGGGCTTCAAAAGCATATTCAAAACTTGGAGAGTCTGATTTGTCCCAGTCGTTTTACACTGCTTCGGTTTTAATGAATAAACAGGCTACGTTATCGGAGTTGTGGGAGTATCTAAGCAAAACAATGGAATATGACAGGAATCTTGTAAATAAAGAAAAATCTGCAGAAATTAAAAAGAACATCGGGGAAGCAGCAGATAAAGTTTATGAGAAACTGGGAGGAACTGCTTCGGAAGAAGAGTATCGCAGACTACTTGTTTATTATGATTATATTGGAAACTTTTCAAAATCAAATGAACTTAATTCCATTATAAGCAAGATTGAGCAGGACAGACAAAAACAGGAGAAGAAAGAACGGTTTCAGCAAAAATGGGGATTGAGCGTAGGGATTGCTCCCGGAAAACTTATAGGATATAGCAGGTACGGGCAGATTTCCGTTCATGCCGATTTTAAGACTTTTGGATTTGGTCAGGGCGGACGTTATTGTGTGTATAACCAATATGTTGATAATAAGCGTTTTGGAGCGTGGACTGTTGATAATAGTCAACCCGGGGGCTCTAATACTTATTCCGGTTACGAAGTATCATACTGGGCAACGGTTTTTTCTTACGTCGATTCTTTTGTACAGCAACGTATTTCGATAGAAGCCAGATACGGGAACTATGAGTTTAATACCATTAATGCTTCAATAATAAACAGAGAAACAAATCTTTATCAGTTTGTAAATCAGCCCGTAAACCCGGTAGGCCATCGTGCAGATATAAACTTTGTTTACCGTTTACGCCTGTGGGCTGCAAACAGATTGTATGTTGAAGGCGATTTCGGTTTTGGAGTTGGTTACCGCTGGTTAAGTTCGGAATACGATCTTAATAAATTTCTTATTGAAGACATACGTTACGGCGACGACCGCTGGCCATCAGTCACACTTCCTGTGAGATTGGGTCTGAGAGTCGGAATAAGAATTTTTTAATACGGCAATAAACTTTGTCTTTCAAAACTTTTTGTTCTTCTGATATTTTTTAATAATTTCGTTGCAGTAATTAGCACTGTATATGAAATACAAAAACCATCTTCCACAGATTATTATTTTTGCTTTTGCATTTATAATTTATGCAAATACTCTTGGCCATCAGTATGCTCTTGATGATAAAATGACTTATTGGAAAAATGAATTTGTCCAGAACGGAGCAGGCGGAATAAAAGACATTCTTACTTACGACACAATGGCCGGGATGTTTGGCAAGGACAGCAAGGAACTGGAAGGTGGACGTTACAGGCCTTTGTCACTTGTAACTTTTGCACTCGAAGTAGAACTGTTCGGAAAAGAAACTACAGATGTTTCTGCCAAGGCTCCTTTTAAAGGTTGCCCTGGAGTAAGTCATTTCCTGAATATAATTTTATATTGTATTTCATTACTTATTCTGTATAAGGTTTTAACAAAGTTATTCAGGGACTATAAACCAAAGTATTGGTATCTAAGTATTCCGTTTATTGCAACTATGCTTTTTGCCGTACATCCGTTACATACCGAAATTGTAGCCAATATTAAAGGGCGCGATGAAATTCTTGCATTTTTGTTCTCGGTTGCAGCGCTGAATTCAATTCTTAATTTCGTTGATAAAAACAATAAGCTTGAATTGATTAATGCTTTTGTTTTTATTTTCCTTGGGTCAATGTCGAAAGAAATTACAATAACTTTTCTTGCAGTAATTCCGTTAAGCATATATTTTTTCAGAAAGGAGAGACCTTCAAAATATTTATTGATGATGGTTCCTTTGTTTGCCGGAGCTTTGCTTTACATGGGAATAAGAGCCGCTGTAATAGGGGATCAGACAGCAATAGAAGCCACAGAATTAATGAATAATCCTTTTATTAACGCCACTTTGGGTCTTTATTTAAAGTTGCTGGTTTTCCCGCACCCGCTTACCTGGGATTATTATCCATATCATATTCCGGTTGTGGGATGGACAGACTGGCGTGCAATTCTTGGCTTATTGGTTTATGCAGGATTGGCTGCAGTTGCAGTTTACGGTTTTAGAAAAAAAAGCATTTATTCGTTCGGGATTTTACTTTTTGCTGCTACACTTTCAATAACTTCAAATGTCTTTTTCAATATCGGGGCTTTTATGAGTGAGAGATTTGTATTTGTTTCGTTGCTGGGATTGTGTATAATTGTGGCTTATCTTATTTCGGAAAAACTTCCTGCCGGGATATCTCATCTTCAAAAGTACAAAAAGGCCGGTGTCGCGATTGTTGTAATTCTTTTGCTGGCATTTTCGATAAAAACAGTGTCGAGGAATACTGTTTGGGAAAATAATCTTACACTTTTCTCGCACGATATAAAAATCAGTTCAAACTCTGCCAAAGGAAACAGCACATACGCCAGTGAGCTTTACAAACAGTCGGAAGATGCCGAGGCTGCCGGAGATACTGCTTTGAGAAATAAATATCTTATTGAGTCAATTCCGTATTTTGAGAAAGCTATTGAAATTTACCCTGATTACAGCGAAGCATTGGTAAGACTCGGAAATATTTATTACAAGCTTTACGGAGACTACAAAACCATGTTTGATTATTATATCAGAACACTTAAGTCCAGCCCGCTGAATGCCGATGTGTGGGCAAATACTTTGGGAGTGTTGGTGTACAATGTAAACGATCCGGCTTATGAAAAGTATGTATGGTCTGAGTTTATAAAATATTCTCCCACGCAATATCAATCATACCTTCAGATGGGAAATCTTTATTATTTTGCTCAGCCTGCGCAGGCCGACTCTGCAATATTCTGGTACGAAAAAGCAAAGACCCTTACAACTAAAGACTTCGATTTGTTATTTTATTTAGGTGTTTCATACGGTAATAAGGGAGACTTTGTAAAAGCGCGCGAGAATCTGCTTTTGGCTGCTGCAATAAAGGACGATCAGGAGGTTTATCGTTATCTTGGTATTTCGTATGGGATGGAAAATAACGATGAAATGGCACTGCAATATTTTGAAAAGGCACTTAGTCTTGCGCCGGATAATGAACAGCTTAAGCAGTATGTGGCTATTGCGAAGCAGAGGATGGGGCAGAAGTAAGGTGTGAGAACCAAATTTTAGTAAATGATTTTTTAATTTTATAAGATTCTGTTTGTAAAAATATATATGGGTATCAGAAAAAAAATAATTGCGATATTATTTGTGCTGACCGGATTAAAATCATATAGTCAGTTTGATGGGAATAGCTATGTTGGATTAAATTTGTTTCAATTACCGGCTTCAACTATTAACGTTAATTATTCTGTTGATTTAAAACCATATTTTACACCTGTAGCCGACTTGGGATATACATTTAAATATGATTCGAATTTAGATTTGATAGGTTTTTTTCTGACTCCGCATTCCAAATCAAATAATGATGGATATGACATTGAAAAACAATCCGGCGGATACTTTAAATTAGGCGGATTTGTAAACCTTCGAAAAGATTTTGTAAAAAATAATTTCTTCCGTTTGGGATTGTTTATAACAAATTCTATAATTCACGAAGAGGGAACATATATGCTGTTTTATGAATCAGGTTCAGATCCTTTTGCTTATGATGTTGAACATAATGTTTATTTGTCAGGCCTGAGTACATCGTTGGGATACGAATTCAAAATTACAGATAAGTTACGTGCCGGAACAGATTTTCAACTTTCATTTCCAACAAACAAATATCTGGATTTATATGGTTACCGTAATTTTATCCCGGGAATTGGATTTAAGGATTTTGAAGGAAAATGGTTCCCAATGGTAATTTTGAATTTAAAATACATGTTAAATTGATTTGTACACTCAATCAAATAAACAGAAATCAAAAAAATGAAAATCGGACATATTGCCATTTGGACAAAGGATCTTGAAGCGATGAGAGAGTTTTATATCCGTTATTTTGGCGGGAATAGCAATGAGAAATACAAAAATCAGGTTACCGGATTTGAGTCTTATTTTATTTCGTTTGAAAGTGGAGCAAAACTGGAACTTATGCACAAAGAGTCTTTTTTAAAACAATCCGGAACAGGGGACTGTTATGGAATTGCTCATATTGCATTTACATTGGGATCAAAAGAAGCCGTACTTTCTTTAACGGAAACACTTCGTTCAGATGGCCTGGCAATTGTAGGAGAGCCCCGGACAAGCGGCGATGGTTATTTTGAAAGTGTTGTTCTTGATATTGAGGGAAACAGGATTGAGCTTTTGGCGTAAATATGTGGTGAAAATGAGATTCATTTTAATCTGGTTTAAATTTACGCTAACCAGATATTTCGATTACTTTGAAAAGATATAACAAACATTTTTGGTAAATGGCGAAAATTAAATATATATTGACGACAGTAGTGTGTTTAATAACTTTTAATACTGTCGGGCAAAATCAAAGTGCAATTGATTCGACTGAACTAAAGATGTTTTTAAAAGATTGTATCAATCCAATTATAGACAAAGACAAGGATAGGCTTGAAGAAATAGTTTATTTCCCGCTTTTAGGCGAATGGGGATTTATGATGGGACTTGAAAAGAATAATAGTTTATGGACAAAACAAGATTTTTTCGATAATTTTGACTCCCTGTTCACTGATGAGCTGATAGAAAAACTTAAAGAAAAAAGTTTTAAAGATATTGAAGTATATAATTCTGAAGATGGATCAATAGAATTGTCAGTATATGTCGGCTTCGAAATCCGGGTTGATGATTTTAAAGATGAATCAGGAATAATTTTCAGATTCAGAAAAATAAAAAGTGCGTGGAAACTTTTTATGATTCAGGGAGTGAGCTAAAAAATAATTTCTGTATTTAAACAATAAATCATTTGTAGCTCAGGAAATAAAAAAATATAGCTCAAATATTTCGAATTTTGAGCTACAAAGTTTAACTTTTGAATCTAAAAATAAATTGCCATTATTTTATGAGCTAATATTTCAGACTTTAAAGAAATTTTTATAAATCAATTTGAGTTTGCCGTAAAAACATACTTTTAATGTGTGTTAGCTACCTTTAAAACAAGCCTAAGATTGCCAATTTTTTTTACATATATGCGCTAAATACTGTAATTTTGTATTTATTTTTGATTATTTTTGTGTGAAAATATTGAATAAGACACTAAACTGTTGTGATAAGCTGAGGAATACTGCGTATGACCATTGAATTAGTAATTTTTGAATAAATACTTTTGGCAATTTAAAATGAAGTTATGATAATTATTCCAAATAATTTAAAAGAGATATTGGAGAAAGATCAAGAATTAGATGGCTTAGTGAAATCTATCATTGTCTCTTTTGAAGCAATACTTAAAGACAACAAATTATTCTTTTTTGAGGAATATACAAATCATGGAATTGAACATGTTGAAATGGTTTTAAAAGCAGTAGGGTTTTTAATCCATGATGAATCGTTTCGATATATTCAACCAAAAGAAGTAGCAATACTTGTTTTTGCTATTGTGTTACATGATATAGGTATGCACACGGAATTTTCCACTTTCAAAGCAATGATTGAAGGGAAATATGATGATGTCAAGGTTGATGTTTTAGATAAGAAAACATGGAATGAACTATGGATAGATTATTTGTCGGAATCAAGACATTGGAGTAGCAAAAAATTGGAAGATATTTTTGGTAATCCAACAGAAATGCTGCAAACATTTAATTTGCCTGACAAAGATAAATTAACAGGGACATATAAAAAACTCATTGGGGAATTTATTAGAAGAAATCATGCCCGATTGGCTCACGAGATTGCATTGAAAGGATTGGTCGTAGATGAAACTGTCTTATTAGGGGATTTCAATTTGGATGAACGCTATAAACAATTAGCAGGAATAATTGCAAGAAGTCACGGAATGAATATTCGCGATACATTTTCATATTTAAAAAAAATAGCACAAGATGCATGGAAATATCCAGACGGCTTGAATGTCGTATTTTTAATGGTATTACTACGAATTGCTGATTATTTGCAAATTGACAAAACAAGAACAAACGAAGTTTTGTTAAAGTTGAAGACTCTAAGCAGTCCTGTTTCATTAAGAGAACATAACACACATTTGTCGATTAGGCATATAGACTTTGGAAAATTGAAAGACCCTGAGCTAATTTATGTTGAATGCAATAAACCTGAGAATGCCAGAATGTTTGATAAAATACAGAATCTTATTACCGACATACAACATGAATTTGACTTGTCATGGGCAATTTTAGGTGAGACATACGGTTTTTTACCAACAGAAAAACCTAAAATGAAATTCAGACGAATTACTTCAAATCTTGAACACCCTGATTTCTTAGAGCAAATCAATTATGTCCCACAAAAAATATCATTTCAAGTCAATAACGAATTGTCAAAATTGTTGGTCGCACCTTTGTATGGAAACGATCCGACCTATGGCGTTCGAGAATTAGTACAAAACGCTACAGATGCCTGCAAGGAGAGAATTAAAATAGAAATAGATAAAGGTAATACAAACTATGAACCGTTAGTAATCGTTTCAATAGATAAAATAGATAAAGAAAAATATTCGTTTAAAATAAAAGACAATGGTAAGGGGATGACTTTAGACGAAATCCTGCATTATTTTTTATCGGTTGGTTCTTCATTTCGAAAAAGTCTGCAGTGGAAACAAGAATTTACCTCAACAGATGGGAAAAGTTTAGTAAATCGAAATGGAAAGTTTGGAATAGGAGTACTGGCTGCATTTTTATTAGGCGATGAAATCTCGGTAAAGACAAGGAGCTATAAGGATGGATTGGTTGCTTATAAGTTTACAGCAAATATGGGTACTGATTATATTGATGTTAATACTGTCTCTTGCGTTGAAGTTGGTACTGAAATAGAAATTATATTAACTGAAAATACGTTGAATTTATTAAAAGCTTCAAACTATAATAAAATATCTTGGACAGATTGGTATATTGGTAGAATCCCTCCAATTAAATATTTATTAAACAATGAAGCACAAGTTCCTAAGACATTCTTTAATATTTCAAAAGAAAGAATAATATTCCCAGATAATTATGATAAAGTACAATGGTATTATTTAAAAGATCCAATAGGTCTTCGTGATATGTTTGTGGCTTGTAACGACATAATTGTTACATTAGAAAACAATAATGAGTTTGCTCATTATTATCGTTCAGATGTAATAAAATATAGGCCTCATATCTTAATAGAAGATTCTCAAGGCAATTTGCCTTTATCTTTAAATAGAAATTGGATTGAGTCTTATGTATTACCTTTTGAAAAAGAGTTATACGAAGATGTTTCTAAAGATTTTATTGCAAGACTACTGATGATACCTGTTTCTTCCGAAACTATAAATAAATATTCACTATCCCCCAATATCGCAGAGTTCTTGTTTGCAATAAATGGGTTTGCTTTAGATATAGATTATTTTGTGAACAAAATTAAAAATATGACGCTATTAAGAATTTTAACTAGAGATAACATTGCGATTAACAATATTAATTTAATCTTAAATAAATATCCCAATGTAATTATCTATCCTTTATTTTCTCAACTATATAGTTTGCGAGGACAGGGTGATAAGGTGGCTCCCAATGTGAATTCACAAATTCTACTAAGAAAACAGCGATATAAAGAATATTTTGAAGAAGAACGGAGAATACTCAATAGACTAAAAAATAAACATAAACAGCAGTGGGAAAATGATAAATTTGTTTCTTATATGATGCATGAATATCAAAGCAAATTAAGTCTTTTTAATAAAAGCGAATGTCTCGAAATAATGAACTTGCTTGACAATAATATACAGTCAATTCAAGAAATTCCAATTTCATATTTACGAATTAAAAAAAGCAGAGAAATTCTTACCCAACTATTTGAGAAATATATCGGCGATAATGTTATCATCCCATATAATATAGAAGACCGCAAAAAACTATATCCATTAGCATTTGATGAACTAAAGGATTATATGGCCGATTATGAAGAAAATAGTATAAGCGGTAAATCAATCGTAGGAACACACAGCAAGCGTTTTGACATCAGGATTGCTTAACGTGCATGTTTGAATGTTACCTGCACTCATTGTAGATCTGACGGGAGATATTTACTACTCTCACAAAAAGAAACAATAATCTACATTCAATCATCAAAAAAGCAATTTTCAGATTGTAAACCTGTCATTCGTTCGTATTGGTGTAGCTAAATCAAAAACTTAGCCGGATCTTCTATAGTTTGAGATTTGTGATTTGGAACTTGTTTTTTTATGCTGTTCTTGTGTAATCCCATTACCCGATCAACTCCATAAACTCCTCTTCGCTAATAATTTTAATCTTTAGTTTAACAGCTTTTTCGAGTTTTGAAGGGCCGATGTTTTCTCCGGCAACAAGGTAGTCGGTGTTTTTCGAGATGGACGAAACGTTTTTACCACCGTGTTTTTCGATAATATCTTTAATTTCTTCGCGTGAGAAATTTTTGAAAGTTCCACTGATAATAATTGACAGCCCGGCAAGATTTTCCGACAGCTTTTCTTCTTCCTGAATCTCAAATTGCAAACCGGCATTCATTAAGTCTGCAACAATCCTTATATTTTCTGATTTTGCAAAATATTCAATAATGCTGTCCGCAATACGGTCGCCGATTTCGTCAACCGAAGTAAGTTCTTCTTTTGTGGCGGCAGCAAGTTTTTCGATATTTTTAAAAGCATAAGCCAGTTTTTTTGCAACAGTTTCGCCAACAAATCTGATTCCCAGGGCAAAAAGTACTTTGTCGAATCCGACAGATTTAGAATTTTCTATGCTTTTGATAATATTTTCAGCCGATTTGTCAGCCATTCTGTCCAAAGGTAAAATCTGTTCTTTTGTTAGTGTATAAAGATCAGATACATTTCTTATAAGCCCGGCATCGTAAAACTGAGATACCGTTTCTTCGCCCAGGCTGTCAATATTCATTGCTTTGCGCGAGATAAAATGCTCAATTTTACCTTTTATTTGCGGCGGACAGTTATCGCTGTTCGGGCAAAAATGTCTGGCTTCGCCTTCAGGTTTTATAAGTTCTGTTCCGCATTCGGGACAATGAGAAATAAAAACAGTGGGCGAGGAGAGAGGCTCATGAGTTTCTATACCCACGATTTTAGGAATAATTTCACCGCCTTTCTCAACATACACAATATCACCTATTCTTAAATCAAGTAAGGCAATCTGGTCAGCATTATGAAGTGTCGCTCTTTTTACAACAGTCCCTGCAAGCTGTACAGGCTCAAGATTAGCCACCGGAGTTACAGCACCTGTACGGCCTACCTGATAATCGATGCTTATTAATTTTGTACTTACCTGCTCTGCTTTAAACTTGTAAGAAATTGCCCATTTAGGTGTTTTTGCCGTAAACCCAAGCATATCCTGCTGTGCGAAAGAATTTACTTTTATTACAATACCGTCAATATCGTAAGGCAGATTTTTTCTTTCCTTGTCCCAGTAATGAATATAGTCCATTACCTGATCAATATTTTTACATATTCTGCTGTCTGCCGAAGTCTTAAAGCCCCAGTCTGCCAACATCTTAAGACTGTCAAAATGAGTTGAGGCAGGAATACTCTTTCCCATCATGTAATAAAAATAACAATCCAGATTACGTTTTGCAACTTCACGTGAATCAATCATTTTTATTGAGCCCGAAGTTGCATTGCGCGGGTTAGCGAACGGGCTTTCTCCTGCCGAAATTCTGAGTTCGTTCAATTGGTCAAAAACACGATGAGGCATAATTATCTCGCCGCGTATTTCGAATTTTTCGGGAATGTTTTCTCCTTTTATTGATAGCGGAATACTTCGTATAGTCTTAATATTTGCAGTGACATCATCGCCTTTGCTGCCGTCGCCACGTGTAACCGCTCTTTTAAAAATACCGTTTTCGTAACTTACAGAAATCGAAGCTCCGTCAAATTTTAATTCACACACATATTCAGGTTCAGCTTCCAGTTCTTTTACAACACGATTGTGAAAATCAACAAGATCCGGTTCCGAATATGTATTCCCCAGTGACAACATCTGGTATTCGTGTGCAACTGTAGTAAAAATATTGGAAATATCGTTTCCTACACGTTGTGTCGGGCTATCGGGTTGTTTATACTGAGGATAATCGGATTCCAGTTTTATCAGTTCCGAAAGAAGTTTGTCAAATTCAAAGTCACTTATTTCAGGGTTACTGAGAACATAGTAATTATAATTGTGCCTGTTTATTTCGGCACTTAATTTTAATATTCTTTCTTCAATCTGTTCCATGAAATATTTTTGCATAAAATTATAAAAAATCCCGGACAGACATTAATGTTTTAGCCATAGAAGGAAATTAATTGTTAATTTTGACATACAGGTTTTTGTATTTAATTATCAAAGTGTATGAAAAGATTTTCCGGCTTTTTGTTTATAGTGTTTACATCAATGGTTTTATATTTTTGTTATTCGTGCAAAAACAAAAATAAAGATGAAAAGACTGGTTTGCAAAAAGAGTTGACAGAGTCTGTTGTTTCGGCAGATTCGGTTATAATAAAAAACGCGCAGAAACAGTTTGATGTTTTTTTTAATTATCTTAAATCATCAGATTATAAAAATTGTATTAAGATGTTTAAAGCGGAATTGCTGACAAGCCCCGGCGAAGAAGCTTTAATAAACGGACTTTCCAACAGAAATGCCTCAATGGGAATTCCGGATAACTTTAAAATTATTTACAATTATGTTGATTATCCCGCTCAGTCAGATACTGTTTTTTATTTTATAATCAGAAGTTTTAGCCGGCAGGGAGGTATGTGCTATGAAAGGATTGGTCTGGAGAATGTTCAGAATAATTTTGTTATCGGATTGTATGAATATAGCCCGGTGCCTTACTGTGATGTAAAAATGGCAAATGACAACCGTTCTGAAGTGTATAAGGCAATTAAAACACTTTACGGGGAACTTAATAAAAAAGATTACGAAAAAGTTATTGATTTGGTGGATGAAACTATTTTGCAGAAACAGGGCAGGGATAATTTGCTGAAAATGGTTAAAGACCAGGTTAAAGATTATAATAAGATAAGCGATTTTGTTGTCAGATCAGTAAATGTTGAGATGCTAAAGGGTACAATCCATCTTGATCTGGTTGTGGATGCTGAAGATGATGAAAAATCGGTATTTACAGAAAATATAAGCTTTGTTGACCGTAACGGGATTCTTAAAATTGTATGGTACAAAAGACAGGATAAGACTGAAGCAGGTGCATCAGGTAAAACAACGCTGACAGATGAGGAATACGGAAAGTTTAAAAAGGAAGTGGGGAATTTCTATCAGAATTTGGGGAGTAATAATCTGGATGCGATTATGTCAAAAATTGATAAATCTGTTTTTAAATCGAATGATTACAATACAGTTAAAAATTCTTTTGCAAACAGAAATGCATATTACGGAATACCTGTTGATACAAAAAAAATCAGTCATGAAGTAAAATCCCTGGACGGAATGACCATAGTTGAATTTTATTATGAAGTATCTAATTCAAACGGAATTAAGTCTTATGAAAAAGTTTCAGTGGCATATTCAACGCGGGGAGAATTTCTGTTGTATGGCTATGATTATTCGGATAAGGCTTTGAAATAGTAGACCAAGCAAAATTTCCGGGGGATTACAGAAAACATGGAATAAGAATATTTGCATTTAGAAAAAATAAGAAAATATTATTATCATTTTCTTTTGTCATTGCCACAACTGAACCGCCTTTGGCGGTGAACTCGTGAACACCATTGAAAATAATTTTAAAGTGAACAAAAGAAACAAAAAGGCTAGGGAAAACAAAGGTTATTCGCTTTGCTCATGAAGGCTCCGCCGGTCACCCCGCCTCAATCAAAACAACAGAATTGTATGGCAACCGAGCCTAAAACAAAGTCCCATCACACATCTCCTTGCAACTTTGTTTTAGAGAATGACATAACAATGTCAGCTTGCCACAATTGGCTTCGCCGCTCTTCGGGTCTAGTTGTTTTGATTTTACTCATAGGTTTGTTTATTTTCAATGGTGTTCGTTAGCTGCTTCGCAGGTTCACCTCCGGAGCTGGCCCGCCGTTTTTGCCTTTGGCGAGCTTGCCCTCCGGGCTGCGGTTCCATGGCCTGCCCGCGTCGCTTTTCTGAATATTCTTCGCTATGTTTTTTTTATTTAACGTACAAAACTTTCCCCCAGAAATATTGCTTGATTCGAAATAGTCCAATAAAAAATCCGGTATATGAATTTCTCATATACCGGATTTTTTATATCAGAGAATTTAAATGTTTTTTACAATAATTGCGGTTCCCATTCCTCCGCCTATGCAAAGAGATGCAAGTCCGTATTTATTGTTATTGCGTTTCATTTCATGAATAAGGCTTACTATAATTCTGTTTCCTGATGCTCCGATAGGATGTCCCAAAGCAATAGCACCGCCGTTTTTGTTACATCTTTCTTCAAAGAATTCAGGAGTTACTGAATGGTCTTCGCAAAGTTGTTTAATTACTCCCAGTGATTGTGCTGCGAAAGCTTCGTTAAGCTCGATAACTTCCATATCTGTGAGTTTCATATTTGCTTTTGTAAGAGCATTTTTAACAGCCGGAACCGGTCCCATACCCATAATTGCCGGGTCAACACCACCTTGTCCAACGGTGACAATTTCTGCCATTGGGGTAAGGCCATGTTTTGCAACGGCGTCTTCGGATGCTATCATAAGGAAAGATGCTCCGTCATTTATTCCCGAAGCATTCCCTGCTGTTACGGTTCCGTCTTTTTTGAATGCCGGACGTAATGCACTTAATTTTTCGAAATTTGTTGTGCGGTTAATAAATTCATCTGCATCAAAAACGATTGTTTCTTTGCGGCTTACAATATTTACCGGAACAATTTCCTGTTTAAAGTTGCCTGCATCCTGTGCTTTTGCAGCTTTTGCCTGAGAAGAAGCAGAAAACCTGTCCTGTTCTTCGCGGGTAATTCCGTATTTTTCAGCTATGTTTTCAGCGGTTATTCCCATGTGATAATCATTAAAGGCATCCCATAATCCGTCAAGAATCATATGGTCTGTTACTTTAAAATCACCCATTTTAACTCCGGTACGAACATTTGAAGGAAGCAACATTGCTGCTCCAGACATTGTTTCGGTACCTCCGGCAATAATAAGGTTAGCTTCACCTGCACGAATTGCTGAAAAAGCATTTGAAACGGCCTTCATCCCTGATCCGCAAACCATGTTTAACGAATATGCCGGAACTTCCTGAGGAATTCCTGCCTTAATTGCAGACTGACGTGCAACGCCTTGTCTCTGACCTGCTGATAAAATATTACCAACTATAACTTCGTCAATTTCAGACGGATTAACTTTAGTTTCTGCAAGGATGTTTTTTAAAACTTCTGCAGCAATATCCGGAGCGCTCATGTTTCCTAATGAACCACCGAATTTCCCGATTGCAGTACGTTTGGCTGCTACAATAAAAACTTTTTTCATATTTTTAAATTATTTATTCCTGTATGGAATTTATTTCTGGATATTGTTAGTTGCTGTCAGGATTTCATTTCGCACAAATCATCGGCTATAATAAGTTTAGCTTCTGTAACGGCTTGCACCTGTTCAACAGTAAATTCAGGGTGTATTTCTTTCAATACTATTCCATCAGATGTAACTTCCATTACCCCCATTTCGGTAACAATTGTATTTACCTGTCCTTTGGCTGTTAAAGGAAGTGTGCATTTGTTCAGAATTTTAGGATTGCCTTTGGCAGTATGTTCCATTGCCAGAATAACTCTTTTTGCACCGACAAGCAAGTCCATAGCACCGCCCATGCCAGGTGTTAATTTTCCCGGAATAGTCCAGTTTGCAAGGTCGCCGTCAGGATCTACCTGCATTGCACCTAAAACAGTTACATCCACGTGACCGCCGCGGATAACAGAGAATGATGTTGCAGAATCAAATGATGCTGCGCCTGGAAAAGCAGTAATGTGTCCGCCACCTGCGTTAACCATATTTTCATTTTCTTCTCCCGGTGCAGGAGTTGGACCCATACCCAACAACCCGTTTTCAGATTGTAACGTGAGTTTTATTCCTTCCGGAAGATAATTTGGAATTAAAGTAGGAAGCCCGATTCCGAGGTTAACAACATCGCCGTTTTTTAGTTCCAGAGCAACTCTTCTGGCGATAACTTCTCTTATCTGATTTTTGTCCATATTAATAGGTTTTTATTTGTTTAAACGTCTGTTCATTTCCTGTGCAATATAGCTGGCTACATCATCGGCATAGGAATTCATGCTGAATCCTGCATCATACCCCAGTTCTTTTGCAAGTTCGTGCGATATACGCGGTCCGCCGCAAATTAAAAGCATTTTGTCGCGTAAGCCTTCTGCTTCCATCATTTCAACAAGTTCAACAAGATTCTTAATATGGACATCTTTTTGAGTTACTGTTTGCGAAACCAGTAAAGCGTCTGCTTTTAATTCAATTGCTTTTGCAATAAATTCTTCGTTAGGAATCTGGGACCCCATATTAAGAGCTTCGAACATTTCGTATCTTTCTATACCGTAATGTCCTGCATATCCTTTCATGTTCATAATAGCATCAATACCTACCGTGTGAGCATCTGTCCCTGTACTGGCACCTACTACAACAATCTTGCGGCCGATATTTTCTTTAATAAAAGTATCGGTTTCTTTCATATCCATTACTGTTGATTCAACTTTGGGAACATGAATAGATGTGTAATCAACATTATGAGTGCAGTTGCCGTAACAATTAAAGAAAGTGAATCCTTTTGTGAGTTCACGGTAATAAACAACCTGAGGATTCTCAAATCCCATTTTTTTCATAAGTTGTTTGGCTGCTTCAATAGCTTCATCGTTGCACGGAACGGGTAAAGTAAAACTCATTTGGGTTTTACCGTCGTTCATAGTGTCACCATAAGGTTTAACCTTTTTTAAATCAAGCGTCTGATCAAAGTCGCGCTGATCCATAGAATATAATCCGCCACTCATTAGTTTTGTCCTCCTTTCATTAATTCAATAAACGGGTTAAAGTAATTTTCTGATTTTGCCACTACTCCGGCCAAACCTTTACCTCCTGTTTTTGAACGTTTTATATCTGCAAACATTCCTTTTTCCAATGCATCAAATAATCCTTCTTTTTCTATTTCACTTAAAAGATTATATGCATCGTCCAGAACTTTTTGTGCTCTGATCTGAATAATGCCGTCTTTTCTAAATTCAACTTCATCTCCGATATTTTTCATATTGCTGAAAATGTATTTTGCATTTTCAATTGCAAGATACCTGTCCGACATAAACGGAGTGTGTATTGCTTCGGTAATCATTCCGAGAAGCTGAATTCCCTGTCCGGTCCATATGGATATTTCATTGAACAGGGCATTCTGTATTTGTCCTCTGAAGATATTTCCTGTCATGAATTTTGTTGGCGGCATATATTTTAACGGGGCATTCGGGAAAATTTCTCTTGTCATCTGCGCCTGAGCCAACTCGAACAGAAATCCGTTTTCCAGATCCGGGGTCATCTCAAAAGCATGTCCGAGTCCCATCTGCTCTTCGGGCATTCCTGCAAGTAAAGCAAGTTGTTCGTTAATTAAATCCGATGCCAGAACTGTGTGTGCCTGCTCGAATGCATCAGCAGTTGTAAGGTAGTTATCTTCGCCGGTATTTATTATTACTCCTGCAAATCCGTTTATAATTCTTGAGAAATATTGGTCTATAATTGTACGTTGCGGGTTGATGTCGCGGAATAAAATTCCGTAAAGTGCATCGTTAAGCATAACATCCAGTCTTTCAAGGGCTCCCATTGCTGCAATTTCAGGCATGCATAACCCGGAGCAGTAATTACACAAACGGATGTATCTGCCTACTTCTTCGCCAACTTCATCCAGAGCTGAACGCATAATACGGAAATTTTCCTGAGTTGCATAGGTTCCGCCAAATCCTTCGGTGGTAGCACCATAAGGTACGTAATCCAAAAGGCTTTGTCCCGTAGTACGGATAACTGCAATAATATCTGCACCCTGACGTGCTGCAGCCTGCGCCTGAATTACATCTTCATAAATATTCCCGGTAGCAACAATTACATAAAGATATGGTTTCGGGCCTTCTCCAAGTGTACCTAAATATTCATTACGGCGACTTACATTGTTTTTAATCCGTTCTACCGAAGTCTCAACATATGGAAAAATTGCTTTCTGAATATTGCTCTTATCGTTGATTCTGAGTTTGGTGATTTCGAGTTCCCCGGTTGCAACTTTTTCTGCAATCTGTTGTGGCGTTAACCCTGTTTCTATCATGGCATTACCAAGGTAAAACAAAACTCCCTGACCAAGAACTCCGTTTTCGTGAATCTGATCTACAACAACATTTGGCAACGGGACATCGTTGCTGTCAACGTCGTCAATTCCGA
Organism: Bacteroidales bacterium; assembly: GCA_003249955.1. GTDB lineage: Bacteria > Bacteroidota > Bacteroidia > Bacteroidales > ML635J-15 > Bact-19. The sequence goes on along the minus strand of QKHS01000023.1, from coordinate 3,726 downwards.
TAAGTCTGCAAAGTGTACGCTCAACAGCTACTGTAGAGTAATTGTCAACAAATTTTTGTACTTCAACTGCAATCTTGCCGGATATTTGTTTTGCTTCTTTTACTTTTTTAAAATCCAGTCCTAACTTGCTTTCTTTCATTTGTGTTTATAATTACATAATATTAAAAGGTAAAGGCCGAAGCTAAGGCTTTGAAGCTGAGTTTGTTTCAGCACGGATAAGACTATATTGCTTCAGTCTTGGTTTTGCAAAAGTAAGAAAAAACCTGCATAAAAACAATATGATAAAAAACCGGATTTTAAAGATATTTCAAACTTATTTCGTTTCGGGACTTAATGTGTGGCGGGAATGTAACACTTGTAAATATATTACCTGATTTTTACTCTGGAGATCAGATTTACGGATGTATTACTTTTGAGGAGAAAAGCTTTCATTTTATTTGTGTGTTGCTGTGATTGCAGATGGATAATTTACGATATGCTTTTTTATCCGGTAGAATAATATGCTTTAATTGCAGAGCATATTATTGTTAAATTTTCGCCGTGTAAAATAACAGCAAAGAAAAAGGGCTGGGTCAAAACTTTTGACCCAGCCCTTTTTAATGCAAAATTATTATTCGCATGTAACAGTTTGAGTTACTCCGAGAGTAGTAGAAGTAATATCCATGTCACTACATTTACCTTTAACTTCTTGTGTGTATGTACTAACAACAGCACCGTCAACTTTTTGTGTGCATGTACATTCTTTTTTGCAGCTTGTCATGCTGAAAGATGCTAAAACTACTAACCCAAATACTAAACCTGCTAACTTTTTCATAAAATATAAATTTAATTAAATCACCTACTCTTGTGTTTTTCGGCTTACACATCTTACTCTTTTATGGATTTTCAGAAACCTCCGGTTATTATTAAAATTTATTTTAATGTTCAATGATATACATATCCTGCAACAATATATTGCATGCATTAAGTTGTTAAAAAAATGCTGAATAACTTAGCTTTTCAAAGTTTAATTAATTACTACATTAATCGATTTCAAAGATAAAACATTATTTTTAAAATGGATTCAGTCTGTAAGCTTTTTTTTTAATTTTTTTATTGTTGTGTCTTTAGCCATAAAATATCAGGCTGTTTTGATAAAATATCTTTGTATTTAGGTAATAAGTCTTATTAAAATAATCTTATTTTATTTGTTAAGACAAAAATGCCTTTATTGTATTTGTGTTTTTTGATGAAGTAGTGCCTGAATTGAAATTATAAGAATAACATAAGCTTGAATAATGATACAATAATTAATAGTTAATCTAATCTCGGTTTAAATCAGGATTTGGCATTTCTGTCTCTGTTGTTATTTTAGATTTTCAACAATCATACTTTCATCAATAGATCTGAAATTAAAATCTGTTATGATTTTTCCTTTTTCAACAATTGCAAAAGTCGGAAATTTACCGTTGGTTATCCCAACAGCCTGAAACGGGTCTAATTTTCTAAATTCAAAATCCATACTTTCCGTTTCTCTTATAAAATCTGAAATGTGCTCATCGTCCCCCCAGATCAGTATCTTACATTTACTTTTATCTATGTTATTGTTGTCAAAAATAAGTTTGATTTTCTTCATTGCCAGCTTGCAGTACTCACAACCGGAGTGCATGTACATAAAAAGAAAAGTATCGTTACTGATGTTTAAATGGTTTTTTTCTATTGAAAATGTGAGGGCGTTCGTTTCTGCATTCAGTTTAATATTTATTAATTGATTGTCATAACTTGTATCTGCAACAGATTTTTCAAATTCCTGAAGATTAATGGTTTTTTCTCCTTTTACAAAATATCTGTAAATTGAGTCCGGCGGGAAAAGAACGAATGGTAATAACATTCCTGCAAAAAGTAATATGCCCGATATAAGTACCCTGAACCTATAAACAAATGGGCTGTCTTTTCTTATTACAAAGAGGAGTACTATGATGACAATATTTTTAATAATGGAGAAGGCCGGATTGAGCTTAACAATTTCACCCATGCAATGGCAATTGGAATCTGATCTGAAAATAGCGGTATATATCAGGAAAAGAGTAAACCCTATAGTAGTAATGAGAAGTAATAACCATATTTTTTTATAATAAAATTTTAAAATGAACAGCGTCCCGGTTACCAGCTCAAACCCGATAACCAATCTGGCAAAAAAAGAACTTATGGCAAAATTAACAACTCCAAAACTATATATATAAATTTCAAATTCATCAATGCTTAACAGTTTAAAAACTGCCGACACCATAAAAAACAGTCCGATTGAAATTCTTATTATATTTTTTAGTAATGATTTTTTGGAAGAGTCGGCTAAATGAATTGAGGTTTCGTTAGTTGTATTTGACATTGTTATGAATTTAGTGAAAAATTTTATGTCAAAGATAAAAAATCATTGTTGCTTTTCAAAATAAAATTTGCATTTACTAATTGAATTTTAGACGTGAAAAAGTAATTCCCAGGAGTTTTTACATAGAGCTAAGCTTCAGGTGTAAGGGGAGTTTGTCAAATAGCTAAGTTGTTGATAGGTGGTCGAAGGATGAATTTGTTCTACGATATTCTCATAATAGGATTTCAGTCAGACAAAAAGACTTTATCAAGATATAAAACCCTTAACACAATAATACGCTTAAGGTAAAAATTATTTTCGAATAGCTAGGTGATTGCTCGAAAGTAATTGGTTTATTTTATGTCGGTAATTTGTGAAAGAAAGTGTGTAGTATATTGTTAAGCGGGATATGTTTAACCAGCTAAATGACTTGGAGATTTTAAGTTTATTGATAAAAGAAAACACCATGGGATTTTAAAATGGTTAATCTTCGTAGATTACCAACATGTTGCATTTTGCACTAAACCCTGTTGTGGCCTGGCATCCTGAATATGGTAATGGATATGAATTGTCATATCCAGGCCATCCATCAAGTTTGCCTATCTGACCCGGATGAGAGAATGACTCCAACTCTAATTGTGATGTCGAGGTCTGGCGAGATAATAACGAGCCCCCAGAAGTTTTTGCTTCCCAGAAAGCGTTATATTTATGGCACAAACAATTTGAACACCAATAGTCAGTAAGATTGGTAATTATTAATGCATCGCATGCCGGAGAAAAAGTACAATTTAAAATTGGATTTCCTTGAAGATTTGAATATGACCATACTGTTTTATTTGAATTATACTTATCAATAAAAGTTATAGCCATATTTCCATTGCTGTTCTTAATTACATTGGAAAAATCGAAATCAATATTTACATAGCCAGGGTTTGCTTCATAATCTATTGTGTCGGTTGTTTCCTGTAACTTACTGTAATCGTAATTTTTTTCCATAAATTTATCTATTTCACTTTCTGGTATTAAAATACACTGAAGTCCTTCATAATTAGCAGTGTACTCATTTAACAATTCTTCTGATGATGTAGAAATTCTAACAGCGACAAATGATTCACCTGTAGCATCGTAAACATTTACAGTTTTGCTATATATCTTCGTGTTGTTAAGTAAGTTCAAACTATTTGAATTGCTTTCCTCTGAAACAGACTGCATTTGTAATGTATTTTCATCTTCTGTTTTTTTACAGGCAAAAACGGAAGTAATAATAAAAAATACAATGATAATGTTTCTTTGACTAATTAATTTTTTCATTTTCTGATAGTTTTAAATTTTTAATAATTATTGTTAAATAATTCCCATGGTGTTTAAACTTTAATATT
>QKHS01000085.1 GCA_003249955.1 Bacteroidales bacterium | reverse complement strand
CAACTCCGTTACCTCGCACCAAAAGATTTTCCACGCAACCAATTCCGGCGTATGTCCATGCTTTTACTATGTTTTATTTCTACGCAAATTACACAATATTTTTATACACACACAATTTTACACAAATTAATATCAAATTGCAGAATATGACGGATATGTAGAAACATTATGCAAAACATATTTTACCAATATATCTTTCTGAATTTTCAAATATTAATGAAAATATTTATATTTGCCGGATATTTATAAACTCTTGTTAATGCTTGTTCTCAAACTTATACTGGCTTAATATCAGCCTAAAAACCGCGGACTGATAAGATTTTCTCCGGGCAATTCTGTCCGGAAAGGTTTCTTGTTTTATCATTTTTATTATCGCTTTGATGTTTTTCTGTTTTTGGGAGATAGCAATTCCTATAAAAAAATATCTTCCGGAAAAACAGGATACAATTTGCTGATGAAATAAATCATATGGTAAAACAGCCAGCAACTCAGATAATAATAATTACAGAATTATAACATTATCTTGTAATTATTAAACCTTTTTGAATTATGGGAACTGCAAAATCATGTCTCTTTGGTCATACTGGCCCGGTTGGTAAGCAAACACCTGCCATCTGCCCCAAAACAGACAATTTGCAAAGACTCCCGAACAATTACCATTATTTAATTTATTAACTTTTTAAATTTAAAACAATGAATTTATCGAAAACAGAAAAAATAAGCGGGATTATTTTAGCCGCATTGTTATTAATCGTGACATTAAACAGTTCATTTTTCTTTTTAGTGAAACTAAATCTGGGTTTTACGGATTGGATTGCATACAACTCTTGTTCGCCGGTAAGCTTTCTTTATCTGTGCTTCTTTGTTGTGTTTCTTGTAAATAAAAAAGCGGGATTTCTGGTTTTAACTTCTCTCCCCACCTATTTTACAGGTACTATGTCTATGTTTGTACTACCCTGGAGCGGCAGTTATTTATTTGCTCATGTCGGTCATATAATTATGACTATGAATCTTATCTGGGTACTTTATGTCGTTTTAAAGCACAAAAATTTCAAAGCTCTGGCAACGGGACTTTTGATAGGTATGCTGGTTTTTGTTCCTTACATTTCTTATGTGATAACATATAATCAGGCTCATCAGGAAGAGATAGCAATGCTGCTTCAACAAAAGTAAACAACATCAGGATGAATACAGTGTAAAAACGAAGTATAAAATTCTGTAAACTATGAAACAGGCTAATATCCGGCTTTGTATTAATGTAAATTATGCGTGGCAGGGATATTAGCCTTTTTTTACAGAGATTGGGAGCAGACTAAAACCATCTGAAATTCTACTGTAGCGGTTTTTTGCACATTGTTATGGGGTGTTATTCCATTAAAAATTTCAAATAACCTTTTATATCCGGTTCTTTCCCTGTTGCTTTTTCAACTTTGTATTGCCAGTTATGCAACTGTCCGTCTTTCCACAGTTTTTCTTTAAGATAATTTCCGACGTTTATATTCGTAGCATAATTTTCGCCATATTCTTTTTCCAGATATTCGTGAATCTGCCATGATATTATATCTGCTATCAGATAATTTTGTTCATAGACAGGATATGAGACATAAGATAATTGAATCAGGTTTGGTTTTTTTGAAAAGTCTTTATCTACATTAAAAAATTTACGATATAGTTCATTTTTAATATCCGATGGCTTCTTTTCGGGATGCTTATATAATTCTATTTCGAAAAGTGAGTTAACTAATTTTAGTCTCAGTAATACAGGATATAATTCTTTTCGTGCGTTTCTGATACTATCAATATAATTATCATCATATCCGTTTTCTTTTAGCCATGCTTTGCTTTGCGAGAACTTTGCTATTACTTCAGCCATAGCCTCACTGTATAAATCTTCTGAATTACCGGTACACCACTCATAGCCTTTTAAAACGGGATATTTTATTAAAACATTTGTTCCGTTCAACCCATGTCCTATTTCATGAAGCAGAAAGTAAAAACTTAATTCTTTCATTACGACTGCTCTAAAATCATCAGGGATATCAATGCTATTCCCAAATCCTCCAATGCCAGGCGGCAACTCAGTTATTTCGTATTGAACAGGCAGGTCATTCATTTCAATTCCTATATCTGAAATTGTTTTATAAATTAATTCTTCTTTTTTGTTATTTTCAACCACAGGAACATCATTTAAATAATATGATTGAATTATGTACTCTATTATATCTTCGTATTTCAAATCTGAATTATCAGGGAAATGACTGCGAATGAAAGCATTATAGCTTTTTTGACTACCTGTATCAAGTGTATAAATTAAATTTTCGAACCAAACTGTATCAATTCCGGTATTTTGCAAAACCATGTAAGCATAATTACCGTATCCTGATTTTTTTGCTTTTTCATTTCTTAAACTGATTAATCTCAGAATTGATAATTCCAGCTCATTGTCAGAAATATCATTTGACGGATATTCAGATAATTGAGTTTCCAGTGAATTTTGCAATTCAATGATTTCAGGATCAAAATCTACCTGAGCACATGTAAGAATATTATTCCATAACTCTAACCTTCTGATCAGGGTGTCATTTGAAAGTTCATTTGACCTTAAATTCCAGTATTTTATGCTGTTAATTAAGCTGTCTTTTAAAAGAAAGCCTGAAAACAATTCTTTATAATGGGACATTGAATTTTTATTTGTATCGGAATAATACTCCCAAACTTCCATTCCGGCTTCAATACATAATTTTTCATATTCTGTTTCAAGTTTGTCCAATTCACAAATAATTTTACTTTCATTCAGTTTTTCTGAATGATTGTTATTACAGGAAATCAGAATTGTCAGAATGATTACAGTTATGATTATTTTTTTCATTTGTTCATTTCTCTTTTAATGCTACAAAACCCTTTATCACCACACCAAAACAGCTTCTACACAACCTGTTCCGGCACCTCCCACACTTTTTCAATGATTTATTCCTCAACCAAATTACAGAATATTCTATACTCGTGCAAGATTTTAAATAAATATTAACATATCATTACAGAATATGGCTGATAACCCAGGAACGACTAATAAGCAATAATTACCCAACGGAATGTTTCCGTTCATAATTTTCTCTCCGCATAATACCATCAATCTGCAATCCGGTTTGCATAAATGACCATATGCCACAGCTATACCCGAAAACCACTGCGCCTATATAGGGTGTCCGGGATATTGCGCTTTCGTGCGTTATTCATTCGTCAGGTTTTCTTCAAGCCTATATAATTGAATAAGTTTTCTCCCGATTAATAGTGAAAAAACAATCCATGGAATCAATGAAATCAGAGAGAACACTAATCCTAACACACCCGCTGTTGAAGGAATAATCATAAAAATACCGGCAATCAGTCCCCAAATTGCAGTAGCTTTACTGAAAGTCCCGGATTTTAGCATGGTAAATGAAATTATTAATAATGTTATTGCATTAAACACATAATAAACATCAAAAGCAGTTCCTTTATATTTCTCAATCAATCCCTGACCAACAGTGAGTAATTGTTGTTTAACTTCTATTGATTCTGTAGAAAAATACTGTTTACTAATTGACAACATTTCAAATCCTATAGCTGAAGCATAGTAAACAGCGATGCCTGTAAATCCGATAATAATGGCAATTAGCATATTTGCAAAATTGACTTTTCTCAATGATGAAAACAAACCAAGATATACTAACAGCAGAAGTACATTATTAATGTAGTACAACAAATCAAGGCTCAATAAACCAATAATCCGGTTTTCACGAAACAGTTCGAAAAATCCCAAAGTGGTTTGCGGTGGAGGAAAAACAGTAAATATTACTATCTGGAAAGGAATTATAAATACAATTGCAAAAGCTGCAATTCCACCTGTTTTATACAATTTGTGCCAATTATATTTTTCGTTCATTTTTCTGATTTATTATGCTTGTATTAATTTCTACCTGGCAATTTTAGTATGGAACACAACTCTTTTATCTACTCCCAAAAAGAATTTTCACACAGTTAGTTTAGCGTATAACCGCCTTTTGCCCTGATTTATTTCTCCGCCAAATTACAGAATATTCTATACCCGTGCAAGATTTCTGACAGATATAATATCTGTTTACAGAATACAGATAACAACACCGGACTTAAACAGCTTTCACCAAAGTCTTTATTCCCTGACCTCAGGATTTTCCGTTTTGCAAACATGTTCTTTAAAATCTGTCAGAAATTTATCGAAGTCAATCTCATAGATTTGTTTGAATATTTTATCATGGTCAGTATCGCTTATTAATTTTTTCATATAAACCAGAAATTTGTCCTTGCCGTATTTTGTAATTAAATAATCTACAATGCATGCAAATTCAGAGTACATGAACGGAATTCTGTTCTCAACATTTAATTTTATTTTATCTTCATCTTTTGTCTTGAAAAAGTCGGGTGGCATAAAATTTCCCGACTGAATCAACTTATAGGTCTCGCTTTTACCGGGATAAAATGATGTTCCCATTTGATTTGAGCTGTAAACAGCTATTCCTTCGAGTAACCATTTGGGATACCGGCTTGCTTTTATAAGACCTGAATGTTGATGAAGCAATGAATGCGATAATTCATGAGTTAAATATATTTCTAAAGAAATTTCTCCGTTCATTGCCTCCTTTAATGCCCATGGGGTAACAAATAAACGCCCGTTGTAAAAAGTACAGAATCTTGCTTTTGAAGGGGAATGCCTTATATAACTGACACTATCGGAGAACAGAAATATTTTTGGCTTTCTTAAATATTTTAGCTCATGAAATTTTTCTATAGGCGGAATCAAAGTATCTATTTTTTCATAATCATCAAAAGGCACTCCTTTTTGTGTGTAAATTATCGTATTGGTAAATTCATGTTTTTCAAACCCTACTATTACAGGCGAATAAGGAAACAATCTCCCGAACAGGAATAAATAAATCACCAGGCCAATAAGTACTGATAATCCGGCAATAATAATTTTTTTCTTTAGTGTCATTGATATTTGTAAAGTTTGGGGTTTTTATGATTGATTGCAATGACCAATTGTATGATTAATGACTAAATATCTGGTAATTACCAGTAAACATCCATTTTGCTTGAGCAAGCAACGCAACTTAATATTAATTACATCGCCTATCATTTTATAGAAAATGTTGTACAGTCATTATTTATTAAGCCATCTATAAATTTTTTTTTCCAATTGTTTAATTAATTTATCCCTAAAGCCTATAATATTAAAGCCTGTCGACAAGTTAAATAATGTAATTAAACCAATAAAAATCCACAGCGATACCTTAGTCGTCTTATTTGGATTAAAATACATTGAAAAAAGATTTACGGATAATGCAAATGCTGTAAATAATGTAAAAATCCAAAAAATAAATTTGCCTAAGCTCTTAGCTATCCGCTTAGATTTATTCAATAATTTTACAATCAGTTGATCTTTTTCTGCACTTACTTTTTCTAATTCCGATTTTGTTTGATTATGATTATCTATTTCACTATCTAACTTTTCAGAGGTAGATCCTTTTATCGACGCAATAATATTATCAAGTATTTCTTCTGCAGTTTCCCCATTAAATGCTTCAGGGTCACCCATCGTTTTGGTCTCTAATAAATTAATTGATGCCCTGTGAGTTCTTAACAGATAATACTCATCCCTACTGATTTTACTACTTTCTTTTAATTTCTCAACTTCTGCAATGTACCTTTTTATTAGTAATTCATTTGGTTGAGTTGCAGAGTAACAATCTGCAATAAACTTTTTCTCATTTAAGGAAACTACCTTTTGTGGTGATTGAAGCCAAATTACTGTGCCCAAAAAAACATCAGTTAAGCAAGTCGGTATCGTAAAAGAAGAACCATTTTCTTTTGTCTCAAAAATTCTACTTGCAAATGCTAACGCTGTATTCGAAGTAATAAACAAATCCTTACTATCTTTTATAGTTTTCGGTTTAAACCCTTGACGAAAACGATAAATACCGGATAATACTTTAACATCTCTTTCAATAGTTGCTTCTTTATTATAATCATATATATTGAATTCTGGAATAATCCCTTTATAAGTGCGGACAATAGTATTTTTCAAGTCTTTTTCATCAATTTGGAATTGTTTATTTTCAATGTAGTCAGGAACAACCGTTGGCTCAATCTCATAACTCCCTAAAATCTCATCAAGAGTAAGTATCTTTCCTTCTATATCAGTTGCTGTAATGCCATTTCTATGGCAATATCTCAAAATTTTTGACGATTTATCTAATTCATAATTACCCTTTTCTAACCATTTATAGCAATCTAAAAAGATTGAATCAACTTCGCTTCTCGTTGTAGCAAGGATAAATAAATTAGCTTTCTCTTCTCGAAGAATTTTTAATAATTCTATTATTGCTTTTTGTTTAAAATACCCATTTAATCCAAGTAAAGAAAATACTAATGGTGTATCTATGTAAATATTTAAATCTTTTAGTTTTCCACTGAAAGAATTAATTTCCGAATATAAGATTGCTCCTGATAAAGCATGTCCAATGGAAACATCAAGTAGAAACTTAAAAAGGTTTGGCTCAGAATCATAAGCATAAATAGTAAATGCGCTTATTAGGTACTTTAACTTTCGAGTTGATTCAACTTTAGGTAAAATAGATTTGTCTTTTGCAGCAAACAAAATATCTAAGTCATGTTGCTTTAAAAATGAAAGAAATGCAATTTCAATTTCCTCAGTTGTTGTTTCTAACTGGTATTTTTCGACTGCAAATTCTTGAATAGCACTAATTACATTATTAAATTTTCTCTCAATCTCAGCACTTTCTATCGATGAATCATGTTCTGGTAATTTATCGTAATTAGCATAAAATTTTCCACCACTACGAATTAAAATCTTTCTCTTTGTCGCTCTATTAAATATTGTAATTAGGGGATTTATTGGAATTTCTAATCCAAATCTATCCATAAAATCTATCTGAAAATTTTCAATCTCAATTTCTTGATATTTTTTTTCATTCAATAATGTAGCTAGTAGTAATATAAAATTATCAATATAGTCACTCTGGTGCTTTTCCCAATGCGTCTTAATAATTGCTAAACTAAGAATCGTTCTATTCATATTAGATTTTTATAATGCCCATAACTCTTTTATTCTCACTCCAAAAGTATTTTCTCTCAGTAATTTAGTGTATTTCCCCACTTCCACCACAGTTAATTTCTCCGCCAAATTACATAATATTTTATACACACGCAATATTTTACACAAATATTAATATCTGATTGCAGAATATGGATTATAAGCAATTATTCCCCCAGCGAGGTGTTGCCATTCATAATTTTTCCTCCGCTTATCATATCGACAATCTGCAGGCCGGCCTGCATAGATGGCCATATGCCATGGCTGAACCTGGACTGAAACAGATTTTTTACCGGAGTCTTTATGCTAAGACGGTTTTTCCCGAAATTCCCGGGTACAGGCATCATATCGAAATTAGAGCCATCGGGCGTTCCGGTATAACGGGCATAGGTTGCCGGAGTGGCAACATCTGTAAATAGAATATGCGAACGCAGATCGTGAATTAAATAACGACATACAAGATCTGTGTAAAAATCTGCAACACGCATTTTCTCTTCACAGTAAAGCTCATAATTGGTTTCCCGAAGTTTTATCCATTTTTCGGAATTTGCCGGGACAACATGAAAAATAAGTGTTTGCTTCCCTCCTGTTATTGCCGATGGCGAAATAATCCCGAAATGGAATTCTTCTTCCGACATTAACTGCCCGCCGGATTCCCATTGATCAAAAATCTTTTCGTGAGTGGCACGGCCTGTTGTAAACACAGAATAGCCACAGTCCAATCCGTACTTTTTAAGATCTATGCTGTCATCAAGGCCTAAATGTATTGCAAACGCGGAAGGAGACATTTCGGCATTTTTAACCTTGCGGGCATAGCTTTTACCTGCCTTTTGCAACACATCCATACCCAAAAGTTTTTCAAAAGTAATTCTTGTGTCAGCAGTTGAAACAACATATGTGGCCTTTATCTTTCTTCCGTCTTCGAGTTCAACTCCAGTAACCTTGTTATTTTCGGTAATAATTCTCTTAACTCCGGTACCGGTAAGAACAGTTCCGCCTTTTTCTTCAAATTTTTTACGCAGCAATTGCGGAAAGCTTATAAAACCTTTTACAGGACGGTAACTACCTTTTAACGTGGTTACCATTGCACAGGCTGTGAGCAGCGAAGCACACCTGTTTCCCGAAAGCCCGCTGAATGATGAAAAGGTATCGAGAATTTCCAATACCTCGGGATTTGTAAATCCGAACTTATCAAGAAATTGTTTATATGTTTTACCCGAATTGGACAAAATTTTCCTGCACCTGAAAAGAATATTGATAATATCAAAAAATCCGGGCCGGGTTTTAAGATAATTTAGTTCGGCATGCATTTTTGTGCAATAGTCAAAAAAGCGGCGTATCTGAGGACCGTTATCAGGATAATTTTCAGTCAGGTATTCCTCAAAAGACTCTCTGTCCGAAGCAATAGGTATAGGTTTTAGCTTTTTACTTTGTTTGTCAACCAGCAATAATCTGGCGTAAGTGTTGCCGAAACCTGTTAACTCTGTTTCTATTTCAAAAAACTTAAGAATATTGCTCACATCCGGTATTATCTGTACAGTGTCAAAGCGATAGCCCTGACGTGCAAAAGTAGTTACACAGCCACCGGGAATTTTCTGTTTTTCTATTATTAAAGCAGGGTTCTCAGTTAAATCATATGTTTTGGCAAATGCCATACCTGTACTTAAGCCGGAGATTCCTGCTCCTATAATCACTATTTTGTACTCATCTTTAAGCATCATTGCAAAAATACACCATTTAATAATATTCCAAAATGCTTTCAGGCTTATTACAGATTAAATACATCATAAATTATTTAAAATTAACTTTTAGCTGTTATCTAATAGTTTTTAAATATTCGCCGTATCTTATGCAAATCCACAAGTATAATCTGCCCGGACAACCTTTTTTAATTACAAACTGTCTTGGGAACAATTAATTGTAATTATTCAGGTATTATGCCAGAACTAAAGTATAGTTTTTGTAACCGGTAATCGGGGTGTCGGTAATCCGTAATCAGTATGTCAGTAATCGGTAATCTGTAGGTCGGTAATCTGTGACATTAAGACATACTGCTTGCGACTTGCTCTTACTCTTCACCGCTTACAAAACTGAATAATTACTAATTTTTTGTATATTGATTTACTAAAAAGTTTAAGGATGAAAAGATCAGGATTATTTATTTTAGTTACATTGATAACATTAGGCTGTTTTGCCCAGGAGTATGAAATAAAATTAAAAATTCACGGAGTCAGCGATACCGTAGTTTACCTGGGGCATCACTTCGGTGAAAAGAAACTTGTAATCGACACCACAACAATAAACAGTGACGGATATGCTGTATTTTCCGGCAACAAAAAACTTAATAAGGGAATTTATCTTATTGTTATGCCATCCAGAAATATGACTTATTTTGAAATTCTGATAGGCGATCAGCAAAAATTTTCGGTAGAAACAGACACTTCCAACTTTGTAAAGACAATGAAAATAAAAGGAAGTAAAGAAAATACCGTTTTCAACCAATATCAGATGGTAATGGCCGAAATTCAAAACGGAAGGATGAACCTTGACAAGCAATATCAGGCAGCAAAGGATAATCCCGAAGAACAAAAACGAATTGCAGATCAGATGAATGAACAATATTCGGAAAGGAAAAAAATCACAGAAAATTTTATTTCACAGAATCAGGGGTCTTTTTTCTCCAAAATCTTACTTTCCATGAAGGAACCGGAAGTTCCTGATGCTCCGGTTGACGAAGACGGCAATGTTACCGAACCGGATTTTCGTTACAAATACTATAAAGCTCACTTCTGGGATTATATAGACTGGTCGGAAAGTGGTTTGTTGCGCACACCTGTTTTTGAACCTAAACTGGATTACTATTTTGACAAAATGGTCGTTCCCGCTCCGGACTCTCTTATTCCTGAAGCAGAAAAGATAATTCAGCTTGCTTACGATTCGGGAGACAGCCTTATGTTCCAGTACGTGGCCTCACATCTGCTTTATAAATTCGAAACTTCCGACATAATGGGCTACGATGCAATTTTTGTTGACATTGCCGAAAAATGGTACCTGAACGGAAAAGCTTTCTGGGCAGACTCTGCACTTATGTCCAAACTGGTTCCAAAAGTAAAGAACCTGTCACGCACTTTAATAGGAGATCCTGCAATAGAGTTAAAGCGCATGCAGACTATTGACGAAAGATATATGTCTCTGTCACAGGTTGATGCTGATTATACAATTCTGGTATTTTATGAACCAGGCTGCGGACATTGTAAAAAAGAAATTCCTGTTCTTATGCAACAATACAGGGACAGTTTAAAAGCTATGAATGTAAAAGTTTTTGCAGTTTATACCCAATACGATCGTCCTGAATGGGAAGAATTTGTAAAAGACAAGGATCTTAACGAAGAAGGCTGGATAAACGTTTGGGACGGCCCGATTCCACATTCCGGATTCAAAGAAGCTTACAATATTATTATGACTCCGTCGGTTTTTATTCTGGATCGTAACAAAAAAATCATAGGCAAACGAATAGGCATGGAAAGCATTAAGAGTTTGATTGATTTTGAGAATTCGATAAAAGATAAAGAAAGCGGAAAGTAAGAGGAGATGGAAGTATCTCCGTACTCTTACTGACCAGAGAGTTATATTTTTTATGACCCGTCTCTACGAGACTCAGGAAAAGCAAGATCCATCATAAGCGGACTGAAGTCCGCATTTCCTATGTGCCGTCCGTACCGGACTAGTTGCTATTCCGGCATTGCGTAATAAGAGCCGTAGGCTCGTAATATCATTATTTACGGACTTCAGTACTTACGCTATGCCCGAAGCCGTACCCGGAGTCTCGTAGAGACGGGTCATAAGACTTCACCACACTCATTCTTCTCAGAAAAAGATTGATTTATAAATACAATTTTTTATTTTGGGCCCATATGTATTATTCTTATCTTTGAATTTTACGTTTAGTCAAGAAACTTTATTATGGAACAGGAAACAACTTTATTGTCAGAAAAGGTGATGTGGTACAAAAAGGCTCTCCAGGCTTTTCCCGGACAACTTACAATCACAAATAAAAATATAACATTCTCACAAGACAGAGTCAGCACTCCCGGAACAGGATTATTGGGTTCATTACTGGCTAGAAACAGCAAAAAAGTCAGCGGAGGCGAATTGCTGAATGCTCCTCTTAGCGAAGTAAAATTTAAAAAAGGAAAAACAATGGGAAGCAAGTCTTACATTCTAGAAGTAAGCACAAACAATGACGAAGTTTTTAAATTTATGTTCGACGACTCCATGCTGTCAAAAGTAGATTCTGTTGTTAAACCCGAAATATAAATTGTACAACTGCTATGTCCGGTATAATTTCTGTTCTTTCATTATTCTGCGTGCTATCGCTTTTCAGTTGTAATGACAGTCCTGTAACGCAAAAGATATCTGACTCAGGTTACAATCTTAGCAAACCCGATCAGCGAATAATTTTGCCGGATACATTAAGAGAGATTTCCGGCCTCACCATGCTGGATAATGAAAATTTTGCCTGCATACAGGACGAAAACGGAATTATATTTATCGGCAACCTTAATACAGGTAATATCGAAAAGCAATTCGTATTTGGTCCTGACGGCGATTATGAAGGTATTGCCAAAGCCGGTAATGATCTGTATATCCTTCGAAGTGACGGAACATTATTCGGAATTTCGGATTATAATTCCGGGAATATTGTTTTAAACACCTGGCCTACCGGTATTCCGGCAAATAATAACGAAGGACTGTGCTATGATGCTGCAAATAACAGGTTGCTGATTGCCTGCAAGGGAAAATCGGGAAAAGGTGCTGAGTTTAAAGATATCCGGCAAATATATGCTTTCAGCCTGGAGACAAAAACATTGTCAGAAGAGGCGATATATAACTTCAACATTAAGGAGATAATTAAATATGCTGAAAAAAAGGGAATAAAATTAGCTGAAAACAAAAAGAAAAAAGGAAAACATTCCGGGGCTTCTGTCAAATTCAGGCCTTCGGCTATAGGAATTCATCCTGTCACTAAGAAATTATACCTTTTGTCGGCTACCGACCATATGCTTTTTGTTTTCGGAAGAAACGGGAAAATTGAAAGTATTGAACAACTTGACCATAAATTATTTAATAAAGCCGAAGGAATTTCATTTCTGGAAAACGGCGATATGCTTATTACAAATGAAGCTCAGAATAAAAAAGCAAGCTTGCTGAGATTTGAATATAACGCTATGTAACACAACCGTGATATTATCAAAGTTTACGAAAACGTCCGATGTATTCCGGTTCTTAATCAAACTTAAAATGTAATTATTTAGCCTGTATGAATGCCTTTGTAATCGGTAATTTGTAATCTGTAATCGGTTCGGTAGCAGTTGCAGACGCATTAAGGATGGTGCAATATACTTATAACCGACATTTGATTACGATTATTTTTCAGTATGGCAGCACAAACTCATATTAAGCCACTAATCACAATTTTTACAGAGTACATATTAGAATTTCTATTTATAACAGATGTTTTGGCAAGACTTAACACATCGCATTTATCGCAAGAAATAAAGAGTCAAATTAAAACGTCTAAACAAATACCTTAAAATTTACAGTTGGCGAAATGCAACAATTGCGCATAAAAAAAATCAGCTTTATCCTTTCGGACAAAGCTGACTGAATAAGTTATAAGGCAAGGCCTGTATTTCAGTTAAACATCAATTTTTGCATAAGTAGCATTTGCTTCGATAAATTCACGGCGCGGAGCAACTTCGTCACCCATAAGCATTGCAAAAATATGGTCTGCTTCGCCGGCATTCTCAATGCTTACTTTACGTAAAGTACGGGTATCGGGACTCATGGTAGTTTCCCAAAGCTGCTCGGCGTTCATTTCTCCAAGACCTTTGTAACGTTGAATATGTAAACCTGTTTCTTTTCCCTGACCTAATCTTTCAACAATCTCGGCCCTGTCTGCTTCTGACCAGGCATATTCTTCATTTTTACCTTTCTTGATGAGATACAGAGGCGGAGTTGCGATATACAGGTAACCTCCTTCAATTAAAGGTTTCATATACCTGAAGAAGAAAGTCATAATCAAAGTTGCAATATGGCTACCGTCAACGTCAGCATCGGTCATGATTATAATTTTATGATAACGGAGTTTTTCCATATTCAAAGCCTTGCTGTCTTCTTCTGTACCAATGGTAACACCAAGTGCTGTATAAATATTGCGGATTTCTTCGCTGTCAAAAACCCTGTGTGGCATTGCTTTTTCCACATTCAGGATTTTACCTCTCAACGGAAGAATTGCCTGGAAATTTCTGTCACGCCCCTGTTTTGCAGTACCTCCTGCAGAATCTCCCTCGACAAGATACAATTCGCATTTTGAAGCATCTTTATCGGAACAGTCGGCTAATTTTCCGGGTAAGCCTGCACCGCCAAGTACATTTTTACGCTGAACGAGTTCACGTGCTTTACGGGCTGCATGACGTGCCGTTGCTGCAAGAATAACTTTGTCAACAATAGCTTTTGCATCTTTAGGATTTTCTTCAAGATAAATCTTCAACAAACCGCTTACTGCCTGGTCAACAGAAATACTTACATCGGAGTTTCCAAGTTTGGTTTTTGTCTGTCCTTCGAACTGTGGTTCCTGCACTTTTACAGAGATAACGGCAGTAAGACCTTCACGAAAGTCATCACCGCTGATATCGAATTTTAATTTGGCCAGCATTCCCGACTCATCTGCATATGTCTTAAGGGTTCTTGTAAGCCCGCGTCTGAAACCGGTAAGGTGTGTTCCGCCTTCGATAGTGTTTATATTATTTACATATGAATGTATATTCTCAGTAAATGATGTATTGTATTGTAAGGCAATCTCTACAGGAACATCGTTTTTTTCTGTCGAAACGTGAATAACGTCTTCTATTAATTTTTCACGTCCTGCATCAAGATACTGTACAAACTCTTTTAATCCTTCCTGTGAATAGAACTGTTTTTTTCTGGGCTCACCGTTTTCGTTAAGCTGTCTTCTGTCAATGAGCGTAAGTCTAATTCCCTTGTTCAGGTAAGCAAGTTCGCGAAGTCTGGTTGCAAGAATATCAAACTGGTATTCGCCTGTTGTGAAAATTGTTGTATCAGGTGAAAATTCAATAGTTGTACCTGTTTCTTCGCTTACTCCTACTTCTTCTACCGGCCCAAGTGGTTTCCCTATAGAGTATTCCTGACGGTATAATTTACCATTTCTTCTTACAGTAGCAACAAGTCTGGTTGACAATGCATTAACACATGAAACACCAACCCCGTGCAAACCGCCGGAGACTTTATATGAATCTTTATCGAACTTACCTCCGGCATGAAGTACTGTCATTACTACTTCCAAAGCTGACTTGCCTTCTTTTTCATGCATGTCAACAGGAATACCACGGCCGTTATCATCAACTTTTATAGAATTATCTGTATTTATTGTAACAGTAATTGTATCGCAGTGACCGGCAAGAGCTTCATCAATTGAGTTATCAACTACCTCATAAACAAGGTGATGTAATCCCCTGATTCCGACATCACCGATATACATAGCCGGACGTTTCCGTACCGCCTCGAGACCTTCCAAAACCTGAATACTATCAGCAGAATAATCGCCTCTTCCGTTACCGTTTCCATTACCGTTCCCCTCAGCGTTTGCCGCATTCAGCAAGGGTTCCAAGTTGTCTTTTATATCACTCATAATTAAATTATCTTAATTTTTTTAAGGATTACAAATTTAGAAAAATTCTCCGGTTAAAAAGCATCTTTTTGTCATAAAAAAAGATATAGTTATCAACAGCCTGACAGCCTGTATAAACATGATTACCAATCACTTACAACGCATTGTTAATAGCAGTGGATAACTTAAAAACTCATTCGGCTCCGGGCTGTAAACAGGATGTCTTTACTGCAATATTTCCCATAAAAAAGCAGGTTTGCCGGATTAATTACCGGGCAAACCTGCATAGGGTTTAACTTTTTTCTGATGTTTAAAACAAATATTTTACTCCGCCCATAACATTAAATCCCTGAGACATATAATTGTTCCACACATATTGTTTTTGTCCGGTAACATTGTTTAAATTAAGAAATACATGGAAGTTTGAAGCAAACCGGTACTCACCGAAAAGACTTACATCTATAACCGGATCGAGTTTCTTTTCAACTATCGCTCCTGCATCATCATATTCTTTTGCATAGCGGGTTCCGATAAAATCTACGTTAATGCCGAAATTAAGTCTGTCGTCGAACTGATAATTTGTTTTGAGACAAACATCTACATTAGGCATATGCCATGCTTTTTCACGGTTTTTAATGTAACTGTAATAATAATAATGGCCTTTTAAAGTAAAGCTGAATTTGCCCATATCGCGTAATGCAAACTCTCCGTAGCCCGAGAATCTCTCAACGTTTGTGTATTGAAGAATGAATTTATTGTCAAGATCGAGACTGGTGTCATTTACAAAGAATCCCATATTGTCGATTTTGGAATAATTACCATTGATATGGAAATAAATATTCTTACTTATGTTACCTTTTAACCCGAGGTCAATAACCTGAGCATAATTAGTTACCTGATAATCGTTATTGCGATTAATGAAAGGATTTACAGTACTTGCAAATTCGAGGTTATTATTCTGAATATATCCTTTAAATCCGGCATAAGGGATAATTGTGTTGCTGATATTATGCTGGAAATAAATATTCGGATAGAAGTGATATCTTACACTGTCTCCTCCCAATTCGCCGGTAGTGTTTGCTCCTATCTGAATCTGCCAGGTTTTGGTATAATGTTTAAAATACGGATTGAGATCCAAAAATACCTCATTGTACTCCACCGTGTTTATATTGTTGTTGTTAAATACAAATCCGGCATCCATACCGTAGCGGTTTACTTTAACCATTTTGCTCACATCGGCTTTTAAATCAACTTTGTGCTGTTTGTCTTCAGCACTTGTGAAAAAATACTGATACGCAAGTTTCGCATCATAGTCTATCCTGTTTTTTGAGCTGTTATTTGAAACGAGTCCGATTTCTGCACGCAACCTGTTAAAACGCTGCATTTCCATCTCGGCTTTATCTCTTGGTTTAACGACATCTGAAGGGACAACGAGATACGGATCATAACCATAAAAGTGTGACTGATCTGATTTAAAACTTATATCTCCTGACACTGTTGAGGATGAAAGAAATTTTTTGCCGTAAACATCAACAATATTATCGTTAAAGCCACTGTATATTTTCTGGTCCGCGATATTTTTAATTGTCCCGTGAGCGGAATGGTGTTTAGCAAATGCTCCTACCGAAAAGTTTTTCTCACGGCGGTTGTTATAATACACCTCAACCAAAGGAGACAGATAATTCCCCAGCCCGATCTTTATCAAACCGTTATCCAAAGGTTTTAGCGGTTCTCCTTTAAGACTTGCCGCAGTAATAGGTGCCGGGAAAAACTGAGTCTTGTACAATGTCGGTTGCACATTATACCCGAAATCAGGATTTATCTTTATGGTATCTACAATAACCGGTAAAAACTGAATTCTGTTTGCATCTTTCAACACCGGGGTGTATTCGTTATAAATAATAAGAGTCTGTTCTCCCAATCCGCCGTCATTTTCTTCCTGCGCAAAAACTGCTGTGGAGAGTAGTGCGAAAATTGCTATGATTAAATACTTTGCTTTCATATCTTTTCAATTCTTATTATAATTACTTACTCGTTTACTGGTTTGGTTTTTTCTTCTTCTATTTCAGCCGGTTTCGGCAAATCAATAGGATTATCATCTTCAAAAAGATTATCGTCTTCACTTCCCTGATCAAGAAGATTTATTTTAAGGTTAAGCATATCTTCTGCTCCTGCATCAGCCTGCTCCTCGTCTATTATCTTTGTTAGTTTTGTGCTGGCTTCATCCTTAATTCCGTCTGTTTCTGTTATATAGTTATTCAACAAAGACTGCAATGTATGTTTTGCCGAAAAATTATCACCACGTTCGTAATAAATATCCGAAAGCAGAATAAAACTCTTTGCAAGCCAGTAACCATGAGGTGAATTGGACTGTGCAAATTCATAAATCAGATCTTCTGCCACCGTATCCTTTTTCATTTTATAATTAATTTCGGCAACTCTGAATTTGGATTCGGCACCTTCTGCACTCTTAACTTCTTTGGAAAGATTTTCGAAAAGCCCCAATGCCCTTATATTATTTTCTTTTGCATAATACGATTTTGCCATTTTATAGTGAGCTTCCCTTATCTGTTCTTCATTAGACTTTTCATTTTCAATTACCAGAACGGCGGAAGAAATTACATCATCATAATTGTTAAGGGAATATGCACACCTTAGTTTACCTATTGCAGCAATAAGCTTTGTTGATTTATTTTCCGAAACCGGATAAAGTTTATCGTAATAACTGTAAGCATCCTGCCACTGTTTTTTATCGAACAGAATACTTGCTGCCTTAAGAGTACTTTCTTCGGTATATGCACCACGTGGAGCATCAGCAACAACACGGTATGAAACCAGAGCCGGGTCTTTTTCCTCAAAGTAATAATGCAATTCTGCTTTAAAATAATTCGCTTCTATGTAGAATTGTCCGTTCGGGAATTTTGTCAGATAATTTGTCAGTGACAAAAGAGCTTCATTGTATTTTTTATCCACATACAGCTTTTTGGCAGACAGCCACATTATTTCATCCTGTTCGTCAACACTGACATTAACGCCTGCCACACCTGAGTTTGCATAATCAATATACCCGTCAGGATTATCCATTTCAATGTATATTGCACGGATCATCTCATTTGCATTTGCAGATTCCTCGGTATTGGGATATTCGGCAATTACCTGTTTGTAAAGTTCCATTGCCTTGTTATAATTTCTTTCGTTGAAATAAATAGCGGCAACACTTGACAAAGCAGCTTTTTTCATCGAAGAGTTCGGATAATTTGTTATCAGACGGTTATAATAGTATTTTGCCGAATCTGGATTATTTATTGTTGTATGATAAGTGCGTCCTATTTCAAAATTAGCATTGCCTGCATATTCAGATTCCGGATACTGGGTTAAAAGTCTTCTCAGCGACCATATTTTCTGTTCCGGCTGTTTTAACCCGCCATAAGAGAGTGCCATCTGATAAAGTGTATAGTCAGGCATAATTTTACCGATATTTGTAGCCTTTTTGTAATAATCGGCAGCAGGCCCGTATTCTTTTGCAATAAAATAACAATCGCCGATACGGTTAAAAGCATCGTTCAAAATTGCAGTATTCTCGTATCCCGGCTGCATTTCAAATTTTCTGAACCATGAATTTGCCACTATATATTCTTTTTTGTTAAAGTATGCATATCCAAGGTTATAATGTGCTTTACCATATTCGTCAAGACTTACGGAACCTGTGGCATTTACAAATTCCTTAAACATATCAATTGCATTATCTGTTTTGCCGAGCCTGTAATTGGCTTCTGCTTTCCAGTAATATGCAAGAGACTGAAGAGTTTTGTCATAAATTTTATAGTCCAGAGATTTATCAAACATTGTAATTGCCTCATTATACTTTAGCAAGACCTCTGAAATAAGTAAGCCGCTGGTAAGCTGCATCAATTTTAGGGGTGCGCTTTGGCATTTTTTCAATTGTGGCAATTGCCCCCTGATAATTTTTAGTACTTAAAAATGCATCTATCAGATAGTCATATGCCTGATCGAGCCTTGGCGATTGCGGATATGCTTTAATGTACTCCGAGAATGCGTTTATTGCCTCGTTAAAAGGAGAAAGAGATAATTCAAAGCATAACTGGGCAAAGTTATACAAAGCATCTTCTTTTATCGCAGGATTAAAATTATACTGAGCAGCGGTTTCAAATGAACGTCTGGCTTCTACCTTTTTATTCATTCTTAAATAACAGTCACCCATATGATAAGCAGCATTCTGGCTAAGAGTGTCTTTCATATTGGCAATCTTACTGAAAGAATTTGCAGCATCTTCGTAATTGCCTGTGCTGTAATAGGCAAATCCAAGTTCATAATAGTCATAATCTGACACAGATGATGTGTTTTTTACATAATTTGTAAGATATGGAATTGACTCAGCAAATTTTCCTTTTCTGTAATAGGAAGAGCCTAAAAGTTTATTGGTCTCGGCAGCTCTTGAACCGGTAAGGGTATCAAGCATTTTAGGAGCATAAGCTATTACATCGTCATATTTTTCCTGTAAATAATAAATCTGTGTAATGTAAAACGGTGCTATTGACGAAAAAGAAGGATTTTTCTCAAGTTCCAGGAATCCTATAAGTGCAGTCTGGTATTGCTGGCTTATGTATTTAATGTGCGAATAAAAATAAAGAGACATAGGCCCGTAAATAGTCTTTGCATCTTTTGATTCATAAAATGCTTTTGCCGCACGGTCAAAATCCTTACGGGCAAAATGACTGAATCCTGACTTAAAAAAATATTCCGACTGTTCCTCTTCGGACAAGCTTAATCTGTCGGTCTTTTCGTACCACTCCAAAGCATCTTTGTACTTCTTGTTTCTGAAGTTAAAATTTGCCATCTGAAAAGCAGCATCATTACTGTTACGGCTTTCTGGATGATCTTCTATAAAACTTGTTATCTGATACTCTGCATCTTTATTAAAAAGATTCATCGCACAAATAGCAATATAATATGCTGCATCATCCTTATAGACGGAATACTCCTGTCCTTCGTGCAACAAAACCTGAGTAAATAATTTTTGTGCCGGAACATACATTCCTTTATCGTACAAACCTTTGGCTGTAGCCCACAAAGTCTCCATCTCATCGTACGCCTGTGTTTTCTGTCCCTGCGCCAAAATACTGCAGAACATAACAACAGATACAATCAAAAACTTTATTCTCATATGCGTTTTCATTTTTAAATTTTGTAAAACCCTGTATATCAACGTTTTATTTTAAAACATATTGATTTCAAATTTACTACATTACTTATTAATAATAAGTGTCAATTTGTTTTTTAATTAACACAGCATTGTTTATTTCTAAACCCGATTAAATTGGCACATCAGGAATATATCATTAATTTTGTACTTTAACATATTTTAATAACCTGCACTTTTGGTGTTTTATTGCGTAAACTGACATGAGCGAAGAATCAACACTTTTGATAGAAACCTCCGGACTATCTGTTTATCAGGAGGATAATAAAATTCTCGACAATGTAAATCTCAAAGCAGATGTGGGAGAATTTGTATATCTTATCGGGAAAGTAGGAAGCGGCAAATCGAGCATGCTTAAAACCTTATATGCAGAATTGCCGGTTCATGACGGCTCGGCCCGTGTTGCAGGATTTGAGCTTGAATCGATAAAACCCAAAACTGTTCCTATGTTAAGACGTAAAATAGGGATGGTTTTTCAGGATTTTGAGCTTATGTCCGACAGAAGTGTTTATGACAATCTCAGCTTTGTTCTCAGAGCAACAGACTGGCGTGACAAAAACGATATCGACATCAGAATTAACGAAGTTCTGGACAGCGTAGGAATGCTTGACAAAAAAAATTCCATGCCTTCGAAACTTTCAGGCGGGGAAAAACAGTCAATAAGTATTGCACGGGCATTGCTCAACAATCCTCCTGTTATTTTTGCCGATGAACCAACCGGGAATCTTGATCCTGAAAGTGTCGCCCAGATAATGAACATCCTTTATAAGTTATGTGAATCCGGCAAATCAGTAATTATGGTAACTCATAATTATAATATTCTTAAGAAATATCCCGGCAAAATTTACATGTTCGAAAACGGTTCGGTAACGGAGCAAATTGACGAACGGATTGAATTCTCGGATTTATAATTTTTTATCTGCTTTTTTCTATCTTCCTTATTTTTTCAGAAGTTTTCAGAAAGAAAGAAGATTTTCTTAAAAATGATTGGCCACACTAACGCTCAGGATTCTGTTTTACCCATTCTGTCAACCAATAAATCAACTTTCTCTCTTAAGTTTGCAACTTCACGGCGAAGTACGGAATTATCATCCATAACTTCTGGCAATTCGGGGCTTATATAGTTTACAAACTTCCATATTTCTTTTATATCGGCAGCATCAATTGTATAAGGCTCATATTCCTTGTTAAGTGAATACACCCCCAGTTTTGCAAGGCTTTTAAGTTTATTTTCTATACATTTAAAAACTATGCCGTCGTCAAGAGTCAGAATAATACAGGCATCACCGTCTTTGAGCGAAAACCAGTTCCTGATAAATTCTCCCGTAACATATGCCCCGTCAGGAATCGGCAACATTGAATCGCCGCTTATCTGAAAAGTTCTGTACTTTTTATCTCTTGACAAAAAAGGCAACTGAAAAACAGGTAATACCTTTACAAATTCGGGATCAGCAAAACCTCTGGTATAACCAGCCTTGGCTTTCTGGCTGACAAGCTCAATATTTTCATTATTCTCACTGTCCACAGTTCCGTTGAGAACTCTTATATTACTGCCTTTAATATAAGCTTCGCTGCCCGACTCTACCACCTGCAACTGGCTTTCCGGCATAGAGGAAAAATCCAGCCTCAGCAGTGCGTCAACACTAACAGCATAATAATCGCTAAGTTTTAAAAGTGTTTCCAGTCCCGGAACTGAAACGCCGTTTTCGTAACCGCTGTATGTAGGACGTGGAACATTTATTGCCACAGAAACATCATCCTGGGTACGTCTTTTACGTTTACGTAAAGTCTTGAGATTTGAACCTAAATGCATGTTTTTCAGGCAAATATAACAACAGATTCCCACATAAGCAAATATTTGATTATATTATAATCTGTTTTTGCAATTTTTTTTAAACTTTTCACAAAGCAACCGACTTTATCCGGCTTTAATAACTACTTTTGCGGTTTTTATTTTCAGACAGAACAGAATAAAGACAATTTAATGATTACTATTTCAAACCTAAGAATTCAATTCGGAAGCAAAAACCTTTTTCAGGACGTAAACATGAAATTCACCGCAGGTAACTGCTATGGTGTTATCGGGGCAAACGGAGCCGGGAAATCAACATTATTAAAAATTATTTCAGGCGAGCTTGATCCTACAGCAGGACATGTAAGTTTAGGTCCCGGCGAAAGGCTTTCTGTATTGAGTCAGAACCATAATGCTTTTGATGAATTCTCTGTAATTGACACAGTAATGAAAGGCCATACCCGGCTTTGGGATCTTATGTACGAAAAAGATGCTTTGTATGCTAAACCGGATTTCTCGGAAAAAGACGGGGTTAAAGCAGCCGAACTCGAAGCAAAATTTGCCGACATGAACGGATGGAATGCTGAAAATGATGCCGCCCAGCTACTCAGCGGACTTGGAATTAAAGAAGATCTGCATTACTCGGAAATGAAAGATCTGAGCGGTAAACAAAAGGTAAGAGTTTTGCTTGCTCAGGCATTGTTTGGCAATCCCGACAATCTTTTACTTGATGAGCCTACCAATGATCTTGACTTAGACACTGTTTTATGGCTTGAAAATTACCTTTCAAACTATGAAAACACTGTTCTGGTTGTTTCTCACGACAGACATTTTTTAGATTCTGTTTCTACTCATACCATAGACATTGATTACGGACAGATTTCGATGTTTGCAGGCAATTACAGCTTCTGGTACGAGAGCAGTCAGCTAGCCTTAAGACAACAACTGGCACAGAACAAGAAAGCCGAGGAAAAACGCAAAGAACTACTGGAATTCATTTCGCGTTTCAGCGCAAACGTTGCAAAATCGAAGCAGACTACCAGCCGTAAAAAGATGATAGAGAAACTTAATGTTGAAGAAATTAAGCCATCAAAAAGAAAATATCCGGGAATTATATTTAAACCTGAACGCAAAGCCGGTGATAAAATACTGGAAGTGAACGATTTAAAAGCAATATCGGATGACGGAAAAGTTCTGTTCAAAAATGTAAGTTTTACAACCAATAAAGACGAAAAAATTGTATTTCTGTCAAAAGACCCACGTGCAATGACTGCTTTATTTGAAATAATAAACGGTGAAGCCGAACCTGCATCCGGCACATATGAATGGGGACAGACAATAACAAAAGCATACTTGCCTCTCGACAACTCTCAGTATTTTAAAACAGACATGACCTTATTTGACTGGCTTTGTCAGTTTACCAGCGAAACTACCGAAGTTTACATAAGAGGCTACCTCGGGAAGATGCTTTTTTCCGGAGAAGATATTTACAAAAAAGTTGAGGTTTTGTCAGGGGGAGAAAAGATGAGATGTATGATTTCGAAGATGATGCTGATTGATGCAAATGTTCTTATTCTGGACACACCGACAAACCACCTTGATCTTGAATCAATCCAGGCATTTAACAACACATTGACAAGATACCCCGGAAATGTCTTTATGGCATCTCACGATCACGAGTTTATTCAGACAGTGGCAAACAGGATTATTGAACTTACTCCGAACGGGATAATTGATAAACTTATGAATTACGATGATTACATTTATGACGAAGGAGTAAAAGAACTTAGAGAAAAAATGTATTCTGTTTAATACTTATTGTGTTTTATTAACACATTATAAGCCACAAGATTCTGTTATTAAATGCTCAGGATAATAAAAATTTGCCGGAGAGCATACTTTCTGGACTACAGGTTCAATCCCATATTCAGGTCACATACTTATGATTTTTTATGTTTTCATAAAAAGTTAAACAAAAAACGAAAAAATATTATTCAGGTTAAAAATATTTTATATTTTTGACTGCATTAGAAATTCAGATTGACATAGTTACTATAAGCATTGTTTCGCATATTTTTTCAATCTGCATAATTATTGATTTTGTTACTTTATAAGTTCATGTATGAAATGTAATGTTTTGTTTTACATGTTAATATTGACGTTCTCTTTATTTTACAGCGTCATTCTATGTGCTCAGGACGATAATATTTACGACAACTCAGAATATTTTGATGACGGAGGAATAGCTGCGTCTAAAAACATTGTAAAATTAAATGTACTGTCTGCTGCAAACGGGGATCTGGCATTTATGTACGAAAGAGTTGCTGCTGACGCTTTTGCAATTGAAGCAGGAGCCGGGTTATTAATGCCGTTTTACTACAGGGAATTCCCTGTAAATTATCTGGAGCGTACAGACATTTCTGACCCCGGTTTCGGATATAGTCTATGGCTTCAGCCCAAATTTTACAGGAGATATAATGCTCCCGAATATGACTATACCGGCATTTTAATAAGATACCGTCATTATAGCCAGGATAATAGAATAATAACATATAAGGACGTGGTTCTGAATTACGGGATTCAATTTCTTTTCGGAAATCGTTTTTATTTTAACTATGATATAGGTATCGGAATCAGATTCAAATCAGGTGATGGTATTCCGATAAAAGAACGGGGTTTTGACGTTTCTAATGTAATCATTCCTATGGGTTTAAAATTAGGTATTTGTTTTTAACTATAAATTTTTACGTATGAAAAAGATCATTTTAATATTATGTTCATTATTTTTATTGTCCCCGGTGATATTCGGGCAGACAAAATCAAAGAAAGTTGATATTTTCTGGGGGAATCCTCAAAAAACTTCAAAAAAGTCCATACTGGACGATGTTATTGGCTATGATGAATCAGGTTTTTACTGTACCAGATTAAAAATTACCGGATTGTACGGTATGAACACCAGCTATGCGATA
Source organism: Bacteroidales bacterium (assembly GCA_003249955.1). Lineage (GTDB taxonomy): Bacteria > Bacteroidota > Bacteroidia > Bacteroidales > ML635J-15 > Bact-19. The sequence continues at coordinate 50,560 of QKHS01000085.1, read as the reverse complement.
GAACATTACAACAACAAGATGGAACTGACAAAATCTGTTGACCTTGAGCTGAAAGATAACAACCAGGAAAGAGATATTGAAATGATTATTCATTACAATAACAAACTGTTATTATTCTCAAATTTTCAGAATAAGAAACAAAAAAAGAAATATCTGTTTTATCAGAGTATTGATAAAGAGACCCTTCAGCCTAATAAAGATCTGAAAAAAATATCAGAAATAGATTATGAAGGATCTTCAAACAGAAATTCCGGAAACTTTAACTACAGCATTTCAAATGACAGCAGTAAATTTCTTGTTTATCAGAATCTGCCTTATATAGAAGGAGAAAATGAAAAATTCGGACTCACAGTCTTTGACAATAACATAAATGAAATATGGCAAAAAAACATTACATTGCCTTATAACGAAGAATTATTCGGGATAGAGGATTTTGTTATTGACAACGATGGCAATGTTTATGTAATGGGGATATTGTTTAAGGAAAAACAAAAATTCTTTTCCAAAAACAAACGTGATTACAAGTACCAGATAATCCGTATAAGCCCGGATGAAGATGACCTTAAAGAAATCATGGTAGATTTAAATGATAAGTTTATCACCGACATGACCATTTCCGTGAATAATAAAAGTGAAATCATCGGTGCAGGATTTTACACGTCAAAAGAAAAAGCAGGCTATTCCTCCTCCAGTATTGACGGATGTCTTTTTGTAAGAATAGACTCTAAAACAGGATCTGTGATATCTGATAATTACAAAGAGTTTGACATTGATTTCATCACTCAAAACATGACCGACAAGCAAAAAAACAAAGTCAAATCAAAGGAAGCCAAAGGCAAAGAAATAGAAATGCCTTTGTTTAACCTTAGAGATATAATCATGCGTGAAGACGGCGGAGCAATTCTGATAGGAGAACAATACTATGTAGAAGTAATAACATCGACATCTACATCTGCAAACGGAACTACCACAACTACTACAACATATCGCTACAATTACAATGATATTATTGTAATAAACATATCTCCTGAAGGTGTAATTGAATGGGCAAAAAAAGTTGCAAAAAGGCAGGTTTCCACCAATGATTTCGGAGCATCCTCTTCCTACGCTTTAGCTGTTGTTAAAGACAAGATTTATTTTATTTTTAATGACAATCCTACAAATCTGTATTATTCAGGTAAAGGGGCTCCTGCCACATGTGGTTTCAAAAAATCGACTGCTGTTGTTCTGGTAGAGATGGATGCTGACGGAGATCAGAAAAGAGAAGCTCTTTTTGATGCAAAAGAAACTCAGGTAATGACCAAACCAAAACTTTGCTCACAAATTTCCGATGACCAGATGATTTTATACGGAATGAAAGGCTTAAAAACCTACCGCTTCGCAAGATTAACATTTAAATAAAAACACTGAGAAACAAAAAAAGCAGCTTACCGCTGCTTTTTTTGTTTCTGACATATCTTATTTTAGTTTAAGAGTGACTTCTTTTAATTTTTCTGGCACATCAACATCAATCCAGTTAGCTTCGTAATTTTTACGCTGAATTGACCAAAGATTAATTACAATATAATCACCTGCTTTAGCAACATCCTGCAATGTCGAAATATTAATCTGATTCAGTTCATAGTTTTCTTTAACCGAAATATTTTTAATCTCATCTTCTGCGCGCATTAAAACTGCATCAAACGAGATAATCCTGTATTCGGAATCTTCCGGGAACAATTCTCCGAACTTATCATCAGCAACAAGTTCTACAACAACAGTTGAAATATTTTCAATTTCATAATCAAGTATTTCATTGGTCTCTGCATTAAAAAAACGAAGTTGTGGTTCCGGCAATTTATCTGCTACCTCAAATTCTTTTTTACCTCCTTTGTCATCAAAGCTTACTATCATATTAATGCTCTTACCTGCTTCATAAGGAGCCAGATAAACACCTGCTTCTTCAATAAAAGCATCACCGGCATCTTCATCAATATACACCAGTGCATCGGCAATATCAATACCTTCTACAGAAACTTTTACTAAATTTTTACATCCTGGCATCAACTTTCCGTATTCATCAAGAATTGCCGACTCTACCTTAATTTTATCACTGTCAACTCCGTCTGAATTAACTTTACGTTCATTGTTCCCACAAGATATAACGGCCACTGCAAAAACAGCAAGACCTAATAAATTTAAAACAGTTTTTTTCATATGTTTTTTTCATTGGTTTATGATGCAAAGATAGTTGTTTTTAAAATGCCGGCAATTATTAAAAAAACATTTCAGAAAACCGTATTTTTTACGCAAAACGGCGTTGGGCGATATGGGTTAAAAAATGTTTAACAAAATTTTTATGCTAAAAATATAATTTTAACTTTGCGGTGAAAGAAAAACAAAGAAAAGAAAAACAAAGCATTATGATAAACGACAAGTTACTAAATCCAAAAAGTGTAGTTGTAGTAGGAGGTTCGGACGACGTACAAAAGCCGGGCGGAAAAGTTTTAAAAAACCTTATAGACAGTAATTTCGCAGGAAACCTGTATGTTGTAAATCCTAAAATGGATGAAGTACAGGGAATAAAAAGTTTCCGTACAGTTGAAGATCTGCCACAGGTAGATTGTGCAATACTTGCTATTGCTGCAAAATTTTGTTTGCAGGCAGTTGAAGTACTTACTGCTGAAAAAGCAACCGGAGGTTTTATAATTTTGTCTGCAGGGTTCAGTGAAGAAAACCACGAAGGTGCCGAATTAGAGGCAAAACTGGTAAAGGTTCTCAACGATGCCGGTGCCAGCCTTATAGGTCCTAATTGTGTTGGCTTGCTTAATCAGACATATAGCGGAATATTCACCACTCCTATCCCTCAGCTTGACTCAATGGGTATTGACTTTATTTCAGGATCAGGAGCAACTGCTGTATTTATAATGGAATCGGCTGTACCTAAAGGATTACGGTTTTCAAGTGTTTATTCCGTAGGTAATTCTGCACAAATCGGAGTCGAAGAAATTCTTAAACACCTTGACGAAACTTATGTTCACGGAAAATCAGCTCCGGTAAAATTACTTTATATTGAAAATATTGACAAACCCGAAATGCTTTATCGTCATGCCTCTTCGCTTATACGTAAAGGAGCTAAAATTGCTGCTATAAAATCAGGAGGATCAGAAGCAGGAAGCCGTGCAGCTTCTTCCCATACCGGAGCATTGGCAAGCCCTGATGTTGCTGTTGACGCTCTTTTCAGAAAAGCAGGGATTGTAAGATGTAACGGACGTGACGAGCTTGCCACTGTCGCTTCTGTTTTTATGCATCCGTCACCAAAAGGTAAAAATATTGCGATTATAACCCACGCCGGAGGCCCTGCTGTTATGCTTACCGATTCTTTAAGCAACGGAGGCCTTAACATTCCTCATATTGAAGGCGAAAAAGCAAACCTTCTGCTGGAAAAATTGTACGGAGGCAGTTCTGTGGCTAACCCTATAGATTTTTTGGCAACAGGAACAGCAGAACAACTAGGTTATATTATTGATGCCTGCGAAAATGACTTTGACAACATAGATGCTATGGCTGTAATTTTCGGAAGCCCGGGATTATTCCCTGTTTATGATGTTTACGATTTGCTGGACGAAAAAATGAAATCCTGCAAAAAACCTATATACCCGATTCTTCCTTCTGTAATTAACGTTAAGGACGAAATTGAACATTTCATAAAAAAGGGCAGAATAAATTTCCCTGACGAAGTAACATTTGGTAATGCTTTATGTAAAGTTATAAACACTTCTGCCCCACAGGCAGAGAAAATAGAGTTGCCGGCTGTTGATATTGCCCGGATACGAAAAGTTATTGATAATGCTGCTGACGGATATCTGAACCCGGCAGGAGTTTTTGAGTTACTCGATGCTGCAGGAATAGACCGTGCATTTGAACAGGTTGTTGACAATGTTGAAGATGCTCTGGCGTTTGCCCGCAAGTTCGGATTCCCGCTGGTTATGAAAGTTGTAGGGCCTGTTCACAAATCAGATGTTGGCGGAGTTGTGTTAAATGTTAAGGATGAAGAAACCGTTGTACGTGAATTTGACAGACTTATTAAAATTAAAGATACCTATGCTGTACTTATGGGCGAAATGCTCAAAGGAACAGAAGTATTTATAGGTGCAAAACGCGAAGACAAATTCGGGCATATGGTTTTGGCCGGGTTAGGCGGTATCTTTATCGAAGTTTTACACGATGTAAAAACTTCAATATCTCCGGTTTCTGCCGACGAAGCAAAATACATGATCAAAAATCTTAAATCATACAAAATTATCGAAGGTGTGAGAGGCCAGGAAGGTGTTAATCAGGAAGTTTTTGCAGACCAGATACAAAGAATATCTGCGCTAATTGAAGCTGCACCGGAAATTTTTGAAATGGACTTAAACCCGCTTCTCGGTAATATGAAATATGTAAAAGCTGTTGACGCAAGAATAAGAATTGAAAAATAAATAATGAAAAAACTAAAAGATTTCAGCAAAAATGAAAAGTTGCTGATTGTAATGCTTGTCATTTCACTTGTTTTGGTAATTTTTTCATGGGAAAGAATAAGTACAGGTGCAAAAAAAGTTATTCATTACTATAGCGGAAATAATAACGAACAAACAAAATAAAACAAACCAGATTATGAAAAAAGCCGATTTGTTATTTATAATTGGAGTAATTATATTTTTCTCCCCGTTTTTTATTTTTGAAGGAGTTTATAACTTCTACACTACCTTCAACAACGACCACGGGATGATTATGAGTTTCATCAAATTTGCAATTCTGGCAACTCTTGGTGAATCAATAGGTCTGAGAATTAAAAACGGTGTTTATAATCAAAAAGGTTTTGGACTTATCCCGCGCGCTATCGTTTGGGGATTCCTCGGGCTTGGAATAAAAATGTCTTTTGTCATTTTTGCAAAAGGAACTCCGGCATTCCTTATTTACATGGGAATGGACAATGCGGCAGAAGCATTAAAAGGCGATCTTAGCTGGGCAAAAGTATTTGTGGCATTTTGCATAAGCACGGCAATGAACACAATATTTGCCCCGGTATTTATGACATTACATAAAATTACCGACACTCACATTCTTAACAACGGAGGAACTTTAAAAGGTTTTTTAAGGCCAATTAAGTTTAAAGAAATTTTTCCGTCATTAAACTGGGAAGTACAATGGGGATTTGTTTTCAAAAAAACAATACCTTTTTTCTGGATACCTGCACATACAATAACTTTTTGTTTACCGGAGCAATGGCAGATTTTATTTGCAGCTTTATTGGGAGTCGTACTGGGAGTTCTGCTGTCTGTTGCTGCAATCATGGGTAAAAAATAAAAAGCCTTTTTACAGACAGACCAGATTTGGTTATTAATACGAGAATTAAAGACTATGAGCAAAATTGCCGGAAACATATCATTGATAAAAAAGAAATTACCAGATAATGTAAAACTCGTTGCCGTGTCCAAAACTCATCCGGCAGAAGCTGTAAAAGAAGCATATCTTGCCGGTCAAAGAATTTTCGGAGAAAATAAAGTGCAGGAACTGGTTTCAAAATATGAAGAATTAAAAGATCTTGATATAAAATGGCATTTAATCGGACATCTCCAGACAAATAAGGTTAAATATATTGCGTCTTTTGTTGAAATGATACACAGTGTTGACAGCCTTAAACTTCTGGAAGAAATCAATAAACATTCGGAAAAAAATTCACGTGTAACTGATTGCTTATTACAGTTCCATATTGCAACAGAAGAGAGCAAGTTCGGACTTGACTTAAGCGAAGCTGAAGAAATGCTGAGTTCTGTTCAGTTTAAAGGAATGTCAAACATAAGAATATGCGGAGTTATGGGTATGGCATCATTTAGTGATGACGAATCACTAATAAGAGCAGAATTCAGCGAATTAAGAAGAATATATAATAAATTAAAACAAACATATTTTTCCCAAAATACATACTTTTCCGAATTAAGCATGGGCATGAGCAGTGATTGGAATATCGCTATAGAAGAAGGAAGTACAATGATAAGAGTAGGAAGTATTATTTTTGGCAACAGAAATTATTTATTAAAATAAATTCTACTATATTTGTTGAAGATGTTTAAGCATTTTTGGATAACTTTATTTTTAGGTATTATCACAGTCTCCGGGTTAAGGGGACAGGACTTGCCTGTTCACGAGCAGTATATGTTTGATTATATGCTCGTAAATCCTTCTTTTGCCGGACTTTCAGAGGTTACATCCGTAAAAATGATCCATCGCGAACAATGGATCGGAGTTGACAATGCTCCCAACACTTCATTTCTGCTTTTTAAACACCGGCTTAAAGGAAGAAGTGGTGGTATCGGTGGTTATATTTTCTCCGATCATAACGGTCCCAATTCAAAATACGGAGCACAATTTACATGGTCTTTTCAGGCTTTGTTAAAAAGTACAAGATATGACAGAGCCATACTATCGTTCGGCATGTCTTTCAGAGGATTGGTTCACGTGCTTGATGAAACCGGGTTTGATAAAGACATATATGACCCTATAGTTACTTATTCAAGATTATCTACATTTGTTCCCAATGCAAACGCCGGGGTTATACTTTCATACAATCAGTCATTTATCGGGGCATCGTTTGACAACCTTATTCCATGGACGGACCGCATGTATGAAATAACAGCAGAACCCATTAACCACGTTTTAATGAATGTACACACCGGTCACATTATACAGTTAAAACGAAAAATGCAGTTGAGGCCTTCTGCTATGGTTAAAACAAATTTCAACGGCTTAAGCCAGCTTGATGTGAATGTAAAACTACACATTATGGGAGGCAAAGAAATAAATTCCATTTACCTGCGATTCCCTAACGAAGTATGGTTCGGAGCTTCATACAGGCAAACCCTTGACTGGAAACACTCATCTGCACTGTCTTTTTCACCGGCAGTAGGTTTTTCGGTAAAAGCATTTACTTTTATGTATCTGTATGATCTTGGCCTTACCAGTTTACAATTGTATCACAGCGGAACTCATCAAATCTGTGTCGGGATAAAGTTATTCCCGGATCAATATGTTAACTGGGGCAAAAACAAAACTCCTATATTTACAGAAGACTTTTAAGATGAAGCATATTTTTTCCATATTGTTTGTTTTCGGTTTTCTGATTCAGTTCCCGCTTTCGGCTCAGAATCCATACAGAGATGAACCTGTTGACTGCTCTGACATTGTTAACCTGGCATGGGTAAGAACTGCCGGAAGCATCGACAGCGATGGCGTAAACGGCATAGTCACAGATCATGACGGAAATATTATTATCACAGGATATTTTACAGGAGAAATGAATTTTCAGGGAGAAGTTGTAACTTCTGCCGGAGGGATGGATTTTTTTATTGCTAAACTTGACACCAACGGAGATATCATCTGGCTAAAAAACGGTGGTGGTGATGGTGATGATTATGGGAAAAGTGTGGCTGTTGATAGTAACAATGATATTTTTGTAATTGGTTCCTTTGGGGGAGAATTTTCATTTGAGGATTATACTTTTTCCCCTTTAGGCTCTAAAGATATTTTTCTACTCAAACTTTCTTCTGCTGAGGGAAATATTGTTAGTTCTCCTGTTATCCCAGGCGGTAACAACAATGATTTACCCGGTGATATTGCTATAGATAACGACAATAATATATTTATTACCGGAACATTTTATCAATATTTTTATCCCGGAATAATAGGGGCGGATGTATTATTCGGACATGGTACAAACAACGATTTTTTTGTTGCAAAATACGATAATACTTTAACCGCTTTTTTTTGGGGCAAGTGCGATGGTTCTACGTATGATGATTCGGGAGTAAGTATTGCTTGTGATCAATCAGGAAATATTTTTGTAACCGGCGAATTTGCAGGCGTTATGAACTTTCCTTCTTCAGATATTACTACAACCGGAGCAAATGACGTCTTCCTTGCAAAATACAATTCAGCCGGAATTTTTCAATGGGCAAAACAATCCGGCACATCCGGGAATAACGACATAGCAGGTGATGTTGCTACCGACAATTCGGGAAATGTATATTTATATTATAAAAAAGATATTCCCGGGAATATAGCAAGAATAGAAAAATATTCTCCGTCCGGAACAGAATTGCTTAACACCGGATTTGGCGGCAACGGGCTAATTACACCTAAATCAATTGTCACCGATAATTCTCAGAATATTTATGTTACCGGAATGTTCTCAGGAACATCAGATCTGGGCGAAGGAGATGTAACTTCAGCCGGCGAAGGAGATTATTTTTTCACTAAGTTCTATGCCGATGGCAGCTTCAAATTTAACTATACTGCCGGAAGCAGCCTTTCTGACTGCGGAAACAGCATATGTCTTGATGCCGATAACAATATTTTTATAGGTGGCTTCTACAACGACGGAATAGATTTCGGCTCAGAATCCTACACTTCGCAAGGAGCAGAAGACATTATGATTGTTAAATATGACAGATTTTTCAGTTTTGGGGACATTGTCATCAGCAGTCACGATTGCGACCCGAATGATATGTGTATTGACATTACTGTATCTGGAGGGACTCCGCCATTTACATTTGAATGGTCTGACGGACAAACTGATGAAGATGTCTGCAGTTTAAGTCCCGGGACAATGAGCGTAACTGTTACCGATGCAAACACCTGTTTTATTGAAACATCAATAGAATTAACCGCCCCTACCGGACCGGAAATTAATTTACCTTCATTCATTAATGCATGCCCGTTCGACACAACAACACTGGATGCAGGTGCCGGAAATTATAATTATTCATGGGATTTTGGAACTCCACCTGAAAATCAACAGCAAACAATTAATGTCTTTGAAGCCGGAGATTATTCTGTTACCGTAACAGACATAACATCAGGATGCTCATCAACAGCAACCGCCCACGTAACAAAGTTACCTGCCGTACCGCTGTTTGAGACAGATGCTATAGAAATATGTGCCGGTTCTGAAACTACACTAACCCCTCTTCCCGGATTTTCTGTTGTCGAATGGTCAGATGGAAGTACCGGTCAGGAATTAATAACAGGTGCACAGGATTTATTTTGGGTTGAAGCATCAAATTCAGTTACAGGATGTAACTATTATGACTCCATAGTAATCAGCCACTATCCGAAACCTGTAATAACTCCTATAAGCGACAAACTTATATGTACCGGTGACAGTACCGAGTTGGTTGTAACGGGAGATTTTGAAGAATACTTATGGAGCAACGGGGTCACAACACAAAGTTACTGGGAAAACACAGGTGGCATTGTTATGGTAACAGTTACCGATGTTAACGGATGCCAGACTTCGGACACCGTTTTAATATCAACAATGGATCCTCCTGTAATAAGTCTGGATGAGGACACAACTTATTGTACAAATAATTCTGTAATATTAGACCCGCATGATTCCGGAACAGGAAATTCTTATACATGGAGTACGGGTAGTCATGCACAAACAATTACGGTTTCTGCTTCAGATACATATTGGATTGAAGTAAGTAATATTGCCGGTTGTATAGTTTCAGACACTATCAATTTGGGAATTTACCCCAAACCAATTGTCAACCTTGGACCCGATATTGCTTTCTGTGACGGCGAAAGCAGAATAATAAAAGATAACGACAACAGTTTTGATTCGTACATCTGGAGCAACGGAAGTACAGAAGATTCCGTTACAGTAACCGAGTCTGGAATATATTCCGTAACTGTAAGTAACGAATTTTCATGTAAAGACTCAGACACGATATTGGTTACTGTAAATATTATCCCCACGCCATTTATAGGTTACGACACAGTCTTGTGTAGCGGAGATATTCATATTCTCAAACCCGAAAGCGAATACCTTCATTACATATGGAACAACGGCAGCCACGCATCTTCTCTTTCTGTGAGCCAGGCCGGATTTTACAGTCTTACTGTTTCTGATAACATCGGCTGTTCTGCAAGTTCATCATTACATATCTCCTTTGTCGAAGGACCATCAATTGTTTCGGTACATTCGGGAGGAGGCAATATTACAATCAATGCTACCGGAGGAACACCTCCGCTGCAATATTCATATGACGGAGACACATGGTTGCAGTCAAATGTTTTTCAGGGTCTGGAATCAGACACTTATACCGTCTGGGTTATGGATAAAAATTACTGCATCGTAACTATCGAAACATTCCTCGATCAGTCAATAAATGTCCCGTCTTTCTTTACCCCTAACGGTGACGGCTACAATGATTACTGGGTAATTTCAGGATTATATCACTACCCAGATGCTGAAGTAGAAATTTTTGACAGATTCGGGAAAAAGTTATATCAGTTTTCGGGAAGTGAATTTGGCTGGGACGGTAATTATATGGGGTCCCAGTTACCCAGTGATACTTATTGGTACACTATCAGGCTGCAGGAAGATTTAAAACCTCTGACAGGAAACGTAACCATTAAAAGATAAAATAAAAAAAAATCCGCTATCGCGGATTTTTTTTTATTTTGGTACTTACCGTTTAAATCACAGATGTATAACTTCGTTATGTGCTGCAGCGGCAGCTTCCATAATTGATTCCGACAAACTCGGATGCGGGTGAATTGATTTTATAAGATCTTTAGCCTTCCCTCCCAGTTTTTTCAGCACAACCATTTCTGCAATCATTTCAGTAATATTGTCTCCGATAAAATGAGCTCCCAATAATTCATCGGTAGAAGCGTCAAACAATAACTTCACAAAGCCGTCTTTATTTCCGGCAGCAGCAGCTTTTCCCGAAGCAATAAACGGGAATTTTCCGGTTTTATACTCTACTCCTTTTTCCTTTAGATCCTTTTCTGTTTGACCTACCGAAGCAATTTCAGGTACAGTATATACACATGAAGGAATATTTGAATAATCAATTACCGGAGGATTCTGACCTGCAATTTTTTCTACACAGCAAATTGCTTCTGCCGATGCAACATGAGCAAGAGCCGGACCGGGAACAATGTCGCCTATTGCATAAACGCCACTGATATTTGTGCGGTAAAATTCATCCACAAGCACCTTCCCTTTTTCGGTTTTTACTCCAACCTCTTCGAGTCCTATATTTTCAATATTAGTCGTTACTCCTACTGCCGACAACACAACTTCACACTCAATCTGAGCATCTCCTTTTTTGTCGGTATAAAAAACGGTACATTTACCGTCTGACACTTCAACATTTTTAACTGAAGTTCCTGTCATAACTTTTATACCGGCCTTCTTAAACGAACGAGCCAGTTGTTTTGACACTTCTTCATCTTCCAGAGGAACAATTTCCGGCAAAAATTCAACAATAGTTACTTCACATCCCATGGAACTGTAAAAATATGCCAACTCGGTACCTATTGCCCCGGAACCAATTACGACCATCGACTGGGGTAATTTTTCAAGACTTAATGCTTCACGGTATCCTATAATATTTTTGCCATCCTGTTTAAAACCTGCCATTTCCTTCGATCTGGCTCCTGTGGCAAGTATTATATTATTTGCAGTTATTTCCTCTGTAGTTCCGTCTTCTTTGGTTACCAGCATTTTACCTGCAGAAATAAGTTTACCAAACCCCTTTATTACTGTTATTTTATTCTTTTTAAAAAGAAACTCAATTCCCTTACTCATGTTTGCAGCAACCTCACGGCTACGTGCAATAACTTTATTAAAGTCAGGTTTTGCAACACCTTCATTTATTATTCCATAATCTTCGGAATGCTTAAAGTAGTTAAAAACCTGTGCACTTTTTAAAAGCGCTTTTGTAGGAATACACCCCCAATTAAGACAAATCCCTCCCGGTTCAGCTTTTTCAACTACAGCCACGTTCATTCCCAGTTGTGATGCGCGGATTGCTGCGACATATCCACCCGGGCCGCTTCCTAATACAATAAGATCAAAATTCATATTATCGAGTTTATTTAATTAAGTTAAAAACTTTATTTTTAAAAAAATAATTCAAAAATAAACATTTTTTCAATTATTTTTGTTTAAATTTACATACTCATAAAAATACTATATGAGTATAGACATTATAAAAATTTGAGCACTATTTAAGAAGTATAACCTAAAAATTGATTTATGGAGAAGTGTATATTAGTTCCTTTTGATTTCAGTAACGAAGCGAATTTTGCGTTGGATCATGCATATGAATTAGCCAGAATTTCCAAATACCCTATTCATCTTTTATATGTTGTTCAGAGCGAACGTGAGATAGAAGAATGGCACTCCGAACTAAAGAAAATTGCCGACAAATTTGCTGAAAAACATAATTATAAAGTTGAAGCTGTAGTCAAAGCCGGAAATCTTTTTGAAACTATCTATAATTACGGTATAGAAGCTAATGCTTACCTTGCCGTTATGGGAACTCACGGGCTGAAAACAATCAAACGTGCAATGAAAGTAATTCAGAAATTTGTTAAAATACCTTTTATCCTTGTTCAACGTCCTATAAACTATGGCGAATATGATAAAATATGCGTCCCTGTTGATGACGACAAAAAGTCAAGAGCTAAATTTTTGTGGGTAAAATATCTGAATAACCTGTTTGAAAGCAAAGTATATATTGTTTACCCTGAAACCAGTGATTCAACAAGAAAAGCTGAAATTAACAGCAACTTAATGTTTGCTACATCAGTATTCGAAAAAGACAATATGGATTTTGAGATTAAAGCTGTTCCCGAAACAAACTTCGCTGATAACATGTATGACTACATGAACGAAATAGAACCTGATGTTGTATTGTTTATGACAGATAAATACAGGAAATCAATTACAGATTTAAAACGGGCGCGTAATATTGAATTATCAAAGAAAGTTCCGATTATGTGTGTTAATCCGAGAACAGATATTGTAAAATTAGGAGGATTTGCTTATTAAAAACCAAAAATAAGTCAGAGAAAGTCAGATTTGCATGCAGGTCTGACTTTTTTAATTTATAAAATATCTCTGGGAATTTTAAAGAAATGAACAAAGTCAGACTTCTCTCACTGACTTCAATATTATTTCATTTCTTTTTATTTCAATTTTTCCGGCGACTTCCATTTGTTTAAGATGGCGTGAAATTACTTCGCGGGTAGAATTAAGTTCTTCGGCAATAGCATTGTGAGTCATTTTTAAAACGCCGTTCGTTTTTGCAGTCCTTATAATTAAAAACCGCTCCAGTCTTTCTTCAAGCTTCAAAAAGGCTATAGAATTAAGACTATCCAGCAATTCGTCAAATTTGTTGCGGTAATTCCCGAAAACAAAAGCACGCCATATCTGGTATTTTACAATCCATGCATCCATAAAATAGGACGGAATCATCAGAATCTCTGTATCAGTGTCTGCAACTGCCATAACATTTGTTTTAGTTCGGTTTATACAACATGAAACTGACATAGCACAAATATCCCCCCTGTGCAGAGAATACAGATACAATCCGGCTCCCGACTCCTCTCTTCTCATAATCTTAACCTCTCCCTTTGTAACCAACGGAATTATTCTGATATGAGTTCCCTGATCCACAATAACATCTCCCCTTGAAAAATCTTTCAGCACAGCATTCTCACTTATCTCTGCCAGAAGGCTTTCATCATTTAACTGAGGGAATATTGCTTTCAAAATATCTTTCATATCTTTAAAATCTCTTATTATAAAGTTTGTTTACAAATGCGGAAAAATGATTATAACTGCAAATTCCGTCCGGATAAGAAGCTTACTTATATCACTTTTTTACATAATGCCCTGTGCCGTTTTGTATTAATCACCTCCGTTTCCGCTTCGTTTTTCATTAATCAGGTTTATTTTTCAATAATAATATGCACTTTTTATCAATTATTAACCAATGTTTAAAAATAAACATATAATTCAGGCTAAAAAACTTTTATAAAACATTTTTTTTAAGTATTTTTGAATGCTTAAAAAAAACGTGAATTTTTAGCTTAAAATACTTATTATCAATAAATTACAGTTTAAGATGACAAATGTAAAAAGAGTTTACTCATTCGGAAACAAGCAAGCCGAAGGTGACAGCACTATGAAAAATCTGCTTGGTGGAAAAGGTGCCAATCTGGCAGAAATGTGTTTATTAGGATTACCGGTACCTGCCGGTTTAACAATTACCACAGATACCTGTACCGAATATTACGAAAACAATTGCCAGCTTCCGGCTACTCTCATGGATGATGTATGGGCAGCAATGGAAAAAGTTGAAGAAGCTATGGGTATGAAATACGGTGACGGAGACAATGCATTATTGGTATCATGTCGTTCAGGTGCACGTAGTTCTATGCCTGGAATGATGGACACTGTATTAAATATTGGTCTTAGTTCTGCAACAATACCAGGTTTGATTAAGAAAACAAACAACCCTCGTTTTGTTTATGACTCATACCGTCGTTTGATTATGATGTATGCTGATGTAGTTATGGACAAAGCCGAAGGTCTGGATAAAAACATCCGTCGCCAGCTTGACGAAATGCTTGATGAATACAAACATGCAAAAGGCCTTAAATCAGACACTGAATTAACAACCGACGATCTGATGATTCTGGCTGACAAGTTCAAGAAAAAAGTTAAAGAAGTTTTGGGAACTGAATTCCCTGATGATGCAAGAGCTCAGCTCGAAGGCGGTATCAAAGCTGTTTTCAAAAGCTGGAATGGCAAAAAAGCTGTTTCTTACCGTCGTATCGAAGGTATTCCTGACGATTGGGGAACTGCTGTTAATGTTCAGGCAATGGTTTTCGGCAACATGGGAGATTCTTCTGCTACAGGTGTTGCTTTTACCAGAAACCCGGCAACAGGTGACAATATTTTCTACGGAGAATGGCTTGTTAATGCTCAGGGCGAAGACGTAGTTGCAGGTATCCGCACTCCGAGTCCGCTTAACGATGACACAAAAAATGAACAAAACAAGCATTTAATGTCAATGCAGGAACAATATCCTGTAATTTACAAAGAATTGTGTGACATCCGTACTACACTCGAAGATACTTTCAAAGATATGCTTGACATTGAATTTACCGTTCAGGAAGGTAAATTATACATGTTACAGTGCCGCGTAGGTAAAAGAACCGGAACCGCTGCTCTTAACATGGCTATGGATATGCTCGAAGAAGGACGCATCGACGAAAAAACTGCTGTTTTACGTCTCGACCCTGCTCAACTTGACGAATTATTACACCCTATCGTTAATCCTTCTTCTGAAAGCAAAGCTACTCCTATTGTAAAAGGATTACCTGCAGGCCCTGGTGCTGCTGTAGGAAAAGTTGTTTTCTCTGCCGAAGATGCTGTTGCATTATCACGTAAAGGAGAAAGAGTTATTCTGGTTCGTAAAGAAACAAATCCTGAAGACGTTGAAGGTATGCGCGTTGCTGACGGTATTCTTACAGCTCTCGGAGGTATGACATCTCACGCAGCTCTTGTTGCCCGCGGATGGGGAAAATGCTGTATAGTTGGTGCCGGTACTATGGAAGTAAACGAAACTACAAAAACCGCAACAATTAAAGATTCAGATATTACAATTAAAGAAGGAGACATCATTACCTTAAACGGAACAAAAGGTCACGTTTACAATGTTTCTCTCGACTTGATGGATGCTACCGAAAACCCACGTTTCCAGAAGTTTATGTCTATGGCAGACAAATTCCGCAGAATGGGCGTTCGCACAAATGCAGATACTCCTGAAGACGCAAAAACAGCACGCGATTTCGGAGCCGAAGGTATCGGACTTTTCCGTACAGAACACATGTTCTATGGTAAAGGTGCTGATGAGCCTTTGTTTATCCTTCGCAAAATGATTCTTGCTTCTACCGACGAAGAACGCCTTGCTGCAATCAACGAACTTGCTCCGTTTGTAAAACGTGACATGAAAGGAACAATGGATGTAATGAACGGATTACCTGTAACATTCAGATTACTTGATCCGCCGCTACATGAGTTTGCTCCTCACACTGCAGAAAAACAGGCTGAAATCGCTAAAGTTATCGGAATCAGTGCTGAAGAAGTAGCAGTCCGCGTTGACAAACTTCACGAAACTAACCCAATGATGGGTCACCGTGGTGTTCGTTTGGGAATTACTTATCCTGCAATTACCGAAATGCAGTTCCGTGCTTTACTCGAAGCTGCTGCCGAACTTACAAAAGATGGTAAAAACCCGATGCCGGAAATTATGGTTCCCGTTACATGCGACGTTAACGAATTAAACATATCAAAAGTTATTTTCAATAAAGTAAAAAAAGAAACTGAAGAAAAATTCGGTATGGAAATTCCTTGTCTTTACGGAACAATGATCGAAATTCCGAGAGCATGTCTTCTTGCAAACCGTATGGCAGAAACTGCTGAATTCTTCTCTTTCGGCACAAATGACCTTACCCAGATGACATTCGGATTCAGCCGTGATGACGTTAGCGGATTTATGCAGGATTATCTCGATAAAAAAGTAATGCCGGCAGATCCTTTCCAGACTATTGATCAGGACGGTGTTGGCCAGCTTATCGAAATGGCTGTTGTAAAAGGCCGTAACACACGCAACAAACTTAAAGTAGGTATATGTGGTGAACAGGGTGGTGATCCGGCTTCTGTTGAATTCTGCAACAGAATGGGATTAAACTATGTTTCATGCTCTCCTTTCAGAGTTCCTATCGCAAGATTGGCTGCTGCTCATGCAAATATAAAACAGTCATAATACCTGATTTTATTAACCTTACGAACTTCAGGACTATCACAGTCCTGAAGTTTGTTTTTAAAATAACCGATTATGGAAATTACAGGAAAACTCATTAAAAAATTAGACGTTATTACCGGCGAAGGTAAAAACGGACCATGGAAAAAGCAGAATTTCGTTATCGAAACTCAGGCTGACTATCCTAAAAAGGTTTGCTTTACCGCCTGGGGTGACAAAGTTGAACTCGGCTCTGTAACAGAATCAGATATAGTAAAAGTATATTTCGATGTCGAAAGCCGCGAATATAATAATAACTGGTACACCGATCTTAAATGCTGGAAAGTTGAACTTAATTCATCAGGAGGTAGCAGACCGCCTGTTTCTGATTTACCCCCGATTTCAGAAAAAGATATTCCTTTCGATCTGGAAGATGATCCGGGTGACGACTTACCGTTCTAAGGAAATTAAAAAAAAGCTAATCCCAAATTACAAATTCCGGCATACGTTGCAGAATTTGCAATTTGGGATTTTTGTTGTTTGTTGCCTTCGGCTACGCTCAGTCAACAGAATATCCGTTGACTGAGCGTAGCCAAAGGCACTTTTGTCATTTGTCCGCCGCAGCGGATTGTGTTTTGGAATTTATTATTTTCAACTTTATCTTATTCCCGCCTTACGCAGAGCCTGATGATATTTGCGGGCATTAGCTTCATGCTGGGCATTTGTCACAGCAAAGACATGATATCCCGAGAAATCATCTTTTGCACAGAAAAATAAATAATTGTGTTTTTCATAATTCAGCACTGCATCAATTGAACTTACCGAAGGAATATTTATAGGCCCCGGAGGTAATCCGGCATAAATATATGTATTATACGGCGAATCAATCTGCAAATGCCTGTTAAGCACACGTTGAATTGTAAAATCTCCTACAGCATAAACAACTGTAGGATCTGCCTGAAGTAAAATTCCTTTATTTATTCTGTTTATGTACACTCCGGCAACTCTTGATTTCTCATCATTTTTCTGAGTCTCGGCTTCTACAATAGAAGCAAGTGTGCTTACTTCTGATTGTGACATTCCCATATTTGCAGCTTTTTGTTTTCTGTCCTCGCTCCAGAATTTTTTGTATTCTTCCGCCATTCTCTCAACAAACTTTTCGGCCGAAGTATTCCAGTAAAATTCATAAGTGTTGGGAATAAACATCGACATAAAAGTTTTATCATTAAATCCGTATTTTGCTACAATATCGGGATCTTTTAAAAGATTGGCAATCTGAGCAGAATCAGCCTCAATATACACAGCTACCTTTCCGGCCAGAATATCAAGGCTGCGGACAGAAATAAAACTCAACCTTACCGGTGATTGCTTTCCGCTTCTCAGCAAATTTACCAGTTCGTTGTTGGACATCCCGTCGTGTATCTCATAGCGTCCGGCCAGAACCTTCGAAGAATAGTTTTTTCTCTCGGCCACAAGTTTAAAAGATTCCATATCAATCACATATCCCGATTCGTCAAGTATCTGCAAAACATCGTTATAATCCGATCCGTTGGGTATATGAATATAAGCCGGTTCCTGTTCAACTTTAACATTAGGTCCGTAGATATATCCGTAATATTTACTTCCTAACACATACCCTGCAATAGCCAAAACAATAAAAACCACAAAAATTATCAGGAATACTTTCTTCTTTTTCGACATCTGAAATCATTTAAATATTATCTTAGCAAAAATATTTTTTTTACTGATATGAGAATTATTTTTCCTGTAATTTTTGTCATGATATTCATAATTTCCTGCGATACGGATAAAAACAGATGTTTTAAGTCGGCAGGAGAAGAAAAAACAGAAAAATACGATCTGGAAGCTTTTAACAAAGTGGTAATCCGCAGCGATTTTGAGATTTATTTCGACTATAGCGAGGATTATTCTGTTAGTGTTACATGCGGAAAAAATCTTATTCCGTACATTAAACATGATGTTGTCAGAAAGGAATTAACTCTTGAAGACAATAACGGAGCAGACTGGCTGAGAAAAAGAGTAAAACCTAAAATAATCATTTCGTGTCCGTATTTAAAGGATATTACGGCTTACGAAACCTGCGATTTAAAATCTCTTGACACCCTTCATTACGACGATTTATCAATACAAACATGGGCCGGAATTATGACTACTGATTTGATTTTATCAGGTGACAGCCTTCATTTCCGGTGCCACGCCACAACCGGAGATTACAGACTTAACGGCAGAAGCAACTACGCGTACATGTACAACGTAGGCAGCGGTTACTTAAAAGCAAGCGGTCTTTATTGCAAAAACATACATGCAGTCCATTCATCATTGGGAAACAGCGAAGTTAATGCATCAGAAACTTTGATAATCGAAAAGATTGAACACGGGAAATTATATTCATACTCAGAAGATTGCCCCGAAATAATAGATAACGGACAGGATTGGGGAGATTCATTTATAAATCTCGGGTGTCACTGATTTGTGTTTCTGTAATAAATAAAGGTTCCTGTTGGTAAAGTTTCGTATGGCTTTTTATTTAGGATATTTACCAAATAATTTTGTTATTCCTGAATGAAATTTGTGAACACCTACCGGGTTTGCAAACATAAAAATGCATTTTTTATAAATAAAATTATCAAATTCCTCAACCGATTTTGCATAAATTTCGTCATTACATGCCCCCAATTGCATCCACACATTTGAAATCCCGTTTTGCTTAAGTTCTTTCAGAATCAATACAGTATTTTCTGGTTTTGTACATATTATAGCCGATTCTACTTTCTCCGGCAAAGACTCTATATTTCTGAAGCACTTATGACCTTCTATGCTTTCCATTTCTCTGTGAACAGGAAATATATTATACCCTTTTCCTGAGAGTTCTTTCATTATTGCATTTCCTGTTTTATTTTTATTTTCAGAAACTCCGAACAAGACAAACGATTCACTTTTAAGAAACGTTTCTATTTGCGAAAGACTTACAGGTTTCATATTTTTTGTTTTATGGTTGTAAATTAGTTTTGGGTTAAAAGCTTTTGAGTAACTTCACAAAGTTAATATTTTTTGATTACAGTAATTATCAGGATATTTATTCTGACACATAAATATTGAGCCCCATGTTAACATTTTGCTTAAATGAGATTACGGTTTCGTACAAACAGGTCATATTCTTTTTGCAGCAACTGTCGTTTAACTTCACTGCCATGTCCGGGTAAAAAAGTATTACAACCGGTTTTCAATAGTTTTCCCCAGCTTTTTACCATATCATCAATATTATCTGCAAACGGAGGTAACACTGAATTTCGGAATATCCCGAACATAGCATCTCCGACAACGGCAATTTCATTGTCAACAATTATGCTCAACGAGTCAGGAGAATGCCCTCCGGTTTCAATTATTTTAATATCTGCATCATTTCTGTGTAATTTATATTCTCCTTCTATCAGCACATCCGGCTCAAACGATTCATATCCGAATCTTGTTTTTCCGATCCTCCTGCCTGATCCGGAAATTAAACCTGAAAAGAAATTAGTTCCTGACGGTAAAGCAGTGTACCCGTTTTTAACTGATCCGGCTGCCTTATCTGAAACAATAATCTGACAATTAAATTGATCTTTGATTCTTTTTGCAGACTGACAATGATCAAAATGTGTATGTGTCAATATCAAAAATTCAATATCCTGACACGAAAACTCCAGACGATTAATATTTTCGTTAAGCCTTGTAAATGCAGATAACTTGCCGGTATCAACCAAAATATTATGATTGCCTGCTGAAATAAGATAAGAATTACTTCGTCCGCCCAGAACCTGATATATTTTACTCCCTTTTTGAGTTGTCCAACTTTTCATTAATGTTAATTTTTCATGTAACTGTTTAGAAAAATTTATAAAAACTATATTATCTCAGAACTTTGGATTTTAAAAACATCCCCAACCCTGCTCCTCTTGCAATCATCATTATAGTTAAGGCAACCCACATTCCCTGATTACCGGCATAGTGTTTAAGAGTAAAAAGCAACGGGATAAAAATTACAAGTATTGTTACTATCATAATGTTCCGCATTGTTGCAGTTTCGGTAACTCCTACATAAACTCCGTCGTAAAGAAAAGCGGCAAAACTTGTAAGCGGCATAAGCCATATCCATATAAGGTAGGAACCTGCAAGCTCAAGTACGGAACTATTGTCTGTAAGAGCTCTGAATATCGGCATTGCTGCAAAAAGATAAATTACTGTAAATCCCAAAGCTATATACAAAGCAAACAAAAAAGATTTCTGAACAGAATCAGTAAGCAACACTTTGTTTTTTGCTCCCTTATATCTTCCGGCAAGTGTCCCGCCTGCATACGAAAAGCCATCGACCACATATGCAAAAAACCACAAGAACTGCAGCATCACCGAATTCAAAGCAAGTGTATCATCTCCCATAGATGCCGAAACAGCATTAAAAAGGAAAAAACTTCCGGTTAATAACAAAGACCGGATAAAGATATCGCGACTAACCGCAAAAAACCTCTTAACTTCAACAAGATTTAACACTGATCTGAGCCTGAAGAACAATGAAATACGCTTAAAATAAGTAAGATAAAAAATAATGCTGCAGGCAAGTCCTGTATATTGTGAAATTACAGTTCCCAAAGCAACGCCTTTTATTCCCATTCCCAAACCTATTACAAAAAGACTGCTTAATGCGACATTCGACAAACTTATAATTATGGTAATAATCATTGGAATTTTTGAATTCTGCATCCCTATAAACCATCCCATAAAGACAAAAACCGAAAGAGTTGCCGGTGCTGCATAAATACGTGTACGGAAATACTCTCCTGCATATCCTAAAGCTTCGGCAGAACCATCAAGGTTTGAAATAAGGAATCTCTCTATCGGCATTTGCAGAAAAATCAAAGCAAATCCGGCCAACACGGAAAAAGACAAAGCTCTCAATAAGACAGAAGCCGATTCTCTAAAATCTGATGCCCCGTAAGCTTGCGCAGTAAGCCCGCCGGTTCCCATCCTAAGAAAAGCCAGACCGGTGTATATGAGAGTAAACACCATAGAACCGAAACCAACTCCCCCGATATATGCAGATGATCCCAAACGGCCAACCAGCGCAATGTCAACAATACCAACCAAAGGAACGGTAATATTACTGATTACATTGGGAATTGCGAGTTTCAGGATTTGACGGTTCAAGCTGTTTAAATTTAATATTTTTAATAATAAACTGCAAAACTAATATTAAGTTCTGTTTTATTTTGCCACCAAGGCACGAAGACACTAAGTTTTTTCTTTTTTTTTGCCACGAAGGCACTAAGTCACAAAGTTTATTTATTTTTTTTCGCAACTAAATCACTAAGACACTAAAGGTTTTTTTTTGTGATTTCGGGCTTTCGTGGCTAATTATTTTTAATTGTTGCCTTCGGCTACGCTCAGACAACGGACTTTATACCTACTTAATTTTTATTTCTTTCGCCACCAAAGGTTTTAGCCCGTCAGCTAAGTTAAAACATCACAGGGGTTTTCTTTTTCGTGCTTTTGTGGCTAGTTAACTTTTACACTGCCTTTATGACTATTTTTTTTGCCACCAAGACACTAAAACAATAAAGGCTAATTCCTTTTTTTTGTGCTTTCGTGCTTTTGTGGCTATTAAATTAATTTCTATTACCTTTTTTATGTTGCCACTAAAACACCAATACACTAAAGGAGTCTTATTTTTTTGTGATTTCGGGCTTTCGTGGCTAATTAACTTTTCACATTGCCACTATATATCCCTCACAATAAAAACATCGTAATCGCCAAGATATTTAAACCCGTATTTCTCATACAATTTACGGGCTACAGAATTTTGCTTATGTACTTCGAGTTTAATCTGTAGCTTTGTTTCCTTTGCATATTGCATAGATTTCTCCATCAGTAAATTGCTTAATCCTTTACCCTGATATTCCGGCAAAATTCCGAAGTGGTGAAGATAAAGCCTGCGGCTGTCGTTAGTAATCCACGATGTTCCTACAAGGTTTCCGTTTTTTTCTTCGGTAAGAACAAATAGAACTCCCCCATTTTTAAGCGTATCATTAATCACCCGGAGATTATCTCCCCTGTGTGCTCCTCCCATGTCAGTCTGTTTCCAGACTTCCAGAACAGCATCATAGTCGCTGTCTGTAAATTTCCTGACTATAAAATTCATAATTATGGCTTTTTTACCAACTCAAAATCTTTTTCAACGTTTCCGTCCGGAACATTCATAAGATCTAACTCTTCAAGATATTCCGCATATATTTTTTCCTTAATCTGCAGATTATATTTTCGGTTTGCTTTTACAACGAACGAGTAATACCCATCGCTGTCTGTTTTTATCTGCTGTGTGTTTTTTGAATCAGAATTGTCACTTACTTTAATTACTGTTTCAACCCCCGTTCCTTCATCATCTGTAACCTGACCGGCAAACAGTACAAGCGAAGAAATACTCAGGTTCTTTTCTGCAAAATATGCACCGGCATCCACAACATAAATGTCGTACCCTCCTTTACCTCCCGGCCTGTCAGAACTTATATATGCTGTTTTACCGTCCGAAGAAAGATTAAACTGTGTTTCATCCGAACAGGTATTTACAGGATATCCCATATTCACAGGCTCTGTCCATTTGCCGTTATCATTATAACTTATAAACAAATCGTACCCGCCTATTGATTTCTCACAATTCATAGAAATAACCATAAAATCTCCTCCGGGATGCACATAAACAAAAGCCTTGTCATAAGCCGGACTTATTTTACATATTTCCGGCTCAACGAATTTATCTTTAAAATACAGTGACATAAAAACATCCGGTTTCTTTTTTTCTTTATCACGGCGGGTTGAGACAAAATACAGTTTATTATTTATAAAATCGAAACTTGGAGTATTTTCATAAAACTCAGTATTGAACAGACCTGGTATTTTTTCAGAATCGGTAAAATCCTCATCAGTATCTTTTGTATCTGAATAAATATCACCGGCATCTTTTAATTCAGGAGAATTTTTATACAGGAAAAAAGTCGCATCACCAGCAGAAACCGAGCTTAGAATAAAATTCCGGTCCGATGCAAATACTTCATCTACCAATACAGGAGCAGAAAACCTATCCGGTTCGGCCATTGATTCAAACACCGAATAAAGATAATTATTTGTTATCAGACTCTTCTCCTGGCTTTCTTTTATTTGTCTGTCGGAAGTAAAATAAAGTTTTGACTCTGCTCTGGAACATACCGGAAATATTTCGTTAAAGCTACTGTTAACAGAATCTCCTGCATTCACCACACTGTAATTTCCCGGATGCTCAAAAGCTGTTTTCGCAAGGCTAACCTGACTAATCAGAACTGCAACTCCGGTACTGTCAACCAAAGCGGTACCTTTATTCACGGGATTTAAATTATCTGTAGCTTTATCAAAATCATTTAATTTATGAAAATTACAGGCTTTCAGATAATATATTTCTTTTGACAAAGCCTCCTCTTTGCAGTTTAACTGAGCAATGTCAAGATATTTCAACGATTGTGCGAAGTCAACAGTTTTATAATAACACTCTGCAATCCTGTAATTTAAAAATGCATCCGAAGGATAAGCTGCAAGTAACTCCATATACACACCAAGAGCTTCTTCTGTTTTATTATCTTCGAATAACAATTTGGCCTGAGTCATTTTCCAGTCAGACTTGCTTAAGTCTTCCTGCGAAAACAAGGCAGAAAAGCAAAAGGCAAACACGGTAAAAATAAATATTCTTTTCATTTGGTCGGGGTTTTTAACTTTGCTAAAATAAGCTTTTTTTATTAAAATTAAAAACTACTGTAAACAAATCAGATTACAACCTGCGTTCCATATCAAAAAACATATTCATGCTTTCCTTCTTTTTTTCATCAAAACGATAATCTATGCATGTTCCCAAATAATTTTCCAGATCAAAACCGGGATAATTTGCTGACATTTTTTTTGCGATCTCCAATCTGTTTTCAACCCCTGACCTGAGCACATTATTAAAATTATAAAGAAAATCAGGACTTATATCTTTTCTGGTAACCCAAACTGCAAAAACGGCAGGCATTCCTGTAAAGTTATACCATTCTTCTGCCAGATCGTAAACATACCTGTATGAATTTCTGATATTCAACGCTCTGTCTCCTATTACCACAGCAGCTTTTGTACCTGAAATATGATTTTCAAATCCCGGCTTTGCATCAGAATACAGGAACTTTTCTTTCCAATAATTTTCTGCCAGTACTTTTATCAGTTTAACAGATGTTCTGGATTGGTAGTCCAGTATAATTTCCGTAATCTCTTCTTTTGGACGTTCCGACAAAAGCAATACAGATTCTACCTTTTTATAAGCAGACAAACAAAAATCAGAGATTATTCTGTAATTTGTCAGCAAAGATAAAGCTCCGACAGGCAGCAATGCAATGTCTGCCTCTCCGCTTATAAGATCCGCAGCACAATCAGCAGGATTGCGCTCATTGAGGACTGCATTTCCTGAAATATAGTCCGAATTTGCCAGTGCATACTTAAATGGCAAAGTATTACTGTATGAAACTAAAGAAATATTCGTCATCTTAATTATAAGATTTTTACAAAAATACTATTTTTAACTTATCATAAAACTGATTTTTTACTGAGAAAGCCTGTTATTAAGCAAGCGGTTCATTCAAAGATTAAAAACGCTTCATTAATACACAATTATTAATATCTTTTGAAAATTATATTTTTTTATTTGTATTGTGTTATTAATCAAATATTTAACTATATTTGTTATGAAAAAATTCCAACTTGCTAAATTATGAAAAAGGCTTTTGTACTAATAATTTTATTTTTATGTACGACTATCTGTACATTTTCGCAATACAACACCACCGGGACAGAATTCTGGCTGTCATATATGCAGAATTTTGATGATCCTGAGAACACTCAGCTATATCTTACATCTGATGTAGGAGCAACCGGTACCGCAAGTATTCCCGGTTCCGGATGGAGTCAGGCATTTACAATACCAGCAAACGGATCTGTTTACATCCTGATTCCTGCTGCTCAGAATGCTGCCGTTGATGTAGGTAATTCGGTTATAAACAAAGGGGTGCACATAGTTTCCAATAATACAATTGCGGTATATTCTGCCAACCAGCGTGATGCCTCTTCTGATGCAACCCTGGTTTTACCGGTTCACGCACTTGGTGATTCGTATATTGTAAATACTTACAGTACGTTCAGTTCCCAACCATCACAATTCGTAATTGTAGGGGTGCAGGACAATACTTCTATTCAGGTAATTCCTTCTGCAGCCGTAACAGGAGGAGTCGGAGCCAATGTTCCTTTTACAGTTACACTTAATGCCGGACAGGTTTACATGGTTAAAAGTAGCGGAGATCTTACCGGCTCTTCTGTAACAGCAACAAATACAGGCAATTGTAACAATTTCGCGGTTTTTGCCGGGAATCAATGTGCAAACGTTCCGTTATCATGTTCCTTTTGTGACCATCTATATGAACAAATGATTCCTTTAAAAGCATGGGGAAAAGAATATGTTACCGTACCACTTATGACAAGGAACGGAGATCAATACAGGATTCTGGCTTCAGAAAACTCAACAACCATAAATATTAACGGAGGTGCAGGAATAAATATTAATGCCGGTCAGTTCTATGAAACCATGCTTACTTCTGCTTCTTATATTGTTGGCAACAAACCTATTTCAGTTGCACAGTATAGTCGCGGAACATCTTGTGACGGAGTAACTTCAGATCCTTTTATGATTATGCTTTCCCCCGTTGAACAAACTCTGGATTATATTGTATTTCAGGCTTTTAATACTACTGCTATAAATCAGTTTTACACAAATCTTGTTTGTGAAACTCCTTATACATCCACTGTTCAGCTCGATGGAGCAGCGGTAACCGGATGGACCACGGTAGCTTCAAATCCGTCTTACTCCTGCGCAAGAAAAACACTTACTCAGGGAACACACGTCATTACCTGCTCAGAAGGAGTACTTTCGACAGTTTATGGCTTTGGAAATGTTGAATCATACGGATACCTTGCCGGAGCGAACATTCAACCATTAAATGTTCGTTTCGACATAGTAATTGGCAATGACTCAATTTCATACGACACTTTTCAGGATACACTTAATTGCGAAGAAACCGCCAACGGCGTAGGATTTTACACTGACGGGGCAAACATTACAAATGTGCATTTTAACTTTGGAGACAATACTACAGCCACAGGAACAGATGTTTTTCATATTTATGCTTCTGCAGGAGAATATACTGCCACAATGTATTTTACGCGGGACGGCTCCTGTGTCGAAGATTCTCTTCAGATGGTGGTTCACACAACAAATTCTTTGCCTCCGTTTGATTTTATAACCGATACTATTGTTTGTAACGGAACCCCGTTTGTAATTAATCCTAATGTCAGCGGGGTAAACTTTCTCTGGCAAAATAATGCAACAACTCCTACATTCACAGTATCTGCAACAGGAACATACTCGCTCACTATTTCCGACAATCAGGGTTGCTCGGCAAACGCCACCGCTGATGTTACTTTCATTAACCTGAGCACATCTATAAACGAGCAGAATATTTCATGCAACGGTCTTACTGACGGAGAGTTAACCGCGGTTCCGTCAGGAGGTGACTCACCATATCAGTATTACTGGAATACTTCTCCTGCTCAAACCAGTGCCACTATAATCAATCTGGGTCCGGGAACTTATTCTGTTACGGTTACTGATTCCAACGGGTGTACCAGTTCTGCAAACAGGACAATGACAGTTCCTCCGTCGCTTAACGTCACGTTATCACAATACCATGACATCAGTTGCCATGGGCTTCACAATGGTTCTGCCACAGTTACAGCATCGGGAGGGACAAGCCCTTATTCTTGCACATGGAACCCGTCTTCATTCAGCGGATTTACCCTTTCAGGATTATTCCCCGGGAATTACAGCTATACTGTAACAGATGCCAACGGATGTTACGGGTCGGGAAATTTCACTATGACAGACCCGCCAGAATTAATTATAACCGAAACACTTGTAAATGCAAACTGTTTCGGAGATCCCATAAGTGCGACGATAAATGCCACCGGAGGAACAGCTCCTCTATCAATAATCTGGCAAGACGGAACATATTCATTTACCAATAATAACATTCCTGGAAACACAAATTTCTATTACACAGTCACTGATGCAAATTTGTGTACAGAATCAGATTTTGTGTATCTTAATTCTCCTTCAGAACTGGTTAGCAATCCGACATACAGCAATATTGTTTGTTTTGGTGATGCAAACGGATCTATACAGCTAAACATTTCCGGAGGTGTCTCTCCGTATTCAGGAGTATGGAACAATTCATCAACAGGAGTATCTCTTTCTGATCTTGGTCCCGGGAATTATAATGTAACCGTTTATGATGCTCACAACTGCTCATTGACAGAAAATTTTGTAATAACAGAACCCGCAGAAATAACATCTTCTGCTATGTCAATAAATGCAGGTTGTTTTGGAGATCCGGTAAGTGCAAATGTCTCTTCATTTGGAGGTACACCTCCTTTAACAATTTTATGGCAGGACAACTCTACATCCTATAGCAATACCAACATTCCTCCAAATATTGATTTCGGATACACAGTAACAGATGCTAACGGATGTACCGATGCAGGAATTGTCAATCTTAATTCTCCGCCTCAACTGATTGTTAATTCACAATCCGAAAACATAAGATGCAAAGGTGACGCAAACGGGTCTGCCATGATTTCAATTTCAGGCGGAGTCCCTCCATATTCCAGTTTGTGGAGTAACAATATATCCGGCAACTCTCAGGAAAATCTGGAACCGGGACATTATACGGTAACAGTAACAGATGCCCACAATTGTCAGGAAACCGTTGAGTTTAATATCAGCGAAGCACCTTTAGAGTTAAGCATAGCTGCCATAACACGAGACGTTACTTGTTACGGATTTCACGACGGGGCAATACTTTTAATGGCTAGCGGCGGATACGACCCTTACAGTTATCTGACTACTGACGGTATTTACAGTTTTGCCGGATCTGCACAATCAGGAGTACCGGCAGGGACATACACATCATCTGTAACGGATTATAACGGGTGTATTGCAGACACGGTTATATCTATCGGCCAACCTTCTTCACTTGCAGCCGATTACATATTGATTAATCCAAGCTGCAGAGGCAATAATGACGGCGAAATAATACTGGCTCCTTATGGGGGAATATCTCCATACTCCTATCGTTTCGGAAACTACTTTATTGATACATCCTTCATTTCAAAACTTATAGAAGGAGAATATCTTGTTGAAATCACCGATTCCAATGATTGTGTCTTAAGTCTCGGAACTCTGGTTCTGGAAGATACTCCTGTTGATTGTATCAAAATTCCAAATGCATTTACCCCTAATGGTGACGGACTCAACGATACGTGGGAAATACAGGGCTGGAACATTTTTCCCGGTGCTATATTATGGGTTTATAACCGTTGGGGACAACCTATGTATGTGGCTGAAGGAGGAGAACCTTTCTGGGATGGTAAATACAAAGGAAACCTAGTTCCTGCAGGTAATTATGTGTATGTGCTTGACATACGTAATGGTAAAAATAAATATACCGGAGTCGTAACTGTTGTTTATTAAATATTGCCTGTTCGGTTTTACTTTGCAAAATTTCTTTTACTTTTGGGGAAAAAAATATGCCGGCATTCAAAATAGATTTAAATAATAACTTTTTCCTGATTGCAGGACCTTGTGTTGTTGAAAATGAAGAAATAACATACAATACTGCAAAAAAACTGCAGGATGTCTGCAAAGGGCTAGACATCCCGTTTGTTTTCAAATCATCGTACCGTAAGGCAAACAGAAGCAGTATAAACTCTTTTACCGGGTTAGGAGACGAAAAAGCACTTGAAATTCTGAAAAAAGTAAAATCTGAACTTAAAGTGCCTGTTTGTACAGATATACACTCACCAGAAGAAGCCACAATGGCCGCTAAGGTTGCAGATATATTGCAGATTCCTGCGTTTTTGTGTCGCCAGACAGATTTACTTGAAGCTGCAGCAAAAACAGGTAAAATTATAAACATAAAAAAAGGTCAGTTCTTATCGCCTGAGGCAATGCAATTTGCTGCAAACAAAGTAGTTAATGCCGGAAATAACAATGTAATGCTTACCGAACGCGGAACCACTTTCGGTTACCAGGATCTGGTTATTGATTTTCGTGGCATTCCCAAAATGAAGAAATTCGGATTCCCGGTAATTCTTGATGTTACTCACAGTTTGCAACAGCCAAACCAAAGTTCAGGGGTAACAGGCGGGCAACCCGATATGATTGAATATATGGCCAAAGCCGGGATTGCTGTAGGTGCTGACGGGTTATTTATAGAAACTCATCCTGATCCTGAAAACGCAAAATCTGACGGAGCAAATATGCTCAGACTGGATTTGATTGAAGACCTGCTGATAAAACTTGTCAGATTAAAAAAATCACTCTGACATATCAAGATCGCCCTGATTAAAGCTTAGAGGCAAAAGATCTTCTATTGAATTAAAAACCAAAACCGAAGCTGAAGATGCCAACAAAACACGGATAGGCTTTTTAAACCTCATCTCCGTCTCAGCCATTACCTGACGGCACGAACCACATGGCGAAATGTTTTCATCTATAACATGCCCCTGTGGGTTTATTACAACTACAGCTATTGCCTCTACCGAAGAATCCGGATAATTTGCATTTGCATAAAACATTGCAACCCTCTCGGCACATAATCCTGAAGGATATGCAGCATTCTCCTGATTACTCCCGCGTACGACAGTTCCGTTACTTAATAATACGGCAGCTCCTACCCTGAAATGTGAATATGGAGCATACGCATTACCGGCAGATTCAACAGCAATATCAACAAGATTTTTATCTGTGGGATTTAATTCTTCTGGTTTAAATTCCTTAAACCGGATCAGTATTTCGCGTTCTTTCATCCTAAGAAAAATAATTATTCAAAAATACAATTTTTTCCGATACAAATAACATGCAACAAATTGTTTATCATAGTAATTTATGACTTACACAAATATTTTCCTATAAAACTATGATAAAATCAAAGCAATTTTTAAACTATTATTAACTTTGTGAAAAATTTGTCGCTATGTTTGAAGCCTTACAAGCTATGGATGCAGCTAAACTGAATTTTAGTCAGGGCGGGCTGTTGGTGCTGAATATCACGATTGCAATAATTATGTTTGGAGTAGCTCTTGAAATTAAAGTTTCTCACTTTAAAGAGCTTTTAAGAAAGCCGAAACCGGTAATTATAGGAGTTTTATCCCAGTTTATTATTTTACCGGCATTGACATTTATGCTTATTATGGCATTCTGGAATAATATAACTGTCGGCGTCGCTATGGGTATGATTCTGGTGGCATCCTGTCCCGGAGGGAATGTGTCAAATTTTATCTCAACACTTGCAAAAGGTAATGCTGCTTTGTCTGTGTCTCTTACTGCAATAGCAACTATTTCTGCAATAATAATGACTCCGCTTAATTTTTATTTCTGGGGACAATTATACGAAAATATCGGACCTTGGGCTCATAACGAACTGCTGAGAGAACTCAGTATTGATCCTGTTGAAATGTTTAAAACAGTTCTTATTTTACTGGGTATTCCTATTGTTGCCGGAATGCTTGCAAATAGTTTTTTGCCAAAACTTACCGAATTTGTAAAAAAACCTATAAAAATATTTTCTATAATATTCTTCATGGGAATGGTAGTAATAATGTTTGTTAACAACTACGATCACTTTATAAGATATATCTTCTGGGTTTTCATCATCGTACTTATTCACAATGCTCTGGCATTAAGTTCCGGGTTCGGATTTTCAAAGCTGTTCAGGCTTAACCCGCAAAACTCAAGAACTATTGCAATAGAAACCGGAATACAAAACAGCGGTTTGGGACTGGTTCTGCTTTTTAACCCGAATATTTTCCCTCAGGATCTTGCATTGGGAGGTATGATGATTGTTACTGCATGGTGGGGAATTTGGCATATTTTATCAGGTTTAACAATTGCATCAATATGGCGAAGAAAAACGAATTAGATAAATATAAACATCTGTATAAAAATTCACGATCGTGGACTTTTTTCAGTTACTATGTAATCTCATTACACAGGCTATTTTATAAAAACATAATTGTTGAAGGTCAGGAAAACATCCCGGATGACTGCCCGGTAATTTTTGCACCTAACCACCAGAATGCTTTGATGGACCCTTTGGCCGTAATGTTTTCGATAAACAAGCAGATAGTTTTTCTTGCACGTGCAGACATATTCAAAAACAAAATTGCTGCTAAATTTCTACACTTTCTTAAAATACTTCCTGTATTTCGCATTCGTGACGGAAAAGAAAATCTCAACAACAACGACCTTACATTTGATGTTGCAGTAAAAGTATTGGAAAGCAAACAAAGAATAGGAATTTTCCCGGAAGCCAGACATACAGACAAAAGAAGGCTACTCGATTTTAAAAAAGGTATTCCTCGCCTGGCATTTATGGCCGAAGAAAAAAACGATTTCAACCTGAACTTAAAAATTGTCCCGGTAGGAATATATTACAGCCGCTATAACAAAATGCGAAGTATTCTGCATGTAAGATACGGCAAGCCTATAAACGTAATTGACTTTAAAGAAGAATACACAGAAAACCAACAGAAGGCAATGCTTAGTCTGCGCGATGCTATGGAAGAAGCCATGAGGCCTCTGGTTATAGATATTCGCAGCATAGAACTTTACGACACTTATGAAAGCATACGCAGTCTTTATGTAAAAAATCTGATAAGAAAATTCAAACTTGGAAAACTAAGCCAGATAAACAGATTCAAAGCAGATAAAATAACAATTAAAGCTCTTGAGACTTTTGAAGCAGATAATCCTGAAAAAATGCAGGATATAAAACTAAAAGTTGAAGAGTACGAAAATCTCAAAAAAAGATTCCGCGTTTCGGACCAGTCAGTTGAAAAGCCATTCCTCAGCATATTCCGCCTGATAATAAATTCATTTATCATGTTAATCTGCATGCCGGCTTTTGCCTATGGATTAATTAACAATCTTTTTGCTTATTTCATTCCGAAAATTCTGGTGCTTAAAATCAAAGACAAACAATTTCACAGCAGCATTAAATTCGGATGGGGAGTATTTATAATCCCGATTATCTATGCAATTCAAATAGCAATCATTGCAATTATTTTCCCAAAAATATGGATAATACTTGCCTATGCAGTATCGTTACCGGTTTTCGGACTAATTGCCAGAGTAATTTCCGAATGGCTGAATATTCTTTTTGAAGATTGGCGGTTATTAAAAATCAGAAATTTTTATCCTACCGATTACAAAAAACTTAAGAATCTTCACCACGATTTAATACTTGAACTTGATCTGATTATCACTCACTGGAACAGAAGAGCCTGATCTCAATTCTGTTCTGCTATTGAAATGTTATTGCGCTTCTTATTGTACAGCGCAAATATAATCATCATTAACGCAGCCAGGAGAGCCATTGCCGATCCGAAGTAGAAAGGAGCACCGGAATTTACCTTGTCGTACAACAATCCGGCTATAAGACTTGCCGGTAAAAGTGCAATACCCAGAACCGCATGATAAATACCATAAGCAGTGCCTTTAAGGTCTTTTCCGGTAATATCAGATATCATTGCCTTCTGACTACCATCTGTCAGCGTGCTGTAAAGACCGTATAACACAAAAAGCATAATATAAATCCTGATATCATTATATTTTCCGAACATAAAATATACTACAGAGTAAATCAAAAATCCGGCAATGATAAATTTTTCACGTCCGCGCTTATCTGACATTTTACCGACAGGAATAGCAAAAATTACAGATACAACATTAAAAATCATGTAAATAAAAGGGATATAAGATTCTTTTATTCCTGTCTCGCTGGTTTTTACTAGCAGTAGGGCATCTGTGGAATTTCCAAGAGCAAAAACAAAAACAATTACCAAAAAGAAATAGAATTTTTTAGGCAAAAGTTTTAAAGAAACCTTTGGCTTATCAGACTTGTTCTTAATACTGTTTTCTTTAACAAACAAAATAATACTTAACACCCCTATGATAGCAGGTATTGCAGCAATAATAAAAATATTATGATAATTTAACGGAAAAAAATACAAAAGAACAAATGCAATCAGTGGTCCCAGTATTGCTCCGCTGTTATCCATTGCTTTATGAAAACCGAAACTTTTACCGGCTTCTTTATTCTCAACCGAACTACTGATAAGGCTGTCACGCGGAGCTGTCCTCACTCCTTTTCCCACTCTTTCAATAAATCTGAAATACAAGACCTGTATCGGAAACCTTACAATAGCATATAAAGGAGTCATTATGGCTGTAAGCCCGTAACCAATTATCATAAAAGGCTTGTTCTTTCCTATTTTATCGCTCCAGAATCCCGATAATGCCTTTAATAAAGACGCGGTACTTTCAGCAATACCCTCTATAAGCGAAATTGTTGTTTTGGTTGCGCCCAGAGACATTAAAAACAATGGCATTACACTGTAAACCATCTTGGCAGACGTATCTGTAAAAAAACTTGTTAACCCTACAAAGAAAATATTTCTTTCAAGTCCTAAAATTCTGCCCGTCTTCTTTTCTTTTTGTTTCGGTTTCATTTTTTTATAAAATCAATTCTAAATTTTACTTCCCAAATCCAGATCTGAAAGCATTTTTAGTCAATTCCAGGTTTTCTTTTCTGCGCGAATTTACTTCAAGATGTTTTAACGGAATATAACCATTATTATTACGGGAAGGATCACCATCATCCAGCAATTCCTTTATCTTCCCTGTTATATCATGGCCACCACTTATATTGCTACTCAGACTCTGAATAGTATAAAGCGGTCCCCACGGAAACCCCCACCAGCCAAATAAGAATGAAATAAGACTAAAAATCAGAGCTTTCAAAAATACAGACTCTCCTTCGGCAATAAAATAAGTTTTGGTTGGCCTTTTAATCGTAAAGACAAAAACTGAGATACAATATTCAAAATAAACGAACCTTGCTCCCTGCGAAATTTCAAATTTCAACTGAGCATTTGTTTTCCCTTCAACACCTTTAATGTCCATTAATGAAAGTTTTAAACGACATCAAAACTACAAATAATTTTCATCATTTTAGTTGTACGGATAGTTTTAACAACAATATTTTTAAAGTTTTAGCCATACCCAAAATATAGTATATCTATTTTCTGTGAGTTTTCACAATACTCAGGTTAAAACACATGTTTTGGGCTTTGACCATGCAACTTTTAATCCTTCAGGTAAAATTATTCAGATTATGATTCTATATGTTTTTCCGGTTTTTATAAAAAAAATGCCGGCAGGGCTGCCGGCAAAATTACGGATAAGTGCACTATTATCTCATTACTTATTCCGATTTAAGCAGCTTGATTGTTTCAATTCCTCCTTCGGTAAATATTTTGATAAGATATATTCCGCATTCTTTACCTGTAAGATCAATTTCAGTTTCTTTAAGACCTGAAATTTTCACCTCAGACACCAACTGTCCTGCTATATTTTCGACAATTATTCTGTCTATGTCATTGTCTGATCTTAAATAAACCTGTCCGTTTTTACACGGATTAGGATAAACATTACATTTTTCGTTTGCTTTAAATGTTTCGCATCCGGTAATATCTGTAATTTCAGTTACTGTCGTATTTGTGATAACAGGTTCGTTGTAATCGAAATAAATAGCAGCAGTATTTTCAATAACATCACCAATGACAAGAGTTGATTCAGGTTTAATTATATACTT
Organism: Bacteroidales bacterium; assembly: GCA_003249955.1. Taxonomy (GTDB): domain Bacteria; phylum Bacteroidota; class Bacteroidia; order Bacteroidales; family ML635J-15; genus Bact-19. The sequence continues at coordinate 15,060 of QKHS01000085.1, read as the reverse complement.
GACAAAACCGTGGCTTAATTCTTCGTTGGTGACGCTGTCAACCAGATTAATCTGATTAAACCGGAACCACACAACATTATCGTAAAAATTAACAACAACATTGTGGCTTGAGCTTACCTGACGGAAGGTTGACAAATCCAGATTATTGCTTAGAGTATCAATCAGAATTACCGTAAAAGCAGTATCTGTTCCGGTGTTCTGAAAGTTTATAATATACTCTAATTCTTCTCCACCTGCAATAAAATCAGGATGCACATCGCCACGCGGATATACTTCTTTGGAATTAGGGTCAAAAGAACCTGTAACTTCTGTAATTACGGTATCTGTATTATTTTCAGGAGTAAGGTCTGTAAGATCAGGAGCTGTTACATAAACTGAAACTTCCGTTTCAAGTTCGGCAAGAACATCTGTATGATAATTTACAAGATACACTATTTCTCCGGTTGGATTAAGGTCATAAGGCAACTCTGCATAATTGCTTTCCAATGTTGAAGCAGCAGGATCTGTTAAAGTAATTTCAGTATCGGTATGATTTAAAGTGAATTCAACGACTCCGGTTTTATGAGTAGTTCCGGTATTTCTTACAGTAACATAAGCATAACCTGTAAAACCTGGCCTCACCGGCCCCATTACGAGATCAACCATCAAATCGTTTTGACCGGAAACAGGCTGAAAAATAAAATCATTGTCAAAATCTGTCTGTCCGTACAATGACCCGAAATCTGCAGTATGTTCGGTTGTGTTATATGTGTAATATAACGGAGGATTTATCATACTGACAGTGTATGCTCCGGTTCCTGTTCCTATGTTAAAATCTGCATTAAGCAAAGCTGTGCTATGTAAACCGCCGCCGTCAACATTAACAAGAAGCCCACCGTAACCTGAATCATCATTATTATAAATATTATCCGAATCAAAATCGTAGAAAGACTTTCCTGAAATGATATTATTGCTCCCGGAAAATATACTTATATAATTTGAGCCGTTAGGTTGCGCTGCATGAATAGTATATTGGCCAAAAGATGCATCTGTGTTTACATTTCCAGTAATATAAACCTTTTCGTTATTATATACCATTTCTTCGGTATTGAAAGTCTCATATTCAAAGCTGTAAACTGCACCATTTATTACATTTCCTTCGTTATCTAACTTCAACAGATAATTTACAGTTGATAACCGGTTTTCTTCCGGTAATGTATTAGCATAAACCAGTTGATACGTTCCAAAAGTATTAGACTCAGGATATGAGTCTGTTTTGCCTGAGATATAAAATCCGTTTTCTGTTTTACATGCAGTAAAGAAGTTTGCCTCAGATTCGCCATATGCTTTTGCCCAGATATAATTACCTTCATTATCTACTTTTACCCCGTAGCCGGAATAATATGAGGATGTGAGTTCAATATCGCCGAACGAAATACTGTTTCCGAAACTTCCGAAAACAACGGCATCGTTACCATCACAAACGATATCTGATTTCCACCATGAGCGGGCATTAAACAAATGCCCCCATTCAAAATTGCCCTGAGAATCAGATTTAAAAACACAGTCCAGACTTGTTGTGTCAGGAGTTTCCAAAACTCCGGCATCACCAAGATCTACACTTCCCTTAAAATGTGCAGTATAAAAAATGTCATCATTATCTGCATACGCAAAGTCAAATCCCAGATATGAGTTTGTAATTCCTGTAATAAGATTTGCATACTGCCAGTCCCCGTCGGAATTCAAGCCGGCCAAAAATATTTTTCCATCATTTGCAGATATTGTTGTTGTCCCTATTGTTTGGGCTCCGACATTTGCTATTGGTGAGCATATAAGAATTTTATCTGTTCCGTTACCTTCAATTTTAAATAAATCAGAAGAAAAATCATTTCCTGTCAAACCTATTTTTACAGATTTACTCCACAATACAGTTCCGTTGGGTGAATACTTTATTACAAATAACGACATACCTGTTTCATCTGTAAGAGAGAAAGGATATGAATTAAGCTCTGTTGCAGCCGACTGATCTCCGAAATAACCACAAACATAAATATTCGACAAATTATCTGCATAAACATCTCCTATAAATGTAACTCCACCACAACTAATACTTTTTGCCCAAACAAGATCGTGATTTTCGTCACGTTTTACAATGATAGAACTTACTGTCCCGTTTACAGGGTAAGAAATTCCATCAATATTTATCGGAGAATTCGTATAGGATGTTGTGTTAATTACATTTCCGAAATTATCTGCAGTTACACGATTTAATGTCCCGGTATAGGTTGATCCGTCATTATCTGAATAAACACCTATGAAATTTTGCGCCTGAATAATATTTATAAAAACAAATAAACCAATAAGTACCGGAAATAATTTTTTCATGAAAACTGATTTTTAAAATTTAACATCGTAATTAAGACGTGCATATTTTTCTCAGGTTGCCCCAGAAAAACATTTTCAATAAAAAATATTTATGATACAGTATTTTTAATATCTTTCAGATTATAACAAATACGTGATAGCTGTAATAAAAATCCGGGAAGACCAGCTTAATTAACTTTATCAAATTCTTTGATAGCAAGCAATAAAACAGAATCAGCAGATTCTTTTTCAAGAAAACCATCAACTTCCATTTTACCCGGTCCTTTATAATTTGAGAACCATATTTTTATAATTTCTGAAACTCCCGGAAATTTTTCGTCAAGTTCTGCTATTGAACCTATATTATAAAATGGAGAATCTTTTTTTACTGCTATCAGTTTATCATCCTGTTCTCCGCGATCCAGCATTTTAAGAATTCCTATAACTTTACACTGAATTACCGAACCCCGCTCAGAAGCATCTCCCAAAACAATTACATCAAGCGGATCGCCGTCACCGCCAAGTTCTTCGGGCAATAAAGTCTGCGGAATCATGCCATAATTTCCCGGGTAAGCAATATATTGCACAATACGTGGTTTTTCATCAACAAACTCAAGTTTCATGCTACCTTCTTTTTTATCTACTTCCCATTTTTCGAGTGTACCTGCAGGAATTTCGACAACAACATTTATATCTCCGTTTTCGCAAACAGGCTCATAATCAAAAAGAAAATGCCTGTCAGTTTTCAGCACATATTCTGAATTCTGATTTATTGTATCGTTAACTGGTTCTTGTGTTTTGGGACTTGAATTATTACAACAGGAAACTGCAAAAAATACCAGAAGCGGTAAAAATAATAGATGGTGTTTTTTTGTCATTTTTTCCTGTAAAAATAATCAATATGTTTTTTAATAAAGTTTATTTTAAAAATTTTTAATTAAAATTATTTAATTATTTTTGCACAACAATGCGGGAGTAGCTCAGTGGTAGAGCATCAGCTTCCCAAGCTGAGGGTCGCGGGTTCGATCCCCGTTTCCCGCTCACAGTACACAGTTCTTTTCCTATACAGATAAAATTATCTTTCGGGCATTTAATTCCTGACAAAAAATCAGTCCAGCATTAGTTTTTCCCTTATAAAAACACAGATTTCGTTCATTGCATCTGTTGCCTCTCTGAACATAGGTGCAAAAAACGGGTAACAATGTATCATCCCGTAACCGGCACGAAAACTCACATCCACGCCAGCGTCTTTTGCTTTTTTGTAAAACATTTCTCCGTCATCGTACAACTCGTCGTTAACCGCTGAATTTATAAAAACCGGAGGCAAACCTTTCAAATCTCCGAAAAGCGGAGATATCAACGGATTTTCGGGATTGCTTTCACCGCAATAATGCTTGCTGAATACAAACCATGAATTTAAAGGTGCCGGGGAAAGCCTGTTTTTTGTTTTGTACGATTCTCCTGAGCATGTTAAATCTGTCCACGGCGAAATTGCAACTGCAGCCGCAGGATAAGGAATATTATTATTTTTTATTGCAAGCAAAAGAGCCAGAGTTAACCCGCCTCCGGCAGATTCTCCGGCAATTACTATATTTTCGGGTTTGTATCCTGCCGACAAAAGAGACCTGTACATTAACAGGGAATCATCCAGTGCTGCCGGAAACGGATGCTCCGGGGCCAGCCTGTAATCATAAATAAGATTACATACTCCTGTAAACTCTGTGAATTTGGTTACAAAAGCCCTGTGATCACTGCATGAACCGGAAACGTATCCGCCACCATGAACATAAAGGATTATTTTATCCTGAGGTGATTTTTGCGGAGTGTACCTTTCACAATTAATTCCTTCAATAATTTCGGACTGTATGTTAACTGTCTCCGGTATTTTTGCATACCTCTCCGCTCCTCTTTCACACCTTTCCCTAAATGCTGTTATTGACGTATTTTCATCAAATGTTTCTTTAACGAGTTGTCCCCGCAACAAATGCGACTTCCTGACAAAAAGATTGAACATTTTGCTCTTAAAACCTGACATAGTGTTTTTTATTAATCAATTCTAAATTAAAGGACAAAAATCCGGTTATTATAACTAACAAAAAAACACCTATGTTACTTTTTTGCATCTAAAGCAATTTTTCTTCTGATCCGGCTTAATGACTGCGGAGCAATTCCTAAATATGTTGCCAGATATTTTACAGGAATTCTGTTTAAAAGTCCCGGATTCTGAGACATCAGTTTTTTATAAATTTCTTCTGCGGTTTCCGTTCTGGCCTCGACCAAAGCTTTTTCGGTAAAATCCTGTATTTCATGTAATAATTTTCTTGTAAAATCATTCCAGGTTCTTACTGCCATCAACTTGTTGGAATTTTCCAGAGTAATCTGCAAGACCCTGCATTTTTCTATTGCTTCAATGCTTTCAGCAGCAGGAATACACTTATTAAAACTTATTTTCGAGGTAAAAAAATACGGAGCTACTGTAAAAAACTTGGTAATATCATTACCTTCTGAATTAACAATAAAAAATCTGACAATTCCCTGACGCAGAAAATAAAAGTATTTACAAATATCTCCCTCAGACAATATAGCTTCTCCTTTTGAAAAAGTTCTTTCTTCAAACGAAGCTGCTATTTTACCCCAGTCTTCTTCATCAACCGGGGTATAAGCAGATATGAATTTTTTAAGATCCTCCAAGTGAATTATTATTTAGTTCAGACTGTTGATCCATCCGGATATAAAAGAATTATCAGGGTATTCTCCTTCAAAAGGAATCAACATGTAAACCTGTTCATTTTCGTCTAATTTCTCTGTTAAGTATTCTCCCGGGGCAAGAACTCTGATAGTCTTTCCTTTAAACACTTTTTTATTTAACGGTTCAATAAGATCTCTTGCATCATAAATATCGTAAATATCTTCTGTCCACTCATGGCTGTCAATATCCTCTGTTTTAATTTTGCCTGAACACCATTCCGTAACATCAACAAGAATCAGATTGTGCTTTCCGTCCAGAACAAGCCAAGCCTCATCATAATCATCTTCTGCAGCAGTAGCAGGATATAAAATTCTTTGATAAAACTGTCCTTTATCATCTTCAAGAAGTAAATATTTTGAAGTGTCATTTGCATATTCTTTGTCCGGAAGCAAAAGTGTAGTTTCCCGATTCTGATTATATGCTGAAAACAAATACGACTTCATATCAAGTTCAAGACTCAGATATTGACCCGGATAAACTTTTTCTCTGCTTACAAGACCTTCGCCTGTCTCGTCTGCAACAATATAAGTAAGAGTATCATCTCCCGGGTTATAAAAATTCACTATCCTTGTTACAGGTTCTTCAATTATTGTTTCCACTGCTTCCGGACTGCTTTCTTTACCTGCAAAAGCAAGACAATAAATACTTAACACCCCAAAAATTACTCCCCAATATAATATAGGTATATAGAAAAAATGTGCTCTTTTGTGTTTTACCTGAGAATCACCCGTTTCTTTATGTTTGTTATGAGTCATCAGCCCAAGCAATAATAACAAAACAGCCGTAAACAATGAAGTCCATCCCAGATAATCTGCATTCAGAATTTTTGTAGATGACCCGTCAAACCAGAAAGAAACAATCCAACCAACCAATAAGAAAACAACCGGAACTAAAAAACCTATTCCTCTCCAAATAAATATCATGACTTTAAATAATTTAATTTAACAATAAATTTATTCTCCTCCTTTACTAAAAACAAATAATGCCGGCAAATGAAAAACCATTCGGAATATTTTTCATTAGTATGATTTTTACAAAAATATTACTTTTAGTAAAATATTTTTAAAATTATTTGCCGGCGAAAAGCAACAACAAACATCCCTCAAAAAAGAATTCCCGGCAAATAAGAGACTTCTTTACATCAATATTGAATGTTCATAAATAAAGTAAAATCAGCAAATCATATGTTATGATCTGCTGATTTTTCAGCTTATTTTGTAAAGTTACCCCTTTTTAAATTTTCGGAATAGCTTATATTTTTCATAATTACTTATTTACATTATTGCAATTCATTTCATCCTGAAGACCCCAATAACTAAAGAATTCGCCGCCATATACTCCGCCGCCTTCGTAAGTTTTCCTTATCTGTCCATATGCCAGCCAGCATTTCCCTTTATAACTAACAGCAATATCAACAGGCAAATATTTATATTCCGGAAATCCCCAATCTGTTTTTTTAACACTCCACACGTCTGAAGTTATTACCACCCGAAGAACTTCTCCTTCATCAACCCCGGCTCTGGCCATAGATTCGTAACCGGCATTAGACATTTTTTTAGGTGCAAGTCTCACAGCATCAATTAAAGCCTGTTCGAATTGGGCTACATGTGCGTCATATTTACCACTGCTTATATATTCATCCAATATTGCTTTTTCTTTGTCAAGTTTAGCCTGAACAGCATCAATATCTGCTTTATTTTCAAGCAAATATTTTCTGTTATAAGTAATTATCGGGATTATTTCTTCAAAATCTTTTACGTAACCTTTCGCATTCAAAAGATAATCCTCATCACCATCAACGTTTTTAGCATGTATCTCCGAAATAACTTTGTCAACGTCTTTATCAAGTTCGGGAACAATTTTATATACCTCAACCTGAAAGAAATTATCCACATCTGCAATTCTCTTCTGAACATATGAGCTGTTATATTTTTCCGGTCTGGTAGCTTCAAATTCCTTCTTCATGTTATAATATCCGGTATATGAAGGCTCAAGGGTTTTGTCCTGCATTTCCCATCCCATGATGGCAAATTTGTAATAAGATTCTATTTTCTGTTCCCATTCCTGATCGGCAGTATAACTGTCATATTTAGCTTTCCTTTCTGCTTCAACTTCATTATACTGTTGTTCAAGATCTTTAACATAAGGCTTTTTAGATTCTATCGGATCACTTTGCAGTTTAACCAGATTTTCTTTTGCTTTTGCAAGATATCTTGTGGCATCATCATTTCTGCCCTCAATATTTTTATCCCACTCCAGTGGTTTCATTATATTGCGGGTAGAACTCAGTTCATCTCTTACAATGCTGTAAGCACGATAAACAGGATCTTCGGGATCATATTCCGGAACACCACTTGCATTTTCTTTAACTTTTTCTGTTTTATCTGACTTACCGGACACAATACCGGTTTTATCAGATGCTTTTTCTTTTAAGTCTTTCAGTCCTGTTTTGATTTGCGCATTACAAAGCGAGGTAATAAAAATCAGTACTGCTACAGGTAAAATTGATTTCATACAGTTAATTTATTTAAATTAGTGAAAAAAATAACAATGCCTCTTAACAATAAGTATGCCAGAAAAGATAAAAATTTAAACAATTTTACAATTATAAACACCTGATTAATAAGCAATTAAATATACTATTAAGGAAGAGTCCTTTTAATTACATTCCTAACAAAACCATGATTTTATAGTTGAATCTTTGCCAGGAATAAAAACATCTGTTCATAAAATTATATCTCAAAAATTTGTATCTTTACAAAAAATTAAAACAATGATTAAAAAGGTTTTAATATTGGTTTTTGTTTCCCTTAATGCTTTGGTTTATGCACAGCAGGAGACAAGATATTTTGGTGACGAAGAATTTCTTAATTCTGACAGTACCAAAACTGTTTACGATAAATCTCCGTTAAAAAAAGAAAACAGGCTTCAGGTAAAACTTAATACAGGAACAATGTACTCAAGTCTTTACGGCAACGGCATGTTTTCAAGCTATATGGCTCCTGAAGTCGGATATAAAGTAAGTAAAAAATTTACATTATCTGCCGGGACAATGATGACTTACAGTTCTGTCCCAACTTTCATGCAATGGCAGGAAAGCAATAATAATCTCACAAACAACAAAATGGTAAATTACTATATGTTTGCCAAAGGAGAATACATGGTAACAAATAATCTACGCGTAAGAGCAGCAGGAGTATTTGACGTTTCTTCGTTTAATGCCGGAAGCAGATTATCATACAGTTCAGTGGGTGTTGATTATAAAATAAAAGATAATTTTTGCATAAGTGCCGATTTTTCTGTCAGAAATTATTCTCCCGAAAATCCGATGTTTCATAATCCTGTAAACGGGTTCTATGATAATCCTGCAATAAGGCCATTGAGTAATTCATTGTTTTCCGAACCTTTCCCGTCGTGGTAAAAACCAAAGTACCTGACAGCCTTAAAAGTTTTCCCACATCTGCCAAAGAAATACAAACTCTTGGCTGGGATTATGTTGATGTTATTCTCATCAGCGGAGATGCATATGTAGATCATCCTTCATTCGGCACAGCAGTTATTGCCCGTGTACTCGAAAAAGCCGGCTACCGTGTGGCAGTTTTACCTCAGCCAAACTGGCGTGATGATTTACGTGATTTCAAAAAGCTAGGCAAACCACGTTTATTTTTCGGAGTTTCGGCAGGAAATATGGATTCTATGCTCAACCATTATACGGCAGCTAAAAGGCTCCGTTCTGAAGACGCTTACACTCCCGGAGGAAAAACCGGACAGCGTCCCGATTATGCAACAATTGTCTATTCAAATATTCTTAAAAATTTATACCCTGAAATTCCCGTGGTAATAGGCGGGATTGAAGCATCTATGCGCCGGTTTGTACACTACGATTTCTGGCAGAATAAACTTTTAACTTCGGTTCTGGAATCATCCAAAGCAGATCTGCTTACTTATGGAATGTCCGAAAAATCAATTCTGCAAATAGCCGGCAAGCTTAATGAATCGGGACAAATTTATAATTGTTACAACATTAAACAGATTGCTTATCTCAGCGACTTCAAGGACAGAAAAGAAACAGACATAAAATTATTTTCGTACAAGGAGTTACAGTCGGACAAACTTAAATATGCAAAGAATTTTGTCAAAGTTGAGCAGGAGTCAAATTGCAATTCCAACAGACGGATTATTCAGGATTTGCAAACAAAAAGACTGATTGTTAACCCGGCCTTGCCTGTTTTGAGTGAAAAAGAAATTGACGAAATTTACGATTTACCGTTTTCACGTCTTCCTCATCCCAGATATTCCGGCAAAGAACCTATTCCGGCTTATGATATGATTAAGCATTCTGTCAATATACACCGCGGATGTTTCGGAGGATGCAGTTTTTGTACAATTTCGGCACATCAGGGTAAGCATATCAGTAGCCGTTCCGAAGAATCTGTTCTTAAAGAACTGAACAAAGTTGCAAAAATGCCTGATTTCAGAGGTCATATTTCTGACATCGGCGGGCCGTCAGCAAATATGTATAAAATGCATGGTTTTGATTTGTCTGTTTGTGAAAAATGTAAAAAGCCATCGTGCATTTTCCCTAAAGTTTGCAGCAATCTCAACACCTCACATGCAGCACTTGGCGAACTTTACAAAAAATCGCTGAAAGTTGAGGGAATTAAAAAAATAAGCATCGGAAGCGGGGTAAGATACGACATTGCTTTACACGACACAAAAAACCCGTCAGTGAATAAACAAAACAGAGAATATCTGGAATTATTGATTTCTAAATTTGTATCAGGAAGGCTGAAAGTTGCTCCGGAACACTCCTCTCCCAAAGTTTTGTCACTGATGCGAAAGACAAGTTTTAACGGATTCCGGGAACTTAAAGTCCTGTTCGATAAGGTTAATACAAAATTCGGTCTTAATCAGCAATTAATCCCTTATTTTATATCAGGACATCCGGGTTGCACCGAAATGGAAATGGCAGAACTGGCAATTGACACAAAAGATATGGGATTTAAACTTGAACAGGTTCAGGCCTTTACCCCTACTCCTATGACCCTGGCAACAGTAATGTTTTATACAGAAATAAATCCATATACAGGCGAAAAACTTTTTGTGGCCAAAGACCAAAAAGACAGAGAAAAACAACTTAAATATTTTTTCTGGTACAAACCGGAAGTAAAAAAAGACCTGCTTATGTCACTTAATAAGGCAGGCAGAAAAGATCTGGCAGAAAAACTTTTGGGAAAATCAGTAACTGCAAATCACAAGCAAAACACCACAAAGTTCCCGAAAACAAGTGCAACAAAACAAGCCAGAAATAAAAAAGCCGGGAAAAAGAAATAGTTTTTTCGTATTCTGAATTTAAAATTCGTTTTTACTTCGTTTATCCTGATTAAGTTTGCTGTGAAATTTTACTAACTTGCATAAAAATGAAGCACTTAAAAAGAGACATATTATTAACTGCAGTTTCATTACTTTTTCTGTCTTGCATAAGCTATGAAATTCCGGTGGGAGAATACCATGTCTTTACAGGAAAGCAGGCATGGTCCGAAAAAGAAAAAAACTGCGCATACAAGGCAATAAGCAATATTGAAAGTGCCGACTCAACATTTATCATTTTCAGAAAACATAAAATAAAAAGTATGGGACAAGCTCAGCCTCTGCTAAGGACAATTCTGAAAAAACCGAAAAAAAGAATTTATATTATAAGTGTAAGAGACAGTTGCTCCAACCCTGATTTAAACTTCGGCACTATTCCCGACAGTGCAAAAACAGGACTAACCGGACATGAAATAATGCATGTAATTGATTATAAATCAAGGAATATACTTCAGGTTGCCGGAATGGGAATTAAATATACCTGGTGTAAAAAGTACAGACGAAAAACGGAATGGATGACAGACTCGCTTACAATTGTAAATAACATGGGGTATGAAGTTTTGTGCTTCACTGATTTTATTTATAATTCACCTTATGTCAGCGAAAAATACCTTAAGAAAAAAAAGAAATATTACATGACGCAGGAAGATATTAAAAGAATAATTGACTCAACTGATACAAAGAGAGAATAATCACAGGTTTTATTATTTTGTGTAACAAATAATCATTACGATAATTATCAACAAATTTTTAAAAACCTTAATTTTATAACAAACTGAAAAACAAGCATTTAGCCTTCTCTGTTTTTATTTTCACAAAAAAATATTGATAAAAATCATCAAATTGAGGTATCAGCGAGACAAATAATGTATATTTTTGAAATAAAATTACAGTTACACGGGTTAATAATATAAGGTATCTTATTACCCTGACAATATTATGAAAGAAACTGGCATTAAAATATTTATAAGCATTCTTGTAATCTGGGCATTCTCATTAACTGCAAATGCGCAGTCAACTATTCAGTTTAAGTTTGCCCCTTTGGGTATTCACCCTTTTAATGAAAAGAACTCGCTTTTATTTGAAAACCGTATTGACGCAAACGGGATTTTTATAACAGAACCTTGTTTTATTCTTGTTTATGAAACTTATTTAAGGAGTGATACTTTTTCTGCCCGTGCAATGCTGGGATTTCTGAGTGATGCTGCTTCAAAACCGGGTTTTTTCCTTCACCTCGGGGTAAAGCAAAGAATTGTCCAAATCTGGAGAAACTCGTTAAGTGTGGGCGTAGGAGGAAATCTTTACGGCAGAGATTCATGGGCAACAATTCCGCTGTATGAAACAGATAATTCCTGGTCTGCAAACGGAGACTGGGAATACAAGTTAGGCATTATGGCAGAACTGGAATATGCCTTATTCATAAATGATAAAAACGATATAACCATATCTGCAATTTACGGACATCAGCCAAACACTTTTACTTTTACCGCAGGTTACAGACATTGGTTTTCATCAATAATAAAGCACCCTAAAAGATGCGGAAGCTGTCCGTTTCAAAAAACCAGCAAACACTGGAATCCTTAGTCAACAGTATAAATTAAAATTTTTAAGATATGGAAATCAAACGTGTCTTCGACATTTTAGAATTATATAAAACTGATTATGCAGACCTTAAAGATGCTTTTTCGTACAAAGACAAAGGATCGTGGGTTAATTTCTCCGCCACCGATTATTACAAATATTCACATTTATTTGCATGCGGCCTTATAAATAAAGGTTTTAAAAAAGGTGAAAAAATTGTTACAATGTCTCAGAGTCTTCCTCACTGGAATATCGCCGACATGGGAATTTCACTTGCAGGTCTTGTTCATGTTCCTGTTTATACCACCCTTGGATCAGAAGAAATGGAATACATACTAAGACACTGCGAAGCCAGAATAATTATTGTTTCGGATGCAGGAATGTACAAAAAACTGAAACCGGTTGCTGACAAAATTCCTGAAATAGAAAAAGTTTTTACTTTCCATCATATTGAAGGTATCGAGAACTGGGTAAGCCTTATTCAGGAAGCACAGGAAAAAGAAGAAGAACTTCAGGCAAAACTTGAAGAAATAAAAAAATCGGTTGACGAAAACGATCTTCATACCTTGATTTATACATCAGGAACCACCGGAAATCCTAAAGGGGTAATGATTTCTCATAAAAATATTCTTAGTAACGCAGCTGCCGTAAAACCGATTGTCCCGATAAATTTCGGACAAAAAGCTCTTAGTTTCCTTCCGCTTTGCCATATTTATGAAAGAATGCTTAACTATTCTTTCCAGATGAAAGGGGTTTCCATTTATTATGCTGAAAGTCTGGGAACAATTGCAAACGACTTAAAAGACATTAAGCCTCATTTGTTTAATTCAGTACCAAGAGTGCTCGAGAAGTTTTATGACAGGATAATTTCAATAGGAAAAGACCTTAAAGGTATAAAACGCTGGATTTTTTTCTGGGCTGTAAGACTTGGAACAAAATATGACGATGCCGGGAAAAATTCTGCATATTACAACATAAGGCTTAAGATTGCACGAAAACTTGTATTTAAAAAATGGCAGGAAGCTTTTGGCGGCAACATAGTTACTGTTGTTTCCGGCGGAGCCTCACTGCAGGTAAGGCTCACCAGACTATATACTGCTGCCGGAATAAGAATCTGTGAAGGATACGGGTTAAGTGAAACCTCCCCTGTTCTGGCAGTAAACTGGCCAAACTGGAACGAAGCTCGGCTAGGGACAGTAGGTCCTGTTCTCGAAGGAGTTCAGATAAAGCTGGCCGAAGACGGAGAAATCCTTGCAAAAGGCCCCAACATTATGCTCGGATATTATAAAGATCCGGAATCTACAGCTAACATAATTGATGACGAAGGCTGGTTCCACACTGGCGACATAGGCGAATTTATTGACGGAAAATACCTTAAAATAACAGACCGCAAAAAAGAAATTTTTAAAACTTCAAGCGGAAAGTATATTGCCCCACAGGTAATCGAAAACAAATTTAAATCTTCAAGCACTATAGAACAGCTAATGATAGTGGGTGAAAATGAAAAATTTGTAAGTGCTCTTATTTCTCCGAATTTTAACCATTTACATTTCTTTGCATCAAAACATAAAATTCATTATCGTGACAACACTGAGCTTATAAAAACCCCTGAAATAATAAAGAAAGTACAAAAAGAAATTGATATTGTGAATGCAACTCTTGGCGATCACGAAAAGATTAAAAGATTCCGCCTTGTTTGCGAAGAATGGTCACAGCCTACAGGAGAACTCTCGCCAACTCTCAAACTAAGGCGTAATGTTATTTATAAAAAATACGCACATATACTTCAGGAAATTTATGGTCATGGGCTCGACAAAACCGAAAATATGGGTAAGGACTCTGCAACAATAAGTTTTGAAAGCCGCATTACCAACGGGATGAAAAAACTAATCAATATCAGTTCAAATAAAGAACCGAACAATTGATTTTAGGTTGGAATTTCTGCCGCAAAATATTAGCTTTGCGTCCTGAATACCTGACAGAACTTTTAATAAAATGCACAATACATCCGGTTATCTTACAATAAACAGTAAATCAATATATTACGAATTCATAAACAAAAATTTACTTTCCGGCACCACTCCTGTGCTCATTTTTTTACACGAAGGACTTGGCAGTTGCGAGCAATGGAGAACTTTTCCTGAAGAATTATCAAACGCACTTCAACTCCCGGCTTTTATGTATGACAGATACGGTTATGCAAAATCGGAGAAAATTACAGGAGCCAGAAGTTCAGATTTCTTAAAAGATGAAGCCAGCGACTGGCTGCCAAAAATATTTCGCAAACTTGATATTGATGACAATCCTAAGATCTTTATAGGACACAGCGACGGAGCAACAATTTCTTTACTATATGCTGCAAAGTTTCCGCAAAAAACTATGGGAGTTATTTCCGAAGCAGCCCATGTATTTATCGACGAATTAAGCATAAGCGGACTCATAAGAACACGCAATGCTTATTTAACCGGAAATCTTCACAGCAAACTGGAAAAATATCACGGTGATAAAACAGAAAGTATGTTTTATGGATGGTGTGACACATGGCTTACTGAAGAAAACCGTAAATGGAATATAGAAAATATTCTTAAAGATATTACATGCCCGGTTCTTGCCATTCAGGGTAAAGACGATAATTACGGTACAGAACGACAGGTATATTCCATAAAACAAAACTCAGGCGGAAAAATCGAAATATTGCTTATTGAAAATTGCGGACATATTCCTCATTACGAAGCGTATGAAATTACAAAGACTGAAATAATAAAATTCATCAGGAATTTATAGTTTTTTAGGACAATCCGATATTCGCTGTTTTATAAAACAAATCTTAAATCCAGCTATAGTTAAACAACTATTTCTAAGCTGTTTGCAGGCGACACGAAGCTTGTACAAACACATAAAAGCACCCGGCAGATTCAAAAAATCGTGATTTCTGTCATCTTTTTAAAAGATTAGAAGTATATTTGCGACTTTAATTTTTGAAATATTATTAATTAAATTATAAAATTAAATTATGA